>NZ_JAUDRY010000005.1:0-118013 GCF_030382195.1 Rhizobium sp. S96
ATTGCCGCCGCCGCCGCCGTTACCGCCGCCGCCGCCATTGCCGCCGCCGCCGCCGTTACCGCCGCCGCCGCCATTGCCGCCGCCGCCGCCGTTGCCGCCGCCGCCGCCATTGCCGCCGCCGCCGCCGTTACCGCCGCCGCCGCCATTGCCGCCGCCGCCGCCGTTACCGCCGCCGCCGCCGTTGCCGCCGCCGCCTGCCGACAGAGAGCTTGATTACTGTTCTGTTCATATCGCTCACTCCCATGGTTAACGTGACGTTAACAGGGGGAGAGTTTATTAGGGCAACCTAATTTTGAAAGAAGAAACAAAATATGAGCGTGTACTCAATTTGGCTACAATTACATTATTAAGAGCTAATACGTCATCCAATAGTAGCGCTAGAGCAAATCACGGGCGAACATAGGAGCTTTGCATGCGGAAGATTTTGGCCATTCTCGGTGTTGTTGTTTCGGTTCCTTTATGGACCAGTCAAGGTTTTGCTGGATCTGAGGTTCCAGCAAGTAGATCTATCGCAGCGCCGATTGGCTTCAGTTCTGCTTGCGCCAGATATGGTTGGGTGTGCCACGGCAAGGGTGGCGGCAACATCGACGACGGGCAGGCTTTGCGCGTGTTGCAGCAGGTCAACCGTTACGTAAACGCCAGCGTGATACCGGCCGAAGACCGAACCACGACGGGGAAGTCCGAGTACTGGTCGCTGCCGATCAACAACCGGGGTGACTGTGAAGACTATGCGCTTCTGAAAATGAAGACCTTGCTCAACGTAGGGTTCCCCTCCAATAAGCTGGCACTATCGGTCGTCCTCGATCATAGCGGCAACAACCACATCGTCTTGCTCGCCCGCTTGAACTCTGGCGACTATGTTCTCGACAATCTCAGCGGCAGCGTCAAACCATGGCATCGGACAGGCTATACCTTCCTCGCCAGCCAGAATTTCAAGAGGAAGGGCAGCTGGCAGGTTACCCTTGCAGGCCCGCGCGCAGGCCAATTCTACAAGGGCTGAGTGCAATATCCGCCACCAAGGCGGCAGCCAGGGACGATCGCGCCTAGCGGTCGTCCGCCCGTCCAGGGGAAGGCATGGGGAACCATCCGGTTGCCTTCCCTCGCCCGCCGATGCTAATCAAGAGGCACGCGGGACGACACTCAGATGGCGGCACTTCGGCGGAACTGGTGCATTTCGACAGCGGCACGCTTGGCGGCCGCGCTGGTGCTTATCACGCCTGTTTCCCGCCCCGCGGCGTCGCAGGAAATCGCGAGCGAGGCCACCTGCCTCTATTCAAGCGCAACCGACCTCACCAGCGACGATCACCTGTGCATCAAGGCCGCGAGCTTCAATCGCGACCTCTGCACCGCGATCGCCCATGTCGCAAACGCCAACGCCCTGCCGCCTGACTATCTCGCCAGGCTCATATGGCGGGAGAGCCGATTTCGCGCCGATGCAGTCAGCCCCAAGGGAGCGCGCGGCATTGCCCAATTCATGCCGGGCACTGCCGAATTGCGCGGATTGAACGACAGTTTCGACGTCGTTCAGGCCCTGCGCGCGTCGGCGGAATATCTGGGCGAACTAAAAGCCCGCTTCGGCAACCTGGGCCTCGCCGCAGCGGCCTATAACGCCGGCGAACAACGCCTCGCGAATTTCCTGAACGCAGGCACATTGCCGTTCGAGACGCGAAGCTACGTCCTCAATATCACCGGACACACCGTCGAGGAATGGAAGACCTCCACGAGCGATTTCGCTCAACCCCTCCTCGACCAGAAAGCCCCTTTTCTTGACGCCTGCGTGACACTCGCCGAAAGCCGCCGGCTGGCCGCGCCGACCTATAAGCCCGAAGGCGTCTGGGCGCCCTGGGGCGTACAGCTCGCGGCAAGCACGACGCCGGACACGGCACGCGCCCTATTTGCCAGTGCCATCGTCAGGCTTCCATCGCCGCTCAAGGACGAGCTGCCGCTTATCATTCCCCATAGAGACAGAAGCTTCGGCTTCCGCCCCCGCTACAGCGCCCGCATCGGACGACAGACACGCGCGGAAGCGAACGACACCTGCGATGAAATCAAGAAGAACGGCGGAACCTGCCTCGTCTTCAAGACGCAGCCCCTCTAGCCGGGTCAGCGCGACGGGTCCCGCTTTACCGCCGCCTGGAAGCGTCAAGCCCATCGGCAAGGCTTTTCCCCCACTCAATTGGAATGCTCCTTGCACAGTTATCAATATCTTCATTGTGTAGAGGCCAGTTGTAATGTTTCGGCACACATATATGGAATTTCCCGCTCTGACCCTCGTCCTGGGTGGCCAGGAACGATCCAGGCCCGTCCGAACCCTCGGAGAGGCCGCCGAGATCCTGATAAAGCGATGGCCAAGCGATGACGGCGAGGAATACGTCGTCGCCGTCAAGGCCTGCCTCGACGCCATCCACGGCATCATCTCCCCAACCGCGGCGCGCGACGCGCTGATCCGCGCCGCGCACGAAGCAGGAATCCGCTACATCGCGGTGGTCCACTGAGTGTTGCGTGCTTTAGTTGACTGGTCGCCACACGTTGCGGGGAGCCCATCGATCAGTCTTCCGCGCCAATCGCCGGACACGACCATGTTGGCGGAGAAACTGTCTCGCTTGATAAAACGCTATTTTTTGGAGCACTCCGACCACGCTTCTTGCTCCCGCCAATATCCTGGCCACGTGCCAATTGCTGACATCAGGACATGAAATGACTGGGTAGCCTAACAGCAACTTTTGCGGGGCGCCGAATAGTGCAGCGACTAACGTATCATTACTGACTGCGGCAAGCTGGGATGTTGATAAAGAACAACACGAATGCCCCAGACTAAACGCTGTTGGCGAGTCTGCTAGCCATATGGTCACAGAGCCTTTATATGGCGTGGCAATCGGAATTGTCAGAGGTTTGAACGTTGGGTAAGCGCCAGACAAAAGTCAAAAGCTTGAGTCGAGAGGATGGACTGAGAGTGCTCCGGCGCGTCTTTGCTGAGAATGGCCGCGCGCATATCCGCGGATACATCTTTGCAGGGATCTGTCTGGTCACCGTAGCGCTTTCGACTTCTTATGTGGCATACATAATGAAGTCGTTCATCGATCAGGCCTTTGCGGCAGGAAACGCAGAAAACGTCTGGCTAATCTGCCTATCTATTTTTGTTGCATTTTCGCTGAGAGGCTTTGCCAGCTATGGGCAAGCCGTGGCGCTCTCCAGAGTTAGCAACAATATCATCGCGACTTATCAGCGTCGCGTGGCGGCGCACCTGATGAAACTTTCAGTCGAATTCTTCAATTCACGACGTTCCGCACAGGTTGTTGCTCAGATAAACCAGAATATTACTGGCGTGCGCGAAGTTCTCAATCTGACGATCACGTCGACAACACGCGATATCTTGTCGCTGGTATCGCTTGTCGGTGTGATGTTCTATCAAGATTTCGTCTTGGCGTTCATAGCCTTGGTTTTTGCGCCACCCATGCTCTTCGGATTGCAGCGCCTCGCACGCGAACTGAGACACGCCAACTCGGAAGGCGTCAAAATTACCGGTCGGGTTTTTGGGGCGTTCCAGGAAACGATACAGGGGATTTCCATCGTGAAAGCCTTCACGATGGAACGCCAGTTAGAAAAAAACCTTGATGAGGTAATTCGCGCAGCAGAAAACCGCTCTAACCAGATTGTGCGGCTGTCCGAGCGCAACGGCCCCATGGTCGAAACTTTTGCCGGTGCGGCGGTAGCAAGCGTGATCGGTTACGCGGCGTACCGAACGATATACCACAATGTGCCTCCGGGAGCGTTCTTCTCATTCATTACCGCGTTGTTGATGGCTTATGATCCCGCGCGTCGACTGACCAAAATTCAGGTTCAGATGCAGCGCGCAGCGAACAACGCCAAGATGTTGTACGCGCTCTTGGATTCCGAACCTAACCAACCAGATGCACCTTCCGCACCCAAACTGGAAGTTTCCGGGGGAAAGGTTGAATTTCGGGAGGTGTCCTTTGGCTATGGTGAACAACACGTTCTGAATAAGGTCTCGTTCACAGCTGAACGCGGCCAGACCACTGCGCTTGTGGGACCATCAGGCGCCGGCAAGTCGACGTTGGCGACTTTGCTGCTGCGTTTTTTCGATACGGCGGAAGGCGGTATCTTCGTTGACGACCAAAATATTGCTTCTGTGACCAAACGATCCTTGCGAGAAAAGATCGCTTACGTTTCGCAGCAGCCATATCTGTTCGAAGGCACGATTGGCGAGAATATCAGACTTGGCCGTCCAGGTGCGACGACCGGTGAGATCGAGGAGGCCGCCCGTCTCGCTTATGCGCATGATTTTATTTTGGAGCAACCGCAAGGGTATAATACACCGCTCGGTGAAAATGGCATCACTCTGTCGGGCGGCCAACGTCAACGGCTATCGATAGCACGGGCAATCCTGCGGAACGCTCCGATCTTGCTTCTCGATGAAGCGACCTCATCCCTCGACGTAGAGTCAGAAGGCATTGTTCAGAAAGCCCTCGAAGCGGCCATGGCGGGCAGAACAGTTATTGTTATCGCGCATCGTTTTTCAACAATCCGAAATGCTGACAAGATCGTTGTGATGAACAACGGAAGGGCTGTAGAGGAAGGCACCCACCAATCGCTTTCGCAGAAAGACGGTGGGATTTATTCTCGGCTCAACGAACTACACAGTTTTTCCGCTTAGTGCGGTACAAGAAACATTTCAACCGGGCCGCGTCGCAGCCCGGTTGAAAGGAGGGTGACTTCAGTGTGCTGGGGCTGAGCCGCATCGCCATTCACCATCGATCGCTAAGCGCACACGATTTGCCCATCTGCAATCGACAAAGAGTTTCCTTTTAGCCGGAACCCAAGCGCCGCTTTACACTCTTTCCAAACCTAGATGGCCGGCCGCTCGCTCGCAGATCGCGGACCAAGTGCGATTTTCACGCACGAACTGTTGGGCATTGACCTTCAGGGTGCTGCGAAGCTCAGGTTTATCCAGCGCCAGGCGAATTTTAGCTTCGAGATCGGCGACATTGCCTTTCTCAAACAGCAATCCGGTTTCACCTGCCTGGGCGAAATCCTTCAATGCCTCAACGTTAGATACGATGAGCACCTTGCCCATCGCCAAAGCCTCAATTGGCTTTATGGGAGAAACCATCTCGCTCACCTTGAAAGGCAGGCGCGGAATAGGAGCGATCTCGATCAGTGAGTAGTAAGAACTCACAGTCTCGAAAGGAACGCGGCCCGGCATGATCAGCTTGTCGCTTAGACCCGCCGCGCGAAAGCACTCTTGGATCTCGTCAGTTATGGGAGCCGTGCCGTCCTTGAGACGCTTCTCACTTCCAACGATCAGAAGCCTGAAGTCATATCCCTTTTTTGCCAGCGCAACAGACGCCCGCGCCAGATCAGGAAGGCCTTCATATTCGATGATCGAACCGACATACCCAATAACGGGAATGCCCGCCGGTATCTTCAGCTTTTCAGCAAGTGTCCGATCTTCTTCAGGGCTGAAAACCGATGCATCATCCACCCCATTCGGCATCAAGTGGATCCGTCGCGGATCAACGCCACGCGAAATAAGGTCCGTCTTCATAGGCTCGGTTAGCGTTAGTACGACATCCGCCTGCTGCGCCACAAAACTCTCAAGCGCGACTGTAACAGCATAATCCGGTGTCTTGTTGTAGCCGGGGTCCTTCGACTCTCTCGTGAGTTCCCACATTCCACGAACTTCATAAGCGAACGGCAATCCAAGCCGCTTGGCAGCAATAAGCGCCGGCAGGCTATTCATGAAGTTAGAAGCGGCGACAACGATTTCCGGCTGTAGCGCACGTATTTTCTGCTCCAAAGCATCCGCAGCCGATTTGACCCACTCAAGCGTATCGTGTCGCGATTCAGTAGGCTTCAATATGCGATGGTAAGGTACGCCATCGATCTCGTCGACGGCGGGTATGCTTTCGACCGGAAGGTCCTTGTGGAAATTCAAGGGGAAGGACGGCCGCGTAATCACCTGCACGTCCAGCCCAATGCCTTGGTAACCCTTGGCTACGCCATGGGTACGCGTCGTGTAGCCGGTGACGTTATATGGGAGACTGGAGGCAGCAATATAGGCAACCCTATTTTTTGTTGTCTGCCCTGCTGAAACAGTCGTCTTGGCGACCAATTTCCGAGCAGAAAGCAACATTACTGGCTGCCGTGTTAAAAATGAACGTTGCGCCGTTGTCAGGTCGTTGCTCGCTAACAACTCCTCCGCAGTCGAGAGCGCACTCTCCAAGTCTAGCGCGGACTGCATTAGCGAAAAGTAGACCAACTTGTCGAAGAATTCGCCTTTATTCCGCTGGGCTATGCCGACAAACTGCTTGGCAACATTTTTGTCCAATCTGGAAAGCGCTGCCAACAAAGCGCCTGCGACCTCTCCCCGGACTGCCGCAGGGAGTGGTGCGCGCGATATCTGCTGCCATATTGACGAGGCAACGCTATCCGGGATGTGGCTATTCTCATCCGCCAAGCGCTGTATTTGCCGGGCGATCTTCTTTATCCTCCCCGCCATGATAAGCTTGTGGGGCGTCAAAAGATGCTTCAGGGGATGCCTCGCCGCCCGCTTCTTGTGTGCTCGCACCAAATCGACGGAGTATTGGACAAGTTCATCTCTCAGTTCGAATCCGAAAGAGGCCGTGTTTCGTCCATCTACGTTGTCGAGCCTCGTCGCATGCATCAAAGCCATTGGATCCCCCGATCGCCAATTGAAATTAGACTGCTACAGCCTTCACCGTTGTGGGCGGAAAGCACTTTCCCGCGAATTCCTTATGCGCAACCAATACGACGTGAACGTCGGCATATCCTAATGCATCATCGACATCCATCAGCCGAAGATGGCCAAATCCCTTTGGCAGGTCGTCTATGTTCGGCTCTACAACAACAACTTCACCCGGATGCTCCTTACTTAGGTTCTGGATGATTTCCAAAGCAGGGCTCTCTCTCAGGTCATCAATATTCGGCTTGAATGCCATGCCGTAGCACGCAACCTTCAGATCAACCGCCCGGCGCTCGGGTGAGCTCATCAGGGTTTCGCCGACGACCTTCTTTATCTTTTCCAACACCCATCCCGGCTTACTATCGTTGACCTCCCGAGCCGTCCTTATCAGACGCGATTCCTCCGGAGCACTGGAAACGATGAACCAAGGATCAACTGCGATACAATGCCCCCCAACCCCCGGGCCAGGCTGCAAGATATTTACCCGAGGATGATGGTTGGCTAGGCTAATCAACTCCCAGACATCAACTTTCAAGCGTTCGCATACCAATGAGAGTTCATTGGCAAACGCAATATTCACATCCCTAAAGCTGTTTTCCGTCAGTTTTGCGAGTTCCGCCGTGCGAGGATTAGTCAATACGCAATCGCCCTCAACGAAGGCGCGATATAGCTGCACTGCCAAGTCGGAGCACCGGCGCGTCATGCCGGCGATAATACGATCATTGGACACCAGTTCTTGAATAACTTTCCCCGGCAAAACCCGCTCGGGACAGTGCGCAATTCGGATGTCCGAATCCTCGCCTGCTTGCTGCGGGAAAGAAAGATCTGGTCGTGCTTCGGCCAACCACGCGGACATCTGTTCAGTTGCTCCAACCGGAGACGTCGATTCCAACACCACGAGATTTCCCGGCTGAAGTACAGGAGCGATCGATTTCGCCGCCGCTTCGATGTACCTGAGATCGGGATCATGGCTCTCACCCGTAAAGGGCGTTGGAACAGCGATCAGGAAGGCTTCTGCGGGTTCTGGAACAGTTGATGCACGCAAATAACCCTCGTGGACAACGCTGTGAACAACGATATCGAGGTCGGGTTCTACGATATGGATTTCGCCCTTGTTTATGGTGTCCACGACGCTTTGGCTGACGTCAATTCCGACAACCTGGATTTTCCGCGACGCAAATAGGGCTGCAGTCGGAAGACCAATGTAGCCCAATCCTATGACAGAGATTTTTGTGAAGTTCTTCGCAGTCATTATTTATGCAACCAATCTATAATCCGCTTGCTTGCGTATCCGTCGCCATAAGGGTTGTTAGCCGAGCTCATCGCTCGGTAGGCGTCCGAATTGGATAGCAGTAGGGATACCTCGTTTGTGATTTTGTCGACATCAGTGCCGACCAGCCGAACGGTGCCCGAAGCCACCGCCTCCGGCCTTTCTGTCGTATCGCGAAACACAAGGACCGGCTTCCCAAGAGACGGCGCCTCCTCCTGGATCCCTCCAGAGTCAGTCAAGATTATCTCTGATTGGCTCATGAGATAAACGAAGGGAACGTAATCTTGAGGTTCGATAAGCAGAATGTTCAGAACATTCCCGAGTATGCGGCTTACCGGCTCACGGACATTCGGATTCAAGTGAACTGGATAGACAATCGTGCAGTCCGGAAACCGTTCTGCGATATTGCGCAAGCCTTGACATATGCGCTCAAAACCGGCGCCGAAATTCTCGCGCCTGTGTCCCGTCACGAGGATGATCCGATTGCCGTCCGATAGGAACGGAAAACGCGACCTGATGCTTGCTTGGAGCAAGCGGTCAGCATCCAGTCGCTGCTTTACGCTGACAAGGGCATCGATAACCGTATTGCCGGTGACGACGATTGACGAGGGATCGACATTCTCGGCAAGAAGATTTTGCCGCGCAGCCTCGGTCGGTGCAAAATGATGCGTCGCGATCGCGCTCGTGAGCTTTCGATTCCCCTCTTCAGGCCACGGAGAATAAAGATTGCCTGTCCTCAGACCTGCCTCGACGTGTCCAACCGGTATCCGGCTGTAATAGCCAGCCAGGGACGCCGCGAAGGTAGTTGCGGTATCTCCGTGCACCAATAGCACGTCAGGCTTTTCCGCCTCCAGGATCGCCTGCAATCCAAGCAGGATAGCCGACGTCACATGAAACAACGTCTGGCCTGCCCGCATGACATTCAGGTCGTGATGCGGCTTAATCGCAAAGACATCGAGCACCTGATCGAGCATTTCGCGATGCTGAGCGGTTACACACACGCAGGAGGTGAAATCGGCTCGTGTTTGCAGTTCCGAAACAATCGGAGCCATTTTAATCGCTTCGGGTCGGGTCCCAAAGACCGTCATAACTTTCTTCATAAGGTACCCCCTATGAGGGGCAATAGATTAGCTTGCATCCGTAAGCAATATCCGATGATCGATACAACCCCTCTAAGTTGTTTACAAAGTGTTACAGGCTGTTCACAAACGGTTACGGCGAGAAAGATAAAGCGTTTAACCAATCCGGGAGGGCGCCACATAAAGGCCAACAATTCAAATATTACATACCATAGATTGCAATCGAAATACACGAGCAACCAAGAGGAAATGACACGTCACTACAACCAACGCCATATGGGAACGTCCCGATCACCTTTGCTGCTCACTGTGACATCGCGTCCCTAGAGTTTACTTAGAACCGCGTGTACGGAACTGCCCAAGAGATTTGGAGACCTCAATGACTGGGCAAAAAAGGGCAGATATACAGCTTTTACGAGCAGTCGCTGTTCTTGCTGTGATCGGCTATCACGCGAGCGTTCCTGGCATGGGAGGTGGTTTCACCGGCGTTGATATCTTCTTTGTCATCTCGGGTTTTTTGATAACGGGCAAGCTCTCAACTGAACTTTTCGAGACTGGCAGAATTCGTTGGTTCAGCTTTGCGAGCGCGCGGGCTGCGCGTCTTCTTCCGAATGCGCTGCTGACGCTCTCGGTAACCCTTCTGCTGAGCTATATTTTTCTCGCTAGGTACAGAGCAGCCGGCTTGGCAAAAGACGTTCAGGCGAACGCTCTGTTTTTTGGAAACATTCGTTTTTCAAAGCAGTCGAGCGACTATTTCAGTTCGACCGATCTGCCGAGTGCTGTCTTGCATTTTTGGTCATTGAACGTCGAAGAACAATTCTACCTCGTGCTGCCCATAGCGCTACTGGTCGTCAGCTTCGTAAAGGGAACTTGGCGCAAGCGCGTGATTGGTTATGGCCTTGCCCTTACAGCGGCTGTCTCGTTTTCCCTCGCCGTCTGGACGGTGCATTTCAACCAGAATCTCGCTTTCTTCTTGCTGCACACACGCGCTTGGGAGTTTGCGATTGGCGGCCTTCTAGCGCTGTACATCAAGCCAATATCGATGTTGGGAAACCCCCAGCTCCGTGGCATTATCGCTTGGGCAGCTTTTGCCGGCATGCTCGCTGGCATTGTGCTGGTCTCCGAAGATGAGCTCTATCCGAACTGGATAACCCTAGCGCCCACACTATGCGCCGCATTTTTCATCGCCTTTGCCCCGGACTCGCGCCTCCTCGCTCAAACCTTTCCAAAGAGGAGTGGCCTCGGCCTAGTGGGAGACTGGTCCTACAGTTTGTACCTGTGGCATTGGCCCGCGCTGGTATTTGCTGCGTCGTCAATCAACGGAAAAGTCGCCTCCCCAGCTGTCGGCGTTACCATCGGAAGTGCCATTGCGATCGCGGTTTTCTATCTCGTCGAGGAGCCGCTGCGAAAGCAGGCACGCATCGAAACTAGAAGGATCATCGTTGCATCTGCGTGCGGACTAAGTGTAGTGGCGGTCGCCTTCGGCTCTGCCGGCTACAACAGAACCATTAACCGGCACTTTCCCCCAAGCGCGTTGGATAATGAGATCATTGCTGCGCGCCAGGACCTACCAAGAAGTTACCGCGACGGCTGCCACGTCAATAAAATCTGGGATAAAACGCCGACACACTGCATATATGGGAATGGCGAGAAGACTGTTCTTCTTTTCGGCGATAGCCATGCTGCTCAATGGCTTGAAGCGATCATTTTAGCCGCTGATGGCTCCGGTTGGCGCGTCGCCAATGAGACCAAATCAGGTTGCCCCTCAATCAGCGGAACAGTGTGGTATGCGCCTACCAAATCCCCGTTCATCGATTGCGATCACTGGAGAAATGCGGTTCTCGAAAGCCTAAGGAAAACGCCGCCCCAAGCCGTAATTATTGCTAATTCGTCGACCTATGCGTTGGACCGCTATGGCATAGAGGCAGGAGGCTCGAAGGACTTGCCAACCGCCCTCAAGAAAACCGTGAGCATTTTTCGCGATATGGGCATCCCGGTATATTTGATTCGAGATACACCGCGAATGAGTCTCGGTGTATCCGACTGCCTGTCCAAGGGCTATGGCAACGGATGCGCACTACCGCGCGAAACGGCTATGGCATCATCGTATGCGTCGATACCTGACGTCGATCCGGATGTGACCCTGCTGGACTTCACGAATGATATATGCGCTGGTCCGATCTGCTCGCCGGTCCAAAACGGGCGGATAGCCTACCGCGACCAGCACCATATCACTTCCACCTTCGCGGCGACCTTCTCAAATCGATTCCAACCTATCTTTGCGCTTTCTGGACCACAGGATACGCTTTCATACAACAGATAGCGTCATAGGGATCGATGGCCTGTATTGATAACTCCAGATTGTAGTGATGAACAAAAAGCTCGCTGAGAGGGCGGATGGCTATTTACGACAACAGTTTCAGATATTAGAACGACGGGTGGCCGGCTTGGCATCGCAGGGGGGAATCTGTGAAATACGACCTTGACCTGTTTCTGTCTCTGAACGAGGAATACAAGACAAAGCCGTTGGTGCCGGCTCCGCCCACCTATGATCCGGCGACTCTCGTGGAGCGCGCCGCCCGCCGCGTTGAAAACATCAATCGCAAAGTTCCAGTCGCTGGCAAGCGGGTTCTTGAAATCGGGTGCGGCAGAGGCGAAGTCTGTTTTGCCTTGAATAAGACCTATGGCGGCGATGTCGTTGGCGTGGATGTCCGGAGCTACCCAGAATGGGAGGACGCGCCGCGTGGCGTCACTCTGCTTCAGACAGATCAAACGGCAGAAGACCCGCAAGACATTGGGAAATTCGATCTTATATACTCAAACTCCGTTTGGGAGCATGTTCGCCACCCTTTCAAAATGCTGAAGAGAGCCTTTGACGTTCTGAAGCCAGGCGGCCATCTTCTGCTCAGCGCGAACCTACATCGGGGACCCAAGGCATCGCACCGCTATCGAGACATATTCTTCCCGTGGCCACACCTGCTGTTTGACGATGAGATCGTTGAACAGTTTTATCAGACGCTGAACCTAAAAAGAACCTCGGCTTGGGTCAACCAGTTGTCGATTGCTGACTATTTCAACTATTTCAATATGGTTGGCTTTGACGTGCTTCATACGTCATATTCAATAACGCCGATCGACGAAGCCTTTGTTCAGCGTTTCTCGGACAAGCTTGATCGCTTCCCCCGCTACGATCTTGAGCGCGACTTTATCCATGTCAAATTGAGAAGGCCCTCCAATTGGAGCAGCGGTCTGCATAAATTCAAGCGACCTGCCGGCTGGACGCCTCCCTCAAGGCGCCATCCAGGAGCCAAGCGGTTCTGGGAAAACATCGAAGCCTCGACTGAGATCATCGCGAGCAATAACGGACAACCATCGCCGAAGCTTACCGCCACAGCTGGTCGCAACAGCGGTGGCGCAAATGCCCGAACGCTCCGACCTCAGAGAACCGATGGGGCATCCTCCATCCTAGGCATTTCAGACTTGTCAGGGATAAAAATGGTAGCGGGGGGCGGAATTGAACCGCCGACCTCAGGGTTATGAATCCTGCGCTCTCACCAACTGAGCTACCCAGCCATCTGCCAACAATGCCGTTTGCGAAGCGCCCGGCTCGTTGAATGAGCGGCTTATATGGCGACCCTTGCGGTCATGTCAAGCGCATGATCGAGAAAATGCCCGAGAGTTTTTCAGGCCGCGACGGCACTCGCCAGCAACGCCTTCAGCGAGGCTTCGGCAGCGGGTTCCCGCTCGGAGCGCTCGATGAAACCGCCGCCGTAGACACGGGCGTTGTCGCCTGGAGCCGAGTAGAGGGCGCAGGCCTGCCCAGGTGCTACCCCTGCTTCGCCGACGGCGAGATCGACGTAGATGCCGCTCTGGTCGGCATGGAGAACGGCTGGCGTCGGCGCACGGGTCGAGCGCACCTTGGCAAAGCAGGCAAAGCCTTCGCCCGAAGCTGCCTGCAGCAGTTCTTCGTCGCCCAGCCAGTTGACGTCGCGGAGATAGACGCGGTGCGTCTCCAGCGCTTCCTTTGGCCCGACGATGACGCGGCGCGAGCGCGCGTCGAGATAGACGACATAGAGTGGCTCGCCGGTCGCAACCCCGATGCCGCGACGCTGGCCGATCGTATAGTGCAGGATGCCTTCGTGATTGCCGAGCACGCGCCCGTCGAGATGGACGATCTCGCCGGCGAGCGCCGCATTCGGCTTCAGCTTGTTGATGATATCGGTGTATTTCCCCTGCGGCACGAAGCAGATGTCCTGGCTATCGGCCTTCTTGGCGACGACGAGACCCATCTCTTCTGCAAGCTTGCGGGTTTCGGCCTTCGGCAGGCCGCCCAGCGGGAAACGCAGATAGTCGATCTGTTCCTGCGTGGTTGCAAACAGGAAATAGCTCTGGTCGCGGTCGGCATCAGCCGGGCGATAAAGCGCACGGCGGCCGGGATTGCCGGGCGCCGGGTTCGCACGCGAGCGGATATAGTGGCCAGTCGCCAGCGCATCGGCGCCAAGCTCCTTGGCGGTCGCCAGCAGATCCGCGAACTTGACCGTCTGATTGCAGGAGACGCAAGGAATCGGCGTCTCGCCGGCTACGTAGCTCTCCATGAACGGATTGATCACCGTATCGCGGAAGCGCTTCTCGTAATCCAGGACGTAATGCGGAATGCCGAGCGTTTCGCAAACGCGGCGCGCATCGTCGATATCCTGGCCAGCACAGCACGAACCGGCACGATGAACGGCCGCGCCGTGATCGTAGAGCTGCAGCGTGATGCCGAGCACGTCGTAGCCCTGCCGCTTGAGAATGCCCGCCACGACGGAACTGTCGACGCCGCCTGACATGGCGACGACAACGCGGGTATCTTCCGGCTTCTTGTCAAAATCCAGTGTGTTCACGGGCAGTGGCCAATTCTATAAGCGTGTCTTCATCCGCCCTGCAATGCGCAAATCCGGCAGACCTCCGTCTCTGCCGGCGGGATCGACCGCGGGCACTTTCGTAGGCGAGGATATAGAAAGGATTGCCTTGCGGCGCAAGGGGCGACACTGCCACGACGATCCCCCCTATTCCTTTGTCACCATGCCACGACGCTCGAGCGCCGTCTTGCGAATGACCTCGGCGATATCGGGGTTACTGCTGGAGAGCACCTGGAAATCCACGGCGTAAAGGGAGAGCAGCGAGACCTCGGTTGCCGCGCTCACCGTCGCCGAGCGCGGTTCGCCCGTGATCAGCGCCATCTCGCCAAAAAAGCTGCCGGCGGACAGGTCGACCGGGTTGGGCGTCGCGACGCTGACATGCCCCTCGACGATGAAGAACATCTGGTCGCCCACGTCGCCCTTGCGACAGATCACGGTGCCGGCTGGCACCACCCGCGATCGCAATGCCCGCACGATCTCGACAAGTGCCGCCGAGCTGAGCTTCTGGAAGAGCGGCACCGCCGCCACCAGCTGCCAGTTGCGCACGAAATCCCGGCGCCGCACTTCCTCGGCAAAGCCGGTCGCGAGGATACCGGCCCAGAGCGCAAAGATGCCGATCCCGCTCATCATCACCAGCCCGGCAAGAATACGACCGGCGAAGCTCTGTGGAATTTCGTCCCCATAGCCCGTGGTCGATAGCGTCACCACGGCCCACCACATCGCCTGCGGAATGCTGCCAAAGCGGTCAGGCTGAACATCGCGCTCGATCAGATAGGCGGCGAGTGCTGCACCGAAGAGAACGATGCCGAAGATCGAGGTCACGCCAACCAGGTTGCGGGCCTCATTCGCGACAACGCGCCCAAGCATCCGGAAGAAGGTCGAATCGCGCAACGGTTTCAGCAGCCATATGGCGCAATAGAGGCTTTGATCGCGGCTGCCGGCAAAAAGGAAGGCACCAAGGGGCACCACAACAGCGAGCACGTCCACCGCGATCGCGGGCGTCCTGTCGCGAGAGCGCGATGCCCGCTGGATGATCACGGTATCGATGAGTTGCAACACGTAGGCGGCCCATATGGCCACGAGCACAGCGTCAAGAGCGATATTGGTTCGCCCCGTCACATCAGGGGTCGTCAGGGCCGCAACGGCGAACAGCCCGGTAACGGCAAGCAAGGCGCTAACCGCCGCAGATATCCTGAAGAAAGGCCGTGCCGACATTCATTCCTCCGAACGGCCTGAAGCGTCGTCAGAATAGATACCTTCGCGCGATCTGCAACGGAAACAACAAGGTGGTACGGCAAAACCAGTGCGTCGCGCAGAAATTTCGAACCGGGCGAGAGGTCTGGAAGACCCGGAAAACACGATCCGATCTATTGCTCTAGGCAAGGATCTGAAAACAGCGCCCCATCAAGCGCCCCCAGGGCTGTCCGGGTGGCGACCAGAAGCCATGTCGCCGCAAGGACGACGACTAGGAGCGCCCCGAATACGCCAAGTGCCGGAACCGGAATCATGGTCGACAGACGCAACGTTGCCACCGCATAGACCCCCATCGGGAAAGTGTAGGCCCACCAGCCAAGATTGAACGACAGGCCGATCTTCAGATAGCGAACGGTGACGGCCGCAGCCACGCCGAGCCACCAGAGACCGTAAGCCCACAACAGGATGGCGCCGAGGAGTGCCGCTCCCGATATGGCCGCCGCGATGGCATCAAGACCATTTGCCTCCAGCACACTGCGCCCGTTTGCTGCAAACAGCATCAGCCCGAGCGCTCCCGTGCCGATCGGCCCGAGCGCCAGAAATGCGGTGGCCGCCATGCTTGCCGGCGGCAGCTTGTGCAGTGCCAGTCGCAGGAAGAGGATCGTCAGGATGCTGAGGGCAAGCGGCAAGGAGCAGGCCCAAAGCACACAGCTTGCAAACAGCACCGTGAGCTGCGCACTCGCCCCGTCGATATGCGGCAGCAGAAGACCACCACTTGCGGCCGTCACGCCGCTGGCGACGATCGGCAGCAGCCATATGGCGCTCATGTGCTCGAAGGCGTGCTCCTGCCGCGTGAACATGGCATACGGAATGGCAAGCCCCGCCAGAACTGCCAGAAACGCATCGATCCACCAGAGATAGACAGCCACCTGCGCGGCGACCGCTCCGAACATCGGAATACCGAAGATCAACGCACCATTCACAATGGTCGCCAATCCCATGGGAATGCAGCCGAAGAACATCGACACGACGGGATGCTCCACAGCGCGAAGGGCATCGCGCGAATGGAAAAGCCATTTGGCGACATAGAGGGCTGCGAGAGCAACGAAAAGCGCACCGTTGGCGAGCCACAGAAAGCCGCCCATCTGCACCAGCAGCGGTGAGTGAGGGAATTGCCCCAGGCAGATAGCAAGTATGCCTGTCCCCATTGTGGTCGCAAACCAGTTGGGGGTGAAATGCCGGATACGTACGTTGTTAAGGAGACGTGTCGCGCTGCGGTTGGATGCGGTGAGTGTGGCCATTGCTTTCAATCCTTGATCTGGCCCAATCGATACGCTCGCCAATCAATCGATTCCAACGAATTGTAATTGTCATTTTGTTCGGTAAAATCAAATGGTATCAACCGAGGCCGAAATGACGCTGGAACAACTCAGAATTTTTGCCGAGGTCGCCGCTCGCCAGCACATCACCCAGGCGGCGGCACATCTGAACATGACGCAATCGGCCGTCAGCGCCGCCATCACCGCCCTGGAAAGCCGCCATCGCGTCACGCTGTTCGATCGTGTCGGACGTTCTATCGTTCTGAATGAGACAGGGCGTCTCTTTCTGAAGGAGGCACATGCGGTGTTGGCCAGTGCAAAGGCGGCCGAAGCGGCACTCATGGACCTGTCAGGGCTGATGCATGGCGAGCTGTCGATCATGGCAAGCCAGACCGTGGCGGGCTATTGGCTGGCACCGCGCCTGGCGGAGTATCAGAGACGCTATCCGGGTATCGCCCTTGGCGTTCGCATCGCGAATACATCAGAGGTCGCCGACGCCGTTGCCGAAGGTCGGGCGGAAATCGGCCTGATCGAATGGCCGAATGAACGGCGAAGCGTATCCGCACGCATGGTTGCTACCGACGAGATGATCGTCGTCGTTGCACCGGGCCATGCCTGGGCGGATGGAAGGCCGAGAAGCGTTCGAGATTTTGCCGACACGGCCTGGATCCTGCGCGAAACCGGCTCAGGCACACGCCGCGCGTTTGAGAGCCTGCTGGAAGGCGCGGCAATGAGCATCGGCTCTCTCGCCATCCCGCTGTCGCTTCCGGGCAATGAAACCGTCATTGGTGTCGTGGAAACCGGCACGGGAGCAACATTGATGTCCCGCAGCATCGTGGCCCCGCTGCTGCGCAGCGGCGCGCTGGTCGAGGCGAACGTGCCGGCGCTTCCCCGCCCCTTCTTCCTGCTGCGCCATGAGGAGCGCTATCGCAGCAAGGCAGCCGATGCCTTTGACGACATGGTTTCAGCGTCCAGCGGCAGCCAAAAGGCTTGACGCGCCAACGCCGATCAAGGCTTCGGCTTCCGCGCGCGGCATGGGCTTGCCGAGCAGAAAGCCCTGCACTTCACTGAAGCCTTCGTCCCGCAGCTTCTGCAATTGTTCTTCGGTCTCGATCCCTTCGGCAAGCGTCGTCGCGTTGAAGCCAGATCCGATCCCGACCACGGCGCGCACGATGGCGAGATTACCCGGATCGCTCTCGATACCCGACACGAAGCTGCGATCGAGCTTGATCTTGTCGAAGGCGAAGGCGCGCAGGTAGCTGAACGAGGAATAGCCCGTGCCGAAATCGTCGATGGCGATGCGGATCCCGAGCTCCTTCAGCGCCCGCAACAGCGGCAGGCTCTGCTCGACATCCGCAAGGAAGACCGATTCCGTGATCTCGATCTCCAGCCGTTCGGGACGCAGACCCGTTTCGTCGAGCGCTGATACAACCGTCGAAAGCAGGCTGTTGTGTCTAAACTGGCAGACGGAAAGGTTGACCGCGATCTTGAGATGTTGCGGCCATGTGGCCGCCGTTCGGCAGGCTTCGCGCAGCACCCAGTCGCCGATCGGAACAATCAGCCCCGTTTCCTCGGCCACCGGAATGAAATCCATGGGCGGGATGAGCCCACGCTCGGGATGACGCCAGCGAATGAGTGCTTCGAACCCGCCGAGGCCGTCGTCGTCGAGCTGGACAATCGGCTGGTAGTAGAGCTCGAACTGGTTCCTTTGCAACGCTTCGCGCAGCTCGACGGTGAGCATGTGGCGACGCTCCGCCTCGCGGCGCATCTCCACCTCATAGAATCGGTAGGTGGAGCGCCCGCTCTCCTTGGCCGCATAGAGCGCCAGATCCGCATACCGCATGAGCACGTCGTCATCGGCGGCGTGGTCCGGCGCCATCGCAATACCGATGCTGCAGGTCACATGCTCGTTGACGCCGTCGAGATCAAAGGGCTTCGACAGAGCCGTGAGCAGGCGTTCCGCAAAACGTTCGATACAGCCATCCTCGGTAAGCCGCAGCACGAGTGCGAACTCATCGCCGCCAAGGCGGGCGACAAGGTCACCGTCCTTCACAAGCTCCGTCAGGCGCGCGGCCACCTGGCAGAGCAACGCATCCCCCGCCGCGTGTCCCTTGCTGTCGTTGATGTGCTTGAAATGATCCACGTCGAGATAGAGGAGCGCGATCGGGCTTTCGGCACTGGCGTGCGCCGCCTCGCGCTGGATATGCTCGGAGAAATAAGCGCGGTTCGGCAAGCCGGTCAGCGCATCGTGCATGGCCATGTAGGCAAGGCGTGCCTCGACTGAACGCTCTTCCGTCACATCCTGCGATATGCCGAGCAGATAGCGCGGTTCGGAACCATGCGGCGCCGGCAAGGCGCGTTTCACCGTCCGCAGTATGCGCGGCACGCCGTCGACGCGGCGCATCGTCTCCTCGAAGCTGATCGTGGAAACGGCCTCGAATGCCTGGGCATCCTGTTCCCTGAAGATGGCCGTCTGCTTGTCGTCGAAGATCGCGCGGTCGCTTTGGCCGATCACGTCTGCCGCATTGAAGCCGACGATTGATCCGCAGGCCTCGTTGAACAGAATGTAGCGACCATCCGCTTCCATGTCCTTCACGAAGACGCCGACCGGCAGATTGTCGACGATACTGTCGAGAAGCGAGCGCGTATCGGTCACCTCCCGATGCGCGGCATTGACCTCGGTGCGGTCTTGCACAATCGCCAGGATGGCATCACGACCGTCAAAGCGCACCGCGCGACCGTAGGTCAGTACCTCCAGCATCTCGCCATTCGCCTTGAGATGCGTCCAGCGCTCGGCCTTTTCCATATCAGTGCGTGCGTACACGGCATCCAGCATTCGCCGACGCTCCTGCGCGGGCCGAATGTCGAGAACGGTCATCCTGGCATATTGCTGTGGCGAATATCCGTAGAGATCGACCGCGGCGTTGTTGACAATCAAAAAGCGCAAGGTGTCCGGATCGTAGACCCACATCGGCGATGGATGGGTCGCAAACAACGATTGGAAATCATCGTTGGGCGCATCGATAGGAACAAGTGCTGTCAAAAGGCCGGTCATGGCAAAATCACATGAAATATTGAGGGCGGACCGACTTGTTATAATCGAAAAAACTAAATGAAATCAGAATCATAGTTCGCCTAAACTTTAGGCGAACGCCTTCCAGTTGTGCAACAAGGCGGCGTTACGCTCCGGCTTTTTGCCTTTTCCCCGCGTTTCAGTGGTGCGAATGAGTACACTGGCCATGATCAGCCAGAACCTCGATCACCCTGCACTCGTCGACACGGCCGTGCACACATCCCTTGATCATCGTCTCAAGCTCAGCCTTCAACGCCGTCAGGCTACGGATACGCTGTTCGACCTCCACAAGACGCGCCTTGGCAATCGCATCGGCCGACGCGCAGGACTGGTTCGGGTCGTCCTGAAGGGTCAGCAGCGCACGAATGGCATCCACTTCGAAGCCGAGTTCGCGGGCGTGCCGGATGAAGGCGAGCCGGCGCAGATCCGACGGCTCGTAGGAGCGCTGGTTCCCTTCGCTGCGGTTGGGCTCGGCCAGCAGTCCGATGCTCTCGTAGTACCGGATGGTCGGCACCTTCACGCCACTTTGCCGGGAGGCTTCTCCAATAGTAATCTTCTTCATGTTTTTCCACTTGCACCTCTAGCCACTAGAGGATGTAGGAAAGGTGCATCCAAATCTCAAGGAAGCATGTCATGGGTGAAACGGTCGAGAAACGGTACAGAGTGGGTGGCATGGATTGCGCCAGTTGCGCTGCCAAGATCGATACCGCCGTCCGTCGAATGCCCGGCGTGGCTGACGTCAAGGTATCGGTTACGGCGGCCACGATGACCGTGCGCTACGACGGCAGCAGTGATCTCTTGGCCATCGAGAGAAAGGTGACCGGCCTCGGCTATTCCCTGGCGCCCACGGGCGATCATGCCAAACACGGGCACGAAGCCCCCAGCCATGCAACATGCGATCACGACCATCATCACCATGAGCACGATGGCCATGACCAAGGGGGGCACGACCATGCACACCACGATCACGGCAGCGAGCACGGAAAGGCAGCGGAGATCGAAGGCCTGCATGGCCACGATCATACCCCGATGTCCGGCCCCTGGTGGCAGAGCCGAAAGGGTCGCCTGACGATCGCCTCTGGCGCCGCTCTTGTCGTCGCCTATGCAATCGGCCACCTCGTGCCGCAGATCGCGCCTTACGCCTTCGTAGCCGCCATACTGGTCGGTCTCGTCCCGATTGCCCGCCGCGCCATAATGGCTGCGCTGGCCGGCACACCCTTCTCGATCGAGATGCTGATGACAATCGCCGCCGTCGGCGCCGTCATCATCCATGCCGGCGAGGAAGCAGCCACCGTCGTGTTCCTCTTCCTTGTGGGCGAGCTGCTGGAAGGCGTGGCCGCAGGTAAGGCGCGCGAAAGCATCCAGTCCCTGACGACCCTTGTGCCGAAGAGTGCGATTCTGGAGGAGAACGGCCAGACACGGGAGATCCCGGCAGAACAATTGACCGTCGGATCGACGATCCTCGTTCGCCCCGGCGACCGGATTTCTGCCGATGGCGTCATTCTTTCCGGCGAAAGCGGGATCGACGAGGCACCGGTGACAGGTGAAAGCACTCCCGTGCGCAAGACCGAAGGCGACATCGTCTTCGCAGGCACCGTGAACGGCGACACCGCGCTGCGGGTCAGGGTCATGGCTGCAGCCGCCGACAACACGATCGCCCGCGTCGTCAAGCTGGTTGAGGAAGCACAGGAATCGAAGGCACCGACGGAGCGCTTCATCGACCGCTTTTCCCGTTATTACACCCCGGGCGTGGTCGCCGTGGCCGCACTCGTCGCCATCCTGCCCCCTCTCCTTGCCGGCGGCATCTGGAGCGAATGGGTCTACAAGGGCCTTGCCATCCTCCTGATCGGTTGCCCCTGCGCGCTGGTGATCTCCACGCCCGCCGCAATCGCAGCCTCGCTTTCGGCGGGCGCGCGTCGCGGACTGCTGCTGAAGGGTGGGGCGGTGCTGGAAACGCTCGGCAAGGTTACCGCCGTCGCCGTCGACAAGACGGGCACGCTGACGGCCGGCAAACCAAAGGTCACCGACGTCCTGGGCTTCGGGCGAACAGAAGCCGATGTGCTGAAATACGCCGCCGCCCTCGAGGCTGGTTCAAGCCATCCCCTGGCCGTTGCAATCCTCGCCAGAGCAGCGGAGGAAGGCATCGCGACGACACCGGCAATCAACCCGGGCGCCCTGCCGGGAAAGGGCGTGACAGGAACGGTCGAAGGGGTCGAGATATTCTTCGGCTCTCCCAAGGCCGCCGACGAGCGCATTCCACTCTCTCCCGATCAGACCACGCGGATCGCCTCGCTGAACGATGAGGGCAAGACGGTCTCCGTCCTGATTGCCGACGGTGTATTGGCTGGCGCCATCGCCATGCGCGACGAGCCGCGCGACGACGCGAAAGCAGGCATCGACGCCCTGAAAACCGCAGGCGTCAAGGTGGTCATGCTGACGGGAGATAATCGGCGCACGGCAACCGCGATTGGGGAGACGCTCGGCATCGAGGTTCGCGCCGAGCTGATGCCTGAGGACAAGCAGCGCATCGTGGGCGATTTGAAGCGTGAGGGTTTTGTCGTCGCCAAGGTTGGGGACGGCATCAACGATGCACCCGCCTTGGCCGCCGCCGACGTCGGCATTGCCATGGGCGGTGGTACCGACGTTGCGCTGGAGACCGCCGATGCAGCCATCCTCCACGGACGGGTAAGCGACGTGGCGTCCATGATCGCCCTTTCCAAGCGGACGATGCGCAACATCATGCAGAACATCACCATCGCGCTCGGGCTGAAGGCCGTATTTCTGGTCACCACCATCGCCGGCATCACCGGCCTCTGGCCCGCGATCCTGGCGGATACCGGTGCAACTGTCCTCGTCACGATCAACGCCCTCAGGCTGCTGCGCCCGCAGGAATAGCCGCGCGGCCCAGGGAACAGTCACCGAGCAAAGCAAAAGCCCGGCGCAGTCGCCTGCGCCGGGCTTTTGTATGTTTCCCTTGGGAGGAAAGCTCAATCAACAGCAAATACGAGAGGCTTGGCCTGTCGGATTGCAGTGTTCGCAGTTAATTTTGCAAGCACGTCGTCGCTGACCGGTCCATCGACGTAAAGCAGCGCGATCGCATCGCCGCCCTGCTCGCCGCGACCGAGCTGGAAGTTGGCGATGTTGACGTTGGCCGCACCGAGCGTCGTGCCGATGAAGCCGATCATGCCGGGAACGTCGGTGTTCGAGATGTAGACCATGTTGGCGCCGACATCGGCGTCAAGGTTGATGCCCTTGATCTGGATGAAGCGCGGCTTGCCATCGGAGAACACCGTGCCGGCAACGGAGCGGGTCTGCTTGTCGGTGGTCACCGTGAGCTTGATGTAGCCGTCGTAAACACCGGTCTTGTCGCGCTTGACCTCGGAGAGCACGATGCCCTTTTCCTTGATCATGATCGGTGCCGAAACCATGTTGACGTCGGCGACCTGGTTGCGGATGAGGCCTGCCAGCAGCGCCGAGGTCAGCGCCTTGGTGTTCATCGTGGCGGTGGCGCCGTCATAGAGGATCTCGATTTCCTTGATCGGATCTTCAGACACCTGACCAACGAAGGCGCCGAGAACGTCGGCGAGCTTGATGAACGGCTTCAGGATCGGCGCCTCTTCAGCGGTGATCGACGGCATGTTGATGGCGTTGGAGACGGCGCCCTTGACGAGATAGTCCGACATCTGCTCGGCGACCTGCAGGGCAACGTTTTCCTGAGCCTCCGTGGTCGATGCGCCCAAATGCGGCGTGCAGACGACGTTCGGCAGCCCGAACAGCGGGCTTTCCTTGGCAGGCTCGACTTCGAACACGTCGAAGCCGGCACCAGCCACATGGCCGGACTTGATGGCGTCGGCGAGTGCCGCTTCGTCAACAAGGCCACCGCGGGCGCAGTTGATGATGCGAACGCCGGGCTTGGTCTTGGCAAGGTTTTCGCGACCGAGAATGCCGCGGGTCTTGTCGGTCATCGGAACGTGGAGCGTGATGAAATCCGCCTTGGCGAGCAGCTCGTCGAGTTCGACCTTGGTGACGCCCATCTCCTGGGCGCGCTCGGCCGACAGGAAGGGGTCATAGGCCAGAACGTGCATACCGAGGCCGATCGCCTTCTTGCAGACAATGCCGCCGATATTGCCGGCGCCGATGACGCCGAGCACCTTGCCGGTGATCTCGACACCCATGAACTTCGACTTTTCCCACTTGCCGGCCTGCGTCGAGGCATCGGCCTGCGGCAGCTGGCGGGCAACGGCGAACATCAGTGCGATGGCGTGTTCGGCGGTCGTGATCGAGTTGCCGAACGGCGTGTTCATGACGATGATACCGCGCTTCGACGCAGCCGGGATATCGACATTGTCGACGCCGATGCCGGCGCGGCCGATAACCTTGAGGTTAGCAGCGGCGGCGATCAGCTTTTCCGTCGCCTTGGTGGCCGAGCGGATGGCGAGACCGTCATAATTGCCGATGATTTCGGCGAGCTTGTCCTTGTCCTTGCCGAGCTGCGGCTGGAAATCGACTTCGACGCCGCGATCACGGAAGATCTGGACGGCGGTTTCCGACAGTTCGTCGGATACGAGAACGCGAGGTGCCATTGGGGGCTTCCTTCAAAAGGTTCAACGATGGAATGTAATCGGGATTGCGAGGCTCCGCTTTTTCAGCGGAGCCGGATGCGATCAACTCAGGCAGCAGCCTGGGAAAGCGTAGCCTTCTGGGTCGAAAACGCCCAGGAAAGCCACGGCATCAGCTTCTGCATGTCTGCAGTTTCGATCGTGGCGCCGGCCCAGATGCGAAGGCCAGACGGCGCGTCGCGGTAATGGCCGATGTCGTAGGCGACACCTTCCTTGTCGAGCAGGCTGACGATGCCCTTGGCAAAGTTCGCCTGGCCGTCGGCGTCGAGCGCCAGAACGTCCTTGTCGGTGATCTTCAGGCAGACCGACGTGTTGGAAGCCGTCTCGGCCTTGACCGAAAGGTTGGCGATCCAGTCGTTGGCAGCGACGAAGTCGGCGATGACCTTGGCGTTGGCGTCGGCGCGAGCCATCAGGCCCTTCAGGCCGCCGACGTCCTTCGACCACAGCAGCGCATCGATATAGTCCTCGACGCAGAGCATCGACGGCGTGTTGATGGTTTCGCCGGTGAAGATGCCCTCGATCAGCTTACCGCCCGAGGTCATGCGGAAGATCTTCGGCAGCGGCCACGCCGGTGCGTAGGTCGTCAGACGCTCGACGGCGCGCGGCGACAGGATGATGACGCCATGAGCGCCCTCGCCGCCGAGAACCTTCTGCCAGGAGAAGGTGACGACATCGAGCTTGGCGAAATCGAGGTTCTGCGCAAAGGCGGCAGAGGTCGCATCGCAGATCGTCAGGCCCTTGCGGTCGGCGGGAATGAAATCGCCATTCGGAACGCGAACGCCCGAGGTGGTGCCGTTCCAGGTGAAGACGACGTCGCGGTCGAAATCGATGGTCGAGAGATCGGGCAGTTCGCCGTAACCGGCTTCGATCTTGCGAACGTCCTTGAGCTTCAGCTGCTTGACGACGTCGGTGACCCAACCGGCGCCAAAGCTTTCCCAGGCGACCATGTCGACGCCGCGCTCGCCGAGCAGCGACCAGAGCGCCATTTCGACGGCGCCGGTATCGGAAGCGGGCACGATGCCGATGCGGTAATCCGCCGGCACTTCGAGAACTTCGCGTGTGAGATCAATGGCCTGCTTGAGCTTCGTCTTTCCGATCTTCGCACGGTGCGAACGGCCAAGCGGCGCGTCGGAAAGGGCTTCGAGCGACCAACCGGGGCGCTTCGAGCAAGGGCCAGAAGAAAAATGGGTGTTGTTCGGACGAACGTCCGGCTTCGCGGTGGCAGTGGCCATGTGTATACCCTTCCAGGTAATTAGCCTCTCGTTGGGGAGAGGTGTCCCGCCGCCGTGGATATAGATCGAGCCCGAATTAGTCAACGGGCAAGTGTCGCAGCCGGAGGACTTTTTGACGCAGGCGCGACCAAGCTGCCTCCACTGACACATTGCCACAAACGAAAAAGCCGCCCGGTCGGGGCGGCTTTGTAAGCATCTGCGGTGAACTTACTTGTAGACGATAGGCGCCGGAGGCGGCTCATAGGGAGCAGCGCAGCCGCCGAAGAGATAACGGGCACCGATGCGCGCTTCATGAACGTTGAAGCCCTTGTCACGGCCGGGGCCACCGCCCGCGTTGTAGCCGAACATCTCGCCGTCATCGACGTGGAGGAAGCGATAGCCGACATCTGCCTTGACGTTGCAGGTGACGTCGATCGTGGCGCCGGCCATCAAGGCGTAGCTGAAGCGCCAGCTGCTCTTTCCATCATGCGTGAAGGTGTCATCGCAGTTCGAAGAGTTGCCGGTTTCGCACGACGTATTCCTCAGGCCCTTCCAGTTGACGTAGGTCCCACCAATACCGGCGCCCACATACGGAGTGACGTAGCCGTAGGTTCCCAGATCGACATAGGCGTTTGCCATCAGGCTCCATGCCGTCAGCGAAGAAATATCGCTGGAGGTACAAGCAACCGCAACACCGCAGCTTCCGACCGTCGAACCGTGGAAATCAGCGGATCCGAAGTAGTCGAGCGTCAAATCGGTGCGGAAGTAGTTGTTGACCTGGTAACCGACACCGACGCCACCGGTAAAGGCATCACGCAGATCAGCGGTCTGAAAGTCGACTTCGCTGGCATTGCTGCCCTGGAAGTAGCTAGCGCCACGCAGATCGGACCAACCGTAACCGACGTCGCCGCGAAGATACCAGCCGGTCGCTTCGGTAACGACGACTTCTGGGGGCATCTCCGGCACCGGTTCCGGCGCGAGGTCTGCGGCAAAGGCATTCGATGTGATCAGCAAGGCGGCAAAAATGCCGGACAGGCTTCTTTTCATGGATCCCACTCCAAAGTTCGGGGTATGGCAGGACCAATCGCTGCCAGTCGGACTCGTTTCGAGATGGATAATGAAGTGGGAACGTTAAAACGGGCTTAACTACGATTGTTTACCGTGATTTTTATCAGGTCATAAACCATCGCCCGGCCACGAAACCGGCCAACCGGCCCGGACTGGTGTACCGATCCGCTTGCACAGAGTGCGCAGGACACCTAAATCCGGGGGAACATTGGAACCGGAGCGGAGTGCCCCTATTGTCAACATGGCAATAGCGGCGTTTGGCTGCTGCAGATCGGCCCGGAGCAATTTCTCGTGCATCAGACACCAGGTACTTTGGTCATCAGCATGGCCTCGTCAGCAGACCGCCGCGCACTGCAGCTTTTCCAACTTCAGCGCCTTGGCCTTGCATTCGAGTTCGTGGATGCCACGACAACCTTCGATGTGCCGGCACCGGAGATGGCACATCTGCAGCGGCGTTGGGCTCGACGCCTGCGCGATACGGAGGTGGCCTGCGCCCTCAGCCATAGGCGAGCCTGGGAGATCGTTTCACGCTCGAGCGACCCCATGCTCATCATTGAAGACGACGCCATCCTCGCCACAGACACTCCGGCGATTCTGCAGGCCGCCGCCGCCTTGAAAAACGTCGATTGCGTCAATCTTGAAACTTTCGGCGCGAAAAAGACGCTCGGGCGTCGGGCGCCGCTCGGCGTCGGCGATTATACCATCGCACGAATTTTCCGCGACAGCGCGGGCGCGGCCGCCTACCTGCTCTGGCCGGAAGGCGCCCGAAAACTGCTCTCCAGCTTCAAGACCATGCTTCCGCTGGCTGATGCCGCAGTCAACCTGACGCTGGACCTCCGTAAGGTCCAGATCGAGCCGGCATGCGCCATACAGACAAGCATTCTCAGCAAGAGCAACCCCATCTCCCACTCGATCAGGCGCAGCATGATCGCCAGAACCAGACCGACGGAAACGCGACCGCCGTTCACCGAGTGGCTTGGCTACAAGTCACGACGACTGCAGATATCGATGATTTTGACTTTTCAGATCCTATGTGGGCTCGGCAGAAGTAGCCGCCGCGAGGTGAAGTATGTCGACTCCACCGAAGCGCTCGATGTTCTGAAGGGCGCCTTTCCCGACATGATCGCCTAGGATCGCTCCCCGTTGATCGCAAGAGCGGTCAGAGGCGAGGCGCCGGCGCTGGAGCGCCGACCCTCCAGGACAGTCTGTTACGCCGCCGTGCGGACGCTGGAGATGGTGCCAATCAGATCGTTCACGATCCGCTCGATCTGGCTTCGATCGTCGCCCTCGGCCATGACACGGATCAGGGGCTCGGTTCCAGACGGACGGATCACGAGACGACCGCTCTTTGACAGCTCTGCCTCGGCATCGGCAATCGCCTTCTGGACCTGGATGTCCTCCAGCGGCTTGCCACCGGAGATGCGAACGTTGCGCAACAGCTGCGGCACCGGCTCGAAACGACGGCAGACTTCGCTGACGGTCTTTCCGGTGCGCTTGACGGCCGCAAGGATCTGCAGCGCGGCAACAAGGCCATCGCCGGTCGTGCCATAGTCTGACAGCACAATGTGGCCGGACTGTTCGCCGCCGACATTGTAGTTGTGTTGGCGCATGTGCTCGACCACGTAGCGGTCGCCGACCGCCGTGCGCACGAGGTCGAGACCCTTGTCTTGCAGGAACCGCTCGAGGCCCAGATTGGACATGACGGTTGCAACGAGGCCGCCGCCCCGCAGTTGCTGGCTTTCGGCATAGCTTTCGGCGATCACGGCCATCAGCTGGTCGCCATCGACAACGGCACCGTTCTCGTCGACGATGATCACCCGGTCGGCGTCGCCATCGAGCGCAATGCCGATATCGGCCCGCACCTCGTCCACCTTCTTCTGAAGGGCGACCGGGCTGGTCGAGCCGCAGTTGAGATTGATGTTGGTGCCGTTCGGCTCATTGCCGATGGTGACAACCTCGGCGCCGAGTTCCCAGAGCACGGCGGGGGCCACCTTGTAGGCGGCGCCGTTGGCGCAATCGATCGCGATCCTCAGGCCCTGCAGCGTGACATCGCGGGGAAGCGTGCGCTTGGCATGCTCGATATAGCGGTCGTGAACACCATCGATACGCTTGGCCCGGCCGATATCGTCCGACTTCGCCAGCTGCGATGACAGGTCCTTATCGAGCAGGTCTTCGATCTGCGCTTCTAGGTCGTCGGACAGCTTGTAACCATCAGGTCCGAACAGCTTGATGCCATTGTCCTCATAAGGGTTATGCGACGCAGAGATCATGACGCCGATATCGCAGCGCAACGACCGCGTCAGCATGGCGACGGCGGGCGTCGGAATAGGACCGAGAACGAAGGCATCAAGCCCGGCGGCGGTAAAGCCTGCCACCATGGCGTTTTCCAGCATGTAGCCCGAGAGGCGCGTATCCTTGCCGATAACGACCCGGTGACGGTGGTTGCCACGGCGAAAGATTGTTCCAACCGCAATGCCGACCCGCATCGCCAGATCCGGTGTCATCGGGAACACGTTGGATTGACCGCGGATACCGTCCGTACCGAAATATCGTCTTTTCATATGCACCCCTGTGCCTTGGGCGCGCCCTTTGGGCTGCGCACTACCATTTTAGCAATCTCGCGCCTTTGGGCGCCGAATTTCGCTAGAAAAGCCCTGATTGAGGCCTCCTCATGTCAGCGGCATGACATAAATTGCGGCCGCCATCACGTAAATTAGCGAGAAAACTCATTATATCCCGTTACCAACGAAAACGGCCGGGCACCATCACGGGTACCCGGCCGCTCGATCATTTCCAAAGGAAATCAATGCGGTTGAGGCTCCAGACCGCCTTCGGTCTCGTCGCCCTTGGCTGCGGGGCGAGTGCCGGTCTTCGGCACGGCGGAGCCGCGTGTCGGGGTGGAATCGTCGCCAAGATCGCGCGACGGCTTCTCTCCGCGAATCAATGCCTTGATCTCCTCGCCGGTCAGAGTTTCGTATTCGAGCAGCCCCTCGGCGATCGCCACGAACTCGTCGTGGTGGTCGGTGAGAATACGGCGCGCTTCCTGGTAGGCGTCATCGATAAGGCGGCGAACTTCCGTGTCGATCGTCTGAGCGGTCGCTTCGGACACGTTCTTCGACTGCGAAACCGAGTGGCCCAGGAACACTTCCTGCTGGTTTTCACCATAGGCGACCTGGCCAAGCGCATCCGAGAAGCCCCACTGCGTGACCATCGCACGGGCAAGCTTGGTCGCCTGTTCGATATCGGACGACGCACCCGAGGTGATGTTCTCTTTCCCGAACGTCAGTTCTTCGGCAACACGACCACCCATCATGATGACCAGACGCGACACCATCCACTTGTAGCTCATGGAATAGCGGTCGCCTTCCGGCAACTGCATGACCATGCCGAGCGCTCGGCCGCGCGGGATGATGGTTGCCTTGTGCAGAGGATCCGCAACAGGCACCTTCAACGCGGTGATGGCGTGACCGGCTTCGTGATAGGCAGTCAGCTTCTTTTCGGCCTCGGTCATGGCGGACGAGCGGCGCTCGGCACCCATCATGATCTTGTCCTTGGCGTCTTCGAATTCCTGCATGGTGACGACGCGCTTGTTGCGGCGCGCAGCCATCAGGGCAGCTTCGTTGACGAGGTTCATCAGGTCTGCACCGGAGAAACCAGGCGTCCCGCGAGCCAGAACCTTGAGATCGACATTCGGCGCCAGAGGCACGTTGCGCGCATGCACCTTGAGAATGCGCTCGCGGCCAACGATGTCGGGGTTCGGAACCACGACCTGACGGTCGAAACGGCCCGGACGCAGCAACGCCGGATCGAGAACGTCGGGACGGTTGGTCGCAGCGATCAGGATGATGCCTTCGTTTGCTTCAAAGCCATCCATTTCGACCAGCAGCTGGTTCAGCGTCTGCTCGCGTTCGTCGTTACCGCCGCCAAGACCGGCGCCACGATGGCGGCCGACGGCGTCGATTTCGTCGATGAAGATGATGCAAGGCGCGTTCTTTTTGGCCTGCTCGAACATGTCGCGGACGCGGCTTGCGCCGACGCCGACGAACATTTCGACGAAGTCGGAACCGGAGATCGTGAAGAACGGAACGTTGGCTTCACCTGCAACGGAGCGGGCGAGAAGCGTCTTACCGGTGCCGGGAGGGCCAACCAGCAGCACGCCGCGCGGAATCTTGCCGCCCAGACGCTGGAACTTCTGCGGATCACGCAGGAATTCGACGATTTCCTCAAGGTCCTGCTTGGCTTCGTCGACACCTGCGACGTCATCGAAGGTGACACGGCCGTGCGCTTCCGTCAGCAGCTTGGCCTTGGACTTGCCGAAGCCCATCGCGCCGCGCGAACCGCCCTGCATCTGCCGCATGAAGAACAGCCAGACGCCGAGGATCAGCAGCATCGGCAGCAGCGTGCCGAGATAACTCAGGAAGCCAGACGAACCATCGGTTTCAGGCCGCGCCGAAACGAGAACGTTCTTGCTCTGCAGACGATCAAGCAGGTTGTCGTCGACGACAGGCGTATAGGTCTGGAAGGTGGTGCCGTTTTCAATATAGCTGCCGGAGACACGGTTACCCGTGACGACGACTTCCTTGACGCGGCCCGCATCCACTTCGCGCAGGAACTGCGAGTAAGGGATATCGCGGGAGCTGGTCTGCGCCGGCGACGTCTGGAACATACTGAACAGGGCAATCAGCAAGAGCGCTATGATTGCCCACAAGGCGAAATTACGTAAATTAGGGTTCATCGAACTCCCCAGCACTGGAACGAGCGCCTCATGGCGACCGTCATATTTGGCTCCTAACATAGGAGTGCGTCAGGCGAATGCCAAGGCAAACCGGTCCGTTAGATGGTTTTTCCGTCAATAAGACCTAAAGGCGCTTTTGGATAGGGGCGTGTTCCAAAAGCAGCCGCAAGGCTATCCGCAAAGATGACGTCAAATCGTGTCAAAAAACGGTCGAACGGAGCGAAATAAGGCGTCACCAAAACTTTCCCGGCGCGGCCTGCAGACAGAGCTTCGCCGTTGGCGTCGACAAAGCGTGGCAAAGCCGCATATGCCCGGCGCAGAGCCGATTTCGGAAGCGCCTGCAGATCGTTGGCGGTCGGCATGGCGGCCGAGCCCGCGGCTTCGATCCAGACAGCCCCTCGATCGTGGTTCCTGATTTCGAACCGGCCATCCCATATTCCGCATCCGCCTTCGGGAAGAACCAGCGGCAGGATGCCACGGCTCTCCCGGCAGAGAAAAAGCCCGTTGCGACGCAAGTCGAACACCACCCTCCCCGCCGTCATGCGTGCGAGCTCGCGTTTTTCGATAAGGGCAAGAAGAGCATCTGTCTGTTCGCGCCCCAGCGCATAGGGCTGGCCGCCAAAAACGGCGGCGAGACGAGACAGCGCATATTCGAGAACCGACCGATCGGCGACAAGACCGGCCAGCGACACCTGACCCAACACCGAAGCGTGAACAACGAAATGCGCGGCGAGCCACCGGGCAGCATCTTCGGCGAGGCTCGCCCGCCTGTCGCCCGCATCCATTAACGGTGCCGCAGCCGCATGGTCCTTCAAGGCGAGACGCATGCGGACGCGCTCGTATTTCGGATCGTCATTGCTTGGGTCATCGAGCCACTGCAACTGGCGCGCACGCAACACAGCCCGGATGTCCTCGCGCAGACATGAGAGAAACGGACGGGCAATCCACAGGCGCCGGTCAAACAGGACAAGATCAGCAATTCCCGTGCTTTCCGCCTCCGAGCGGGCACCGCGCATGACAAGCGTTTCGCGCTGATCATCGAAGGTATGGCCGGTCACGACGAGATCTGCCGCGAGTTCATCGGCGGCTTCCGCGAGCAGTTCGTAACGGGCATCGCGCGCCGCCGCCATGATGCCGGTCTTCGGCTTTGGTCCAAGCCAGGTTTTCGTGACGTGGGGAATGCCGAGGGAGTGGCAGAGAGCGGCGACCTGTCGCGCTTCGTCTGCTGAGTCAGCACGCAACGCGTGATCAACCGTTGCCGCACAGAGGGATATTGAGGAGTTGCGAGCGGCTTTCAGCGCGTCGGCAAGGGCAACGAGCAGGCCAGTTGAATCGCTGCCGCCCGAAATCGCGACGAGTATGCGCGAGGGCTTTGTCAGCGCGTCCAGAAAGCGGCGTGTGGCCGTTTCAGGAGAAAGTGTGCCATCCGGGCGCAAAACCGGAAGGCCTTAGCAGGCGAGGCGCTTCTGTTCGCTGGCGACCTTGGTTATGACGGCGCGCGAGGCCTTCGGATAGCGCTTCGATACTTCCTTGAGCGTAGCGCAGGCAGTTTCGGTGTTGTCGAGAGCGGCCAGCGACATGCCGAGCTTCAAGAGCATCTCCGGAGCCTTTTCCGAGCTGCCGAATTTCTGGTGCGCGTTCAGGAAGGTCTTTGCCGCCTCGTTGTACTTACCCTGGGAATAGAGTGCTTCACCGAGCCAGAAATTGGCGTCGGCCGCGCGAGCGCTTGCTGGATACTGAGCGATGTATTGATTGAACTCCTGTTCCGCGGTCGAATAGTCGCCGGAAAGCACATGGCCGTAAGCGGCCTTGTACTGGTCGTTCTCGCTGCCGAGCGACGCCGTCTGCGACGACTTGCCCGAATCCACATCGGGAAGAGGGCCGGAACCGACATCAGCGCCCGGATTGACGGAGCCGCCGATCGGATTGCCATTCTGGTCGAACTGCATCGACCCAAGCTGCTTCGGCGGTTGGCCAAGACCGTCATTCGCCGGAACGTCCGTCGAGGGAGCCGTGTCGGCCCCCTGCGGTGCGGTGATTACACGGGCGACATCGTCACCCCCCTGCCCGCCTTGGGCCGGAGGCACGACGGCTTCGCTCTTTTTCATCGTCTTGCCGCCGCTGCCGGCAGCGCTGCCGCCACCCTTTTCCAGTTCCTGGAAGCGGAATTCGTTGTCTTCCTGCGCCTTGCGGATCGTTTCCTGCATCTGCAGCAGCTGGAAGCTCATCTCCTCAATGCGGCCGTTCAGCTGGCGAAGCTGCTCTTCGAGCTGCTGAATACGGACCTCGGCACCGCCGGCGGCCTGCACGTTGACAACAGGGGCATCCTGCTGACGGTCCGCGGGCTTGCCGCCCACGTGCCAGCCGAATAGCGACGTCGCATTCGCCGACTGGCCTGCCCCGGCCACCGCTGCGAGGCAAAGCATGCCCGCCACGACAAGTTTCTTCATATGGTTCGTCCTGTCCCAGTGATTCTTCGCGCCTCGATGGCACGAACAGGAGATTTTTCCAATTGCTTTCAAAAAGCAACGGAGTTCGGCCAAAGTGTGTTCAAAAAGAAAAGGCGGCTCGCGATGGAGCCGCCTTTCCAATTTGTAATAGAACCCGGCAATTCGGTGCCGGGAAGGCAATTACATGCCAGCGCCGCCGAGAACGGTAACGGCGCGGCGGTTCTGCGACCAGCAGGAGATGTCGTCGCAGACAGCAACCGGACGTTCCTTGCCGTAGGAGATCGTCTTCATGCGCTGAGCCGGAACGCCGCGCGAAGCGAGGTAGTCCTTGGCAGCAGCCGCACGGCGAGCGCCGAGAGCAAGGTTGTATTCGCGCGTGCCGCGTTCGTCGGCGTGGCCTTCGACGGTGATCGCATACTTCGGATAACGGCCGAGCCACTGAGCCTGACGGTCGAGCGTCTGGGCAGCGTCTGCACGGATCGAGGTGGAGTCGGTGTCGAAGAAGATGCGGTCGCCGACGTTGACGGTGAAGTCCTGGGCAGAGCCCGGCGTTGCGGCACCGGCGCCAAGGCCGAGATCGCCGGCACTGTTGGCCATGTTCTTCTTGTTCGCGCAACCAGCCAGAGCAAGACCGGCAACGAGCGCGATCATGACGGGGTTACGGGCGAAATTCTGCATGCGGCTCATTGCCGGGGTGTGAATTCGGCTCATGGCCGGTCTCCTTGCGACTTGATTAGGGTTGCCGGACTGTAACCTTACTAGGTTAATCGGCTTTCAAGAATTATGGTTAACGAATGGTTGATTTGTCCCTCTGTCGCCCAAATCGAGGATTTTTGCGGCGACAAGAAGGCACATCCACAGTCTTTCCTACTCCAGAAGCGGCGACCAGGCCGGGTCGGAAGCGTATGCCGGGGTCTTGATCATCTGCTCGTTGTAACCGGTCAGATCGATCGAATAGAGCTGCGGACCGCCCGCACCCGCCGCCTGGCGGAAGAACATGATCACACGGCCGTTCGGTGCCCAGGTCGGGCCTTCGTTGTGGAAGCCGGTCGTCAGGATGCGCTCGCCCGAACCATCCGGCTTCATCACGCCGATCGAGAACTTGCCGCCCGACTGCTTGGTGAAGGCGATCAGATCGCCACGCGGGGACCAGACCGGCGTGGAGTAGTTGCCGTCGCCGAAGGAGATACGCGTCTGGCCGGAACCGTCGGCATTCATGACGTAGATCTGCTGGTGGCCGCCGCGGTCGCTTTCGAAGACGATCCGGCCGCCGTCAGGCGAATAGGACGGCGAGGTATCGATCGCGGCCGTCGAGGTCAGGCGCGTCGTGGTGCGCGAACGCAGGTCCATCGTGTAGATATTGGCGTTGCCTTCCTGCTGAAGGCTCATGACGACCTTCTGGCCATCCGGCGAGAAGCGCGGGGAGAAGGTCATGCCCGGGAAGTTGCCGACAACCTCGCGCTGTCCGGTTTCCAGCTGCAGCAGGTAGACGCGCGGCTGCTGGTTGGCGAAGGACATGTAGGTGACTTCCTGCCGGTTCGGCGAGAAGCGCGGCGTCAGAACGAGGTCGCTGCCGTTGGTCAGCATGCGGACGTTGAAGCCGTCCTGGTCCATGATGGCGAGCTGGCGCTTGCGGTCCTGCTTCGTGCCGGATTCGGACACGAAGACGACGCGCGTATCGAAATAGCCCTCTTCGCCGGTGATCTGCTTGTAGATCGCATCGGCAATGATATGCGCCACGCGGCGCCAATTTTCAGGCTGCGTGTAGAACTGCTGACCGGTCATCTGCGTGCCGGCGAAGGTATCCCAGAGGCGGAACTCGGCGCGAAGGCGGCCATCGCTTTCCTGCGTCACGCGACCCGTGACGAGCGCCTGCGCGTTGATGACCTTCCAGTCCTCGAAGCGCGGTGCGGCGTCGGGATTGGAGATCTTCTCGATGAAGGCGTTCTTGTTGATGGGTGCGAAAAGGCCGGAGCGCTGGAGGTCGGCCGCTACCACCTGCGACACCTGCGCGCCCATGTCGCCCTGCAGGAAGTCGGTGATCGCGATCGGCAGCGGCTCGACGTTGCCCTTGTTGATGTTGATTTCGACAAGCGCGTTCGCGGGCGTGGCGATAACCGCTGTGGTTATCATGCCGACGGCGACCATCAAGGCGCGGAAAAGAGAACACTTGGTCATAGAGCACAAGCCTTTCAGCATTTTAAAGGGCTAGATCGCTGGGGTCGAAATTGACGATGACCTCGCCCCAGGCGTCGTATTTGTCTTTCGGAAGGTTCGTGAACGGCGACGACTTCATGACGGCGCGCTTTGCACCGCTCGCCAACGCCATCCGCGTTGCCTCGTTGGTGCCGCCGATGGCCTCGACATCGGGCGTACCGATGATGTTGCCATCCGGGTCAAGCTTCATGTGGACCTTGATGCGAACGTCGCTCGCACCTTCCATTCCAGGGATGACCGACCAGTTGCCGGCAATGGCGCTGCGCAGCGCGTCCATCTCGCTCATGGAGAGCTTGGAGCCACCGGTGGCCTTTTTGGCGCCGAGCGAAGCAACCTCAGTCGAACTCTTGGCGCCGCCATTCGACGGGTCCTGCTTGTTGAGCAGGGCCGCGATATCATCGGCGTTGAAGTCGCTCTGCTTCGAGGACGAGGCCTTAGCCTTTTCCTGCTTCTTGTCAGCCAGCTTCTTGTCCGTCGGCTTCTCGTCGCTCTTGGCCTTGTCGTCCGTCTTCTTCTCAGGCGGCTTTTCGGCCGGCTTCTGTTCAGGCGGCTTCACCTGCGGCTTGACGACAGGCGTCGGCACCTTGTCCGGCAAGGCTTCCGCATCCGGCTTCGGCGGCTCTGGCGTTTCCTGCGGCTTTTCCGGAGGCTTCTCGGGCGTCGGCGGCGTGATCTCGGGCTTCGGCGGCGTAATCGACGCAACCTGCTGCGGCTCGACGTCCGTCTCTTCCTTCATGATGTCCTTGACCTCGTTCGGCACAGGATCATTCTGGGGAAGAGGCTTTTCGACCGCCTTCGGGGCAGCAGCGCTCTCGTTGTTGTTTGGCTTGGCGTTCGGGATCGGCGGCGTCTTCAGGTCGACCTTGTTCTCGCCCATGTTCTCGGCGTTTTCGACATTGGTCGGCTTGGTCGTCGGCTTCGGAGCCGGCTTTTCGCTCGGCTTGGCGGTCTTGTCGCCCTGCTGCATCTGCGTCATTTCTTCGACGGGCACGAGGTCGACGGGCATCGCCTCGAAATCCTCGACCTTGAATTGCTCCGGGGAGCCGATCGAAATCAGCGCCCAGGCGAGCAATGCACAGTGCAGAGCAGCAGATGTGACGATACTGGCCTTCATAGCGTTTGCTATTGGTCCTTCTTCTGCTGCGTCACGAGGCCGATGTTCTTGAAGCCCGCACCCTGGATGCGCGCCATGACGTCGGCGATCACGCCATAGGGCGCGGTCGCGTCGCCGCGAACGAAGATACGTTCATTGTAGCCGGTGGTGGCGATCGCCTCGAGCTTCGCGGCGATTTCCTCGACCGGGATCGGGGTTTCCTGAAGAAACGCCGTACCGTCGTTCTTGACCGAGATCGTGATCGGCTGCGTTTCGGAATTCAGCGCCTTGGCCTGCGTTTCCGGCAGATCGATCGGCACGCCGACGGTCATCATCGGCGCGGCCACCATGAAGATGATCAGCAGCACGAGCATGACGTCGACGAGCGGCGTCACGTTGATTTCGGAGATAGCACCGCCTCTGCGGCCGCCGCGACGACGACCACCGCGGCCACCGCCGCTACCGCCACCGCTTGGAGCACCCATACCCATATCGTTCTCTCCGTTTCCGTCCGTTACTGAGCGGCCGCGCGCGGCTGCAGCTTCTCGTCGATCTGGCGCGAGAGGATGGCGGAGAATTCATCCGCGAAACCTTCCATGCGACCCGAGAGCTTGCCGGCATCGGCGGAGAACTTGTTGTAGGCGATAACGGCCGGGATAGCGGCGACGAGACCGATAGCCGTTGCGAGCAGCGCTTCGGCGATACCCGGCGCAACAACTGCAAGGTTGGTCGACTTCGAACCGGCGATCGCCTGGAACGATGTCATGATACCGACGACCGTACCGAAGAGACCGATGAACGGACCGGCGGAGCCAATCGTCGCCAGCGAACCAAGGCGGGCGGAAAGATATTCGGATTCACGAGCGAGCGTCACGTCCATCGCGCGGTCGATACGCATCTGCAGGCCGATCGGCGAGCGTGCACCACGCTCGAAGGACTTCTTCCACTCGCGCATCGCGGCGACGAAGATCGCGGCAAGGCCGGTGTTGTTGCGCTCGGACAGCGAGCGGTAGAGTTCTTCCAGAGACTGGCCCGACCAGAACACCTGCTCGAACTTGTCGAACTGGCGCCGTGCGCGGCCATAAGCCAGATATTTGTCGATAACGATCGCCCAGGTCCAGACGGAGGCTGCAATCAGCCCGAGCATGACCAGCTTGACGACGAGACCTGCCTGCATGAACAGCGACCAGAGGCTGACGTCCGTCGCTGCTGCTGCCAATCCTACTTGTTCCATTGATCCAAAATCCCCGAATCCAAACGCCCGGCACTTGACCGGGCGGCACAAAGTGATCTCGCAAGAAGTGTCTGGCGGCCGCCGCCCAAAGCCCTGGTCAAGCTTCCAAGCTCTTATCCGCCTTCCTTGCCGTCAAATTTGGTCAAAGGAAGGCGTGCACCGCACAAACTCTGACAATCCGAGTAAGACACTATTATGGTTAATAGTTCGTTAGCGTCGGATGATGACGGCGAATCTATCGGCGGAAGATTTATCCCTTGGATTACTTGGTCAGAGCTAGGTTCGATGACCAGAAAACAGCGCTCATCTTGCGCGCGGCAATTCCTTCACATGAAAGTCATGTTTTTGCAAGCGCGAAATCACAACCCGCTTGCGGCGTTTTGGCAGAACGCAAAAACCGCCGGACAACGAATCGCCGGCGGTTCCTTATTGTCGCTCTGGGTGCCGCCTAGAACTCCGACCAGCCGTCCTGATAGGCCGGGCCGTTGGCGACCCGCTTCATGGGTGCGCGGCTGTGTGCCGGTGGCGTTGCCATGACCGCGGCCACCTCGCGAAGCGCTCTCGCCTGCCCTTGCCCATGTCCCTGCCCTTGCGCGCCGAGATTGAACCCGGAAATAAGCTGCCGCAGCCGGCTTGCCTCCTTGGCAAGGGTCGCGCTGGCTGCGTTGGTCTCTTCCACCATCGCGGCATTCTGCTGGGTCACCTGGTCCATCTGGTTGACGGCGGTATTGACCTCGGCAAGACCGATGGACTGTTCGCGCGACGCAGTGGCGATCGCGTCCATGTGCTGGTTGATCGAGGCGACGTACTGGCCGATACTCTGCAACGCCTCGCCCGTCTCCCGGACCAGCTTTACGCCCGTCTGCACCTCGGTGCTGGAATTGCGAATAAGTTCCTTGATCTCCTTTGCAGCGAGCGCCGAACGCTGCGCAAGCTCGCGGACTTCCTGGGCCACGACGGCGAAGCCCTTGCCCGCCTCGCCTGCACGGGCAGCTTCGACGCCGGCGTTGAGCGCCAGCAGGTTCGTCTGGAACGCAATCTCGTCGATCACGCCGATAATGTTCGAAATCTGGTGAGACGATTGCTCGATGCGCTGCATCGCATCGACGGCGTTGCTGACCACCGTGCCGGACTGAACAGCGCTGCTGTTTGCCTGGACGGCGACGCCGCGTGCTTCCTCGGCCCGCTTCGACGAGTTCGACACGTTGGCGGTGATCTGGTCGAGTGCTGCAGCGGTTTCCTCGAGCGACGCCGCCTGCTGCTCGGTTCGCCGCGACAGGTCATCGGCACTCTGGCTGATCTCGTTGCTGCCACCGTCGATCGAGTGGGTTGCGCCGGCAACCTCACCCAGCGTCTGGCCGAGCTGATTGACAGCCTGGTTGAGGTCATGCCGCAACTGTTCGAAATCCGGCGCAAACGGCTCGCTGAGCTCGAAGGACAGGTCGCCAGCGGCAAGACGCCGCAGCCCGTCCGCAAGACCGGCTGTCGCCTGGCGAAGACGAACCTGGGCGGCAGCTTCCGCTTCCTCCTGCATGCGAATACGATCGGCCTCGGCCTGCGCGCGGTTGGCGGCGGCCTCCTCCTCCAGCCGGCGATTGGCAACCGCCGCCTGCTTGAACACTTCAAGCGCCGCTGCCATCAACCCGATTTCGTCCCGGCGCCCAAGGCCGGGGACCGTGATACCGATATCACCGGCGGCAAGCATGCGCATGGCACCCGTCACCGAGATAATCGGACGGGCGATCGAACGACCGATGACAAAGACAGCCAGGATGAGAACGACAACGGTCGTTGCGAGCGCCGCGATCACGAACACCATGTTGCGCGCCTCGACCCGCTCGTTCTCGGCAAGGTTGGCGACTTTCGCAGCCGCATAATCCTCGCCGAGCGCGATGATCATCGGCTCCACGGCGGCGTAGCTCTGGGAGGTGGCATTGCGCGCGGCGACCTCTTCAAGCACCACCGACGCATATTTCTGGAAGGAAGCGCTGTAGGCTTTGAGCGCATCCATGGTCGGGCCGCGCTGCTCCAAGGCTTTGAGTTCGTTCGCCGCGAGCGTGGCGAACGTCTTCGTCTCGGCCGCGTGCTGGTCGACGTACTTGGCATCACGACGGATGATGAAATCCTTCTCGTGGCGCCGCAGCATCAACATACTGACCATCAGGTCGTTGTTCTTCAGCGCGCCCAGCTGATCCTCGATCGAATGGACAGCTTCGCGCATTGCGCCTTCGAGACCCTTCGATGGATCGAGGCCGAGCGTAACATTCTTTTCCACGAGCACGCCGAAGTTGGCCGCATAGGCATCGTATTGCTTGGCGATATCGTCCAGCTTCGACTGTACGGCGGGATCGGCATCACTGCGGAGATCCGCCACGATGCCGCGCGCATCGGCAGTCGATTGCTCGAAGCTCTTCACCGAGGCATCGTCCTTGCGCAGCAGAAAGTCTTTCTCATGCCTGCGGTTCTGAAGGACAGTGGTCGCCAGCTTGCCGGTCTTGGCTTCCGCGGCCGCAAACCGGTCCGTCGTGGCGCGATATTCCGCTTCCACATTCCCCTGCACGATGAATATGGCGGAGATCGCCGCGATACCGAGAAGAGCGACGACCGCGAGCAGAAGCACGCGCTGGCCGATTTTGAGATTAGAGAGGAAGCCGGACATATCAGACCTTTGATGGCAACAAATGTTAGCCAGATCTGAATGAGATCAATTAAATATAGTTTAAATTCACCCTACGAGTTTCGCGCCTATCTGTTTGTATTCAAGAGGTAAAATCCACAAAATTCAAAACCATTACGCGAAAACCATTCGCGGTTGCCGTTTATGGTGCGCTCGCTTTCCATGTTGTTTATGCTGCGAACACAAAACCGGTTTATCTGGTCACCCCAGCCATGTCATTTGAGTACGCTCCAGAGGAAATGAAATGCTCATCGTCTTCGCGGGACTACCCGGATCGGGAAAATCATCTCTGGCAAAACTGCTCGCGCGGCGACTTCAGGCAACCTACCTTCGCATCGACACCATAGAACAGGCACTGAGGTCTTGGGGATCACTAACGGCCGAGATTACGGCGGAAGGTTATGTAATAGCCTACAATCTGGCGCGTGAAAATTTGCTGGTTGGACAAACAGTCATCGCCGATTCCGTCAACCCAATCGAAACCACCCGCCAAGCCTGGCTCGACATCGCGGCCGACGCGAAGGTTGCAGCCGTACAGGTCGAAGTCGTCTGTTCTGATCCTGTAGAGCACCGCCGACGGATCGAAACGCGCACGACGGATATCGCCGATTTTAGGCTACCCAGCTGGGATGCAGTGGTAACGCGTGAATACCAAGCATGGCGGCAACGACGCATTGTCATCGACACAGCAGGGAAGGATTTAACCGCATCGCTCGAAGAACTGATGTCAATGCTGCCGACAATCGGTGCCTGATACTTTCTAAAGCGGCTGGCCACCTTCGAGAAACTTCTCGGCCAGCGTTTCCGGCAGCCGCCGCGGACGACCGCTGGCGTTGATGACCGCGATGATGACCTTTGCGGCGATCAGCAGGGTGTCGCCGCGGCGAATTTCCTGCGTGAGCACCATCTTGGCGCCGCCGGCCTTTTCGGTGTGGGTCAGCACGGTCAGGATATCGTCCATCCGGGCCGGCGACTTGAAGTCGATCTCCATGCGGTGGACGACGAAAACCAGCCCCTCCTCGTCAGCGGTGATGAGTTCGCGCTGTTCGACGCCGAGGCAGCGCAGATAGTCGGTACGTCCACGCTCGAGGAAGTGAAGATAGCGGGCGTGGTAGACGAGCCCGGAGAAATCGGTGTCTTCGTAATAGACCCGCTGCAGCAGCCGGTGGCCCGCCTCTGTCAGTTCACCTGAAATCGAAAAACCGTGATCCACCATAATTTTCTCCAACGTGCCGCCCCTCTTTGGCGCAAGAGTTTCCGCGGTGCAAGCATTGAACAATTGTCACGCTTCCTAAGTAATTTTCGATAGACGCGACAACCAGGAGATGGCGCCATGAAGATTGCGGTGATGGGCGGGGATGGTTTTATCGGCTGGCCGACATCATTGCATCTCTCCGACGCGGGCCACGAGATCCATATTCTGGACAACCTCTCGCGGCGCTGGATCGATACGGAACTCGGCGTCCAGTCCCTCACCCCCATGGATTCGATACAAGAGCGCACCCGCATCTGGCACGCCGAGACCGGCCGGCGCATTTACTTCAATCTGATCGATCTCGCCAGGGACTACGAGCTGTTGAAGAAATGGCTTGGTGACAGCAGGCCCGATGCGATCATCCATTTCGCCGAGCAGCGCGCCGCACCCTACTCGATGAAGAGCGACCGTCACAAGAACTACACCGTCAACAACAACCTCAACGCCACCCACAATCTGCTCAACGCCCTCACCGAGCTGCAGCTCGACGCCCACGTCATCCATCTCGGCACCATGGGTGTCTACGGCTATTCGACCGTCGGCGCGGCGATACCCGAAGGCTATCTGCCCGTCGGCATCGAGACGTCCGATGGCGAAACCGTCCGGCAGGAGATCCTCTACCCCGCCAATCCGGGCTCCATCTACCACATGACGAAGTGCCTGGATCAGCTGCTCTTCCATTTCTATGCCAAGAACGACGCCCTGCGCATCACTGACCTGCACCAAGGCATTGTCTGGGGCACGCACACGGAACAGACGAGACGCCACGCACAACTTATCAACCGCTTCGACTACGACGGCGACTACGGCACGGTGCTCAACCGCTTTCTCATTCAGGCGGCGATCGGCTACCCCCTCACCGTGCACGGCACCGGCGGCCAGACCCGCGCTTTCATTCACATTCAGGACTCGGTTCGCTGCATCGAACTGGCGTTGGCCAACCCGCCAGCCCGAGGGGCCCGCGTGGAAATCTTCAATCAGGTGACCGAGACCCACCGCGTTCGCGATCTGGCCGAAACGATCGCCCGGATGACAGGATCCGAAATCGCGTGGCTGCCCAATCCCCGAAAGGAAGCACCGGAGAACGAGCTGATCGTGAAGAACGAAAAGTTCCGCAACCTGGGTCTTGATCCGATCACGCTGCAGGCAGGCTTGATGACCGAGATCGTCGATGTGGCGAAAAAATTTGCCTATCGAGTCGACCGGTCGCGCGTTCCCGCGGTTTCGGCCTGGACCAGGGACATCGCCGCCACGCTCAACCGCGATCCCGAAGGCAAGCGGCTGAAATCGGTCTCATGAGCCAAGCGCCGACCCGCCATGCCTATGTGACGCTGGTGACCAATGGCGACTATGCCATGGGGGCCACGGCGCTCGCCCATTCGCTTCTGCGCACCCAAACCGCGGCCGATATCGTCGTGCTTCACACAGCAGGCGTCGCATCGTCCGCACTTGCTCCTCTCCTGACGCTCGGCTGTCGCCTCATCGAAGTCGCGCACCTGCCGCTGTCGGATGCGTTCAACGAACGCCACGTGCGCTCGGCGCTGCATGCCGCCGCCCCTTTCACCAAGGGCCGCAAACCGGACTTTCATTCGCCGCTCGACAACTTTTGCAAGCTGCGTCTCTGGGAGCTCACGGACTACGAAACCTGTGTGTTCATCGACGCCGACGCGATCGTGCTCAGGAATATCGACAAGCTTTTCCTTTATCCGGAGTTCTCCGCCGCCCCGAACGTCTACGAGAGCCTTGCCGATTTCCAACGCATGAACTCCGGGGTGTTCGTCGCAAAGCCGTCCGCCGACACGTTCCGGCACATGCTGGAACGGCTCGATCAGCCCGACATCTTCTGGAAACGCACGGATCAATCGTTCCTGCAGGCCTTTTTCCCGGACTGGCACGGCCTGCCTGTCTACTTCAACATGCTGCAGTACGTGTGGTTTACCATCCCTCAACTTTGGGACTGGAAGAGCATTTCGGTCCTGCACTACCAGTACGAAAAGCCGTGGGAAGCGAATCATCCGAAAGCCGCCAAATTGCGGCCGCTGATCGACCTTTGGCATGCGTTCTACGCCGGCGATGAACTGCCGGACATATCGGCAATGGCCAACCCGGAAGAGGCAGCATGAAGGTATTGGTATCGGGCGGAACAGGCCTCGTCGGACGATATATCGTCGAAGAGCTGCTGGCTGCCGGGTATTCCGTCATCATCGGCGGTCGGCATGCCCCGTTGCCGCGCGCCTTTTCGCGGCCGGTGGAGTTTGCGCCGCTGTCGCTCGATCCAGCCCACGATCACATCGACGCCTTCGACGACGCCTATTTCTTCGTTCATGCGGCCTTCCATCACGCGCCGGGAAAATACCGCGGCGGAGAGGGCGACGATCCGGAAACATTCAGACGGCTCAACCTTGACGGCACCGTCCGGCTCTTCGAAGCAGCCAAGCGTGCCGGCACCCGTCGCTGCATCTTCATTTCCAGCCGTGCGGTCTACGGCGAGCACCCGCCCGGAACCGTCCTGACGGAAACCACGCCCGAAAAGCCCGAAACGCTGTACGGCCAGGTAAAACTGGACGCCGAGCGCAGTCTCGCGCATCTCGCCGGCCCCGGCTTTGCGGCGGCCAGCCTCAGGCTGACCGGCGTCTACGGCAATCTTCGCCCCAACAAATGGGACAAGCTCATCGACGACTATCTCGCCGGCCGGCCTATGCTGTCGCGTGCCGGAACCGAGGTCCATGGCCGCGACGTCGGTCAGGCGGTGCGGCTGATGCTGGAAACCGAGAGTTCGCGCATCTCGGGCGAAACCTTCAATATCTCCGACCTCGCATTGGACACCTGGGACATTCTCGAGCCGATCCGCTGGGAGCGGGACTGTTCGAACAGGCTGCCTGCAGCAGCCGACAAGTCCCAGTTGACGCCGATGGACACCACGAAGATCCGCGCGCTCGGGTGGCAGCCCGGTGGCACGCCGCTGCTGCAGGAGACCCTTCATTTCCTCGCTACCGACGGCATACCGCACAGGCCCACGCAAGCCTGAGGTTGCAAATTGTCCGGGTCTGTACAATCCGGGGAATGGTATGCAGGTCGAATCTACTTCAGCGCTCAATATTCTGCGCAGCACCTCTGTTGCGGTTTCTGACAGCCTCAGCACCGCTGATAGCCCGACCACGGCGCGCTTGAAGATACTCCAGAATTCGGCCAAGGCGCTCGAAACGCTGCGCGAAAGCATGACCACCTCCGCCGACGCGGCCAAGGCTCGCGCCGCCCGCAAGCTGGAAGAAGCCAAGCAGCAGCTACAGATGCTGAAAAGCGGCGGCTTCCCGCCGGAAGTTGTCGCCCGCCTAGCAGCCGAACTAGCCCACAAGATCAGCGCCGCCGCGGCCGAATTCGCATCCGCCGTCGCCGCCACCGCTTCCAATGCAACCGCCGCCTCGGCCGCCGTGAGCGCCGATGCCGCGGCGGGCACATCTGGAGAGACCACTGCGGCTGGCGCCCAGACTGCGGCAGCAGACGACTCCGCCTCAAGCACCGGCACCGATGATGGCTCGACTGAGGCAACGGAACTCGATGACGCAACGCAGGCACGCAAGGCCTACCAGAACGTCGTCGAAGACGGAAAGACCGCCACGTCAGGCATCTCTTCCGAAGATCGCAAGACGATGGAAGAGTTCAAATCGATCCTGCGCGACGTGCGGCAGCTCATGGACAAGGCAATGCGCGAGCTGCGGGAGAAGAACAGCTGGCGCGGGCGGAACGACCAGACAGGCGTCGACAGTGCCGCGCTCGAGGCTCAGGTGCCGGCGTCATCGACACCGACCAGCATCATCGTCTGACGCGGCGCGATTGGCGCGCCCACGTCGCATTCGCGCGTTGCAATCAGCAATGAGCGCTCTATGGTCCAGCAAAACACCACGGCGGACCCGATGAGCTCGAGAGAAATGAAAGCCGAAATGCGCGCCGAGAGGCTCGCGCTCCGAGACGCCATACCGACCGATACCAGGATCGAGAAGAGCCTGGCGATGGCCGACCATGCAGGCGAGGCCATCGCCTTCGCGCCCGGCACGATCATATCCGGCTTTCTGCCGATCCGCTCGGAAGCCGATATCCGGCCGCTGATGGCGCGGTTGCAGGTGCGTGGCGCAAGATTGTGCGTACCCGCCATTCTCGACCGGCAGACGATCGTCTTTCGCGAACTGTTGCGCGAGGCACCCCTCGTCAGCACGGGTTTCGGCACGTCGGGCCCCGGCCCCGATGCCGCAGTGCTTGACCCAGACATCATGTTCGTTCCGCTCTCGGCTTTCGACGCTCGTGGTCATCGGATCGGCTACGGTGCCGGTCATTATGACCGCGCAATCGACCGTTTGAAGCAAAAAGGCATGCATCCGAAACTGATCGGCATTGCATTCGACTGCCAGGAAGTGGCACATGTGCCCGACGAGCCGCACGATGTAAGCCTGGATGCCATCCTGACAGAAAGCGGCCTACGCTTTTTTGCCTCTTGGATTGGATAGCAATGCGACTGCTTTTTCTGGGTGACATGGTCGGCAAGACGGGACGTACGGCGGTCTGGGATCGCCTGCCCGGCCTGATATCGGACCTGAAGCTCGACTTCGTGATCGTCAACGGCGAGAACGCCGCGGGCGGCTTCGGCATCACCGAGGACATTTTCCTCGAGACGATCAACGCCGGCGCCGATGTCGTCACCACGGGCAATCACGTCTGGGACCAGAAGGAAGCCGTCGCCTTTGCCGGTCGCCACGACCAGTTCCTTCGCCCGGCCAACTATCCGCAGGGGACGCCCGGCCGCGGCTCCGGCCTCTTCTATGCGCGCAACGGCGCCCGCGTGCTCGTCGCCAATGTCATGGGCCGCGTCTTCATGCACCCGGAACTGGACGACCCCTTCAAGTCAGCGGAAGCAATCCTGGCGGCCTGCCCGCTCAAGGAGCAGGCCGATGCGATCATCTTCGATTTTCACGCGGAAGCGACGAGCGAAAAGCAGTGCTTCGGCCACTTTGTCGATGGCCGTGCCAGCTTCGTTGTCGGCACCCATACCCACGTCCCGACTGCCGACCATCAGATCCTGAACGGCGGCACCGCCTATCTCTCGGATGCGGGGATGTGTGGCGACTACGATTCGTCGCTCGGCATGGACAAGGATGAACCGCTGAACCGCTTCATCTCGAAAATGCCGAAGGGTCGCATGGAAGCCGCCACCGGCCCCGCGACCATCTGTGGCGTCGGCGTCGAGATTTCCGACGCGACGGGACTTGCCGAGAAGATCGCGCCGCTGCGCCTGGGACCGAGGCTGGCCGAGACCATTCCGGAGTTCTGGCGATAGCCCGGGCGGTCGCTGCCATGACATAAAAGTGAGCAGCGGCCCCGGATTTCAGGTGGACCGACATTTCCTCTTGCCCCATGCTCGCCGATAACGCGCTGCGGAGGAAATGGCATGAGGCTGCATTTTCTTCTCCTGGCAATGACCTGCCTTCTGTCCCTTTCAGCTGCAAACGTCGCTGTCGCGCAAGAGCAGCGAAGGGCCGTGAGCCAGTGCCAGGCAGTTGCCGAGGCGATCCCGAAAGCAACTTTCATAAGCTTTGCCGGCTCCACGCCGCCGACGCCCGCAGGCATCACCGAAGAGACGGTGAAGATCACCTATGTCGGCCACTCGACCTTCCTCATCGAAACACCCGGCGGCATCTCGATCGCGACCGACTATAGCGGCTGGTACACACCGCCGCGGTTGCCGACCGTGGTGACAATGAACCGCGCGCACTCCTCCCACTATACGCTGACGCCCGACCCGGGCATTCGATACGTGCTACACGGCTGGAGCGACGTGCCCGGCGAAAAGCCGAAGATCGACCTCACGGTGGGCGATACCTATATCCGCAACGTCACCACAGATATCCGGGGCAGCTACGGCACCGCGCAACCGGACGCCAACTCGATCTTCATCTTCGAGGTTGCGGGCCTCTGCATCGGTCATCTCGGCCATCTGCACTACGAGCTGACTGAGGCCCATTACACGGAGATCGGCAGGCTGGACATCATCATGGTGCCCGTCGACGGCGGCCTGACCATGGGCGAGGACAGCATGAGCCGGGTGGTCAAGCGCCTCCGGTCGTCGCTCATCCTGCCGATGCATCAGCCGCGGCCGCTGAAAAGCTTTCTGGCGATGTTCGGCCCTGATTTCGACATCACCTACGCACCGACCAACACGATAACGGTCTCGATGCGCACGCTACCGAAGAAGCCCCTGATCTATGTCGCCCAGGGGATGCAGTAAAAAGGCCTGGGAGCCGAAAGCTCCGGGCCGGCTTGCACCATTCGATGGCGCTCAAGCAAAATGCAGATGCTGCCTCACGCCGACATCCGGCATCTTCTCGTCCCCGAGATTGGCCTTGGCGATCTCCCAGCCGAACTTGAGCTTGCTGCCGGTCGAGACCCAGATCTCCGCATCGTCGACATGCATCGCCAGCATCGTCAGGTTCGGGTCCTTCTTGCCGTCCTCATACCAGGCAGCAACGACCGAATTCCAGTACTCATCGATCTTCGACGGATCCGCCCGCACCTCGATTTTCCCGGCAAGGCAGGCGTGATAATCGTGATCCTTGCCGACGAGGCAGAACCGCGCCCGTGTGCCGGGTTTGATTGCGCGCGTGAGCTCCGCGTCAGACTTGGTGTAGAACCAGATGATGTTGGTCTTCGGGTCGGCATGGGGCGCCATTGGCTGCATGTGCATGTCCGCACCCTCGACGCCGAGCATGCCCGCATGCACGTCGTTCACTTGATCCCAAAGCTGCCGTGCCGGGTGTTCCCGTGCCTCATTGAAACTGGCCATCGCACTTCCTTCCGTTTCCAGAGTCCGTGGTTTGAAACGTAGGCCTCCCCGCTTTGTTCCGCTGCGCACAATGAGCTGCAACGTTCCGCCGCACCCGGCAACGCAATGCGCCTGGCGCCTCGCGCTGGCCCAAATCCGCGTCGTCGAGGAGCGCCAGAGGGTGGGTCGCAACCCGGCCGACAAACCGCTTTTCCCTTGAACACGCCCGATTTCGCTCTTATAAGGCGGCCCATTCCTAACAATAAGACGTGAACAGGGGTGCCATGGCTGGCCATTCACAGTTTAAAAACATCATGCATCGCAAGGGCCGTCAGGACGCCGTGCGATCGAAAATGTTCTCCAAGCTCGCGCGCGAAATCACCGTTGCCGCCAAGGCCGGTCTTCCCGACCCGACCATGAACGCACGTCTGCGTCTGGCGATCCAGAACGCCAAGGCTCAGTCCATGCCGAAGGACAACATCGACCGCGCCATCAAGAAGGCAGCCGGTGCCGACGGCGAGAACTACGATGAAGTGCGCTACGAAGGCTACGGCCCGGGCGGCACCGCGATCATCGTCGAAGCGCTGACCGACAACCGCAACCGTACCGCATCCAACGTCCGCTCGATCTTCACGAAGGCCGGCGGCGCGCTTGGCGAAACCGGCTCGGTCTCCTTCTCCTTCGACCATGTCGGCGAGATCACCTACAAGCTGTCGGCAGGCGATGCCGACAAGATGATGGAAGCGGCCATCGAAGCCGGTGCCGACGACGTCGAGACCGATGAAGAAGGCCACTACATCACCTGCGCGTTCGAATCCCTTGGCGAAGTCGCGAAGGCGCTCGAGGCGACGCTCGGCGAAGCAGAGACCGTCAAGTCGGTCTGGCGTGCCCAGAACAACGTACCGGTCGACGAAGAGCGCGCGCAGTCGCTGATCAAGCTTATCGACAGCCTCGAAGACGACGACGACGTGCAGAACGTTTTCTCCAACTTCGAAGTCTCGGAAGAAGTTCTGGCAAAGCTCTCGGCCTGATCTGATCCAATTTGGTTCATCCTGAACAGCCGGCCCCGGAAACGCGGCCGGCTTTTCGTTGTCCACAGCCTTCGTCGCCCGGCACTTCACATCCTGCCGCCGGTCGGTAACACGTTCGTTACCCCGACCCCCTCGTTAAGATATCGCTAACCCTCCCCGACTTGAATGCGTCGCATTCGCTCCAGCCGGTCTGTCTCAAGGCCAGCCTCTCTCACACTCTCGGCGGGGAAAACCACCCATGAAAAGATCAGCCCTCATCCTCTCGTTCACGCTGCTTGGCGCCGCATCGGCCATGGCGCAACCGACCATGGTCAAGCAATTCGAGGACTGGGGCGTCTATTCCTATAAAAAGGGCGGGCAGACGGTTTGCTACATATTGACCGTCCCGAAGGCGATGGAGCCGGCAAGCGTCGACCACGGCCGCAACTTCTTCGTCATCGGCACCGCGCCGAGTTCGGGATACGAGCCGCAGGCGATCATGGGCTACGACCTCAAGCCGGGGTCCCGCGTCAAGGTCGAAATCGGCGACAAGGCCTTTTCCATGTTCACAAAGGGGAAGTCCGCCTGGGTCATCGAAGAAGCGCGTGAGCCGGAGGTGATAAGCGCCCTGCGCTCGGGCAGCAATATGACCGTTCAGGCCCAGTCGCTGCGCGGAACCGCCACCAGCTATACCTATTCTCTGAATGGCGTGACCGCCGCCCTGAAGCGCATGAGCACGTGCAACTGAGGATGGACATTCCTCATGTCATGAAGAGAATGCCTCCGGCACGGCGCGGCAGGAAGCGACTTCTTGCCCTCTGCTGTCTAGGCCTGGCCCTCACATGCGCCCCGATCGCCGCCAATCCGCTGCAGCCGCAGGCACCCGCTGTCAACGGCCCGAAGGGACGTGAGACCGGCCTTGCCGTGCCACGCTTCGTCTCGCTGCGGTCGAAGGAAGCGCGTATGCGCGTCGGCCCGTCCCTCGACTACGGCACCCTGTGGATCTACCGGGTGGCAGGCCTGCCGCTGGAGATAACCGCCGAATATGGTAACTGGCGCCAAGTCAGGGACAGCGACGGCGTCTCCGGATGGATGCATCGCGCGTTGCTCGCCAGCAAGCGCACCGCACTCGTCGGTCCCTGGATCACCAAGCCGGTCGCCATCCGTGCGGCACCCGGCACCTCGACGACGATCCTCGCAAGGCTTTCGCCGAGAGTCCGCCTCGCGGTCCACTCCTGCGACGGCGACTGGTGCCATGTCGACGTGACGGAACACCACCTAGAGGGCTTCGTAAGGCAATCCGCGCTTTGGGGCGTCTATCCGAACGAGACGATCAAGTGACGAGCGGCGTCATTGCACGCCGCCGCCGAGGAACGCCATTCTGGTGAAGATCGTGTAGTGCGCCTCGGATGCCATCATCGCCACGAACACCAGCACCAGGAGCGGCGGCAGCAGGATCGCGTAGACGAGCGCCAGCCTTTCCCAGGCCATGTGCATGAAGATGGCGACGATCAGTCCGGCCTTGAGCATCATGAACAGGATGATCAGCGACCAGCGCGGATAACCCTGGATGCCGAGATAATCCACCAGGTAGGAGAAGGTACTGAGCACGAACAGCAATCCCCAGACCACTAGGTAGAGCCTGATGGGATGTTGTTGGCCGGAATGGGTTTGCGCCTGTGCCATGATGCCACCTCACCAGAGATAGAAGAACGCGAAGATGAAGACCCAGACGAGATCGACGAAGTGCCAGTAGAGGCCCATGATCTCGACGATCTCGTAGCTGCCCTTGCGGCTCGTGAAGAAACCTCGCCTGCCCGTCTCGAAATCACCGCGCAGCACCTTGCGCGCCGTGATCAGCAGGAAGATCACGCCGAACGTCACATGGGTTCCGTGAAAGCCGGTGATCATGAAGAAGGACGAGCCGAACTGCGCCGCTCCCCATGGGTTTTCCCAGGGCCGCACGCCTTCGGTGATCAGCTTCGTCCATTCGAAGGCCTGCATGCCGACGAAGGACGCGCCGAGCGCTGCGGTCAGGAGCATCAGCGCCGCCGTCTTGCCGCGCTCGTGGTGATAGCCGAAATTGACCGCCATCGCCATCGTGCCGCTGCTGCTGATCAGGATGAAGGTCATGATCGCGATCAGGATCAGCGGCACCTCCTGCCCGCCGATATTGAGCGCAAAGACTTCGCTCGGATTGGGCCAGGGAACCGGCGTCGACATTCTGGCGGTCATGTAGGCCAGCAGAAAACAGCCGAAGATGAAGGTGTCGCTCAGGAGAAAGATCCACATCATGGCCTTCCCCCAGGAGACGTTCTTGAACGCCCGCTGGTCCGACGAGAAATCGGCGGCAATGCCGCGCAGACCGGTGCGGGGCAAAAGAGCCCCCTGGTCGGTATCCGTGCGGGTAAGGTCAGCCATCGTCCACCTCCTAGCTAACCAGTTGACGGCAGAGATCGACAAGATTGTTCGCCCAGCCGGTGAAGAGTGCGAGAAGCACCAGCCAGACGATCAGCATGAAGTGCCAGTAGGTGGCGCAGAGCTCGGTGCTCAGGCGAAGCGCCGCCTGCGGAGAGCGGCTGCCCGCTGCCGCCCTGATCCTGACACGGCCGAGAACGGCAAGGCCGCCGAGGATGTGCAGGCCATGCAGGCCGGTCAGCATGTAGAAGAAACTGTTGGCAGGGTTGTCGGCCAGCACATAGCCGGCGGCTGCCATCTGGCGCCACGCCACGAGCTGCCCGATGAGAAACAGGACCGCGGTGGCAAGAGCCGCATCGAGCGCGATCCGTATCGCCTCCTCGCCATCGCGTCTGGCCTCGAACGTTGCCCACTGCATCGCCGCGCAGCTGACGACCAGCACAGCGGTGTTGACCCAAAGAAGCCACGGCACCGGCGGTGACCACCAGTCCGCGCCACCCATGCGGACGAGATAGGCGCTGACCAGCAGCGAAAACAAGGCACCCACGACCGCGAGGAAGATGCCGAGACCGATCTTCGCCACCGGCATCGGCGAGCCCTGACGGGCTGCGACCTCCCCGACGCGCCCCGCCTCGAGCCAGGGCTTCGACATCAGTCGCTGACCACTCATCCACCGACCGATGATGAGCGCAAGCCCGGCCATGAAGACAAGGATCGCGCTCATGCTGGCGCCCTCGTCAAGCCGTCCGGCTGGTTCTGCGGCACGAAATCTTCGGCCGCACCCGGCACGCTGTAGTCATAGGCCCAGCGATAGACGATCGGCAGTTCCTTGCCCCAGTTACCGTGAGCCGGCGGGGTCTGCGGCGTCTGCCACTCCAGCGTCGTCGCCCGCCATGGATTGCCACCCGCCTCGCGCCCATGCCTCAGGCTCCAGGCGACGTTGAACAGGAAGACGAGCTGCGCCGCCCCGACCACCAGCGCCGCAACCGTGATGAACATGTTGAGCGTATGGACCGAGGGCGGGATGAAGACGGTATCGCCAAGCTCGTAATAGCGGCGGGGGACGCCGATCAGCCCGATGTAGTGCATCGGGAAGAAGATGGCGTAGGCACCAAGGAAGGTGATCCAGAAGTGGACCCGCCCCAGCACCTCGTCGAGCATCCGCCCGGTAATCTTCGGATACCAATGGTAGATCGCTCCGAACACCACCATGATCGGCGCAACGCCCATCACCATATGGAAATGCGCGACAACGAACATCGTGTCGGAAAGCGGCACATCGACCACCACATTGCCCAGAAAGAGCCCCGTCAGCCCGCCATTGACGAAGGTGACGATGAAGCCGAGAGCAAACAGCATCGGCAATGTCAGATGGATATCGCCGCGCCACAGCGTCAGCACCCAGTTGTAGACCTTGAGCGCCGTCGGAATGGCGATGATCAGCGTCGTGGTGGCAAAGAAGAAGCCGAAGTTCGGGTTCATCCCACTTACATACATGTGATGCGCCCACACGACGAAGCTGAGCGCGCCGATGATCACGATCGCCCAGACCATCATCCGGTAACCGAAGATGTTCTTGCGCGCGTGCGTGCTGATGAGATCGGAGACGATGCCGAAGGCCGGCAGCGCCACGATATAGACCTCCGGATGGCCGAAAAACCAGAACAGATGCTGGAAGAGGATCGGGCTGCCACCCTGCGACTTCAGCTGCTCGCCCATCTCGACGATGGACGGCATGAAGAAGCTGGTGCCGAGCAACCGGTCGAACAGCATCATGACGGCGGCGACGAAGAGTGCCGGAAAAGCCAGAAGCGCCATGACCGTCGCGGTGAATATCCCCCAGACGGTGAGCGGCATCCGCATCAGCGTCATGCCGCGCGTGCGCCCCTGCAGCACGGTGACGACATAATTCAACCCGCCCATCGTGAAGCCGATGATGAAGATGATCAGCGACGACAGCATCAGGATGATGCCCCAGTCGCGCCCGCCCGGTGTACCGGACAGCAGTGCCTGCGGCGGATAAAGCGTCCAGCCGGCCCCGGTCGGCCCGCCTGGGGCGAAGAAACCGGCGACCAGTACCAGCACCGCCAGCAGATAGAGCCAGTAGCTCAGCATGTTGGCATAGGGAAACACCATGTCGCGGGCGCCGAGCATCAGCGGGATCAGGTAGTTGCCGAAGCCGCCGAGAAAGAGCGCGGTCAGAAGGTAGATCACCATGATCATCCCGTGCATGGTGATGAACTGGTAATAGTGGTCCGCATCGATGAAGGAGAAATAGCCTGGGAATCCGAGCTGCAGACGCATCAGCCAGGAGAGCACCAGCGCCACGAAGCCGATCGAAAAGGCCGTCAGCGAATACTGTATCGCAATGATCTTGGCATCCTGGCTGAAGACGTAGCGCGTCCACCAGCTCTTCGGATGATAGAGCTCCACATCCGGAACTTCTGCAGGTGGTACGAGGCCGCCGGCGGTGCTGGGAATGTCAACCATCGCATACCCTTCCTTCTCACTTCACGCCATGACCACGCGCAGACGTCAGTTGGCTGGCGCCACCGCTGCCATCAGCTGTGAGTATGTTTGCTGCTGCTGGAGCCAGTTCTTGTAGGCCTCCGCGTCGTCGACCACGACCGAGCCGCGCATCTGCGGATGCCCGACGCCGCAAAGCTCGGCGCACAGCACCTCGAATGTTCCCGTCCGCGTCGGCGTGAACCAGAAATAGGTGACCGAGCCCGGTATCATGTCCATCTTGGCGCGGAATTCGGGAACGTAGAAATCGTGCAGTACATCGAGCGATCGCAGGTGGACGCGCACCGACTTGCCAAGCAGCAGGTGCAGATCGCCGCCTGATATGATGATGTCGTCGAGCCCACTCGGATCGCTGGCGATGACGCCGAGCGGATTGTCGGCGGTGACGGCCGTGTTGTCGGCACGCCCGAGCTTTCCATCGACACCAGGTAGCCTGAAATTCCACTGCCACTGCTGGCCGACGACCTCGACCTCGCCGGCGTCAGGCGGCACGGTCACGAACTGCTTCCACACCACCAGCCCCGGCGTCAGCATGGCTGCGACGCCAAGCGCCGTGCCGCCGGCAAGCAACCACTCCAGCCGCTTGTTTTCTGGCTGGTAGGCAGCCGTCCGACCCGGCTTGTGACGGAAGCGAAAGACACAATAAGCCACGAACAGGATCACCGCCACGAACACAAAGCCCGTGATCCAGAAGGTGATGATGAGGGTGTTGTCGATGTAGCTCCAGTTCGACGCTATTGGCGTCCACCACCAAGGGCTCAGGAGGTGGAAAGCCACCGAACCGACGGCAATCAGAACCAGAACCAACACGACGACCATGGGCTCCTCCCGAGCCGCAAACCAGATCGCGGACAAAAATCCGCAACCGTCGCGCGTTTACTTCAGCACTATCTCATAAATATGGGTTGGCGGCAATTATTCGATCGGCGCCGACGGATCGACGTCGCTCGCTCTGGTGAACAGTCGCTATTTCGAGAACTGCTCGAGATAGGCGATCAGATTGGTAATATCCTTGTCGTCCTTGAGGCCGACGAAGGTCATCTTCGTACCCTTCACCTTCAACTTCGGGTCGTGAAGATAGTCCCGCAAGGTCGCCTGGTCCCAAACGAGACCGCCCTTGCCGGCAGCCTGCATGGCGGGTGAATAGGCAAAGTCGGGATGCGTGCCGGCGGTTCGCCCGAACAGATGGTTCAGCGAGGGGCCGACCTTGTTCTTGTCGGTATCGGCGATATGGCACACCGCGCATTTCTTGAAAACGGTCTCCCCTGCTGCAACATCGCCTTCCTGGGCCACAGCCTGGAAGGCGAAAAGACAGACGACCGGTATGCTCATGACAGCAACAAGGCAACGCATAGCAATCCTCCTCTAAAGGTTGCTCAGACAGGGTCGGCCCTCCCGAGCCGGCCTGCTGTCCCATTCGCCCGCCACCGGCAGGCGATTGGCATGCACTGTCACTAGAAGCTATGCTCCGCCTGTACGAAGTCAATTCGTCCAAACAGCGGTGCCGCCAACTGTCGCATTTGCCGCAGACTTCAAGCGGCGGCAGCGCGCCGGAAGTTGCCCAGCCCGGCAAAGAGTTCGACGGACTTCAGCCGCGCCTCGATATCGTGGATCGGCATCGAGATGATCACTTCATCGGCCTGCGTGTCGCGCAGGAATTCCGTCAGCTTGGCCTCGGCGGTCTTCTGCGAGCCGACGACGGCATAGCGGAGCGTATGCTCGACCATCGTCTTTTCCATCGGCGACCAGAAGCTTTCTATGTCGCGGATCGGACGGGGGAATTGCCCGCGGACATTGCGGCGCAGATTGACGAACTGCTGTTGCGCGGAGGTGAAGTGATACTGCGCCTCCTCGTCCGTGTCGGCGACCGATCCCATGGCACCGACCATGGCATAGGGCTTCTCAAGCACGGCGGAGGGCTGGAAGCGGTCGCGGTAGATATCGAGCGCATCGAGCAGCGAATCCGGCGCGAAATGCGAGGCGAACGCATAGGGAAGCCCCAGCATCGCGGCAAGCTGAGCGCTATAGAGGCTGGAGCCGAGCAGCCATATCGGCACGTTGGAATTCATTCCCGGCACAGCCAGGATCGCTTGGTTTTCGACGGGCGCGCCGAGCAGCTGCTGCAGCTCGACGACATCGTTCGGAAAACTCTGTGCTCCGGCGTCAAGATTGCGCCGCAACGCCTGGGCTGTCCGCATGTCTGTTCCCGGCGCACGCCCGAGACCTAGATCGACGCGTCCGGGAAAAAGTGCTTCCAGCGTGCCGAACTGCTCGGCGATCACCAGCGGCGAATGGTTGGGCAACATGATGCCGCCGGAACCGATGCGGATGCGCTTCGTCGCCGCGCCGACGTGACCGATCACCACCGCCGTCGCCGCACTGGCAATGCCCGGCATGCCGTGATGCTCGGCCAGCCAGAACCTGTTGTATCCGAATTCCTCGGCTTTCTGCGCCATCCGCGCCGAAGCATCCAGGGACTGACGGATCGTACCGCCTTCCGGAACAGGGGAGAGATCGAGAATCGAGAAGGGAACCATGGGAGGGCCTGTCGGTAATTGGACTGAATGCCCTATGTAGGTGCTCGCACAGGCCGACCAAAGGGCGTCGGAAGAAAAACGACGGTAGCGGGTCGCCACCGCCGCCATGCCGTGCCCGCAAAAGCGAACGGCTTTTCGAGGATCACTCGCCCGGCGGCCGGTGCTCGCGAAGGTGACGCACCGCAACGCCCGCCGGTAGATCGCTACGCCCCATCGTCTTCGGGACACCGACGCGCTGTGCAAGGTAGATGCTGGAATGCCCGCTGAAGAGGTAGGAGACGAAACAGGCCACGGCGAGATAGACCGCGTGGGTGGTGCCGAACAGTTCCATGCCCATGATCAGGCAGGCGAGCGGCGTGTTGGTGGCGCCCGCGAAAACCGCGACGAAACCGAGTGCCGCGAAGAGATCGACCGGCGCGCCGAGCACACCGGCCAGGGCGCTTCCGAGTGCCGCACCGATAAAGAACAGCGGCGTCACCTCGCCACCCTTGAAGCCGGAACTCAGGGTTATGACCGTAAACAGCGTTTTCCAGAACCAGCTCCAGTAATCGACATGCCCAGGCTGGAAGAAACCCGGAATGGTCGCATCCCCGGGATTGGGCGACCAGACGCCTAGCCCCAGATATTCGCGCGTGCCAAGCAGATAAACGAGCAACAGCAGCGCCGCGCTAGCCAGCACCGGACGCAGCGGCGCATAGGGTATCGCGCTCTTCAGCACAGCCGAAAGCCGATGCGACACCTCCGCGAAGAGATGCGCCATGATACCGAAGGCGACGGCGGCAATGGTTACCTTGACGAGCAGCAGCGGCTGCAGGTGAAAGCCGACGGCCGCGCTCTCAAGAAAGCTGATGTGATATCGGGTGTGCTCGATGCCCCAGGCATGGCAGGTCCAGTCCGCGACGATCGCCGCCAGCAGCGCGGGCAGCAGGGCCTCATACTGGATGCGACCGATCGTCAGCACCTCGAGTGCGAACACGGCACCCGCAATCGGCGTGCCGAACACAGCGCCGAAACCGGCCGCGATGCCCGCCATCAACAGGATGCGCGTCTCGGCCGGGCTCAGCCTGAACATCCGCCCGAAGGAACTCGCGAGGCTCCCTCCCATTTGCACCGCGGTCCCCTCACGACCCGCCGAGCCGCCGACGAGATGAGTGACGACGGTCGAAACCAGGATGAACGGCGCCATCCGCAACGGCACGCCGCCATCGGGTTCGTGGATCTGGTCGACGATCAGGTTGTTTCCACCCTCAGCAGCACCGCCGAAACGGCCATAGACGAAGACCATCGCGAAACCGGCGACCGGCATGGCATAGATCAGCCAGGGATAATCGAAGCGGAGCGCGGTGGCCTCATCAAGCGCCCAGAGAAACAGCGCAACGAGCGAACCGACCACAATGGCCATCGGCGTGACGACGGCGGCCCATTTCAACAAGGCGCGGACCTGCCGCAGGCGCAGGCCGACAAGCTCGGAGAAACCCATCAGAAGTTTCCTCCGGCGCTCGTATCAAAACGACAAGACAAGGATGACTTAGTTCCAGGCACGACTCTACTCCTTCGCGTCAGCGCGTTGAGTAGGAGTCATCAGCTTCGTCGGGGAAGCGGTTCGACCATTATTGGTCCGGCAGAATCCATTACCGTGTGCATTGGATAGGCGAACAGGCCTTCGGCTGTCAACAGCGTCGGGAAACACAGGCTTCGGGCAGCCCGACCGCCCGCTGCATTCCCGGCGACAATTGCCACACCGTCTTCCGCGTCGGTGGCATAGCGACGGCTGTAACGACAAGCAGCGTCGCGCCGCATCACCGGCCCGCAACCGTTGCGCTGATGTAGTGGGTTAACGTGAGAAACCGCGTCATTCCAAGGGCCTCGGCCAATCGGATGGAAGGCAGGTTCGTGTCCTCCACCTGATAGCGAGCAACAAGTCCCCGGCGTTTCAGTTCAGCAAGTGCCGCTTGAACGACACCGCGAGCCAGACCGCGACCACGCGCCTCGGGAAGCGTATAGACACCACCGATTTCCCATATGTCGCCATCGATTTTAAAGGCGAAACAGCCGGACAGGCACTCGCCGTCGACCTCCGCTGTGGAGGTGAACGCCTCCCCACGCTCCATGAGCGGTTGCAGCCACGCGGCACGATGGCCCTGTGCAGCAAAAAGATGAAAGGGCGCTTCTGCAGTGACCGTTCCGATGCGCGCCGTTTCACCAGTCAGAGAAAAATCCGTCGAGGTGTAGGAGATGAAGGAGGTCCGTCTCTCCATCGGAAACGCCTCTTCGACGATCGCCCTGTCATCGTCGGAGCCAAGCTTGAAGACAAGCACGCGGTCACGCGGCACAAACGGCAGCAGCGAGCGCGTCATCTCCGGTTCATCACTGGCGATGATCGCCGACGCATGCGCATCGGGATAAGTCGCAAGATCATATTCGCTGAACGCGTGGTCGATCAGCAGAAGCGTCGCGACACGATCGCCCGACACAAGCTGATGGACACGCACACCTTCAGGGCGTGAGGTGAGAAACTTCAGCAGCACGACATTGGCGAGCGGCCTGCGTCGCAGCGTCGTCAATATCTGATCTGGATCGGTTTGCGCCGACAGCATTCTCGGCACCTTCGGGGCGGGAGAGTGGAAAAGCCCGCAAATACGGGCTTTTCCTTCGTTGTTCGATCAGCCCTTGCGACGCAGCACATGCACCTCTGCGCTATGCTGGTAGTGGCTCGGCGCCAGGGTAAAGTTTGCAAGCTGCCGGTCCATCTCGACCGCCTCGGTGGCAAGCCGGTGGATCGCTGCGGTGGTCTCTTCGACCATGGCCGCATTCTGCTGCGTCATCGTATCGAGTTCGGCCACGGCGGCGTTGATCTGCCGAAGCGTATCGGCCTCCTCGCGGGTCGATTCCATGATCTCGCTGATCTGGCCGTTGATGGCCTCGACGTGGCTGCCGATCCCGGTCAACGCCTCACCTGCCCGCTCGACCAGGGCAACGCCCGCCTCCACCTCATGAGTGGATTTCTGTAGCAGGTTGGCGATCTCCTTGGCCGCGCTCGACGAGCGCTGCGCCAGTTCGCGCACTTCCATGGCGACGACCGCAAACCCCTTACCTGCCTCGCCGGCACGGGCGGCTTCGACGCCGGCGTTCAGGGCCAGAAGGTTCGTCTGGAAGGCGATGGAATCGATCACGGTGATGATCGAATTGATCTGCCGCGACGATGCCTGAATGGCTTCCATGGCGGCAATCGTGTCCCGCATGATCTGGCCGGACCCGGTCGTCTCACGCTTCGTGTCCCGTGCGATGCGCTCGGCCTGCTCGGCGCGCTCGATCTGAACGCGGACGGATTGGGTGATCGCGTCGATGGCATTCGCGGTCTCGGTGATCGATGCCGCCTGCCGCTCTGTACGGCCCGCCAGTTCGTCGGCGCCGGTGCGCATCTCTTCGGAGCCGCCACGCACAGCCATCGAGTTTCCGCCGATCGCGGTCATCGTTTCGCTGAGTGCGGCGAGCGCCTGGTTAAAGTTGACGCGCAGGCCCTCCAGCTCGTTCGGGAAACGGCGGTCGATCTGATAGGCAAGATCGCCATTCGCCAGATGATGCAGGCCCTCGTCGATCGATTCAACGACGTCCTGCAGGGTTTTCGCTTCCGCTTCGCGCTCCGCCATGTGCTGCTGGCGGTCCCGTTCGGCGCGAGCACGGGTCTCGGTGCTTGCAGCCTCCATCTCCCGGCTCTCGATCAGCGACTGCTTGAAGCGCGCCAGGGCTTTGGCCATGGTGCCGATCTCGTCGCCACGGTTCTGGCTGCCGATGTCGACAGCGAGATTGCCGTCAGCAACCTCGCGCGTGACACCGGCAAGCTTAGCCAACGGCGAAAACAGCATCTTGGTAATGATACCGGTGGCGATCGCCATGACGACAAGAACGGCGATCGCGATCATCGTCAGCAGGCTGGCGATTTCGATCGAACCGGCGTTGATCTCGCTGAGACGCACGCTCTCCACCACGAGATAGCGCCCGCCCTGGTAATCGATGCCCTTGACGTAGGCGCGTGCCGTGCCGTCGGCGCGGGCGAAGTCGTCCACCGTCATCGCGCTGCTGGCAAGCGCATCCTTGATGAAGGTGAAGGGAGCCGTATCGAGGGTGACAAGCTGGCCGCTCGCGTCGACCGCAACGGCGGAGCCATCGTCGGACACGATTGCCGCCTGCGCGGTGCTGCCCGACACGATGCCCTTTGCCAGGATGTTGGTGAAGATGTCGTCACGCACCTTGAAGAGGAAGATCCCCTTCGGCGCCCCGAGCTTGACGATCGGCACCGCGTAAAAGATCGCGGCCTTGCCGGTCGCCGCATCGACGCGAAGTCCGGAGAACGCCGCCGGCGCGGAATCGTCGGTCGCCTTCTTCGCGTTCTCGAGAGCCTTGCTGAAGGCCAGCCCCGCCCCCGTCGCTTTCCAGGCATCCGCCTTCAGATTCTCGGCAAACTCGTCGCCCTTCTTGTAGGAGTAGAGCACATTGCCATCGAGATCGGCGATCAAAAGGTCGCTGAACGGCGTGTTCTCGAGGTCGCGGGCAACCTCGCTTTGCGTCGTCTCATGGTTCGAATAGTAGAAACCGCTCGGCGCATCCGGCTTCAGCAGCTTCTCGCGCTGATCGGCCGGGTTCGGATTGTTGGTGATGAAGACCTTCTTCAGTTCGGCGCGGGCATCGCCCGAGGTCTTCTCGATCGTCTTCCAGCCGCTCTTCAGGCTGGTGATCGACATCTGCAGCGCTTCGATGCGCGCGATGGAATTCGACTGATTTTCGAGCTGCTGCAACTGTTCCTGCAGCATGTCGCCGCGGAAGATGAGCACGCTCTCCTTGGCCTTCAACGCCTGCTCGCCGGAAATGCGGCTGCTGGCGAAATAGGCAAGACCGTTAATGACCGCGATGGACAGCGCAGTCAGCAGAATGAATGTAGCAATGACCTTGAACGACAGGGACTGGAATCTCTGAGCCATGGAACGACGAACCCCTTCCGGAACGGCACATGACGACCGGACGCGCGAACGTCCGATCGGCAGACCTGAAAACAGAAAACGGGGAGCCTTTGCTTCCGGAGAAGCCGGCTCCTCTCACATTTTATGGACCAAAAGTTGCGCACGGAGTTTAAATTGACGTAAACGGCAACACTTGAAATCAGGCAATGTTTTTGTTTTGTTCACATATCGATGGCAGTTATTTTACAACTGCAATAGGGTGAAGCATGCAAAACACGATTCGCATCATCGGCATTGACCCCGGCCTGCGCCGCACCGGCTGGGGCGTCATCGAAACGCTCGGCAACTCGCTGCGCTTCGTCGCCTCGGGCACGGTGACCTCGGACGGCGATATGGATCTCGCCTCGCGCCTGTGCCAGCTGCATGACGGCCTGGCGGAAGTCGTTCACAGCTATCAGCCGGATGAAGCCGCCGTGGAGCAGACCTTCGTCAACAAGGACGCGGTTGCCACCCTGAAACTCGGGCAGGCACGCGGTATCGCCATGCTGGTTCCCGCTCGCGCCGGGCTGCAGGTCGCCGAATATGCCCCCAATGCGGTCAAGAAATCGGTGATCGGCGTCGGCCATGGCGAGAAGCGGCAGATCCACATGATGTTGAAGATCCTGATGCCGAAGGTCGAGTTCAAAGGCGACGATGCCGCCGACGCGCTTGCCATCGCGATCTGCCATGCCCACAATCGCGGCGGCAACCGCATGCGGCAGGCAGCCCTGGCCGGGTGACCGTCGTGACAGAGGCGGACCGTCCGCCGCTTTTCTTTGCCTTATCAATCCCGAAACCTACCCCTGACGGACCCAATTCATGATCGGCAAGCTCAAAGGCACCATCGACGAAATCGGCGACGACTACATCCTCGTCGACGTGCACGGCGTCTGCTACGTCGCCTTCTGTTCGGCACGCACGCTGTCGCGCCTCGGCTCTGTGGGCGAGGCCTGCATCCTTTTCATTGAAACCTACGTCCGCGAGGACCAGCTCAAGCTCTTCGGCTTCATGACCGCGCTGGAGCGTGAATGGTTCAACCTGCTGCAGAGCGTACAGGGCGTTGGCGCCAAGGTGGCGCTCGCGGTCCTTTCGACGCTGACCCCGAGCGAGCTTGCAAACGCCATCGCCTTGCAAGACCGTACCGCCGTTTCCCGCGCCCAGGGCGTCGGCCCGAAGGTTGCGGTGCGTATCGTCACCGAACTGAAGAACAAGGCGCCGGCCTTTGCGGGCGAAGCATCCGCCAATATCGGCCTGAAGCAGGAGCTGGGCGAAGGTGTTGCCGCCGCACCGGTTGCCGATGCCGTGTCGGCGTTGACGAACCTCGGCTATTCCCGCGACCAGGCTGCCAACGCGGTGGCCGCGGCGATGAAGACCGCCGGCGAAGGCGCCGACAGCGCCAAGCTCATCCGCCTCGGCCTGAAGGAGCTGGCGCGGTGACCTGTGCATCTCGGCGGGGTGCCAAAATGGCCGGCTTGGTGTATTGATCCACAGTGTTTGAAGATTGGAAAGTGCCAGCATGAGCGACGCCGCGCGCCTGATATCCTCGGAAAAGCGAGGCGAAGACCTGGATGTGACGCTGCGCCCGCAGTCACTGGACGAGTTCACCGGCCAAGCGGAAGCGCGCGCCAACCTGAAGATCTTCATCGAGGCCGCGAAGAACCGCGGCGAAGCGCTGGACCACGTGCTCTTTGTCGGCCCACCGGGCCTCGGCAAGACGACACTGGCCCAGATCATGGCCAAGGAACTCGGCGTCAACTTTCGCTCGACCTCGGGCCCGGTTATCGCCAAGGCCGGCGACCTTGCCGCGCTTCTGACCAATCTCGAAGAGCGCGACGTTCTCTTCATCGATGAAATTCATCGCCTCAGCCCGGCCGTCGAGGAAATCCTCTATCCTGCGATGGAAGATTTCCAGCTTGACCTGATCATCGGCGAAGGACCCGCCGCCCGTTCGGTCAAGATCGACTTGTCGAAGTTCACCCTGGTTGCCGCCACCACCCGCCTCGGCCTGCTTACCACGCCGCTGCGCGATCGCTTCGGCATTCCGGTGCGCCTGAGCTTCTACACCGTCGAGGAGCTGGAACTGATCGTGCGGCGCGGCGCGCGCCTGATGAACCTGCCGATGACCGACGACGGCGCGCGCGAGATCGCACGACGCGCCCGCGGCACCCCGCGCATAGCCGGCCGTCTGTTGCGGCGTGTTCGCGATTTCGCGGAAGTGGCAAAGGCGGAAGCGGTCACCCGCGAAATCGCCGACGAAGCGCTGACACGCCTCCTCGTCGACAATATGGGCCTCGACCAGCTGGACAAGCGCTACCTCAACATGATCGCCGTCAATTTCGCCGGCGGACCGGTCGGCATCGAGACCATCGCCGCCGGCCTGTCGGAGCCGCGTGACGCGATCGAGGACATCATCGAGCCCTATATGATCCAACAGGGCTTCATCCAGCGTACGCCGCGCGGCCGCGTGTTGACCGCAACCGCCTGGAAACACCTCGGCATGCAGCCGCCCAAGGATCTGGAAGCGGCACAGTTCCGGCTATTTCAGGAAGACGATTGACCCCAGCGGTTAGCGACGGAGCAGCGGAGACAATAGCGATGCCCACCTTCGACCCCTGCCGCTCCCTCCGCAAGCTCGCCTATAACAACGCGCTCGCAAACAATCGGCTGCACGCCGCCTGCGCTTGCCTTGCGCCAGGCGAGTTCGAGGCAACCCGCGTGAGTTTCTTCCCGTCGATTAAGGCGACGCTCAACCATATCCTCACGGTCGATTGGTTTTACGTCGACGGCCTCGAAGGCGGCGCGCTCGGTCCGAAAGCCTGGGAAGTCGAGGAGCCGTACGACAATATCGCGGACCTCGCCCGCGCGCAGGCCGCCGTCGACCAACGGCTCGTTGCCCTGGCGGAAGCGCTAACCCCTGAGAGCATGATGTCGACCGTCGATCTTCACCGCAGCGGGCGCATCCAGCAGGAGCGCATGGAAGATGTTCTGGGCCATCTCTTCCAGCACCAGACACACCATCGAGGTCAGGTCCACGCCATGCTTGCCGGCAGCAGCGTCGCGCCGCCGCAACTCGACGAGTTCATCGTCGCGGACGATGCGCGTTTCCGGGGCGACGAAATCGCCGCCCTCGGATGGAGCGAAGATATGCTGATGCGCTAGTCCTGCCACCTCAATCCTGCAAGCGCGACTTCAGCCCGTCGATGATCGTCTTGCTGAGAAGCTCGTAGTTCTCGTCGAAGTGATGATCGCCGGGAAGCGTGATGACCTGAACGCCGCTGTCCTTCAGATCCGGGCAAGCCACCTCATCGTCGTCCTCCGTGCCGTAGATGCACTGGACGATCTTTGGGTCGACCTTCTTCAGGTCGTCCACCGGATCGCCGCCGGCACCTTCCGTCTTCTGGCCAAGCCAGCCCATGACCGAGATCTGGTAGTCGACGGCGTGCGAAAGAGACAGCAACGACATCTGTGTGACTGCGCTCTTCGGCGCCGCCTTCAGGCGCGAAAAGGCGGCAGGCACGACGTCGGCACCGAAGGAATAGCCGACCAGCAGCACATGCTTGACCTTCCATTGCTTGCGGTAGAACTCGATGATCCTGCCGAGATCATCAGCCGTTTCCTGCGGCTTGCGCTCGGACCAGAAGTAATGAAGGGAATCGATGCCGACGACCGGGATGCCCTGCTTCTGCAGCGAAGCGCCGACTTCCTTGTCGATATCGCGCCATCCGCCATCGCCGGAATAGATAATCGCCATGGTGTCGAAGACCGGCTTGGCATCCAGAATCGTCAGCGGAAGACCGAGCGCGTTGTCGGCGCTGCCGGATGCGGCGATCAGGTCGTCGAGCGTATCGCTGAGCGTGGTCCAGGCGTCATCCTCGGAATCGCGGATGTCGATATCAGAGTGCTCCTTCTTGAGATCCTCAACATGCGCCCGCCCGTCCTTGCTCGCAGCCGAGGTGAAAGACGCAATGATCGGATCCGGCAGGGAGATATCGCTCAAGCCATAAATCATCCGGTCGCCGACCGTCTGCTTCTTCGCCGGCGTGCAGAGTTCCTGCTTCAACGGAATCCCGGCAACGGGATCGACCGCCAGCGTCTGGCCGATGGTCGCATCAGGGGTCTGGGCGGCAATGGCAAGCGCCAGCGCGCCGCCCTCGCCGATCCCGGCGATGATCGGCAAATGATAGGCGCTGTTGCCGGCAGCACGCTGAACCTGCTGGCTCAGCGCCTCGATGTCGGAAACGAGGTAGATGCAACCGTCGTTCTGGCTGACGTCGTACTTCCGCATGGCGTCGATGTAGGACGGGAAGTCGACGCCGATCACGACTGCGCCCTGGCCCACCAGCCTGTCGGCTTCGGCCTTTTCCTTGTCGCCCCAGCCGGCGGCGTCCGAAATCAGCATGACCGCGCTCTTCACGTCTCCCGTAGGCAGGAAGATATGCGGCGGCGGGATAAGACCGGTTTCGAAGCTCTGCGTCGTTTCGCTTGCCGCTCTGGCAGCAGGTATCGCCAGCGACAGCGCGCAGACGGCTGCAAGAAGGTATCTTTTCATCATTTCCTTACGACCCCTTTCAATCCGCCGCCGATCAGGAGCGTAGCGTCCATCAATGCGATCATCGGATTGCCTCCTCCGGAAACCGCAAGATAACGCGGATGCCATTGAGGGTGAAACTTGGATTTGAAAGCCCGCAGGCCCTTGAAGTTGTAGAAGCGTTCGCCGTGTTCGAAGACGGTGCTGCCGATACGATCCCATACGGGTGCCGCTTCACGCTTCGACATGCCCGATAGCGGCGCCATGCCGAGGTTGAAATGCGCGAAGCCTTCGTTGCGCAAATACTCCATGATTTGGACGAAAAGAAAGTCCATCGAGCCTTTTGGCGCATCCGGCGAAAAACGCATCAGATCGATGGTGCCCTCGTCCTTCGCATCGGTGATCAGGATATTGGCGAAGGCTACGATCTTTCCCTCGCGCTTGAGGATGCCGACGGGCTGGGCCGCGATGTAATCCGGTTCGAAGGCGCCGAGCGAGAAGCCCTTCTCCTTGGCATTGTGATCCTCAAGCCAGGCGTTGGAAACCTCAGCAAGCTCGTCCATCATTTCAGGAACGGCGTCGGCGGGGATCACCTCGAACTCCAGTCCGTCGCGCTGCGCGCGGCTGGCGGTTTGGCGCAGGTTCGCCCACTTGCCGCCCTTCATCTCGAACGTCTTCAGATCCGATACGGCAAGCTCACCCAGCTTGAAGGCGCGCAGCCCTGCATCAGCGCAGTGCGAAAGCAGCGCCGGCGAGATCTGATAGAACACGGCGCGGCATCCGGCGGCGCGTGCGGTCTCCACGAAGCGCCAGACGAGCTCGGGGATCGCGCTGCGGTCACCGATCGGATCGAACAGCGCAATCCATGAACGGCCCTGACGCCCGTACATGATGAAAGCATCCCCCTTTTCGGAGAACATGATGCTCTTGTCGGCCATGCGCACCAGATTGGCGTCGGCATAGCGCTGTTTCTCGACGATATTGACGGCACGCTGCAGCGCTTCGTCCGACGCCGGCTCCGGCCTCGTCGTGGCGGGGCGGAGAAGGCTGAAGATGGCGATTGCCGACGAAATGATGGTGATGCCGAGCACGGCTCGCAGACCACGCGGCGCCTCGCCGGCGAACTCGAACTGCCACCACAGCTCGTTGCTGTATTCGACGTCGCGGTAGACGAAGAGCAGGATCACGATCGAGCCGACGCACACGACGGCGATCGCCGTCAGCCAGGATGCCGTGAGCGTCTGGTTCAGCAGCGATGCATGGCGGCGAAAAAGACGACGGCTAGCAAACAGGCCGAAGATCAGGAAGGCAAGGAAGCAGGCTTCGACAAGCGCGATGGCCTTTAGAAGCGAAAGCGCAAGGGCAGCTGCCGCGGAAAGGATCGAAACCCACCACGCGCCATCCAGCCGCTGGCCAAGGCCACGCGCCGCGACCACCAGCGTCAACCCGAGCAGGCTGGACAGGAAGTGTGCGCCTTCGACGATCGGCAGCGGCAGGTACGTGGACAGGAATTCGAGGTTCGAATCCGGGGTCGGCGTCACGCTCGAAAAGATCAGCATGACGCCGAGAAGCAGCGCCAGCGTCGACAGCAGCTGCGGCATCAGACGGATGCCGATCCGCCGCACGCCGGTTGCCACAGGATGATCGGCGAAACGCCGCAGCTCGGTCGCCGAAACTGCCAGAACCGCAATGACGAGCGGCAGGACATGATAGATCAGGCGGTAAAGGACGAGCGAACCAAGCACCGCATCGATGTTCACCGCGCTGCCGAGCGAAGCGATGATGACGGTCTCGAACACGCCGAGGCCGGCGGGAACGTGGCTGAGAACGCCGAGACCGACGGCAATCGCATAGATCGCCAGGAACACCGGCCAGCTGATGGCCGTCTGCGGCAGCAACACGTAAAGAACCGTGGCGGAGGCCGCGATATCGAAAGCGGCAACCAGAAACTGTCGCGACCATGTCGCCGAATCCGGCAGGCGGAGCGACAACTTGCCAAGCTCCAGCACACGCCCGCCACTCCCGAGAATGACGAGCGCGCCAAGGACCGCGACGATCGATCCGCCCACCAGCCGAAGCAGCAGACTGCTGACATTCACCAGCGGCGCGATCTCGTCGGCAATGGCGAGAAGCGCGATGGAGCCCACGCCGGCCAGCCCGAGCCCGAAGGCAACGGTGACGAAAGCGATCACGCGCCCGATCTCTTCCGGCGTCAGGCCAAGGCGCGAATAGGCGCGATAGCGAATGGCGCCACCGCTGAGAGCGCCGAAGCCGGCCGTGTTGCCCACCGCATAGGCGCTGAAGGCGGTTAGCGCCACCTGCGGGAACGGCAGCCTCTTTCCGACATATTCGATCGCGTTCACATCGTAGAACACAAGCGCCAGAAAGCTGAGGGCGGTGAAGAACAGCGCCAGCAGGATCGAGCTGACCTTCGTATCGGCAAGCGCCTGTACCACGTCATCGTAGCGGACCTCGTTGGTCAGCTGGACGATCGCGTAGCCAACGATACAGAATACGGCCAGCGTCGCGACTGCCGCCAGCTGCGTGCGATATCGTCTGAAGAAACCGCGCAGAGCGGATTCTTCGATATCCTCGATTTCTTCTAAATTGCCGTGCCCCGACATCTCGTTCCGTCGCAATCTTCCATCCAGGCGGGAATCATGTTCCGCGTACGCAACATAATCGGCATGTTGGCAAAGCCATACATGCACGCGCTACCCCAGCGCCGCTTTCGACGTTTGCTTCTAATTTAATTGGGGCAATTTTGGCGCAATCGCCGCCCTAACACATTGCATTTTCGTAAGGTTGGCGATCGCTACCGCTTGATACTACCGAAGTTGGCAGGATTTCACGTTGCGGGCTCCCCACCCGCAGCCTGAACGGCGGTGAGACGCGCCGCAGCGGCATGACCTTCCGCCTCGCGCCCCTCGCTGGAAACCTGCACAGTCGGCACCGCGAACTCGATGCCGTTTTCCTTGAAAGCGTTGCGGATCATGGCAAGCGCGTTGCGCCGGATGACGAACTGCTCGCCCGGCTTGGTCATCATCGCCAGCCTGATCTCGATCGCGAAATCACCAAACTGCTCGACACCCTTCATCTTCAGGGTCTCGATGATGTTCGGACCCCAATCCGGATTTTCCAGCAGTTGCTGGCCGATCTGCTTGATCACCTTCTTGGCCTTCACGAGATCAGTGTCGTAGGTCACCTTCAGCGTGATCTTGTCGATGGTCCAGTCGCGGTTGAGATTCTTGACGGCGCCGAGCTCTCCGAAGGGGACGGTCGTCAACGGTCCGCGATGATGCCGGAGCCGGACCGAACGCAGGCTGAAGGCTTCGACCACGCCCTTGTGGCTGCCGCTCTCGATATACTCGCCAATGCGGAAGGCATCGTCCCACAGATAGAACATGCCGCTGATCACATCCTTGACGATCGTCTGCGCCCCGAAGCCGACAGCGACACCGACGACGCCGGCACCCGCGATCAGCGGCCCGATTTCCACGCCGAGGCCGGAAAGCACCATCAGAACGGCGATCACCGCGATGACGACGGCGAGAATATTGCGGAAGATCGGCAACAAGGTCTGCAGCCGCGCCCGCCTCGCCTTCTCTTCGTCGTTGGAGGCGCCGTCCAGCGGCGAGTCCTCCAGGCGACCATTGATATAAGCACGTGCCAGATGCCACAGCAGATCGGCCGCAAGCAATATGACGATGCCGCCGATGGCGCCGCGGGTAATGCGGTCAACCATGGTATCGCCCGCTGCCATCCGGTCGGCGGCAAATCCCAGGATGCGCCCCAGCCAGATCGCCGCAAACGCAATGATGACAGCGCGCACGCCGCGATCGAGAAGAACCGCCGCAATCCGGCGCTTCGCAAGGAACCCGGCCTCGGCCTGGTGCAGCGAACGCACCGCCAGCGTAGCAACCCGCAGCGCACGCGGGAGAAGCACGAGATAGATACCGATCCACAGAAGCAGGCCGAAACCGGCGACCCACAGCAGCCAGAGGAAGACGAAATAGATCGTCATCAGCCAGGAAACGGTTACGCTCCGGTGTCCCTCCTCGACGGGGCGCGACCAGACGGCCTCGGTCGCGATCAGCAGCAGCCCGATGCCAAGCGTATATGCAGCAAGGTAACGTGACCCGGGCGAAAATCCGAGCGGCAGCATGAGCTGGATGATCACCCAGCCGAAGGCAAAATAGATCGTGAAGATTGCCGTACGCCGGAACCAGAACAGCGCCGTGGCTCTCGACACCTCACGCGTGCCGTCCGGACGCGGCAGTGTCAGGAGCGCGACCAGCAAGCGCCCCAGCGAGATCGTAAGGCGCGCCACGATCAGCGCGATGGCCACGGCGATCGCCATCGACTGCGTGATCGGCGGCCAGTTGAAAAGAACCAGCGGCACCAGCGTGGCCACACCGAAGACGAGCGCCGGCACAATGCGATAGGTCAGGTTGGCGGCAGCGTGGTGCGCGACGGTGACGACTTCTCCGTCTTCCCGCTTGATCTTGGGCTTCGGTACCAGCACCCGAAACAGCAGCTCGACGATCGCGCCGGCAAACAGCAGCGTCAGAACCTTGATCGCGGTCAGCCCCCAGCCCGCGGGCTCGACTTCCCGCTCGACGGTTGCCGAGGCTGCCTCGACTTCATGCGGCAGACCCATAGCCGCTTCGGTCACGAGGTCGAAGTGCTCGCGCGCATGGCCCAGGAACTCCGACAGAACCGACATCTGGTCGTCCGTTTGCGGGGTCGCGGCAGGCGCTGTCTTCGTTTGCGCCGCCATCCACTGCTTGACCTGTGGTGTTTCCATAAGTTGCAGCATCTGCCGAACTTCCGCCGGTGGCGGAGCGGCAGGCGCAGCGGAACTTGTCGCCGGCGCCGGCGTCTGTGCCACAGCGCTCCCTGCTGCCATTCCCACAATCAGCAGCACAAGCCTCAGCAACGTGCGCGCACCATTTACCACACCCATCCGCCGACCCCTCCGGTCTGGTTATCCCTCCACACCTTATATCGCCCTGCGGGAAAGAAAAGCCCGCGCGGCGGATGCAGCGCGGGCTTGATAGTCGTTCAAATGGAGTAACTTAGCCCTTGGGCTTCTCTATGTGGCCACCGAAGCCGGCGCGCATCGCCGAGAGCACCTTGTTGGCGAACTCGTCGTTATCGCGAGAGGAGAAGCGACCATAGAGCGCAGCGCTCAGAACCGGTGTCGGCACGCTCTCGTCGATAGCGGCCATGATCGTCCAGCGCCCCTCTCCGGAATCCGAGACGCGGCCCGCATACTGCGCAAGCTGCGGGTCGGCATGCAGCGCATCGGAGGTCAGATCGAGCAACCAGGAGGTGATCACGCTGCCGCGACGCCACACTTCCGCGACATCCTGCAGATTGAAGTCGTAACGGTAATGTTCGGGATGCGCGAGTGGCGCGGTCTCGGCGTCCGCCTCGTGCGTAGCCGATCCGATATTGGCATGCTTCAGGATGTTCAGCCCCTCGGCATAGGCGGCCATCAGCCCGTATTCGATGCCGTTATGAACCATCTTGACGAAGTGGCCGGCGCCATGGGGGCCGCAATGCAGGTAGCCCTCCTCGGCCGTGCTGTGAGGGTTGGCGGCGCGATTGGCCGAAGGCGGCGTCGAGCCGGCACCCGGCGCGAGCGTCGCGAAGATCGGCGAGAGCGACTCGACAATGGCCTTCTCGCCGCCGATCATCAGGCAATAACCGCGCTCCAGCCCGAAGACGCCACCGCTGGTGCCGACGTCGACATAGTGAATGCCTTTGGTGATCAGTTCCGCGCCGCGGCGGATATCGTCGTGGTAGTACGAGTTGCCGCCATCGATGATGATGTCATCGTCGTGCAACAGCGGCAGAAGCTGCGCGATCACTCTGTCGGTGATGGCGGCCGGCAGCATCAGCCAGATTGCGCGGGGACGCGAAAGCTTGGAGACGAACTCCTCAAGAGAAGCGCTGCCGACAGCGCCCCTGCCAACCAGATCGGCGACACTTTCCGGCTTCGCATCGTAGACGACGCATTCATGGCCGCCGCGCATCAAGCGCTGAACCATGTAATTGCCCATACGGCCTAAACCAACCATGCCAAGCTGCATTGTAATTCTCCTGGGAATCTAATCGATATAATTCCCCGAAATTAGCACTCGCACCGGCACAGGCAAGCGAAGTCTACGTCACATTTGAGTCATGAGATGAAGACGCAATGGCGGCAACGGGACTAAGCCCCCGTACGGCGCATCAATATTCCGGCGCAGTCGCCTGCTCCCCACGCATTTCGCTCTGGAAAAACCCTTCGCGCAGATTGATCCCATACTCGACGAACGCCTTCATGCAGCAGAGCATTTGCGTCCAGCCTTCGCAGTTGAGATAGGTGCCTCGCCGACCGGCTTCATCGTCGCGCCAGCCGTTTTCGGAGATCGTTACCATCGTGCCGCCATCGTCGAGCGGTTCGAACGTCATTTCGACCAGCGTCTTGTAGCGTATCTTGTCTTCGCCGGTCCCTCCGTCCCAGCGCAGCACGATCTTTCTCTCCGGCACAAGCTCCACGACTTCGACCGGAGCATCCTTCCACCACGTCACTGTCGTGCCCTGCACGAGCGGCGCGCTCGCCCCGCCGATCGTCGTGAAATAGCCCGAAAGCTTCTTTGGATTGACGACCGCGTCGAAGACCTCCGCGACGGGGCGACCGATGCGGCCGCCAATACGAATACCGAGGGACATGACCCTTCCTCCGTCCTGCCGTTGATACCGAGACAATCATGTTATAAAAAAATAACATGTCAAGCGAATCGGAAAACGATCCCGTCTTCAAGGCCCTCGCCCATCACCGGCGTCGCGAGATTCTCGACCTCTTGAAGGAAGGCCCGCGGACGACAGGAATGCTCTGCGAAGCCTTTCCCGCCATGGACCGATGCACCGTCATGCAGCATCTGAGAGTTTTGGAAGAGGCTGACCTCGTGATGGCCCGGCGGGAGGGTCGCGAACGCTGGAACCACCTCAACAGCCTGCCGATCAAGTCCATCTATGACCGATGGATCAGCGCCTATGCCGGACATGCCTTGTCGATACTGGATCGACTGAAGGGAGATCTGGAGGGATAGCGCTAAGGAAGCGCCGGCTGGACAGACACCACGACGCGCCCGCTTGTCACATCCGCGATCGTTTGCGACACCTCCTCCACGATCGCCTGCGGTATCGAAAGCGTCAGGCAGGCGCCGGAATCGACAAACTCTTCATTGGCGATCCGCACACCGGCCGCTGCCGCAAACCGCGCCTTCACGAGCGCAAGATCGGAAAAGCTCACCTGCACGGTCGTTTCGACCGTCGCCACCAGCTCGACGACACTCGCCGCCTTCAGGCAGGCAGCCGCCGTTCCGCCATAGGCACGGATGAGCCCCCCGGTTCCGAGCAGGACGCCTCCGAACCAACGGGTGACGATCACCATCACCTGGTCGAGCGATTGCCCGTCGATCGCCTGCAGAATTGGCTTTCCCGCCGTTCCGCTCGGCTCACCGTCGTCATTGAATCGATAGCTCTGGCCGATACGCCAGGCCCAACAATTGTGATTTGCCCCGGCATCCGCATGAGCAGCAAGGAAGTCCCGCGCATCCTGCTCGCTCGCGATCGGTCGGGCAACGGCGCGAAACCGGCTCTTCTTGACGATCTGCTCGAGGGTCTCGATGCGTTCCAATGAAAACATGAAGCTGCCATATCGTCGCGACCGACCCGACCGCAAGCAAAACTATTGCAGCCGTCAACCGTGCCCGATCTTGGCGCTACAACGAAAAACGCCCGCTGCAAGGCAACGGGCGTTTTGATCGATGACCTGCTCGCAAGGAGCAGTGTCCAAATTCTTAGCGGGCAACCGCTTCGCGTGCGACGCGCTGGATGTCCGCGCGGTCGATGCCGAGGTCGTGCAGGTCGCGGTTCGACATACGGCCCAGTTCGCTGACCGTCTGACGATACTTGCGCCAGTTATTGAAAGAGCGTGCTACGTTCATGATGATCCCCTTTCTAGGGCTGTCCGGTGTCTGCAGCGTGTTTGCTGCGTTTGTCTGTTTGTTGAAGTGAATATACGTCGACAGCCCCGGACCGAACAGCGCTAAAGCGTCACGCCACCCATGCACCAAATGCATAACGACCGACACCTCCCCGAACGCTCTGCTGCTTTTTTCGACACGATTGGCGACACTCCAGAGGGATTCTCACTCCGCAATGGGCGAATATGGTTAAGCGACGAGCCGGGATAACGTAGGAATTTAAGGATTTTTAAACGTTTTAACGCGCGAACATCGCTCGATCCACCTGGAATGGGTGGCGCAATCGCCCGCAATTCAGGATCGCATGAAAACGTGCATGAGACGCATACGTCATTTGCAGTTTGAAGGCCTCACCGCCGGCCACCCAATAATGGTCGGTTCTGCCATTGAGAACAGACCGCAAATCGCATTGTCAGCGCCCATTTCTTGCGTCAAGACACGCTGCTTTCCGGCATTGACCCAATCCAGCGAGGCACGATCTCGCAACAAGGACATCGACATGAAGAAGACCCTCGTCACGGCATTCCTCACCACGGTCGCAGCGCTTTCGACGGGCTCGGCACACGCTGCCGGCTTTACCGTAACGCCCATGAAGGATGGCGAGAGTTTCCTTGGCTGCCTGGCACAGAACACCGAATCCGGCATCGGCTTTCTCGCGGTCGGTGACAAGCTTGCCATGTTCGCCAATACCGACAAGTTCCCGATCGAGAAAGGCCAGCAGGTCAAGGGAAGCTGGTCGGTGGACGACGGCGACGAAGCGGAGTTTTCCTCGACCGCCGACAGCGCCCACACCGCGACGATCGATGTCCCGAACGCTTCCGAAGCGGTGGCCACACTGACTCAGGGCGAGGAACTGAACGTGACCGCAAATGGCGTCGATGCAAGCCTCCCGCTGGCCGGCACCGAACAGGCCTTTACCGATCTGCTCGCATGCATGCAGAAGGAAGGCGCGGAGTAAGCGACCGACCACAGCGAAATCTGTGGCGCGTCTCCGGGCGCGCCTCTCCTCACATCCGAATAGGCCGTATCCATAAAGTGATGGGAAAGTGCGATCCGCGGCAACCGATGGAGGTTTACGATCCTGGGTGCCTACAAACGTAGGTGGGCGCCATATGACCAAGCCCACGAGCCTGGTCAGGGACAGCTCCCTTTGGATCGAGTATGGCCCCAGGGATTGTGGTTCCTGTCGAGAGGCGCAGATCGCAGTCTCTATATAAGGCTGAACTTTGGGGTGCGCCAGAGGCTCCGGCGAGGCGCTCCCCATTTATTATCTAGTTGAGTTCAGAGGGTGCGCGGCCGTTCAGCTTGTCGGTAATGCCGCGGATGTGGCCGGTCACCTCGGCGATCGCCGCGGCAACGCTCTCTTCCGTTCGCGCGGTGGCCGCAAGAACCGTGTCCCGATTGCCGCGAAGCGTTTCGAGCTCCGTCTCCAGGCTGGCGACCCGTCGCGTCAGCTCTGAAATCTCATCCATGATCATGATCCCGGCCATGACGGTGATCCTGAGATCGCCGATTTCGCCGAACTGGCTCTTGAGATGGCCGACATAGCGGTCGAAGCGGGTCGCGAGATCGGTCAGGTGATCCTCCTGCCCCTCCTCGCAGGCCATGCGATAGGCCTTGCCGTCGATCGTTACCGTTACCTGCGCCATCTCACTTGTCCTTGCTAGCGGTCGAGAACCGCGCGGATCGTTTCCATGGCCGTCACCAGCCGCCGCGAAACCTCGCGGTTGACCTCTTCAAGCCGGTTCGCGCGAAATTCCGCCTGATCGAGCTCTTGCGCCAGCTTGGAGCGATCGGCATGAACGCGACGCACCTCGCCTTCGATCTCGCCATGCTCGCGCTGGCTCTCGATGCGCATGTCCACGGCGTTTTCGAGTCCCGAAATCGCCTTGCGCAGCTCGTTAAGCGCTGCCTCGATGGTTGTGCCTGTGGGCGTCATGTCTTTCCGGTTCCCCGCGCAAGACTCGCGAATCGGCGCCAGAAGCCGATCCGATGTTTCAAAAAGGATATGCGGCTCGCCAACTGCCCGTCAATAAAGGCCGCACGACGACAGGCGACCTATCTGTGGATGAAGAAAATCAACACCCGCCTCTCATGGGTTTTAACTTTTGTAAAACTTAACGGTCAAATGTCTAAAATCGATTGGAACGGCCCGGAAACGGCCTGCAATTTATTGACTTGGCTGATCCAACTGCTATGTGTCAGCCGCTTTCATTGATGGTCCAAAGAGGCTTTAGGCCATCCCCCGACACCCGGAACCTGCGGAAAAGCCATGATCTCTCCTGAACAACACGACCGGATGGCCAATGCGATCCGTTTCCTCGCCATGGATGCAGTCGAAAAGGCAAACTCCGGGCACCCCGGCATGCCGATGGGCATGGCCGATGTAGCAACGGTCCTGTTCACAAAATATCTGCGTTTCGACCCGAAGAAACCACACTGGCCAAACCGTGACCGTTTCGTGCTGTCTGCCGGCCACGGCTCGATGCTGCTCTACTCGCTGCTGTATCTGACCGGCTACCCTGACATGACGGTCGAAGACCTGAAGCAGTTCCGCCAGCTCGGCTCGAAGACCGCTGGTCACCCGGAATACGGCCACGCCACCGGTATCGAAACGACGACCGGCCCGCTCGGCCAGGGCATTGCCAACTCCGTCGGCATGGCGATTGCCGAGCGCAAGCTGCGCGAGGAATTCGGCGCCGATCTTCAGGATCACTATACCTATGCCATCTGCGGCGACGGCTGCCTGATGGAAGGCATCAGCCATGAGGCGATCGCTCTCGCGGGTCACCTGAAGCTGAACAAGCTCGTTCTCTTCTGGGACAACAACTCGATCACCATCGACGGCGCCGTGTCGCTCTCCGACTCGACCGACCAGATTGCCCGGTTCAAGTCTGTTCACTGGAACACGATCGAAGTCGACGGCCATGACCAGGCAGCCATCTCGGCTGCGATCGAAGCCGCTCACAAGTCCGACCGCCCGACCTTCATCGCCTGCAAGACGATCATCGGCTTCGGCGCACCGAACAAGCAGGGCACCCACAAGGTCCACGGCAACCCGCTCGGCGCCGACGAAATCGCGGCCACCCGCAAGGCGCTGGACTGGGAATACGAGCCCTTCGTCGTTCCTGCCGACGTTCTCGACGCATGGCGCGCCGCCGGCACCCGCTCGGTCGAAACGGTCAAGGCCTGGGAAGACGGTCTTTCCAAGGCGTCAGCCAAGGCTGAATTCAACCGCCGCTTTGCCGGCGAGCTGCCTGCAGGCTTCGACGCCGCCATCAGCGACTATAAGAAGAAGGTCGCCGAAACCAAGCCGACGGTCGCAACCCGCAAGGCATCGGAAGATGCCCTCGAAGTCATCAATGGCATCCTGCCGGAAATGCTCGGCGGTTCTGCCGACCTGACACCGTCGAACAACACCAAGACCAGCCAGATGGTGTCGATCACCCCGACCGACTTCTCCGGCCGCTACATGCACTGGGGCATCCGCGAGCACGGCATGGCATCTGCCATGAACGGCATCGCACTGCACGGCGGTCTTATTCCTTATGGTGGCGGCTTCCTGATCTTCTCGGATTATTGCCGCCCGCCGATCCGCCTGGCTGCCCTGATGGGCATCCGCGTCGTCCACGTTCTGACGCACGACTCCATCGGCGTTGGCGAAGACGGCCCGACGCACCAGCCGGTCGAACAGGTTGCCAGCCTGCGCGCTGTACCCAACCTGCTGGTCTTCCGCCCGGCCGACGTGACGGAAACGGCTGAGTGCTGGCAGATCGCTGCCAAGACGCAAAACCGCCCGTCCGCTCTCGCCCTGACCCGTCAGAACCTGACGGCTGTGCGCACCGAGTACAACGAGAAGAACCTGTGCGAACAGGGCGCCTACACGCTGGCCGGCAAGGCCGACGCCAAGGTGACGATCTTCGCTTCGGGTTCCGAAGTCGAACTCGCCGTTGCTGCCCGCGCCACGCTGGAAGCCAAGGGCGTCAGCGTCCGCGTCGTATCGGTTCCCTGCACCGAGCTGTTCTTCGAGCAGTCCGAAGCCTACCGCAAGGAAGTCATCGGCAACTCGCCGGTCAAAATCGCCGTTGAAGCCGCCGTTCGCGAAGGTTGGGATGCGTTCATCGGACCGGAAGGCAGCTTTGTCGGCATGAAGAGCTTCGGCGCTTCCGGCCCGGCCAAGGACGTCTTCAAGCATTTCGGCATCACGGCCGACGCCGTGGTTGCTGCTGCAGAAGCCAAGCTTTGATCAAGGAGCGCCTGTCGGCGCTCCCCATTCCATAACGCAAGCCCCTACTCATCGGGAGTGAAACACATGACTGTAAAGGTTGCCATCAACGGCTTCGGCCGCATCGGCCGCAACGTCCTCCGTGCGATCGTCGAATCCGGTCGCACCGACATCGAAGTCGTTGCCATCAACGACCTCGGCCCGGTCGAAACCAATGCTCACCTGCTGCGCTATGACTCCATCCACGGCAAGTTCCCGGCAGAGGTCAAGGTCGAAGGCGACACGATCACCGTTGGCGGCGGCAAGCCGATCAAGGTGACGGCCGTTCGCGACCCGGCACAGCTGCCGCACAAGGAACTCGGCGTCGATATCGCGATGGAATGCACCGGCATCTTCACATCGCGCGACAAGGCTGCCGCCCACCTGACGGCCGGCGCCAAGCGCGTCATCGTTTCGGCACCTGCCGACGGCGCTGACCTGACCGTCGTCTTCGGCGTCAACCACGACCAGCTCACCAAGGAGCACCTGGTCATCTCCAACGCATCCTGCACGACGAACTGCCTCGTGCCGGTTGTGAAGGTTCTCGATGATGCGGTCGGCATCGACCACGGCTTCATGACCACGATCCACTCCTACACCGGTGACCAGCCGACGCTCGACACCATGCACAAGGACCTGTACCGCGCCCGCGCCGCAGCCCTGTCCATGATCCCGACCTCGACCGGCGCTGCCAAGGCTGTTGGCCTCGTTCTGCCGCACCTGAAGGGCAAGCTCGACGGCACCTCGATCCGCGTTCCAACCCCGAACGTCTCGGTCGTCGACTTCAAGTTCGTTGCCAAGAAGGCCACTTCGGTTGCCGAAATCAACGAAGCCATCAAGTCTGCCGCAAACGGCAAGCTGAAGGGCATCCTCGGCTACACCGACGAGCCGCTGGTTTCCCGCGATTTCAACCATGACAGCCACTCGTCGATCTTCGCGACCGACCAGACCAAGGTCATGGAAGGCAACTTCGTTCGTATCCTCACCTGGTACGACAACGAGTGGGGCTTCTCCAGCCGCATGTCCGACACGGCTGTTGCCTACGCCAAGACCATCTAAGGTCCTCGCGACAAGACTTCGGAAAGCGGCTCGGGAAACCGGGCCGCTTTTCATTGTGGCAATGGCGGACAAACCAACTACCTTTCACTACGCGGCAACACTGCCGCACATGGCCGGATCAAGAGCTGGCGGGTTCGATATGAGAATCCTGATGACGGTGATCGTTTTGATCATGATCGCGAGCGTTCTGAGCATCAGCCTGGTTGGCGGTCGTCGCTCCACGCAGATTGCCAAGGGGCAATCGCTGATGGAGACGACGCGCACGATGGGGCCGCGCTGATCGGCAGAGATATTTACTAGCGCCGATCTGCCGTTCGCCGTAGTGTTGAGAGGGCGCGAACCGCGCAGCAGCGAGAGAGAATTTGATGGACTACTTTACGATTGAAGTCGGCGGACAGGCCGTTGCGTGTTTCCGTTCGGAAAACGTCGACGACGCCACTCATTTCTTCCAGGCGGAAGACTTCCGCGAGGATCTGACGATCCTGCAATCGCAAGGCAAGCCGGTGTGGGACGGCGTCAGCCCCCTCAACCTGCGCAAGGCGACCGCCGAGGAAGCAAACGAAGTGCAGCATGCCTACGAATTCGACGACGATCCGGACAGAACCATCGATGATGAGTTCGTCGTCTTCCTGATTCCGATCTCCGACATGGATGACGGCGAGGACGACGAGGCGTAACAGACCCCGCGCCGAGAGAATTCGGCCGGCCAAAATGGACGTCGAAGCGCCTCGTCGAGAGGCGCTTCCGCCACCTGCAAGAAAATCTCCAAGAAAGATTCAGCACGGCGCATTCTGCCCTGCTCTCGCCTGATTTGATCCTAAACTTCTCTCAGGCTCACTCTCGAACCGTTCATCCGATTTGCCATTCGGCAGACCAATCAGCAGCATGACGCAGCAGAAATGCAAGGTTGGCCCATAAGGTCTACCCTTGCGTTGGATTTTGCCGTTAACTGCCGGATACGGAGCGCAAGAGAGGGCGATTTTAGGCGGCTGCAATATACGGGGGCGGTATTGCAACCTTGATAGGCGGATAAGGGGATCGGCATGGAAGCATTTTACATCGTCGTGTTGGTATCAACGACGCTGGTGCTTCTGGCGGCCTTTTCCAGCTTGCTTGCCTTCCGCTTCGGCGCGCCTTTGCTGCTGCTCTTCCTCGCCATCGGCCTATTGGCCGGCACCGACGGTCTGGGCATCCAGTTCACCAACAACTACCTGGCCTCCATCCTTGGCTCGATCGCGCTTGCGGTCATCCTTTTTGATTCCGGCTTCGGAACACCGATACAGGCGTTCAAGCTGGCGGCGGTGCCGTCGTTGACGCTTGCCTCGATCGGCGTGTTGATGACCGCCGGGCTTTTCGCCATCGCCGCGATGTGGTTGCTGAATTTCAGCTGGCTTGAGGGAATGCTGCTTGGCTCGATCGTCGCCTCGACCGATGCCGCCGCCGTCTTCTTCCTGCTGCGTATCGGCGGCATCAACATCCGCGACAAGGTGCGCTCGACGCTCGAAGTGGAATCCGGCACCAACGATCCGATGGCGATCTTTCTGACGATCGCGCTCGTCGAGGTTCTGGCATCAGGCGAGCGCTATCACGGCATCAATATCGGGATGCTGGCCATGTTCGTCCAGCAGATGGGCCTGGGCGTGATCCTGGGTCTGCTCGGCGGCATGATGATCGTGCTGATCGTCAGCAAGCTGGAAACCGATCGTGGCCTGACGCCCATTTTCGTTCTGGCGCTCGCCCTGCTCGTCTTCTCGGCGACCGGCGCGGTTGGCGGCAGCGGCTTCCTCGCGGTCTACGTCGCCGGCATCTATGCCGGCAATCGAAAGCTGCCGGGCTATGCCTCGATCAAGCGCTTCCAGGACGGCATGACCTGGCTTGCCCAGATCATCATGTTCCTCGTGCTCGGCCTGCTCGCGACGCCGTCCCAGTTCCCGGCCATCGCCATCCCGGCAGTGTTGCTCGCCCTCTTCCTGATCTTCATCGCCCGGCCGCTGGCGATCTGGCTGTCCCTCCTGCCCTTCGACTACACGCAGCAGGAAATCGGCTTCGTCGCATGGGTGGGGCTGCGCGGCGCCGTGTCGATCCTGCTGGCGATCATGCCCATCCTCGGTGGGCTGGAAAACGGGCAGGTCTACTTCAACACCGCCTTCATCATCGTGCTGGTGTCGCTTCTCGTTCAGGGCTGGACGATCAAGCCGGTGGCCAAGAAGCTCGGTCTGATCATCCCGCCCCGCATGGGGGCGGTCGACAAGGTCGAAGTCGACTTGCCGGGAGCGGCCAATCACGAGCTTCTCTCCTACCGCGTGGTCAAGGACAGCCCCGTTCTGCGCGGCGAGCGCATCCCGCGCTGGGCGACCCCTTCGCTTGTCATTCGCGACGGCAAGTCGATGCGTTACCAGTATGCGGGACGTCTGCGCGAAAACGACCTCGTCTACCTCTTCATCATGCCGTCCTACTCGCGCCTGCTGGACAAGCTCTTCGCCAGCCGCGCCCCGGTGGATGAAGACGATGCCGACTTCTTCGGCGCCTTCGCATTGTCGCCGGCGCGTCCGGCATCGGATCTGGATGCTGCTTACGGGCCGGGGCTTCTCAACGAAAACGAGAAGGGCCTGACCATCGCCGAAATGATGCGCCAGCGGCTTGGCGGCAAGGCCGATTATGCCGACCGCGTGCGCCTCGGCTCGATCATCCTGATCGTTCGCGATCTCGATGACCAGGATCACATCAGCTCCGTCGGCATGTCGCTGGAGGCCGTGGAACCCGCCACGACGCTGCCGATCTTCATCAATATGCGCGATATCATGGACCGCGTTCGCGACCGGTTGAAGGGACGAAAGAACAAGGAAGCTGCGGCCGCCGCCGCGGTCCCCAAAGGTGATGAAAACCCGCGCTGAACGCCTTGCGTCCACGATCATCCTTGCTATGGTCCCCGCATCTTTTTGGGCAATAACGAACGGATCTTTTCCATGCCTTCCTTCAAGACTCTCGACGACCTTAACGACATTGCCGGAAAGCGCGTTCTCGTTCGCGTCGATCTCAACGTCCCGGTAAAGGACGGCAAAGTCACGGACGTCACGCGCATCGAGCGTGTCGCCCCGACGATCCTTGAACTCTCCAAAAAGGGCGCCAAGGTCATTCTGCTTGCGCATTTCGGCCGCCCGAAGGATGGCCCGTCGCCGGACCTGTCGCTATCGTTGATCGCTCCCTCGGTCGAGGAAGTTCTCGACCATTCGGTACTGACGGCGACCGACGCCATCGGTGAAGCGGCTGCAGCCGCAGTCGCCTCGATGAAGAACGGCGACATCCTGCTCCTGGAAAACACCCGCTTCCACAAGGGCGAAGAGAAGAACGATCCCGATTTCGTCAAGGCGCTGGCCGCCAATGGCGACATCTATGTCAACGACGCCTTCTCGGCCGCCCACCGCGCCCATGCTTCGACCGAAGGCCTGGCGCACCACCTTCCGGCCCATGCCGGGCGCACCATGCAGGCTGAGCTTGAGGCGCTCGAAAAGGGCCTCGGCAATCCGGCCCGCCCCGTCGTTGCCATCGTCGGCGGCGCCAAGGTCTCCACCAAGATCGACCTGCTGATGAACCTCGTGAAAAAGGTCGATGCGCTGGTGATCGGCGGCGGCATGGCAAACACCTTCCTGGCCGCCCGCGGCACCAATGTCGGCAAGTCGCTGTGCGAACACGATCTCGCCGACACGGCACGCCAGATCATGATCGAAGCGGCAACGGCCGGCTGCGCCATCGTACTGCCGGAAGACGGTGTCATCGCCCGCGAGTTCAAGGCCGGAGCCGCCAACGAGACGGTCGCGATCGATGCCATCCCTGCAGACGCCATGGTTCTCGACGTCGGCCCGAAGTCGGTCGAAGCCGTCAAGGCATGGATCGAGCGCGCCAACACGCTCGTCTGGAACGGCCCGCTCGGTGCGTTTGAAATCGCACCGTTCGACAAGGCGACCGTTGCGGCTGCACAGTATGCCGCCGAGCGCACCAAGGCCGGCAAGCTGACGTCGGTTGCCGGTGGCGGCGACACGGTTTCGGCGCTGAACCATGCCGGCGTGGCCGACGATTTCAGCTATGTCTCGACCGCAGGCGGCGCTTTCCTCGAGTGGATGGAAGGCAAAGTACTCCCAGGCGTCGCTATTCTGAGCAAGGTGAAATAATCAGCGCAAGCCGATTTAACAAATTTTACATGTAGATAGACCGCGGCGCGAAAGCTCCGCGGTCTTTTGTTGTCGTCTTGAGCAAAAGCCCAAACATTCAAACGATTAAAAAAAATTCAAACGTTTTAGCCATTTTAGCTGCCGTTTTCCCACCCATAAACTTCTGTTATCGGCGACCTATATTCATCGAAACGCAGTTTTTCGCGATGTGAAGAGTCCTGCCGCTTATCGATCCGCCGATTTGATCGATTGAGCATTGCCGATAGGTTTTTAAACAGAAAAAATCCGTGCGCGCGATGCGCCGGTCTGAGGGAAGGAGTGAACTATGGTGGACGCGAAGATGTTGAACAAGATCAGTTCGGCGCCAGGATTCATTGCAGCGCTGGATCAGAGCGGTGGTTCGACACCCGGAGCGTTACGCCTGTATGGCATTCCCGACACAGAGTACCAGGGTGACGAGGAAATGTTCCGCCTGATGCACGCCATGCGCGTCCGCATCATGACCGCCCCCGCCTTCACAGGCGAAAAGATCATCGCCGCAATCCTGTTCGAGCGGACCATGGACGGCGATGTCGATGGTCAGCCGGTTCCCTCCTATCTCTGGGAAAAGCGCGGCGTCGTGCCGCTTCTCAAGATCGACAAGGGCTTGGCTGCCGAAGAAAACGGTGTCCAGGCGATGAAGCCGATGCCCGATCTGGATGCCCTCCTGGCGCGCGGCCGCGACAAGGGAATTTTCGGCACCAAGATGCGCTCGGTGATATCAAACGCGGACAGAGCAGGCATTGCAGCGGTCGTAAAGCAGCAGTTCGAGGTGGCACGCCAGATCATCGGCAACGGCCTCGTTCCGATCGTCGAGCCTGAAGTCTCCATCAAGAGCCCGACGAAGCAAGAGGCCGAGGCCATTCTTCGCGACGAAATCGCCAAGCAGCTTGACCTGCTTCCGGCCGGCGAAACCGTCATGCTGAAACTGACGCTCCCGACGGTCGCCGATTTCTACGCGCCTCTGACCGCCCACAAATCGGTCGTGCGTGTCGTCGCCCTTTCCGGCGGCTACAGCCGCGCCGATGCCTGCGAAAAGCTCAGCCACAACCATGGCATGATCGCAAGCTTCTCGCGCGCACTGACGGAAAACCTGCGCGTTTCGATGAGCGACGCAGAGTTCGAAGCCAGCCTGGCCAAAACGATCGATGAGATCTACGCCGCCAGCGTCAACAAGGCCTGATGCGCACAAGGCCACAGCAGAGCCAGGACCGTTTTCGAAACGGCGCCTGACGAGCCCATGCCTTCACCCTGACATCGTCCTCGGCCTTGTGCCGAGGATTTGACCACGCGAGCAAAATCAGCCGTTTGCATTTCAGGATCGGCAGGCGGCCGGCGAGCGACCGCCAAGAGATCGTAGCCCTGCTGACGAGAGTTCCGAAAACATCCGAAGATTGTCACCGGCACAAATTTGCGTCTATCGGCGGGCCTCGCCGCGCGCCAGTATGGCGTCCGTAACACGCTACCGGAGCCGACATGAAAACCGTTGCCTTCACGACTGTCGATGTCTTCACCACCACCCGCTTCGAAGGCAATCCGCTGGCCGTGATGACCGATGCCCGCGGGCTCAGCGATGCCGACATGCAGAACATCGCCGCCGAATTCGGTTACTCCGAGGTTACCTTCGTGCTGCCGCCGCAAGACCCGGCAAATACGGCCCGCGTCCGCATCTTCACGCCCACCATGGAAGTGCCCTTCGCGGGACACCCCAATGTCGGAACCGCTTATGTGCTAGGCCGGCAGGGAGAAGTCTTCGGGCGCCCGGTCGGCGATCATCTGCGCTTTGAAGAGAAGGCCGGCCTCGTGACGGTCAATCTGAAGCGTGACGGCGACAAGGTACTCACCGCCTCCATTCGCGCGCCCAAGCCGCTTGCGATCGGCAATGCAATAGCGAAGGAAACAGTCGCCCGCTGCATCGGGATCGAGCCTGAGGATATCCGCCTCGCCAATCACGAACCGGTGGTGGCGTCAGTTGGCCTGAGTTTCGTCTTTGCCGAACTTGCGGACCTCGATGCCCTTGGCCGCGCCCGTCCGAATCTTACCTATTTCCAGGACGCAGCCACGCCGACCGCCGAGGGCAATCATGACTTCTCACTGTTCGTCTATGTCCGCTCGGACCAAGCCCCATGGACGATCCGTGCGCGCATGTTCGCACCGCTCGACAACGTGCCGGAGGATCCCGCGACCGGTAGCGCCTCGGCAGCGCTCGGCGCCTATCTGGTTTCGCTCGCGCCAGATCCGACCATGAGGGTATCGCTCACCATCGAGCAGGGCGTTGAAATGGGCCGTCGCAGCATCATCGGCATCGACGTCGCGAAGCAGGACGGCATCGTCACCGATGTGACAATCTCCGGCGCCTGCGCGCCCGTCATGCGCGGCGAAATCGACTACTAGACGAACAGGTCTCGCCCAACCAGCGCGATGGCCCAGATTGCGAAGGCGATCAACGCAATCTTCCAGAAATCTGCCCGCCGCCGCAGGCCGGGCAAGCCGAGCGGCTTGATCACCTGTATTGCCATCGCCAGGATGAGCAGCAGCGCGATCAGCTTCGTCATGTCTTTATTTTTCCAACGGTTATCAATGTCACAGGACGGACATTATTTCGCGCAACGACTGCATTTATTCATGCCGTAAAGGCATTTGGGGGCACAATCAACAATCTTGAGGCTAGGCGATACCGAGTATCGCCTTATGTGGTTTTTGATCGTCATGCGCAGAGTCTGGGGAAAATGAAAAGAAACCTGCTGTCCGTTGCCGCACTGCTCTTCGGCACACTCTTCCTCTTCATGGGCAACGGCCTGCAAGGCATTCTGCTTCCCGTCCGCGGCAATCTCGAAGGCTACGCCACCACCACGCTCGGCCTGCTCGGCACCTCCTGGGCGGCGGGCTTCGTCATCGGCTGCCTGGTCGCGCCGAAAATGGTCCGCCGCGTTGGTCACGTGCGGGCGTTTTCCGGCTTCATCGCCATCATCGCCATCATCGCGCTTGTGAGCGGCATCATCATTCACCCGGTCTGGTGGGTCCTGCTACGCGCCGTCACCGGCTTTGCAACCGCCGGCACATCGATGATCATCGAAAGCTGGCTCAACGAGCGCGCTACCAACGAAAGCCGCGGCGCGATCTTCTCGCTCTACATCGCCATCACCCTCTTCGGCGTCGTCGCCGGCCAGATGATGATCCCGCTGGAAGACGTGCGAACCCCTGTCCTCTTCATGGTGTGCGGCATCTTCTACTGCATCGCCATGCTGCCCACGACGCTGTCTACCGCCGCCTCGCCCCAGCCGCTGAAGGCAGTCAAGCTCGACCTGCCAGCGCTCTATCGCAACTCGCCGGTCTCCTGCCTTGGCATCCTGCTCGTCGGCATCGCCAACGGCGCCTACGGAACGCTCGGCGCCGTCTTCGGCGCCGGCGCTGGCCTGTCCGACACCAGCATCGCCATCATGATGAGCTCGACGATCTTTGCCGGAGCGCTGATGCAGTTGCCGGCCGGCCGCCTTTCCGACCGGATCGACCGCCGCTACGTGCTGGCCGCCATGTCGGCGGTCGCCGCTTTTGCTGGCATTTTGTTGGCGATTCTGCATCCGTCCTCGCCCGTCTTCATCATCGGGCTCGTCATCCTCTACGGCGCGGTTGCCAATACACTTTACCCGATCGCTGTCGCCCACGCGAACGACTACGCCGCAGCCGAAGACTTCGTGAAGGTCTCGGGCGGCCTTCTCCTGCTTTACGGCATCGGCACGATCATCGGCCCGACGATCGGCGGCCCGGTCATGTCCATGGTCAACCCACACGCGCTGTTTCTCGTCACCGCGGTCGCCCATGTCCTGATCACGGCCTATGCGATCCTGCGCAGCCGGATGCGGCCAGCCATCCCGGCGGGCAGCCGCGACACCTTTACCACCCTGCCGACGGCGACCTCGCAGACCCTGACGCCCGAAAGCATGTCGCTCGCGGACCGCAACCCGAACAAGGCTCCCGAAGTGGGCGAAGCTGGGTTAAAATCCAACTGAGACGAAAGCGGAGGATTACCCATGAGCTTCATCGAAGACGACCGGCCACAGAAGAAAGCGACTCACGAAATCGGCATGGATCTCTCCATGATGTCGGTCGATGAGCTGAAAAGCCGGATCGAGCTGCTGCAGGCCGAGATCGCCCGCATCGAGGCCGAGGCGGCGCGCAAGGCATCCGGTAGATTGGCCGCAGAAAACCTCTTCCGATCCTGATGTCGCACGTGTGCGGATTCGATCTATATCCGGCACGCAAGCGCTATTTCGGCACAGACTTAATGGGACATTAAGCTTTATAAGGTATTACTACATTCATCCAGACTTGCTCTGGATTTCAGACAGTTTTCCATGCGGTGAATTGGTCTGATTTTTCTCCCTGTTTTACCTTGAGAGCCGCTTTTTGCGGCTCTTCTTTTTTTCTTGGCTGGGGACTAAATCCATGAAACTGTGGAAGTTAACCCTTTCTTAAGAAACGCCTTGCGCAATTGGGCTAAAGCTACCATCTTAATGTCATAAAGACCGGTTGAGGAAACTTTTACCTTTAGCCGGCGTTACCTGACCATAAGTAGATGCGTGCAACAGGGACTATCTAAATGTCAGAGCTTGGATTGAACACAATCAGTTTTGCAGGTCGCGCTGCCGCATCCTCGCAGTTCAAGACGCTGTACTCGGAAGGCATGTCGCTGGTTGAAGAAACCGCCGCCTACCTCGATGGCAACGGCCGCGCTGCTTCCAAGGTTTTGCCGCGCATGGCCTCCGTTCTCTACGCAGCGGAATCGATGCGCCTCACCACCCGCCTGATGCAGATGGCGTCCTGGCTGCTGCTGCAGCGCGCCGTCAACAACGGCGAAATGTCGCGCGATCAGGTTTTGGCCGAGAAGAACAAGGTTCGCCTCGATGGCTTCAACGTCGATCGCAATGCACCGGGCTGGAACGATCTTCCGGAATCCTTCCGCGACCTGATCGAACGCTCGCTGCGCCTGCAGAATCGCGTTGCCCTGCTCGATCGCGAGATCTACCGCCCGAACGAGGCGCCGATCGTGCCTGACAACCAAAATAGCGTTCAGGCACAGCTGAGCCTGTTGCAGACGGCATTCGGCAACAACTAAGCCGCTTCGATACCGTACTCATGAAACCGGCTGCGCACTGCGCGGCCGGTTTTTCTTTTGCGCGCCGCTAACAAGAGTGTCGAATGACCTCTGGCCGCTCAAAGGCTTCAGCCGGGGCTCTACGCCTTGCCCAGATGCTTCGGCCAGAATTCCTGATGAACCGCGGCAGCTTCCTCTTCGATGTTTGGGCCATCCACAGCGACGATGCGCGCACCGGTTTCCAATATTGCCCGGCTCGGGACATTCAGGCCGATCCCCGCAATCTCGCCCAGCCGCACCTCCGAGCACGCAAAGACCATGCGCCCGATCCCCGACCAGTAGATCGCTCCGGAGCACATCGCACATGGCTCCGTGCTGGTATAGAGAGTGCAATCCGCCAGGACGGCAGCGTCATAATGCTGCGCCGCCAGCTTGATCAGGTTCAGCTCGGCGTGGTTCGTCATGTCACGACCGGTGAAGACGCTGTTTTCGGCGCGCAGGATGACCTTGCCGTCCTTGACCAGCACTGACCCAAACGGTTCGTCTCCGCGTTCCATCGCGGATTTCGAGAGTGCGATCGCCTCTCGCAAAAACGGCTCATGGTTTTCCATCCCGGTCTCCCTCAGAGCTAGAGCCGGATGATCTTGTCTTGGATCGAACAGATTTCCAAGGGCCGCTACCCAGATTGGAAAACTGCCCCGCCTCAACCGTTGGGGAAAGTCGATGTTGCCGCCTGCGCTTGACTGAGGGCCGCGCAACAAAAAACCCCGCCGAAGCGGGGTTTTCCAAATTCTGCCATGCAGCAGCGATTAGAGGCCGAGGCCGCCGAAACGCTTGTTGAACTTGGAAACGCGGCCGCCGCGGTCCATGAGCTGCTGGTTGCCGCCGGTCCAGGCCGGGTGGGACTTGGAGTCGATTTCGAGGTTCATGACAGCGCCTTCAGAACCCCAGGTCGAGCGGGTTTCGTACTCGGTGCCATCGGTCATGACCACCTTGATCGTGTGGTAGTCGGGATGGATTTCTGCCTTCATAACAATCTTCCTGCCATGCAACGTCCAAATTGACGCATCACGTTGCGACAAGAGGACCGATTGAATAAATGAAGCCGCAGTCGCTTATGGCTACGGCTTCCCATTAGGATGCCGTGCCTATACATGAAGGCCATCAGGATAACAAGAGCCCACAACCGTCTTGCACGGTGTTGAAGGCGATCGGAGATCGAATTGACAGACGAAGTGCAGGCCGGGGAGAAGAAATCACGTTCACTGAGGCCTCTCGGCAGGTTGACACCCTATGTCATGCGGTATCGCGGCCTGGTTACCGGCGCGCTGATATCGCTTGCGCTCGCCGCCATTACCTCCCTCGCCCTCCCTCTCGCCGTCCGGCGCATGATCGACCACGGCTTTACCCAGGCCGATGGCAGCTTCATCAACAGCTACTTCCTGATGCTGATGGTGATGGCGGTCGTTCTCGCGATCGCCAGCGCCCTGCGCTACTACTTCGTCATCACCCTGGGCGAACGGATCGTGTCGGACCTGCGCCGCGACGTCTTTGCCCACGTCACACGGCTCTCCCCATCGTTCTTTGATGTCAATCAGTCTGGCGAGATTGTCTCGCGGTTGACGGCCGACACGACCCAGATCAAGTCCGCTGTCGGCGCGACAGCGTCCGTCGCCTTGCGCAACCTGATCCTCTGCCTCGGCGCGATGGGCATGATGATCGTCACGTCGCCAAAGCTTGCGGGCCTGGCGCTCGGTGCCATCCCATTGATCGTCTTTCCGCTCGTCGCCTTTGGCCGCTCGGTGCGCAAACGGTCGCGCGCCGCCCAGGATACGCTTGCCGAGGCCTCCGCCTTTGCGAACGAGACCATTGCCGCCACCCGCACCGTGCAGGCATTCGGTGGCGAGGCCGCGGCCGCCGGTCGCTATGGAAGCGCCGTCGAGACGGCCTATGGCGCCGCCCGCGCCGCGATCCGCGCGCGTGCCCTGCTCACCGGTATCGCCATCACCCTGATTTTCGGCAGTGTGGTCGCCGTGCTCTGGGTCGGTGCCCACAACGTTCTCGCAGGCACCCTTTCTGCGGGCACCCTCGGGCAGTTCCTGCTTTACTCGGTTATCGCGGCTGGCTCGCTGGGTGCGCTCTCGGAAGTCTGGGGAGAGCTGTCGCAGGCCGCCGGCGCTGCCGATCGCCTGACGGAATTGCTGGACGAGGTCTCGCCGATCCAGACGCCGGCGAAGCCTGAAATACTGCCTACCCCTGCCCTCGGCCGAGTCGAGTTTTCCAATGTCCATTTCGCTTACCCCTCGCGCCCCGGGCGATCGGCCCTGCATGGCCTGAGCTGTCACGTCAAGCCGGGGGAGACGGTCGCGATCGTCGGCCCCTCCGGCGCCGGCAAGACCACCGTGTTCTCGCTGCTGCTGCGCTTCTATGATCCGCAGCAGGGAGCCGTGATGGTCGATGGCGTGGACGCCCGCGCCGTCGATCCGGACGCGTTGCGCCAGCGCATGGCGATCGTCCCGCAGGATGTCACAATCTTCGCCGCCTCCATTCATGAGAATATCGCCTTCGGTCGCCCTGATGCGACGCGCGACGAAGTACGGGCAGCCGCAGTCGCCGCCCAGGCAGACGAGTTCATCACCCGCCTCGACAAGGGCTATGACACTGAGGTCGGCGAGCGCGGGGTCACGCTTTCCGGCGGCCAGCGGCAGCGAATTGCCATTGCCCGCGCGATCTTGAAGAACGCGCCGATCCTGCTTCTCGACGAGGCGACCTCGGCACTCGATGCCGAGAGCGAAACGCTGGTGCAGAAGGCGCTGGATGTCCTGATGGACGGACGCACGACCCTCATCATCGCCCATCGCCTGGCGACCGTGCTGAAGGCTGATCGGATACTCGTCCTCGATCAAGGCCGCGTGGTCGAGGAAGGCACGCATCAAAGCCTGATCCGCCATGGCGGTATCTACGCCAAGCTTGCCAAGCTGCAGTTCGAGACCGGTGCGGAAGAGTTTCTGAGCGCCGTTAAGTAAGCTGCCGATAACATCCAACGCGCCCCGCAATCCGATCCCACGGGTTGCTGCAGGTTTCACCTATGCGCGAACATTGACATAATACACGTATAGATTACACTCGGTTTTGTATTGAAACCGTTCGTCATCTTTTCGTGGAGATTGCCAGGTGGATTCTATCAGCTTTGCCGAAACACTCGTGACGCTCGTTGCCGCCAGCGTCGTGATATCGATGCTGTTGTTCTACCGGTCGCTGCATCAGGCACGCGGCTGGTCGTTGACCGACGCCCTTTCGGAAGACGTCACGTTGACGAAGACAGACCAAGCGGGAAATCCCGTTAATGCCGCCGGCAATATCCTTGCCGTCGGGGAAGCCCCCCTCAATATTACCGAGATGAAAGCCAGTTCCAGCAGGTTCATCGCCATGATCGGAACCGTCGCGATCCTCATGCTTTACGTCGGCTTCGGCCTTGCCTGCCTTCACAACTTCGCAAGCGGCAAGGGGATTCCCGATATGTCAAATGGCTCGAACTTCTTCTACTCCGGCCTCGTGCTCTTTGCCCCCTACATCGTCAACAAATTCTCCTCGGCATTCTCGTTCTTCAAGCCGTGATAATGCCGCGCGTGCTGATCGCGACCGGGGTTGCAAAAGACTAAAATATCCAGATGGAATAGTTGTGTTTTTTGTTTTAGGCTGTCCTTGCTGATTTAAACAACATCCTGATTCCGGGAGAAAAAATCGATGTATAAGTTCGAAGTTTATAAGGACAAGGCAGGCGAATTCCGGTTCCGTTTCAAGGCCTCGAACGGCGAAACGATGTTTGGCTCCGAAGGTTACAAGGCCAAGGCTTCTGCCCTGAGCGCGATCGAATCCATCAAGAAGAACTCTCCCGGCGCGACGGTCGAAGACACGACGAAGGCCGAATCCTGACCAGAACCCAGGCGGCGCCACAAGCGCCGCCTCACCTTCTTATAGACAGGCAAGGTTCTCAGGTTCTTGCCGCTCGGCCAACGCCCAAGGCGATATGCAAGGCCGGATCTCGCGAAGAGGTTACTCCTCACAAGATGAAATCAGTCATTTCTCGGTCAGCTTCAGCTCGATGCGACGGTTCGTTGCGCGCGCCTCGGGCGTATCTCCCGGAGTAATCGGCTGAAACTCGCCGAAACCTGCGGCGACCAGACGGTCGGCAGGCACGCCCTGCGCGATCAGGAACTTCACCACGGAAATCGCGCGTGCCGACGAAAGCTGCCAGTTATCGGCATACCTGCCCGTTCCGGCCAGAGGCACGTTATCGGTATGACCGTCGACGCGGAGTACCCAGTTGATCTCAGGCGGGATCTCCTTGGCGACATCAAGAAGCGCGCTGGCGAGCTTGGTCATTTCAGCCTGCCCGTCCGGATTGAGGTCAGCGCCACCCGATGGGAACAGCACTTCCGACTGGAAGACGAAACGATCGCCGACGATGCGGATATTCTCGCGATCGGAGAGAATTTCACGCAACCGCCCGAAGAAGTCCGATCGGTAGCGGTTTAGCTCCTGGACGCGCTGCGCCAACGCCACGTTCAGACGACGGCCGAGATCGGCAATCTTCGCCTGCGAACTCTGGTCCTTCTGCTCGGACGCCTGCAGCGCGACTTCGACGGCCGCAATCTGGCTGCGCAAGGCAGCGATCTGCTGGTTGAGAAGCTCGACCTGGCTCATCGCCCGCTCGCTCATCTGCTTCTGCTCGTCGAGTTCCTTGGTCAGGCCGCCGATGCGCTGCTGCGCCGCATCCTGCCCGCCCGAGCCGGCCGACAGCAATGCCTGCAGGCGGGAGCGCTCGCTCTCGGCAGACGACAGTGACGCCTGCAGGTTCGCGACATTATCCTCGAGATCCTGCTTGCTGCCCTTTTCCAAGGCGAGCAGCTGCGTCAGTTCGTTGATCTGGCTATTCAGCCGGTTGAGCACTTCGTCGCGACCGGAAATCTCTCGACTCAAGATAAACTGACCGACCACGAAGACGGTCAGCAGGAACATGATCGCAATGAGAAGCGTCGACAACGCATCGACGAAGCCCGGCCAATAATCGACGGCGCGTTCGCGGCGGCGGTTGCGAGCAAGAGGCATGGCTTACTTGCCCTCGCTCTTCTCGGCCTGGGTCAGACGTTGGCGTTCGGACGATGCATGCTTTTCCTGGGAGCCGATCCGTTCCGCCAAGCGGTCGAGCGTTCGGCGCATGGCTTTCGCTTCGTCCTGTTGGGCTTCGATCCAGTCCCGCAGCATCTGCTGCTCGTTGCGCATGTTCTTCACGAGACCCTGGATGCCTTCGGCGAGATTTGCCATCGCGGCCACCGAACGCTGGCTGCTGGCGCCGCCGTCTTCCGAGGCCTTGCGCATGTAGTCGGACAGAGCCTTGATCTCGTCAGGCGAGACACCGGACGACTGATCGATCGCCGGAACCACGGCATCGGAGCCAACGTCGGTCACGGACGACAGCCAGTTTTCCAGCTCCATGTAGAAGCGGTTCTGGGCGCGACCGGCCTGCAGGTCTAGGAAGCCGAGGATGAGCGAACCCGAGAGACCGAGCAGCGAAGACGAGAACGCCTGGCCCATGCCGGATAGCGGCGTGGAGAGCCCTTCCTTCAGTGCAGCCAGGACGTCGGACGACCCATTGGTGCCAGCGTCCAGCGACTGAATGACGTTGCTGATCGAGCCGATCGTGCCGATGAGACCCCAGAACGTGCCCAACAGGCCGAGGAACACGAGAAGGCCGATGAGATAGCGCGAAACATCACGCGATTCATCGAGGCGGTTTGCAATCGAGTCCAGAATGGAGCGGAATGCTGTCGTGGAAAGCCCCGCAAAGGTGCTCCGGCTGCCGATCAGCGTACGCATGGGCGCCAGAAGCTTGGGATTGCGGTTCACCTTGTCGGCGCTGCCTGCGGCACGAAAGGAATTGAACCAGCGCACTTCAGGGCGAAGCGCCAGAACATGGCTGAAAACCAGGATGATACCGACAGCGAGCACGCCGACGATCAAGCCGTTCAGTCCCGGGTTATGCATGAACGCCGTCTGGGTCTGCCGGAAAAGAATTGCGGCAATGAACCCGACGATCACCAGAAACAGCACCATAGTCCAAAGAAATGGCATCGGGCTGGAGAGTTTATAGTTATAGCTGCCCGTGGTTTTTTCGGTCGAGCCGAACTCCGCCACATTCACATTTTCCATGGATCCGCATCCTCCGGACTTCTCGCAGCCGGAGACTAGAGCAACATTGTGCCGAATTGAAGTACGCGGACAGCGAAAACCGTGTCTTTACAACAGCGATTTAGCGGGTCGGGATCGGACGCTTGGCGACTTCGAGCAAAGCCTTCTGAATATACTCGTTACCGGCGACGACGGAGCCGGTTTCCAGAATGGACGTACCGCCATCCCAATCGCTGACATAACCGCCGGCTTCGCGGATGAGCAGGATGCCCGCGGCGATATCCCACGCAGAAAGACCGGTTTCCCAGTAACCGTCGAAACGGCCGGCAGCAACGTAGGCGAGATCGAGCGAGGCGGCACCCATGCGACGGATGCCGGCGACTTCACCCATCACGTGGCGAAGCTCGACCAGGAACTTGCCGTGATTGCCACGTCCCAGATGCGGCACACCGCAGGCAACGACCGAGTCGGAAAGCACGCGGCGGGCGCCGACACGAAGGCGGCGATCATTGAGGAATGCGCCGCCGCCGCGCTCGGCGGTGTAGAGTTCGTCGGTCGCCGGATTGAAGACGACGCCCGCGACGATCTCGTTGTTGCGCTCAAGCGCGATCGAGACGGCGAACTGCGGAATGCCGTGCAGGAAGTTCGTGGTGCCATCGAGCGGATCGACGATCCAGCGGTGCGCACCGTCCGTGCCCTTAATCTCTTCGCTTTCCTCGCCGAGGAAGCCATAGGTCGGACGCGCCTTCAGAAGTTCATCCTTGACGATCTTTTCGGCCTTGCGGTCCGCATTGGAAACGAAATCGCCCGGTCCCTTGACGGAAACCTGCAGGTTCTGCACTTCGCCGAAATCACGCCCCAGCGATTTTCCTGCCTTGATGGCAGCCTGAACCATGACATTGAGAAGAGCTGAACGGGCCATGTGGGCGGTTTTCCTTGGGCTAAATAGGTGCGCGTTGTCAGGGCGGGGATGGTCCCTGATCGCCGGCAGAGGCTGCGCTTTATAAGATTGGCGGCTTCAAGACCACAAAATCGGGGAAATTTCAAGAGCAGCGCCGCATGGCTGCATTGAATCGCAGGAAGGCCGCAAATTAATTCTGGACAGATCGGTCTTAAATTCCTATATGTCCCCCATGGCAAGACACAAGGAATTCGACCGCGACGTGGCGCTTGGCGCCGCCATCAACGTGTTCTCCGAGCACGGCTATGAAGGCACGTCGACGGATCAGTTGCTGACGGCGATGAAGATCAGCCGCCAGAGCATGTATGATACCTTTGGCGACAAGCGCCGCCTCTACTTGGAAGCACTGCAGCGCTACAACGCCGACAGTACTGCCAGACTGATCGACGACCTGAAGCATCATACGACACCGATCGATGCGCTCGAAGGCGCACTCGTCGCCTTTGCCTCGCGGCCGTCATCGGAGGCCAGCCGCTGCTGCCTCGGTGTCAGCGCCGTCTGCGAATTCGGGCGCACAGACCTGGAGATCGCCACACTGACCGATACTGCCTCCCGCGCGCTTTCCAATGCGCTGAAGACAATCGTCGAAGACGGCCGGAAGAGCGGTGCCATCGCATCCGACATTGACCCCGACGAGGCCGTCCACTTCCTCGGCGCGACCCTCTCCGGCATGAAAGTCAGCGCCCGCAACGGCGCTTCCCCTGAAACCCTCCGCGGTATCGCCCGCATGACCATCCGCAGCCTCCGCTAGGCGCACCAAGCGGCCACGCCGTTTCTTCATGCTCAATTATAGACTGATTGATCCAAAAATAGAAAGGAAATGCAAATGTCTCATTCCCTCACCGAAAAGGTCGCCCTGGTCACCGGCGGCTCGCGCGGCATCGGCGCGGCGATCGTCCGCAGGCTCGCCGAAGACGGCGCTGCCGTGGCCTTCACCTATTCCAGTAGCGATGACCGGGCCAAGGCGCTTACCGCCGAGATCGAAGCGAGCGGCGGCAAGGCTCTGGCAATCAAGGCAGACAGCGCCGATCCCGAGGCTGTGCGAAATGCCGTCGCGACCACCGTCAGACACTTCGGCGCACTCGACATTCTCGTCAACAATGCGGGCATCCTGATGCTGGCCCCGCTCGACGAATTCGCATTGGAGGATTTCGACCGGATGTTCGCGGTCAACGTTCGCGCGGTCTTTGTCGGCGTGCAGGCGGCGGCAAGGCACATGCAGGCCGGCGGCCGCATCATCAACATAGGAAGCGTCGTTGCAGACCGCAGCGGCTTTGCGACATCGGCGGTCTACAGCATGACCAAGGGCGCCATTGCTTCGATGACCCGCGGCATGGCGCGCGATCTCGGCCCGCGCGGCATCACCGTCAACACCATTCAGCCGGGACCAACAGCAACCGACATGAATGGCGCCCCGGGCACAGAGGAGCACCTGTCACCGCTGATGGCGCTGGGCCGCATGGGCGAAGACCGCGAGATCGCAAGTCTTGCAGCCTATCTCGCCAGTCCCGAGGCGTCGTTCGTCACCGGCTCCGCCCTGACGATCGACGGCGGCTACCTTGCTTGAAGGCAAACAAAAAGCCGGCGGCGCTCGCACGCCACCGGCTCGCGTCATGATTGGCTCGGCTCAGAATTTCTGCTGGGTAATCAGAACCTCACGGGCAATCTGGTCGAGCGGGAGGATCCGGTCGACGCCGCCCTTGGCAATCGCCTCCTTCGGCATCCCGAAGACGACCGAAGTCGCCTCGTCCTGTGCCACGGTATAGGCACCGGCCTGGTGCATCTCCAGCATTCCCTTGGCGCCATCATCGCCCATGCCGGTCATGATGATACCCATCGCGTTCGAGCCGGCGGCCCGGGCGGCGGAGCGGAACAGAACGTCGACCGACGGGCGATGGCGCGAGACGAGTGGCCCGGTCTTGACCGATACATGATAGCGCGCGCCCTGCCGCTCCAGGAGCATATGCTTGTCGCCGGGAGCAATCAGCACATGCCCGCGCAGCACCGGATCGCCATCGACAGCTTCCTTGACCTCGACCTCGCAAAGACCGTTGAGCCGCTTGGCGAAGGCCGCCGTGAACTTCTCCGGCATATGCTGCACGATGACCATGCCGGGCGCATTCGCCGGCAGCGCTTCGAGAAATTCCCGGAGCGCCTCGGTGCCCCCGGTCGAGGCGCCGACGCAGACGATCATCTCCGTCGTCTTGGCCATGGCGCGACCGGTCGGCGGCGGCAGCATCGCATCTGCCGTCAGCTTCTGCGGAGGCGCCTCCTTGCCGGGGCGAAGGCTGCTTGCGCCGCGCCGCACATTGCCCATCCGGGCATGGGACGCGCTCTTTACGACTTCACGGATCCGCACCGCGTCATCGGCCAGGCTATCCGCCGCGCCGATCTTGGATTTCAGGATCACATCGACAGCACCCGCCTCAAGCGCCTGCAGCAACGTTTCCGAACCCGCCTCCGTCAACGACGAACACATGACGACAGGGATCGGACGCTGCGACATCAGCTTGCGGAGGAAGGTGATGCCGTCCATGCGCGGCATCTCGACATCCAGCGTAATGACGTCGGGAATCTCTTCCTGGATCTTCTTCGCGGCCATGAACGGATCGGTAGCGACCCCCATGACCTCGATATCGGGATCCTCCTGCAGGACGCGGACGAGCGTCTGGCGAACACTGGCGGAGTCGTCGATGACGAGAACTCGTATCTTCTTGCCCATGGGCGACCTTTACCTAGACGCGCTGAAAGACGGTGTTGGATACCTGCTTGAGAGGCAGATCGATACCGGCGATGGATTCGGAGTGGCCGATGAACAGATAGCCCCCTGTTAAGAGGCGGTCGCACAGCCGTTTCAAAACCAGCGCCTGCGTCTGCTTGTCGAAATAGATCAACACATTGCGGCAAAAGATGATGTGCATCCCGTCACCGACAGGATAGCTGTCGTCCATCAGGTTCATGCGCGCAAAACCGACCCTGGCACGCAGGGCCGGAGAGATCCGCACCTCCCGACGCCCCGGCTGCTTTGCGGTCATGACGTATTTCCGCATCAGGTCACGCGGCACGGGATGGACCATATCTTCGGAATAGATACCGAGCCGGGCCGTGTTCAGCACGTCGGTGCTGAGGTCCGTTGCGAGGATGCTGTAGTTGAGGTCGTTGCGACCACCGACGAATTCCTCAAGCACCATCGCCATGGTGTAGGGCTCGGCACCCGTCGAGCATGCCGAACTCCAGGTACGCAGCGTGCGGATGCCGGCGTTCGCCAGTGCCGGCAGGGCCACCTGCTGCATGTATTCGAAATGACGCGCTTCCCGGAAGAAGTCTGTCTTGTTGGTCGTGACCGCGTCGATCAGATAGACGGTCTCGTCCTCGAGACCGTCTTCCTGAAACAGGAAATCGCAATAATCGTCGAATGTCGCATGGTTCGTCGCCCGCAGACGGCGGCGAAGCCTGCCTTCCAGCATCGTCAGCTTTGTCGGCGGCATCTTGATGCCGCTGTAGTCGTAGATGAACCGCGAAAGCTTATCGAAATTGCGCTTGCTGATCCGGTCGCCGACCAGTTGGGTTTCCACTGCTGCCATACTCATTGATAGCAATACTCCAGCTGGTCCGCTCAGGCGGCCGATTGCAAGACGGAGGCATCTTCGCGCGACAACAGCCGCGCGAGATCGACGATCACGACGAAGCCGCCTTCCCGACGAACGACACCCGCGATGTAATCGGAGCGCCAGCGCACGCCGATATCCGGCGCCGCCTCGATCTGGTCACGCCGGAATGGCGTGACCTCGAAGACGCGATCTGCGACGAGGCCGAGCGTGAGCAATCGGCTGTCCATCGGAATATCGAGGACGAGGACCCGCGTATGCGGCGTGGGCACCGTCTTCGACATGCCGAGTTTCAGGCGCAGATCGATGGTCGGCACGCCCTGGCCGCGCACGTCGCGGAGGCCAAGGAGATAGTCAGGACCATTTGGAATCTTGAAAGCTTCCGCATAGTCGAGGATTTCCCGCACCACCTCCACCGGCACGGCGAAGATCTCATCGCCGAGGCTGAAGGTCACGAACTGCGCTTCCAGGGATGCCGTTGCCATATTATGCGCTTTCCTTGAAATCGGCGTCGCCGTCATCAGGGCCGCCCATGGACATATCAAGTGCGAAGCCCTTGGCGCGTGCCTGCTGAGCCGAGACCGTGTTGGCAGGTGCCTTGGCAGTCGCCGGCTTGCGAGCGGCGGCCGGAGCCGGGCTGCGGACGCTGACGCGAGCAGCAGGCGTACGGCTCTGGCGGCTGCCGGCCATGTCGACCTTGAAGAAGGCAATCGAGGTCTGCAGTTCTTCGGCCTGGCTTGCCAGTTCCTCTGACGTCGCTGACATCTCTTCCGATGCGCCGGCGTTCTGCTGGGTTACCTTGTCGAGCTGCTGGATCGCTTCGTTGATCTGCGAGGCACCGATGTCCTGCTCGCGGCAAGCGGCGCTGATTTCGGAGACCAGTTCGGCGGTCTTGCGGATATCGGGCACCAGACGACCGAGCATGTCGCCGGCGTCGCTGGCTGCCTTGACGGTATCGCTCGACATGGCGCTGATTTCAGCGGCTGCCGACTGGCTGCGTTCAGCCAGCTTGCGAACTTCCGAGGCAACGACCGCGAAGCCCTTGCCGTGTTCACCGGCGCGTGCTGCCTCAACCGCTGCGTTCAGAGCGAGAAGGTCGGTCTGGCGAGCGATTTCCTGAACGATACCGATCTTCTCGGCGATCGTGCGCATCGCGTTGACGGCACGCGAAACGGCGTCACCGCTTGCCTCGGCGTCCTTGGCGGACTGGCGAGCAATCTTCTCGGTCTGAGCCGCGTTGTCGGCGTTCTGCTTGATGTTGGAGGCCATTTCTTCCATGGCGGCAGACGCTTCTTCGGCGGACGCTGCTTGCTCGGTCGCACCCTGGGAAACCTGCTCGGAGCTGGCCGAGAGTTCCTGGCTGCCGGCGGAGACGTTTTCGGCGGCGGAAAGTGCATCGGCGACAACGCCGCGCAGACGTTCGACCATCTGTTCCAGGGCGATGCCGAGCGTGTCCTTGTCGGAGAGCGGCTTCGGCGAGACCGTCAGGTCGCCGTTGGAGATCTGGTTTGCAATGCCGGCGGTGACGCGCAGGTTGCCGGTCATCGTGGACATCGAGTTGACGAGATCGCGGATTTCATCGTTGCTCTTGTGGTCGATGTTCTGATCGAGGTCACCGATGGCAACGGCGTCAGCAAGATTGACCGCACGCTTCAGACCGCGCGAGATGTTGAGCGAGATCCAGGTGGCGCAACCGAGCGAGAAGACGATCAGCACGACAGTCATCGATACCAGAAGGAAGCGAGAGTTGGCGTACTGAATGTCGGTCGCCTGATCGGTTTCGTTGACATTGCCGGAGATCGTTTCAGTCATGTCTTCCATGACCTTCAAGGCCTTGTTCATGACGTCGCGGCCTTCACCCATCGTGAGGGTTGTAGCCTGGGCATTGGACTCGGTCGTGTTCTGGGTCGAGAGATCAGCAATGCGCTTCTGGATCGGCGCATAGGTCTCGTAGAGCGACTTGAACTGGTCAGCCTGGGCGCGAACATCAGGATCTGCGGAGGCTGCGAGCTTCTCGGTCAGATCCTTGATGTTGCCCTGGCGATCAAGCAGCGACTTCACGAAACCGGCAATCTCGGTCGGGTCGGAGTTCAGGATTGCGTTCTTTTCGGCGCGAACCGTACCGTTGAACATTTCGCTGAGCGAAACAACGTTCTTCAGGTCCTTGATCGGTTCGTCGACCATCTGCGTGATCGCGGAGTTCAGAGACGAAAGATTGTAGATCGCGAGGCCTGCCATCGATCCGCTGAGCAGGATGACGGCGGCGAAGACTAAAGCTAGCTTCAGCTTTATCGTAAAGCGCATGAGTAGACTCCAGAGACTTGGAACGCTTGGGCAAGATTGCCCGGTAGATGGGTGTGGGAGGGAGAAGGAGATAAAGAGCCGTACATCTACTCTTGCGTGAGCGGGTGGCGGTGCCAGCCACGCTTCCAACGTTTACATCCGTTGGCATCTGCGGTGCCGCGGCCAGTCGCCTGGCCACGGCGTTGTCACTGATCAGGCGCTTTCGCGGAAGTCGTCGTCGCCGGCATCGGGGCCGCCCATCGACATATCGAGCGCGAAGCCCTTGACGCGTGCCTGCTGGGCCGAAACCGAGCGGGCATGTGTGTTGTTGTTGCTGCCGAAGGCGGGCTTGGCAGGGCGTGCGGCAGGCTTGGCAGCCGTGTTTGCCGCAACCTTCCGGACGCCGGTCTTGGTGCCTGCGGTATCGACCTTGAAGAAGGCGATCGAAGCCTGCAGTTCCTCCGCCTGGGCAGCCAGTTCCTCTGACGTCGCCGACATCTCTTCCGATGCGCCAGCGTTCTGCTGTGTCACCTTGTCGAGCTGCTGGATCGCTTCGTTGATCTGCGAGGCACCGATGTCCTGCTCGCGGCAAGCGGCGCTGATTTCGGAGACCAGTTCGGCGGTCTTGCGAATGTCAGGCACCAGACGGCCGAGCATGTCGCCGGCATTGCTTGCTGCCTTGACGGTATCGCTCGACATCGCGCTGATTTCAGCGGCTGCCGACTGGCTGCGCTCAGCCAGCTTGCGAACTTCCGAGGCAACAACCGCGAAGCCCTTGCCATGTTCGCCGGCACGCGCTGCTTCAACAGCTGCGTTCAGAGCGAGAAGGTCGGTCTGGCGAGCGATTTCCTGGACGATGCCGATCTTCTCGGCAATCGTGCGCATGGCATCGACGGCACGCGAAACGGCCGCGCCGCTCTCCTCGGCATCCTTGGCGGACTGGCGAGCGATCTTTTCGGTCTGCGCCGCGTTGTCGGCGTTCTGCTTGATGTTGGCAGCCATCTGCTCCATCGAAGCGGAGGCTTCTTCGGCGGATGCGGCCTGTTCGGTCGCACCCTGGGAAACCTGTTCGGAGCTAGCCGAGAGTTCCTGGCTGCCGGCAGAGACGTTTTCCGACGCCGAGAGCGCATCGGCGACAACACCGCGCAGACGCTCGATCATCAGGTTGACGTTGCCGAGGAGCTCGCCGATTTCGTCACGGTTGGTGATCTCGGCAGTCTTCGTCAGGTCGCCTTCGGCAACTTCGCGAACAGCGGTGTTGGCGCGGGCAAGACCCTTGCTGATCGTGTTCGCGATCCAGAAGGCAGTTATGGCGGCAATCAGCGTCGCCACCGCAGCGGCAACAATGAGCGTCAGGCGGGTCGACGCATACTGCTGGTCGGCGCTGTCGTCGGCTTCCTTCATCTTCTGCTTTTCAATGGCCAGCATGCCATCCAGAGCGCCGTCCATCTGGTGCGCGAACTGACGTGCGTCGCCGACGGAAACCGCCGTCGCGCCGTCGTGGTCGCTGGCCTGCAGCAACTGTCTGATCTGGTCGTCGGCTGCGATGAACTTCTTGGCGATCGCTTCGATCTCGACCCAACGAGCGCGGTCTTCCGACTCCGCGATTGCGATAACCGATGTCAGCGCCGTGGTCAGGTCGTTGCGGGCGGCATCGCCACTTTCAAACGCGCCTTTCATTTCCTTGTCGTCGCGGGCAGCGACGAGATTCTTCTGCTGGCGGATAACCTCCAGCTCGGCAATGTTTACCGCCTGCGTCAATTCCAGTCGTGCGGCTGGCCCTGCCAGCAGTTCGCCCAGCGTGTCGTTGATCTTGCCCAGGCTAAAGATGCCGTAGGCAGCGGTGCCCACGAGCATGAGGATAATAAAGGTGAACGCGGTCACCAGCTTTGTCTTGATCGTCAATCGCATAATAAAAACCCCTTTTTATTCGACGACGCTTCAGGCGGCGGATCCCGAAGCATCGTGCCGAGCTGAAAAGATTGCCTGCAGGTTGGGGAGAATGATGAATTCCCCTCCTCGCTTGACCAGGCAGTTGATGTAGTCGGGACGCCAACGCATCCCGACGCTTGGTGGCGGCTCGCTTGCGGTCCTCGCAAGCGTCGTCACCTCGTTGACCTTGTCGGTCCGAAGCCCGACGAGCGTTGTCTCGCCTTCGATATCGATCTCGATAACGATGATGCGGCTGTCGATGGTGGCTTCCGTGCCTTCCATTCCGAAGGCCAGGCGAAGATCGGCAAGGGGAATGACCTTGCCGCGAAAGTTGATGACGCTGGCTACGAAGGGCTGCGCACCCGGCACGGCCGTCTCCGGCAGCAGGTCCAGGATTTCCTGAACCATGACAGCCTCGAGCGCAAAGGTCTCGCCGTTCATGTCGAAGGTCAGGACCTCCACTTCATCGGCGTAATTCCAATGATGATCGATCTTTTCGACTGCCGCGCTCATCCTGCCACCCGCATCTGTGTTTCCTGTTGCTGACCGGCGGCCACGAGGTGGCCGACGTCGAGAATGAGGGCAACGCTGCCATCGCCAAGAATGGTGGCGCCGGAGAAGGTCGCGACGTCGTTGTGCAGCTTGGACATCGACTTGATGACCGTCTGGTGGTCGCCGATGATCTGGTCGACCACTAGGCCGACGCGTTCCGTGCCCGTGGAGATGACCACGACCTTCTGATGCACATCCGGCTTGGTGCCGGTGCGGAACAGATCACGCAGGCGCAGGAAGGGAACGAGGCTGTCTCGCAGCGAAATGAAGCTGCGACCGCGCGAACGCAGATCCTCTTCCAGCGACAGCTCAAGGCATTCCTCGACCGCCGAGAGTGGGATCACGTAGCGACCGGAACCGACCCGCACCAGCAGACCGTCGATGATGGCCAGCGTCAGCGGGATGCGGAGCGAAACCTCGGACCCCTGCCCCGGCACGCTTTCGATGTCGATCGCGCCGCGAAGGGCCTCGACCGTCTTCTTGACGACATCCATGCCGACACCGCGGCCGGACAGGTTGGTGATGGCAGCGGCGGTCGAGAACCCCGGCGCGAAGATCAGCTGCAGCAACTCGCTGTCGGACAGCGGCTGGCCGGGCGAAATGAGGCCGGAGGATTCAGCCTTTGCACGCACTCGCTCGCGGTTGATACCGCGGCCGTCGTCCTTGATCGAGATGATGACTTCGCCGCCGGCCTGCCGGGCGGACAGTGTCACGGTACCGGCTTCGAGCTTGCCTGCCGCCAGACGATCCTCGGGCGTCTCAAGCCCATGGTCGATGGAGTTGCGCACCAGATGCACCAGCGGATCGGCGAGCCGCTCGATAACCGTCTTGTCGACTTCGGTGCTTTCGCCCTCGGTCACCAGTTCGATCACCTTGCCGGTCTCGCGGGCGAGATCGTGAACGAGGCGGCGGAAGCGCGAGAACAGCGTTGCCACCGGCACCATGCGCAGCACCATCATCGTGTCGCGAAGCTCGCCGGACAGGCGCTCGATTTCTTCCGACACCGAACGAAGCGCAATGTCGGTGCTGGCGCCTGCGAGCTGGCTGAGACGGGACTGCGCGATGACCAATTCGCCGACACGATCCATCAGCTCGTCCAGGCGCTCGGCCGGGACGCGAACATTTTCGGCGGCCTTGGCCTGACGCTGGTCGTTAGCAGCGGCGGCATCGCGCTTGACGGGAACCGCTTCCACCGGCTTGAACTCCGGCACGGCGGCGGCAACAGGCTGGACCGGGACAACCGGCAGCGTCGCAACGGCAGCGGTGGGAGCAGGCGTAGCCTTGGCCTCGGCCGCGGCAGGCGCTGCGATTTCCTGAACATCCAGTTCCATGTCGTCCATCACGAAGATGAAGACGTCATCGATCGCTGAGCGGTCCTGCTCGCTGGTGAGCACGACGTCCCAGGCGACGTAGAGTTCCGTTGGCACGAGTTCGTCGAGCGGCGGAATGCCGGCGGTATTCGCCCGCACGCTGCATTCGCCGAGATCGCGCAGTTCATCAAGCAGGCCCAGCGGATTGGTGCCGTTCGCCATCGCGTTCGAAGGCAGGCTGAAGCGGATGCGCCAGGTGGTCTTCTTCTTGGCCTCTGCGACCGGCGCAGCAACGGCGACAGGTGTGACCGCAGCCGCCGCGCCAGTGGCTTTCTCGCCAACCGCAGCCTGCAGCTGCGCCAGTAGCTTCTGCCCGGTGTCGCCATGATCGGCGTCCGGCTGGTCGACGAGCGCCCGCATATGATCCTGAGCGGCCAGAACGGCGGCCACGAGTTCCGCCGTTGCCGGCACCTCGCCCTTGCGAACGCGGTCGAATGCCGTTTCGCAATGGTGCGTAAAGGCCGCCAGCGCATCGAAGCCGAACATCGAGCCCGAGCCCTTCAACGTATGAAGGCCGCGGAAGACAGCGTCGACAAGATCCTTGTCGTCAAGCTGGTGCGTCAGGTCGAGAAGACCGGCCTCGATCGTTTCGAGGCATTCCGCCGCTTCGGTGCGAAAGACCGCTACAGGGTCGAGCGTACTCATCTGCCTAATACCTTCCTGACGATCTTCACCAGATTTTCCGGATCGAAGGGCTTGGTCAGCCAACCGGTCGCGCCGGCGGCCTTGGCGCGCGCCTTCAGGTCGGCGTCGGATTCCGTGGTGAGGAAGATGATCGGAACGCCAGTGTGTGTCGGCAGCTTGCGCAGCTCTTCGATCATCGTCAGGCCGTCCATGACCGGCATGTTCAGATCGGTCACGATGAGGTCGAAGTGCGCCGACTTGGCAGTCGCAAGCCCCTCCGCGCCGTTGACCGCTTCCGTGACGGAGTAGCCTGCGTTGGTCAGCGTGACCTTCGTGGTCAGACGAATGCTTGCGGAGTCATCGACAGTCAGAATGTTTGCGCTCATCGCGTCACCTCTTTATGCAACCAGAATTTTGTGTCGTCGCCGTTGAACGCTTCGATGAAGCCTGCGCGCTCGAGGACTTTAAGGACGTGTCCCTTGGCCGGAACGCCAAGCGCGAGCGTCTTGTTGGCTGCTTTCGCTTGGCGTCGCGCGGATTCAACAAGCTGAATGAAGCTCAGATCCGCTTCGGCATTTTCAGGAATGTCAAGAATAACGGAATTGTTACTCGAGAAAGATTCAGTAATTCTCTGCTTCAAATCTGAAACGTTTCTAATACTTAGAACGTCTGGCAGGGAAATAGAATCAATATATTGTCCACTCGCACTCAACTCAGCCTCCTGGGACGGAGAAATACTTTTTCGACCTAAAGACGAATCTCATGACAGCCTTAACGACGAGTAAAATTCGGTTGTGGTGGAATGCAATTACGACGAGTCTGGACTCCCCGAATTCTTACCCGGGAGAACTTATAACGAGGCACACTCACATTGAAAAAAAGCTTTTATAAGCAGCATGTTAACGCGAATAAACCATGTTCGGCGCCGAAAGGGCCGCGTTTTCATGCTCCGTTAAGCACAACGCCTTCGAGTCCGGTTCCGTTTACCTGACGTTTCCACACCGCTCCTAAAACTGACGCGGAAATTGCCAGTGTTATAAGTAAAGGAAATAACGTGACAAACGGGGCGACATCGGCACTAACCGCATTTCAGACGTCGGGATCGAGCATCAGCGAGACGCTCGAATCTGCCAGAAGTCAGGTTGAGGCACGCTTTCTCGAAGGCGGCACCGTGCTGCTGTCGGTGATGGATGTACTCAACCGCCTGTTGAACTCCCTCGACAGCATTTCCAAGGCACTGGACACCAACGAGTCGAGCGATACGGGCGCGGATCTGCGCTCGACCGTAAAGAGCCTCACCGACCTTCCAGGCGTAGAGAGAGCCCGCCAGGGCGCGCTTTCTTCGCTGGCAGAGACCGGCTACGCCTTGCGCAAGCACGTCGCCGACATGCAGGAGACGATGCGCTACCTGCGCACCTTTGCCGTCACCGTGAAGATCACCGGCGCCGGCCTGCCGGAATTTGCCGGCTTCGCCCAGGAAATCCTGGAACGCATTTCCTCGGGGACCGAAGAGGTCAACGGCTTCGCCCGCCACCTCGAAAGCCTGGAAAAGGACGTCAAGACCGCGCTAGCATTCGGCACCAATATCGCCCTCAAATACTCGGAGACCGTGCCTGAGGTCGCCAAGGCATTGCATGACGACGCCCGCAAGATCGCCGACCACCGCCAGCATCTCGCCGCGGTCGCCCGTGATGTGTCCGCCGTTGCCCGCGGCATCCAGAGCAAGGTGGCTTCTACGCTGTCGGCCCTGCAGATCGGCGACATCACTCGCCAACGCATCGAGCACGTGCAGAGCACGTTCGAACTCCTCGAAACATTCCTGGCTGGCGATGAAAGCGCGAGCCTTGACGGCGACGCGCGCAAGCGTCTGCAGAACGTCATCCACCATCTGACCGCCGCGCAGATGAATGACATGTGCAAGGACTTCCACAGGGATTCACAAAACGTCGTCAAGACGATCGCGAGCTTCAGCCATGATACGCAGGAGATCATGCGGCTTCGCGACCAGATGAGCGGCGGAGGCGGCGGCAACTTCATGCGCGCCCTGGAGACCAGCGTCTCGGCCGCGCACGAGATCGTCAAGCAGGTCGATGCCGCCACGCAGCAGGCAGACCGGGTCGGTCAGTCGACGCTCGGCACGGCCGCCAGACTTCTGCAGAGCATCGGCAACATCCGCGCCGTCAAGACCGACATTCACTACATGGCCTTGAACACCAACCTGCGCTGCAGCAGGCTGGGCGAGGAAGGCAAATCGATCAACGTCGTCACCGCGGAATTGCGCATCTTCGCCGGCAAGCTGGACGATTCCGCCGATGCTATCGTCACCGGCCTTCCCGCCCTGGAAGCGGCTGCCGGCAACGTCGTGCCGACCAACGGAAATGGTTCTGGCGGCCTTGCCGAGGATCTGACCTCGGCGGTCAGCAACATTCGCTCCGCTGCCGACACCATGGAAGACGAACTCAAGATCCTGTCGGAGCACGGTCGCGAAGTTGCCAGCAAGATCAGCCTGTTGACGTCAAAGCTGGACTTCCAGAGCGACCTTGGCGACGTTCTGGCGCAATGTGCCGACGTGCTTGAAGAGATCGCCGGGGCAGAGATCGCCGATATCTCCGACATCGCGGAAGCCGTCGCTCCGCTCGATAAGAGGATCTTCAAGCTCTACACCATGGCGCAGGAACGCACCGTGCATCGCGATATCGTTCCAGCGACTGAAGAGGCGGCAACGCAGGTCGAGGAAACCGCCAGTGCAGCGGCCGAGGACGACGACCTCTTCGCGGACGCGCTGTTCTAAGGATCAGCGGCGACGACGGAACTTGTTGGCGGCGTCGATCGCCGCCTTCTGCTGATCGTCGTTGATCCCGAGGTAGAAATCTTCCAGCGCCGGATCAGCGAGGCCGGCGCGGCGCGACAGCACATACCATTTCGCGGCTTCGACAGGATCGGGCTTGGTGCCCAGTGCATTGATATAGAGATGGGCAAGCTTGTTCTGCGCAACGACATTTCCGTCGTTGGCGGCAATGCTCAGCCACTGGAAGCCCTTGACGAAATCTCTGGGCCCGTTGGTCCCGTTGACGAACCAGACTCCAAGATCGACCTGCGCCGTATCAAACCCGGCATGCGCGGCACGGGCCATCCACTCGCGGGCAAGCTGCTTCTTTTCCTGTGGCAGATCGGGCAGCGCCGAATAGATCTCGGCAACGGCATATTGCGCATCGGCAATGCCCTGCTCGGCAGATTTCTCGTAGTAAGGCAGGGCAAGCTTCAGGCCTTTCGGGCCGGGGTTGTCCGCCGTGAGGATCTGCCCCCAGTTGAACTGTGCCGACGGGTTGCCGGCATCCGCGGCCTTGCGCATGTACTCATCCGCAAGTGCCTTGTCGCGTTTGACGATCCTGCCCTCCATGAGAATCAGGGCGTACTTGAACATCGCCGCGGCATCGCCGCCCTCGGCAGCCTTGCCGTACCAGAAGGCGCCATTCTTGACATCGCGCCGGACACCCAGACCGCCGGTCAGAAGTTCAGCAACAAGCGTCTGAGCGGCCGCGTCTCCGAGCTGGGCACGCGGCAGCGCCAGATCCATCGCGGTCAGGTAGTAGCCGCGTTGATAGGCACCATATGCCTCGTCGACTGGCCCCTTGTAGTCTTTCTCCGGCGGCAGATCCGGCAATTTTGCGCCCATGCGGTCGAAGACGCCGACACCGGTCGATGGCACAGTGCCGTCGGCCTGAGGGCGGCCGCTCTTCAGCGCCCCCTGCGACCCGGACAGCGGCCGTGTGACAACATTGTCGACCGTCTGAGCCGACACGTCATGCGCAATCGCCGCCACGGCAACGGCGGCGGCAAAAGTGGAAATGCGCAAATAACGGCTCATGATCGGCATGGGCGGGATATCAATCCTCAAACCGTGGCGCTTTTTCGTCCAAAAGCGCATTGATTTCCGCGACGATTGCCGGCGCACGCGCCGGCTCCGCAAATACCGCAAGCCGCAGCGCCACGAACTCGGCGCCGGTCTCCGCGACGGCAAGCGCCGAGGCCGGATCGGTGCCACCCATGACGATGCAGGGAATCTCGATCATCGACGCCCACCACTCCGCAAGCGCAAGGTTCTTCGGGTGCGCTTCCGGCTTAATGTCGCCTTCGAGCTTTCCGAAGAAGATATAGTCCGGCCGCTCCTCGCCGATTTCGAGCGCATGGTGCCGGTCAGCCGCATTGCCGCCGCCGACGATCAGCTTGTCGGCATATTTGTCGATCGCTTCGGCAATCTCCGTCGCGGGGCCGGTGAGATGCAGACCGTCGGCCCTCGAACGACCGACGACGCGGCTGTCACCCGCGATTAGAGCCGCCGCTCCGGCGTTCTGGATCAGCGGCACCAGCTTCTCGGCATGTTTCTGGAACTCGCCGTCGTTGAGACCGTATTGCGGCACGATCACGGAGGCGACGTCGCCACCCTTGAGGGCGTCGGCGACGATCTTTGCCTGTTCGTCCGCGTCGGCGATCTCAGGAACGATCAGAACTAGGCGGCAGCGGTTTGCAGGTTCGGCCATGAACTCTTTCCATTTGCAGCGGATTTCGCCGCTTCCCGGCCGCTCCGCACTCGTCTTGTGTGAGTAATTCCGTTAGAGGGGGCTGGCAAGGGGAGGATTTCAAAAGCATGCCGCAAGACCTGTCATTCTACTACGCCGCCGTGCCTGCCGTGCTGCTTGTGGGCCTCGCCAAGGGCGGTATGGGCGACGCACTCTCGCTCATCGGACTTCCGATCCTCGCCCTCGTGGTATCACCGGTCCAGGCAGCAGCGATCCTCCTGCCCATCCTGGTTTTCATGGACATGATCTCGCTCGTCGTCTGGCGCAAACATGGCGACAACGCGACGCTGACGATCATGCTGCCGGGCGCGATCGCCGGCATAGCACTTGGCTGGGCCACGTCGGCCTTGGTTCCCGGAAATGTTCTCCGCGTCGTGATCGGCGTCGTGACCATTCTCTTCTGCCTGCGCTATTTCTGGAACAACTTCGGGCCCGGAGCAGGAAAGACCACACCGCCCCATGGTCAACGACCGCTGCTTGCCACCATGTGGGGCACGCTATCGGGTTACGGCAGCTTTGTTGCCCATGCCGGCGGCGCGCCGTTCCAGATCTACGCCTTGCCCTTGCAGCTGCCGCCGCGGGAATATACCGGCACCAGCGTTCGCTTCTTTGCAATCCTGAACGCCGTCAAGCTTGTACCCTATTTTGCACTCGGCCAGCTCGACACGCAAAATCTGGCGACCTCCGCGACCTTGCTGCCGTTTGCTCCACTCGCCACCATTGCCGGCGCATGGTGCGTGCGGCGCATGAAGCCGACGATCTTCTATCCGTTCATCTATGCGATGGCTCTGATCGCCGCCATTTTGATCGCACGCGAGGGCCTCGGATTTTAACTATCTGCAGTTTCGTTGCGCCGCACAATTTCCTTGCCGGATCGAGCTCTTTCACGTAGCTTTCGCTCATGTCGAACGCGGATCCCTTTACTGCGATTGCCGACCCACACCGACGCTTCCTGCTGGAAGAATTGCGGCGTGCACCAAAGACCGTGAACGAACTGGCCGTGGGCCTGCCGATCAGCCGCCCCGCCGTTTCCCAACATCTCAAGGCATTGCTCGATTGCAACCTTGTCTCGGTAACCGCTGATGGCACAAAGCGAATTTACGCCGTCAACAATCGCGGCTTCGACCGACTGAACATCTGGCTTGATCAATTCTGGGCCTGACGTCGTCTCCTGAAACGAAAATGCGCCAGTTCCATTTGGTTGGAACCGGCGCATAAGACCCTGCAGATCGTTCGATACGATCCTGTTTTCCGTTAATGAACGGATGATTTGAGACGCTCAATCTCGTCCTTGATGCGCAATTTTCTGCGCTTGCACTCGGCAACCTCACGGTCGTCTCTGGAGGGAGATGTCATAAGCAGATGCAGCTCCTCCTCAAGAGCGCCATGCTTTTTCTGGAGTGATTCAAGATGAGCTTGAACAGTCATTTGACCCTTCCTTCCTCTTACCTTTCTCCAGCCAACACCGCCGGAGATCCAAGGCGTCAACCTTTAAAGTGTGACACATTTTTGAAGGCTTGTCGAAGGCGAAAACAAGGAGAGTACGTGGCAAATTCATGATCGACACCAACTAGCCGTTCCCGCTATTTGGTGATAGGAGCATGCGAAAATCATCGGCACGACGGACAGCGTCCGGCGGCGATCATGGGGAATGCGAATGCCCGATCAGGAACAGGCGGAAATCAGGCTTATCGTGGCGCGTCTGCGTCAGGAACACGAAGATTACGATGCCGCCATCAATGCCATGATTGCGACCGGCTGTGATGCGTTGCGCATTCAGCGGATGAAAAAGAAAAAGCTTGTCATCAAGGACAAGCTGAGCAAGCTCGAAGATCAGATCATTCCTGATATCATAGCCTGAGGAAAACTGTGGTGACGATGACAGACAGGCCGCCGGTTGCCATCATCATGGGTAGCCAGTCCGACTGGGAAACGATGAAGAATGCCGCCGATACGCTCGAGGCGCTCGAAATCACCTACGATGCACGCATCATCTCCGCGCACCGTACCCCTGACCGGATGGTGAACTTCGCCAAGGGTGCGAAGGCGGAAGGCTTCAAGGTCATCATCGCAGGCGCCGGTGGCGCCGCACACCTGCCCGGCATGACCGCCTCGATGACGCCCCTCCCCGTCTTCGGCGTCCCGGTTCAGTCAAAGACGATGTCCGGCCAGGACAGCCTACTGTCCATCGTGCAGATGCCTGGCGGCATCCCTGTCGGTACGCTGGCCATCGGCAAGGCAGGCGCGATCAACGCTGCTCTCCTTGCCGCCGCCGTGCTGGCCCTTTCCGACGACGAGATCGCAGACCGGCTTGACGAGTGGCGCGAGCGCCAGAGCGCGGCGATCGCCGAATACCCCATGGACGACCTATGACTGTAAGAACGATCGGCATCATCGGCGGCGGCCAGCTTGGCCGCATGCTCGCCATGGCTGCCGCACGCCTGAACTTCCGCACCATCATTCTCGAGCCGCAAGCCGATTGCCCGGCGGCACAGGTCGCCAACGGCCAGATCGTGGCGGCTTATGACGACCCGGCTGCCCTCGAAGAACTCGCCACCGTTTGCGATGTCATCACCTACGAATTCGAGAACGTCCCTGTCTCGGCCGCGGAGGCCTTGGCGCAGACCGTTCCTGTCTATCCGCCGCCAAAGGCTCTGGAAGCCGCTCAGGATCGCCTGATCGAAAAGCGCTTCATCAACGATTGCGGCATCCCGACCGCCAGATTCCATACCGTCGACAGCCAGGCAGACTTGGAGGCCGCCCTGGCAGATTTCGGTGGCCAAGGCGTGTTGAAGACGCGCCGCCTCGGTTACGATGGCAAGGGCCAGAAGGTTTTCCGTTCCAGCGCTGACAGCGCCGACGGCGCCTACGCCGCGCTGGGCGGCGTTCCCCTTATCCTCGAAAGCTTCGTGGCCTTCGAACGCGAGATCTCGATCATTGCCGCGCGCGGCACGGATGGAACCGTCGTCTGCTACGACCCCGCCGAGAACGTCCACCGCAACGGCATCCTCCACACCTCGACGGTACCGGCATCCATCACCGACGCGACAGCCGCCGCAGCCCGCAAGGCCGGCGAGCAGATCCTGTCGACACTTGGATATGTCGGTGTGATCGGCATCGAGTTCTTCGTGCTTGCCGACGGCAGCCTGATTGCCAACGAAATGGCGCCGCGCGTCCACAACTCTGGCCATTGGACGGAAGCGGCCTGCGTTGTCTCCCAGTTCGAGCAGCACATTCGCGCCGTCAGCGGCCTGCCGCTTGGCAATGCGGACCGTCACTCGGACTGCGTCATGCAAAACCTGATCGGCGACGATATCCTGGCGCTGAACGACTGGCTGAAGCGCCGCGACACGCTCGTCCATCTCTATGGCAAGACGGAATCTCGTCCCGGTCGCAAGATGGGTCACGTGACGACGCTGGCAGCAAAGTAAGAGGTTTTTCCTCGACTAATCCAGCCTTCGCCACGGGAAAAACACCTTCACGTGGTTGACACAGACAAGAGGCCGGGTTATCTGCACGCCCAACCTGAAGAGCGCGCCCTGAGCGCGCTTTTGAATGTAAAAGATACGGGCGAATGTGAATTCCCCCAAACTCGCGGATCAAAACAATGAAGATCAAGAATTCGCTCAAGTCGCTCAAGGCTCGTCATCGTGACAACCGCCTGGTTCGCCGCAAGGGCCGCATCTACATCATCAACAAGCTGAACCCACGCTTCAAGGCTCGTCAGGGCTGATATAGCAGGCCGGATGGTTCGGCAGCATTTCTGCGCCTGAGCCAGTCCGGGGGATTGCACAGTTGGTCCCGTTAAATTGCTTTGATCTTCTGCGTTGGCGGGCTACTATGCCCGCCATGCGTTTTTTTGCTATGACGTTTGCGGCACTGCCGCTGTCCCTCGCTGTACTCGTGACCGCCTTGCCTGCCATTGCTCAGGATAAGGAGACGATTGTCGAGCAGCCGGACGTCAACCTTTCCCCCAGACAGCATCTCGACCAGCTCTATGCTGAACTGAAGCGCGAGCGCGATCCCGACAAGGCGAGCAGCATCGCCGACGAAATCCGCGCCGAGTGGAACGACTCGGGCAGCGCGACGGTCAATCTGCTGATGCAGTGGGCGGACAAGGCGATCCAGGAAAAACGCACCGCAGCCGCCTTGGACTTCCTCGATCAGGCGATCGCCCTGAAACCCAACTATGCGGAAAGCTGGAATCGGCGAGCGACGCTGAACTACGCAAACGGCAACCTGCGCAAGTCGATGGCTGACATCGAACGGGTCCTCGACCTCGAGCCCCGCCATTTCGGCGCCCTGTCCGGCATGGCGGCGATCTTGGGCGACACCAACAACGATCAGCTGGCGTTGAAGGCCTGGGAACGGTTCCTCGACGTCTATCCCGCCAACCGCAGTGCGCAGGAACAGATGAACACCCTGTCCGAAAAGCTCGCCGGCAGCCGCACCTGATCCTTGACGGTGAACCGGATGAGCCAATCTTACGTATGCCGAACCTGAGTATGGCTGCGAGATTGCCCGTGAGTCGTTGAGATGCTTGCCGAACTTTCCACCCTTCTTGCCCCGTTGGCCGCGGCTATCGGCTACTCCTCCTACAAGGCGCGCCAGTTCGAGCGGACCCACCCCAACATCGGAGAACTGACCGATATCGGCTACCTGATCAACGCGGTGCATGTTCCACGCCCCGATTCTGCCGATCTCCCGCCTCTGGTCTTCCTTCACGGCGCAAGCGGCAACCTGCTCGATCAGGTCGGCGCCTTCCTCGAACCACTGTCAGGGCGTGCCGAAATGCTCTTCGTCGATCGCCCCGGCCACGGCTATTCCGAGCGCGGCGGCCCGGAGAACAATTTGCCCTCCGGCCAAGCCGATGCGATTGCCGCATTGATGGACAAGCACGGCATCGAGAAAGCCATCATTGTCGGCCACTCGTTCGGCGGCGCCATTGCCGCCGCCTTTGGCGTGCGCCACCCGGACAAGACGGCGGGACTGCTGTTTCTCGCACCGGCCACCCACCCTTGGCCGGGTGGCATCGACTGGTACTACCACGCGGCCACCGCGCCTATTGTCGGCTGGATATTCAATCACGCCTTCGTCGTGCCGCTCGGCCTGCTGAAACTTGAGCGAGGCACGATCAACGTTTTCCATCCCAATCCGCGTCCGGTGGATTACGTCGCGAAGACAGGCCCCTCCCTGGTGCTGCGACCCGATACGTTCCACCACAACGCCTCGGATCTCGCGCGCCTGCTGAGCTACCTCAAGGTGCAATCGCCGTCCTATGCCAGGATCACGGCGCCGACGGTGATCATCACCGGAGATAGCGATGCCATTGTCTGGGAACATCTTCATTCTCAGGGTCTGGCCCGCGATATCCCGGGATCAGAACTGGTGAAGATCAGGGGCGTCGGCCACAAGCCGGATTACCTCGCAACCGACGTCGCCATCGCGGCACTGGAGAAGATCGCAGGACAACCCCGCGACCTCCAGGCTGCTGCGCGTGCAGCCGAAAAGCGGCTCTAGCCAGCCAGACTGAGCCCGCCATCGCAGGTCACGATGTGACCGCTCATGAAGCCGTTTCCGATCAGGAAGCTGATTGTTTTGGCGACATCTTCCGGCTGTCCAACACGGCCTACAGGTGTGCGGCCCGCGAAGTCCTCGAAAAGGGCGGCGCGCTGCTGTTGCGGAACAGCATCCCACCATAGGGTATCGACCACCCCAGGCGAGACCCCGTTACAGCGGCGTGGCTTCAACTCCACGGCGAGCACCCGCACCATCGCCTCGATCGCCGCGTTGACGGCGGCAAGACCGGCCGTTCCGGGCAGTGCCGCCTGGGCGCTTACGGCCGAAACGAACGTGATGCTGCCTTCGGACGCAAGGAATGGCAGGGCCGCTTGCGCCACCGCCGCCTGCGGAATGACCTTCGTCTGGAACCCCGCCAGCAGATCACTCATGGCAAGCGTTGCGAAAGGACCGGCACCATGCCCGCTTCCCAACGCGAGTACCAGATGATCGATAGAGCCGATCCCGGCGAATGCCGCGGCGGTCGCGCCCGCATCCATGGCGTCGAACGCCATGGTTCTCAGATTACCGCCCAGGGAGGCCTTTACCTGCGCAAGCTTTTCCTCGTTCCGCCCTGTGGCGGTTACGGCAAATCCTTGTTCCAGAAGTAATTTTACGGTGGCAAGGCCTGTAGCCGCAAAGTTAGAATGTCCTGATCCTGCAAAGTTAAAATGTCACTCTCCCCGCGTTTGATGACGTGGGAGATTGCGGATGGGATTGATTACGATGAGCGAGCGC
>NZ_JAUDRY010000006.1:0-476732 GCF_030382195.1 Rhizobium sp. S96
GACGATCATCCTATTGCGCCCCTCCCTTCCATGGTCGCAGCGCGCGGCTGACGCTTTTTCATTGCTCATTGTGCCGGCAGTGCCACCGGATCAGCCCCGCTTACCCCCGCTTACTGTTTACCATCGATGTATCGATGTCGTAGCGCATTGTTATCTTTTTCAATTTACTGCAAAGCGAAGCGAAACGTGACTTTGCTTCGTCCAGTTATGACATGGTTAACAAATGCATTCAAACCATTTGCTGAGGATTTCGCGTCGGAGGACGGGCGCATCTTCGAATGCAAGCCTATCCGCCCGTGCTGACGTCGAGCTTGCCGTCATATCCCAGCTTGCCCCAACAGGCATCTCACATCGGCGCCATGGCCGTCAGCATCTGCCCGTGAACCCCTGATCGGCACGCTTCGTTCTGCCGCCAGCTAGCCGCAGACGATCAACTGCAGAGCAATCGGCGCCCAAACCATTGGGGCGCGGTAGTGACTGCTGCTCCTGCAAGTGTCAGCGTTGCTCATCTTCCGTCGTCGGTCAACTGGCTGATTGTACTCCCGGCTTCGAAGCCGGTCTGCTCTGGCGATCGAACAACGCTTGGGCGCAATACCGTCTCGCCTTCCATGAGAGTGCTGGATCATTCTCGTGAATTCCCGACGCTTGCGATCAAAGCTGTCGAGTTCAAAGAATATTTTGCGTCCTTAGAAGTTTGCGGCCGTCACCAACAGCGAGCGCGGCTCGATGAACCCAGCTGCCGGTCATAAACGGAGCTTGCTGCGCGCCAAAGCTCACCGACAGCGGGCTCCCTCCCCCACTGCGCAACGCGGAGTTCCCTGTCTCGGGCTGTCCGAACGCGAACATATCTGCCGTCCATTTTTATCGCCGAGATGCAAGCCAACGGCCAGTCCAGGGCCCGAACCCATAGGGGCGCATTGAGACCGGGACCGGTGCAAATGCCACCCGCCGTCGCGGCAACCTCATCAGCGCTCAGAAGAGATACCTAGATGGGAGGTTACTCACCCCTACTCAAGCCCGGCTTCCGACGGCTATACCTCCGACCGCAATGCGCTATAGCACCGACTTTCCCCTCGAATAGGCAACCCTGTCCAGAGCTTCACGATCGGGTTCGTTAGACGAGCTGCGGAAGAGGAGCGCCGACGTATCGCCCCACGCTGACCTCGGAAGATAATCTTTCTGGCATCTACTATCGATCGCCTGGCAGGTTGGCGCGCGGCGATGTCGCCATTCAGCTCAAACAAGTGGTGAGCGCCAGCCCCTGCACGGTCAAACGGCCGTCGTGCTATCGCAATCTGATTGATTCTGATGGGAAACAGCCTCGGTCGAGACGCTTACAGGAATACCGACTCCCACGAATTGAGGCTACCGATGTACCGGTCACACCGTTCGGCTCAGGAAGCCGGCTGTGTGCGGAGGTAACTGCGCGCGGTTTTGTGCCTACCCGTGACGGTTCATGTCACTGACGACCCAGCGAAAGAATACAAAGGCACCCGCAGCGATCCAGATCAGGGGCGAGATATCATCGAGCATCATGCTCATTCTCCTATCGATAATCCGACGCTGACTAGAAAACACCGGAACGTCTTCCACCTCATTAATATCGGACCCCTAGGTGAACTAAACTTGCACACAGGATGAACCGAGCGTTAAGTCGCCGGACAAATGCCAGCAACAAACCCCGTATCGATGGACCAACACCCCTGGCCTGTTTTGGCGTCCAACCACACCCGAAGACCGCGTAGTTCGTGACGACACCTTCCCTAATGCTGGTATGGACGAGACCTCTCCGTCCTTAGGCTCGAAGATTGCCGAGACCAAGTGGCGGGCGGCACGGCCATACGCCAGGGGATAGCCGTCGCTTTAACCTCCTCGGCGAACTGATCGCGGCGGCTGGAAGCTCCCCTCGCCCGCAACAAGTGGAGCGAGTTTTGGAGACGGGAGACGCACATCCTTGGTCGGCTCCAAGCCTCGCGAGTTGCGAGAGCCTGCCCCATGCACTCCTGAAGACCAAAAGCAGCAGGAAGGCGAAAAACCCTGTAGGCCGCGGCCCACAACACTAAGCGATTGATGAATATATACTTTTCGGAACGGCGGCCTTTCACCAACTTGACGGACCCTTGGCGTCGTCATGCGCAGGAAAACCGACCGCAACGCCGCGTGATTGCCGAATCGCGCAAGCGGTTGGCACAGCCGTCGCCCTACGAGATCACTGGACGGCGGGTCATCGGAGCACCGGAGGTACTCTCCGCTAAGCAGGCCCTTAGCGAGCCGGCATCAAACGGGCCAGAATGACAGCCCGATTCGGGGACGAATTGGAAGAAGACCGCTGTGGGTCACGGCCCACGGCTTTAAGCGGCTGAGTATCAACAGTTTTCTCGAGTCCGGCTCTCAGAGTGCTCTGCGTGCACAACATTCCGCATCTCCTGGGCGTAGGAGCTGGCAAGCGAACGGGAATGCCAGTTCGATCGGCTACAACGGCCATTGTGACGATGGCCGAACGGACGCGCAAAGAATGAACTACCGAGACGGGATAGGAGAGGCGGGCTACTACCCGGATCGAGGACCGAGTGGCACGCCAGGTTCCGGTCGCTAAAAGCATTCGTGCGGTGTTGAACACCTGAACGTCCGGCTGACGTCCGAGCGGCTGGCATCTTTCAGCCACCGTATTCATTCGCCGGTGCGAGATCGGTCGGGCTCGTTTAGGTCACGATGCCAGAGAGTGAGAGCGCGCGGTCGTGTCGACTGCCATATCGCTGCGCAACATGCCGGCGCGCCAGCCAATCGCCAATCTGCAACTCGACACACAAGCGAACTCCCGCTCGGGTTCATGCCGACGGCGCCTCTACTCGATGGAGCTCTGCGAGCGGAGCAATTCGTCACTTTATGGGTTGTGCTGCCTGTGCCGGTCGCGGCTTAGCAATGCAGCCCGGATCTGTTCCGTCTTGGTGAGGCTGGGCGGGACTGCGGCTATGGCGATGGGAGCAGGGGAGGGCTCCTTGCTTTGGAGCAGGCTTTGATACCGTTGCTGGGCGACTAGGCGATCGGCAGTCGAGACCGGGCCTGTGCTGCGGCCGTGAAGATCGAAGCGCATCGACTCCGGCTGGGCGGTCGCGAGGTAGTAGCGCTTGGAATGCAGATAAGAGCCGGTGGCCCGTCGTAGGGCGGTCACGTTCGCATCTGGCCTCAGAAGAGGTCGGATCTCGTTCCAAAGCCCAAGCGCAAAAGGCTTGATCGGGTCACCGATTGTGGAGGGGAGGATATCGATCGGCTGCAACAGGAGGGCATTGATCGCTTTCGCCTTCAGCAGATCTGTTTCGTTTGCCGCGATTGGTCCGCGACTGGATGTCCAGAGTTTCGTCATCGATCACCTCGTCTCCGTCCGGTCCTAGGAGAAGATCATGAAGACAATTTGACATCGCCCCCCTCCAGTGGAGCGCGGTCCACGTACGCGACGAGAACAAGTTGGAGATTTCAGGGCCTGAGACGGTCGAAGCATGCTTGAGGGCGGCGATTTCAATGCCGAGATAGCATATTCAATCATAAATTGTGTTTTTATCTGCTACAGGTTGCTGCGGTCACCGATCTTGCGGAACCTGAAAGCTCTCAGAGCTGGGTTAGACGGTGGCACGCCACGTCATCGTCCGACATAGGTTCGCGCTAACGCGCGCTGCCTAACCGCACTGCCGGCGCCGATATCTATGCCCGCAATTCTCGCATAGGACATTCACCCACATGTTTGATCGGCCTACAGCTCGATCAACCGCGCCGCAGTGAACTTGTCGGTAACGAGCGTATCGATCACCCGCGCACGCAAGGCGCCTGCGATCGCGACCGTCTTCTTCTGTCCGCCGGCAAGTGCGATCACCCGGTCGATGTGCGATAGCTCATCGAGTGAAAGGCCGATGACGCGCTCGTCGAGAGGAGTCTTTACGGCCTTGCCCTGTTTGTCGAAAAAGCGCAGCGAGATGTCGCCGACCGCACCGGCCTCCGCGAGATCGGCGAGCTCTCGAGACGAAAAGATGTTGCCGGACCTTGCGAGCAACTCGGATGGCTCGACAGCGCCGACGCCGACGATGGCAAGCGTTATGCTGGCAAAGAGGTCAAAGGTCTCCCGTACGAACGGGTCAGCCATCATCAGGAGTTTCGCCTCGCGAGACGACGCCAAACCCTGGACGGGAAGGAGCTTGGGTTCGGCGCCGGTGATCCTCGCGAGCCGTGTCGTCAGCTGCGTCGCATGTGTCTGCACCGATGGATCGCCCATGCCCCCCAGCGTCTGGACGATGAACTTCGCCTGGGCACTCCTCTGCGGGTGGATGGCCTCGACCATCTTGAAGATCGTCTGGCTCCAGCTCGATACGCCGATGATTTCGCCGGGCGAGAGCGTCACCTCCAGCAGGTGGGCTGCGGCTTCGCCGATGCGCGCCATAATTGCGCCGTCGCGATCTTCAGAACACTCGACAACGATCGCCTCCGGCAGGTCGAACTTGTCCCGCAACTCCTTCTCCAGATCGGAATAGGTGCCGACCGGCGGGATCACGCTTGTCCGTACGATGTCCTCGGCCTCGGCACGCTTCAGCATGCGCGACACGGTCGCCTGGGAGAGCCTAAGATGCTGAGCGATCTCCGCCTGTCGCCGCCCCTCGATGTGATACATCTGGGCCACTCTGGAAATGAGACGGAGTTCGTTCAGTCGAGTCATCGTTGATCCCAGTGTGAATTTTTATTCACCTTTAGCGGGTGTCAGCGCCAACGTCGAGCGGCTCAATGCATCATTCCAGGTATTCAGTAGCGTGGCGCGATCGGCGGCTTCGGGCGCGATGGTCTGCGTGCTGCGCGGCAGTGCCGCGATGACCTCAAGATCACGCCATAGGCCGAGCGATAGCCCTGCCAGATAGGCGGCCCCTAGGGCCGACGCCTCAGGTGCTTCGCACTGGATGACGGCGTGCTCGATGAGGTTGGAGACGCATTGCATCAGGAACCGGTTTTGGCTGGGGCCACCATCGACATAGAGGGCCCCGAGTTCGCCGCCGCTCTGTGCGCGCATCGCCCGGATCACGTCGTAGACCTGAAATGCAATCGAGTCCGTGACGGAACGCGCCATCTGGGCACGGGTCGTGCTAAAGTTGATCTGCGAGAAGAGGGCGCGCGCGTCGGAATTCCAGTAGGGCGCCCCAAGTCCGACAAACGCCGGCACGAAACCCGGGCCATTTGCTTCGGCGGTGGCTGCAAGGTCAACAAGCGAGGCAACGTCCGGCAGGCCGAGAATACCCGCCATCCACGGCAGGCTTGCCGCGGAAACGAGAATGTTGCCCTCGAAAGCGAACGTGGGCTTGCCGCCGATCCGCCACGCAACCGTTGTGGTGATACCGTTCCTGGGAGCGATGAACGAGGGGAGGGTGGTCATGACGGACGATCCCGTCCCGAACGTCACCTTGCCATCGCCGGGCTTGAATGCCCCGTGGCCGAAGAGAGCGGCATGGCTGTCCCCGATGGCGGCGCGGATCGGCGTGCCGTCCGCGATACCCGGGAGACCCAGCGTGGTGCCGAAGTCGGCAGAGCTATCCATCACCTTGGGAAGCAATGAAATGTCGACCCCGAAAATCTCCCCGAGCTCGGCACTCCAGGTTTGTGCCTGCAGGTCAAACAGCTGGCTTCGTGCTGCGTTCGAAGCGTCGCATGCGTGCAAGCGGCCGCCTGTAAGGCAGTGAATCAGCCAGCTGTCGATCGTTCCCAGCCGGATCGGACGCCCCTTCGGCGCGCGATCGAGGAGCCAACGGAATTTCGAACCGGGAAACATCGGGTCCAGGGGCAGGCCCGTCAGCGCCTGCACGCGCTCGAGGCGCCCCTCGGCGATGAGCCGTTCACAATCAGACGCCGTGCGTCTGCACTGCCAGCTCAGGACAGGTCCGAGGGACTCGCCTGTTTCCGCGTCCCAGGCTGTGACTGACTCGCGCTGGTTGGAGATCGCGATCGCCTCGACAGTCACATCGGCCGCCGAGTTCAAGCAGGCTTCGATTGCCTCGCAAACGGATGCATAGAGGCGGCGCGGATCTTGTTCCACCCAGCCGGGCCTTGGATAGGAAATGCCAACGGGCGCAGCCCCCCTTGCTAGAACCTCACCCTTTTCGGAAACAAGAACTGCCTTCGAATTGGTCGTTCCCTGGTCGATGGCCAGAATAGCCCGCATCGTATCCTCCAGAAAATTACGGGCCGGGGCGCCTATGCGTCCCGGCATGATGGCGTGCTATCGCTTACTTGCGCTTGATCAGCGCCTGCGCGGCATCCGCGATCGCCGACGGAGCCATGCCGAATTCGTCGAGCAGGAACTCGGCCGAACCGGTCGGAGCATAAATGCCCGGAACGCCAAGACGCTTCATCGGCACGGGAGCGTTGTCAACGACAACCTCGGCAACGGCCGAACCGAGGCCACCAAAGATCGAATGTTCTTCGGCTGTCAGGATCGCTCCCGTTTCCTTCGCGGCGGCAATGATTGCCACTTCGTCGATCGGACGAACGGTTGCCAGGTTGAGGACGCGAGCCCTGATGCCACGTTCCGCGAGGATCTCGGCAGCCGTCACGATACGGTGCGTAAGCGTGCCGTTGGCAATTAGCGTGACGTCGGAACCTTCGCGCAGCAGGTTGGCCTTGCCGAGTTCGAACTTATGGCCTTCGGGAAGAAGGTCGGGAACGCCGACACGCGACAGACGCAGGAAGCAGGGGCCATTGTAGCTCGCCGCCCACTCGACCGCCGCCGCCGTTTCGATGCGGTCACATGGCGCGATGACAGGCAGGTTCGGAAGCACGCGCGTCCACGCGAAGTCTTCGATCGAATGGTGGGTTGGCCCGAGTTCGCCATAGGCCATACCGGAGGAGATACCGACAAGCTTTACGTTCGCGTTTGAGTAGGAAATGTCGGCCTTGATCTGTTCAAGCGAGCGACCGGTCAGAAACGGGGAGGCGCCGCAGACATAGGGCAGGCGACCGCCGTTGGCGAGGCCGGCGCCAACACCGACCATGTTCTGCTCGGCGATGCCGACGTTGACCAGGCGATCCGGAAACTTCGACTTGAAGCCCCCGAGCTTCGACGATCCGACTGAATCGTTGCAAACCGCGACGATCGTTTCGTTCTCGGCTGCCAGACGCTCGAGCGTTGCGGCAAACGCATCGCGGCAGTCATACAGCTTGGGTGCATTTACTGGCGCGTTCATTAGAGTGCCTCCGACAGTTCTGCCAATGCGATTTCGTACTGTTCCTTGCTCGGAACCTTGTGGTGCCAATCGACACGGTCCTGCATGAAGGAGATACCGTGTCCCTTGTTGGTATGCGCGACGATGCAGTGCGGGCGGCCGTTGCTCCGATGCTCAAGAGCCGGAACCACTTCACGCATGTTGTTGCCGTCGATTTCAGTGACTTCCCAACCGAAAGCTTCGAGCTTGGGACGCAGCGGCGCGATATCGTTCGTATCGGAGAGCGACGCGCCCTGCTGGAAGCGGTTGTGGTCGATGACCAGGGTCAGATTGTCCAGACGGAACTGGGCTGCAGCCATGATGGCCTCCCAGTTCGAGCCTTCCTGCATCTCGCCGTCGCCGGTGATCACATAGGTATGGTAGTCGGCGCCTGAGAGCTTGGCGGCCTTCGCCATGCCCACGGCCACGGGAAGGCCGTGTCCAAGCGGTCCGGTGTTGGTTTCAACGCCGGGAACCTTGTTGCAGTTCGGATGCCCGTTCAGCCGCGAGTGCGGCTTCAGGAAGGTGGAGATTTCCTCTTCCGGGATGAAGCCGCGCTTGGCCAGCGTGACGTAAAGCGCACAGGCCGTGTGCCCCTTGGACAGCACGAAGCGGTCGCGATTGGGATTCTTGGGTTCGTCCGGCCAGAGGCGCAGCACGCGGAAATAAAGCGCGGTCAACAGGTCGATAACGGACATCTCGCCGCCAATGTGGCCAGCTCCCGCCTCGTAAACGGCCTGGAGGTCGCGCAGACGTATCTGGCGAGCGATACGTTCAAGTTCCGGTAGCTCCATTGGGTTGTTTCCTCTCGTGCATATTTATTCATGTGGTTATATTTTTGCACATGAAGAGGGTTAGTCAAGCCCCCTGAACGATTTCTATTCGCCACCGAGGCCCAGAAACGCTGTTGACACCGAATGGGCAAGTTTGTTAATGAATTTTCCAGCAGGCATGAATATTTATTCGTGCTTGAAGATTTATAGGCCGCGGCCTTAGTCTCCAGGGAGGAATGATGGTGGCGATCGACGTAAATGAGCAGAGCCGTCCGTCTGGCGCATGGGTCAGAAAGCTCACGGGAGCCACGGGCCCCCTGATCGGACTCCTCGCTCTGTGCATATTCCTGACCTTCAGCACCGATGCGTTTCTCTCGCTTCGGAACGGTCTCAACATCCTCGACCAGATCACGGTACTCGGCATCATGGCCGTCGGCATGACCTTCGTCATCCTGATCGGCGGCATTGATCTGTCGGTCGGATCGGTTCTGGCGCTCTCGATGATGGTGATGGGCTGGACAGCCAACGTCGCCGGCATGCCGCTTGCCGTCGGGATCGTCTTTGCCCTCTTGGCGTCCGCCGTGAGCGGACTGATCGTCGGTATTCTTGTAACCTGGTTCAGGGTCCCCGCCTTTATCGCGACGCTTGCAATGATGTCTGCCGCACGTGGCGTGGCGAATATGATCACCGATGGCCAGCAGATCGTCGGATTTCCCGATTGGTTCATGATGCTTGCCATCGACCGGCACTTCGGAATCCTGACAGCAACCGTTTTCCTGATGCTTGCGGTCGTTCTAGTGGCCTGGATCTTCCTGCATTTCCGTTCGGAAGGCCGGATGCTCTACGCGGTCGGCGGCAATCCTGAAGTCGCACGTCTCGCCGGTATCAATGTTCAGCTCGTAACCATCGGCGTCTACGTGATCAGTGCGGTCCTGGCAGGTCTCGCTGGCATCGTTTTGGCAGCAAGGCTCGACTCCGTTCAGCCGTCGAGCGGCTTTGGCTACGAACTTGATACCATCGCAGCCGTCGTGATCGGTGGAACGTCTCTATCCGGCGGGGCAGGGGGCATCGGTGGAACGCTGATCGGCGTGCTGATCATCGGGGTTCTGCGCAACGGTCTCAATCTGCTCAATGTCTCGCCATTCCTGCAGCAGGTGATCATCGGCATCGTCATCGTTCTCGCAGTTGGCGCCGAGACCATCCGTAAGCGGCGGGCTGCCTAGCAGCCGCCGGCCCGCCGCACGGGCGGGCATCAAGAATTCCTCTCCGAAAGGTTTGGAGCGGATTACTGCCCGAGGGGGAGGATACCCAAGGGTTCATCAACGAAGGAGGAAATAACATGAACTTTGCGCGCACATTGCTCGCTTCCGCAGCCATTCTCGGTCTGACCCTCGGTTCTGCCCACGCAGCCGAAGTGAAGAAGCTCGGCCTCGCCGTCGCGAACCTGCAGGCAAACTTCTTCAACCAGATCAAGCAGGCTGTCGAAGACGAAGCCAAGAAACGCGGCATCGAGGTCGTTACCGTCGATGCAAAGGGTGACGGCCCGACCCAGGTCAACCAGATCCAGGACCTGCTCACGCAGAAAATCGACGCCCTGATCTATATTCCGGCAGGTGCTGCTGCCGCGACTGTTCCGGTGAAGCTCGCAAAGAGCGCCGGCGTTCCTGTTGTGAACGTCGACCGCAACGCCGAAGGCGCACCGGGCGACACGTTCCTTGCAACGGATTCCGTCGCTTCCGCCAAGGCAGTTTGCGACTACATCCTCAAGGAAGCCGGCGGCAAGGGCAAGATGGTCATCATCCACGGCCAGAAGGGCACGACGCCGGAACAGGACCGCTCGAAAGGCTGCGCTGAATCTCTCAAGGCCTATCCTGATGTGAAGATCGTTGCTGAGCAGTATTCCAACATCTGGGGTCAGGACGAAGGTTTCCAGATCATGCAGAACATGCTGCAGGCAAACCCTGATGTCTCGATCGTCTTTGCCCAGGCTGACGCCCTTGCGCTCGGCGCCGCTCAGGCAATCAAGGTTGCAAACCCGTCTCAGAAGATCGTCGTCGGCGGCTTTGACGGTGACACCGCTGCACTCGAGGCTCTGAGCAAGGGCGTCTTCGACGTCACCGCAACCCAGCAGACACAGAAGATGGGCCGCGACGCAGTCGCAAACGCCATCAAGCTCGTTGCTGGTGAAAAGGTACCGCCGGTGCAGCTCATGGACGCGACCTTGACGACCAAGGAAAACGTCGCAGGCTTTATCGCCAACCATCCGTAATGCAGTCTTAAGTCTCTAGGAGGTGTGTTGTGACCGAGCCGGTTCTTTCCCTGAGGGGCATATCCAAACGCTACGGACCACTCCAGGTTCTGAAAAACGTGGACCTGGACGTCTATCCCGGCGAAGTGGTCGCACTTCTCGGTGAGAACGGCGCTGGCAAATCGACGCTTTCGGGCATCATTGCCGGGTCACGCACGCCATCCGAAGGCACGATGACATGGTTGGGGCAGCCCTATGCCCCAACCGCGCCGCGCGACGCAATCGACAAGGGTGTCGTCCTGATCCACCAGGAACTGCAGCTTCTGCCGCACTTGTCCATTGCCGAGAATGTCTTCATCGGTCGTTGGCCGATGAAGAACGGCGTAGTCGACCGGGCGCAAATGGTCCGCCGCGCCCAGGAGCAGCTCGCCCGACTGAATCTGCATATTCCAGCGACCCGAAAGGTCGCTGGTCTTTCCACCGCCAACCAGCAGCTGATCGAAATCGCCAAGGCGCTTGCTCTCAACGCCAAGCTTTTGATCCTCGATGAGCCGACTGCCGCACTGGGCGGCGCCGAAACCGAAGCGCTGTTCGAGCAGGTCAGAAAGCTTCGTTCCGAAGGCGTGGGTATCATCTACATTTCCCACCGCATGGAAGAGATCAAGAAGATCACCGACCGCATCGTCGTCCTGCGCGATGGCGAGCGCGTTCACGAATTCGCAGACAGCGCGACGCCCGTTCGGACAATCGTCGAGAGCATGGTGGGCCGTTCGCTCGATCGCATGTTTCCACCTCTTCCGGAACCGTCCAGTCGGCCGGTTCTTCAGGTATCCGGTCTTACGTCACCGGAAGATTCGTTCCGTGACGTCACGTTCGACGTTCATGCCGGCGAAATCCTCGGCATTGCCGGCCTCGTCGGTGCCGGCCGCACCGAACTTGTTCGCGCGATCGCAGGCGCGGATCCCGTCAGCGCTGGATCGATCAAGCTCGAAGGCGTGAACCTCAAGCTTCGCGACCCGGCGGACGCGATATCCAGGGGGATCGTCATGGTACCCGAGGATCGAAAGGAACAGGGGCTCGTCGTCGGGCATCGCATTGGCGAAAACATCATCTACGCGAACCTCGACAAGCTCGGCAGCGGCTGGATCACAGCCGGCATCAAGCGCTCTTTCGCCGACAAAGCGGTCGCCAAGTTTGGTGTCAAGGGACGGGCGGAGCAACTTGCATCGGATCTCTCGGGTGGCAACCAGCAAAAGGTCGTCATCGCCAAGTGGCTGATGCGCGATCCCAAGGTGGTCGTTCTCGACGAGCCGACGCGAGGGATCGATGTCGGTGCACGAGCCGGTATTTACGACATTATCGCCAATCTCGCCCGACAAGGCGTCGCGGTTATCGTCGTCAGCTCCGATCTCGAAGAGGTTCTCGGCGTCTCAAACAGAATTCTCGTGCTCGCTCAAGGCACGCAGGCAGGCATTTTGTCCCGTGAAGAGGCAAACGACGTCTCTGTCATGGAACTGGCAACAATCTAGGAAAACAAAGAAAGGAAGAGCGGTGTCCGACATCACTCTGAACGCGCCGAAGCTTTTCGATCTCAGCGGCCAGGTCGCCATGGTGACCGGCGCCGGAAGCGGTATCGGTCAACGAATTGCAATCGGTCTCGCCCAGTGCGGCGCGGACGTTGCACTGCTTGATCGCCGCACCGACGATGGCCTGGCAAGCACCGCCAAGCACATCGCGGCCGCCGGTCGCCGCTCGATCCAGATCGCCGCCGACGTCACCAGCAAATCCTCGCTCGCCGACGCCGTTGCCCGGACGGAGGCAGACCTCGGCGCGCTGACGCTCGCGGTCAACGCCGCCGGGATCGCAAACGCCAATCCCGCCGAAGAGATGGAAGAAGACCAGTATCAGACGTTGATGGATATCAACCTGAAGGGCATCTTCCTTTCCTGCCAGGCCGAAGCTCGCGCCATGCTCAAGAATGGACGCGGCGCAATCGTCAATATCGCGTCGATGTCGGGCGTTATCGTGAACCGCGGACTGAACCAGGCGCACTACAACGCGTCCAAGGCGGGCGTGATCCACATGTCAAAATCGATGGCGATGGAATGGGTCGACCGCGGCATCCGTGTCAACACGATTTCGCCTGGATATACCGCGACGCCGATGAACACCCGGCCCGAAATGGTTCACCAGACCAAACTTTTCGAAGAGCAGACACCGATGCAGCGCATGGCATCAGTCGATGAAATGGTCGGACCGGCCGTGTTCCTGCTCTCGAACGCCGCAAGTTTTGTCACGGGCGTCGACCTCCTCGTCGATGGCGGCTTCTGCTGCTGGTGATCCGATGAAAAAGCTGATCGCAGGCAACTGGAAAATGAACGGTCTCGCTTCCTCCCTGGCTGAGATCGTCGCGTTGAAGGGACTAACGGGCAGTACGGCGTGCGATATCGTCGTCTGCCCGCCCTTCACGCTGATCGACCGGGCGGTTGACCAGGTCGAGGAAACGAACATCAGCATCGGTGCGCAGGATTGCCACGCGAAGGTGTCCGGCGCCTATACCGGTGACGTCTCCGCTGAGATGCTGGCAGATGCTGGCGCCCGATACGTCATTGTCGGACACTCCGAGCGGCGCCTTGATCACGGCGAGGACGATGAAATCGTCGCGGCCAAGACCGCCGCCGTGCATCAAGCCGGGCTCATCGCGATTGTTTGCGTGGGCGAGACACAAAGCGAACGCAACGAGGGAAGGGCGATCGAAGTCGTCGGCGAGCAGCTGCGTGGCTCAATTCCCGCCGGCGCCACCGCAAGCAACACCGCGATCGCCTATGAACCGGTCTGGGCGATCGGTACCGGGCTCGTTCCAACGCTCGAACAAATCGCCGAAGTCCACTTGTCCATCCGAAGGCTCCTCGTCGATGCATTGGGCGCCGACGGTCGGACGGTTCGCATCCTCTACGGCGGATCGGTGAAAGCAAGCAATGCAGGCGAGATCTTCAGCGTCGCGAATGTCGACGGCGCCCTCGTCGGCGGAGCATCGCTCAAGGCAACAGATTTCGCAGGCATCATCTCGGCGGCCGGCTGATCCGGCACCACCAGAAAGACGGCGGCTTTCCAAGCCGCCTTAGCTGACACCATGAAAGGATGACAACATGAGCCGCTTCGACAACAAGACCGTGGTGATCACGGGTGCCAGCCGCGGGATTGGGGCGGCGATCGCCAAGCGTTTTGCCAGGGAAGGCGCCAATCTGGTCGTCTCCGCAAACGAAGATTCGGTCCACGCCGTGGCCGAGCAGATCAAGTCGGACGGTGGAAAGGCGATCTCCTTCGTCGGCGACGTCACCGACAAGGCAAGCGTCAAGGCTCTCTACGACGCCGCCGAAACAGCATTCGGTACAATCGACGTCTCGATCCAGAATGCCGGCGTGATCACGATCGCGCGCATCGAGGACATGACCGAGAACGAATGGGACAAGGTTCTGGCCGTCAACACCAAGGGCGTCTTCCTCTGTGCGCAGGAAGCAATCTTGCGGATGCGCAAGCACGGACGTGGTGGCCGCATCATCAATACCGCCTCTGGCCAGGCACGCGACGGCTTCATCTTTACCCCGCACTACGCGGCTTCGAAAATGGGTGTTGTCGGCATTACCCAAAGCCTTGCCAAGGAAGTCGCGACGGAAAAGATCACCGTCAACGCGTTCTGCCCCGGCATCATCGAAACGGACATGTGGGCCTATAACGACCAGGCATGGGGCAAGCTTCTCGGGAATTACGCTCCCGGCGAACTCATGAAGGAATGGGTCGAGGGAATTCCGATGAGGCGCGCAGGATCGGGCGAAGACGTCGCCGGCCTTGTTACCTTCCTTGCCAGTGACGACGCGGCCTACATCACCGGCCAGACCATCAACGTCGATGGCGGCCTGATCATGTCGTAGCCGTTATTCGGCGACGGGGAACAGTGTGTTCACCGATGGAACTTCGTCCTCATTGATTGAACGCGCCGAGCCCCCTTGCGGAACCGGCTATCGATTGTCTATGTTACATTTGTTCTCAGGGCGGGGTGCAATTCCCCACCGGCGGTATCGAGGAAACTCGGAGCCCGCGAGCGCCTTCGTGAAAACGAAGGGTCAGCAGATCCGGTGAGATGCCGGAGCCGACGGTTAAAGTCCGGATGGAAGAGAGCAACGCAGCGAACGCCGCCTTGGGTGCGGTGTGTCGTGTGCTTGTTCGCCCAAGGGATGATGATGGCTGTTGAAGGCCATGCACGCCGGTCAAACGGCTAACCCTTGAAAGGCACGATGAATGACTATTTCGAAGATTGAAGACGCGGTTGCCGCGATTGGCCGTGGCGAGATCGTTGTGGTCGTCGATGACCGGGACCGCGAAAACGAAGGCGATCTGGTAATCGCCTCGGAAGCGATCACGCCTGAGGCGATCGCATTCATGATGAACCACGCTCGTGGACTTATCTGCGTCGCGATGGAAGGCGAACGGCTCGATGAGCTCGACATTCCGCTGATGGTTCCTCGCAACACCGAAGTTCTGAAGACCGCATTCACCGTCTCCGTCGACTACATCCCGGAAACGACGACCGGCATTTCAGCCGCCGACCGGGCAGCGACCGTCCGGGCGCTTGTGCGGGAAGGGACCCGTCCCGAGGAGTTCGCCCGTCCTGGTCACATCTTTCCCCTGCGCGCCCATCCGAATGGGGTCCTGTCTCGCCCGGGTCACACCGAAGCGGCCGTTGATCTTGCGCGGCTGGCCGGCCTTTCCGCTTCCGGCGTCATCTGTGAAGTCGCGAACGACGACGGCACGATGGCGCGCCTTCCCGACCTTGAGATTTTTGCAGAACGCCACGGCCTTCATCTGATCACGATCGAAGACCTGATCGCCTACAGAACCGCAGCCGCTCTGCCCGTGAAGGCGGCCTGATCTCCAGTCACAATCTCGTCTCGAAGCGGCAAGGTTTTCCGCTTCGAGACGACTACAAATGCAGCGCCCAGCAACTGTTTACAGATTTGGTTTGCGCGCCTCTTTTCATAGAAATCTCCGCCTTCTCCGAAACCTTTTAGCTCCGACGCAGCAGGCATTTCCCTTCGAGAAATGCGTACCCGCGCGCCATCCTCGATGCTCTGTCGTCAGAGCTCGACGACGCAGACTATTCGGCCTGGTGTTTTGGTCTCGACGAAAATTGGATGAAACCAATAGAAGGCTCGAACGTTTATGTCTCTGAAATCAATGGAGAATGTAATGAAGAGACTTATCGTCGCGACCGTTCTTGCTATGTCATCGCTTGCTGCAACCGCTGCCCCTTCTTACGCTGACAGCGTTACCATCCGCATTGGCGAGCCGGGTCGGAGTGACCACAGATATTACCAGGACCGCTATCATCACGACCGACATCACGTGCGATATGACCACTGCTGGAAACAGCCGTACCACGTGTGGAGCCACCATCACCGGATAACGAAATACCGCACCGTTTGCCGCTAGGCGAAAAAGGGCGGGGGAGCCGCCTCTCCATTCTGGGGAGGCGGCTATTTCCGGGAAATAACACAGCCACTCCTCTATCATTCCAACGTCGGCCGGACCGGTTCGCGAACTACGCTCCCAGCAAGCAGTCGTTGTGAAAAGGGCATCGTTCAGCACCTCGCCGGTGCGCAATCCGCCCACGGCTATCCTGCCTTCAGGCCTCTTTCTCCGTTCGCCTTGAGCAGCGCCATGATCATCGGCCCGAGCGAAAATTCGCCACGTTCCGTCCGACGGGTCAGATCGCGGAGGTAGGCACCCGGAGAGTTGATCATGTTCGCCCGCTCCAGAATGCAGGCCACGGTCGCCGCCGCATTCTCCGGCCCCATGATTTCACAAGCATCTTGATAAGCCGACGGACTGATCCCCAGCATCGATCGAACCACCACGGCCGCCGACATAAGATCGCGCCAACTCGCAATTGCTCCGCCCGGTCCGTAATCAGACACCTGGGGGCAGGCCTTCAGCACGACCCCAAGCGGGAAAGCCTTCAGCCGCTCACTGGTCGGTCGGATCATTTGGCTCGATTTCGCCCCCGGCTCTTTTTCAGAGCTTGGTTCAAGTTCATTTGAGAAGTTGGGGTTTGAATTTTGTATGTGCCGCTCGATATGAGCATCATTGGTGCTGGTATTTTCTGTTTTCTCCTGATTTTCCAGCCCGTTGAGGATCTCTTGCTTCAACATTTCCATTTCATCGAGCACTCTCGTCACGTCGTCGATCGATGGTGCGCGCGGGAGACGAGCGATTAGCGCGATATAAATGGCTTCGACAGCCTGCCAGTCACCGTCAGCCCCCTCCTCCATCGCTGCCGTTATCAGCTTGCGTACGTCACGACGGCAAATCGTCAGGTTCTCCTTGGCCTTCCTGAAGGCCGCACGGGCCGCGACGACCTGCTGGGCCAACGCCGCGAGCTCTTCCGCACGGGCAAGCAGCGGGGAAAGATCGAAGCCGAAAGCGCTCTCGACATCGCCGGCGTCATCCTTGCGGGCGAAGCGCTTGCCGTTGGCGCTGTCCTTTCGCACGATCAATCCGGCGTCGACAAGTGATGCCAGGTGGCGCCGAAGCGTGGATCCCGGCATGCTGTGGGCTCTGAGCGACAGCTGCACGTTCGAAGGGAAGACGATCAGTTGCGCGTCCTGGCGCAGTTCGTTTTCCGGATAGAAGCTCAACAATGCGTCGAGGACCGCGAGGCTGTTCGACTGCAGCCCGAGCGGTTCCATGGCCGCCGAAGCGTCCCGCATGACTTTCCATTTGTCCGCCGATTTGCCCGCCTTGATCTCCGCGGTCGCCTGTTGGCGCCGCACGAGAGCAAGCGATATCGGCCGCCGCCCGAAAGGCGTCGTCACACTTCCCGTTTGCATCGTCTTTCACCTTTCAGCAGGCAAAAGAAATCCGCTCATCAAAACGATGCCAAAGACTCTTGACGATGATTCCCGGAAATGCGATTCTACTGGTGCTTAGACAGATAGGGGCTTCCGAGACGGCGACGTTTTGGGGGCTCTTTTCTTTTGCGGGTTACGCTTCCTTCTTTTGTTGATGCTTGGCCCGGTACTCCGCATAGAGCGCCGGTACGTGTTCCAGAACGAAGGCCGCGAAGTCTGGCGTTGCCTTCCTGTCAATCATGATTTCAACCTTGGCCTTGCTCTGCTTGACCTGCGCCAGCCGCGCGCCGTCAGGCGCTGCGAGAACGTCGGGCACGCCGCGCGCAACAATACGCCGCGGTTTCAGGTGAGTAACGACTTCCTTGAAGCGATCCTGCGAGGCAAGGGCACGAAGACCAAGCGCGAACTGGGTGGCTTCCTGTGGCGCCGGCGCCTTCTCGAGAAGCTCGACCAACTCGATCCAGCTCCGCCGTCCGACACCCGGGGCCGGCCCGATCGCGTCGATCAGTTCCACAGGCAACGCATCGACGATATTAAACATCCGCGTTAGATCGCTCTTATCGACCGACATTGCCGCCGTGATCACGTCGCGCGAAAAACGTTCTTTCAGTCGAGCTGCGAACCGGGCTTTCTCGATGAAGCTCAAGTCCTCGCGTTCGTTGTTTTCCTGACCCTGGGCGATCACCAGCTGCTCGTCGGTCAGGTCACGCACGATCGCCTTGACCTGACGCCCCAGCTCCGTGATGGCGCGAAGACGACGATGGCCGAAGGCAACCTGGTATTGACCTGGCTGCTCAGGGTGAGGACGCACGAGGATCGGAACCTGCTGGCCCTGCTCACGGATCGAAGCGAGAAGGCCGTCGATATCGCCTTCCATGCGATCCTGCACGAAGGATGGTTCGATGCTCGCCGTATCCAGCTCGATTACCGCCTGGCCTTCAGCCAGCTTGCGTTCGATCTCGTTGGCACGACGGCTGCGATCGTTCAGATCCCCGAGCGATTTGCTGACAGCCGCCATCGGCTTTGATTTCGACGCATCCATAAGCGGGCGGATGGGTGGCGGCGGGGCCGCAGGAAGCTGATCCTGCTTTCCCTCACTGTGCAGCAAGGAGAGAAGGTTCTTTCGGCTCATGATCTACCCCATGTCGCCTTGATCAAGGACTCGATCTCGGCGTTGACGTTGTTCATCGACTCGAGCGCCCGGTCGTAGGTCGAACGCGTGAACTGGCTGCGTTCAACCTCGAAGAGCGTCTGATTTGTTATCCCCGCGTCGGAAACGGCCGTGCTCTTCAGCATTGGATTGACAAGCACATCCTCGCCGAACATCGAGCGGAGGAATGCGACCATCTGGTTCTGGGGACCGTCGGTCGGCTCGAAACGGGTGACGAGATACCGCATCCAGTTATTGCGGTCTTCAGCACCTGCTTCGGCGATTTCTTCGAGAAGCGCGCTCGTCATGGCGAGGAACTGGTTCATCGACATGACATCCAGCATCTGCGGATGAATGGTGATCAGCACTGACGTAGCTGCGGTCAGCGCAGACAGCGTGAGGAAGCCGAGCTGGGGTGGGCAATCGATGACGACGACGTCGTAAGCGTCCTCGACATCGCTGATGACGGCCTGAAGCCGCGCAAAGAACAGCATGTCGTCGGGCTTGCGCTGGAGCAGAGCCTTCGGTGTGTCGTGCTCGAACTCCATGAGTTCAAGATTGCCCGGGATGAGGTGGAGGTCGGGAATGTAGGTCCCTCGAATGATCTCCTGTACCGGACGGCGCTCCTCGTCGTAGCGAATGGCGCCATAGATCGTTTCATTGACCCCAACGTCGAGTTCCGGCTGGTTGCCGAACAGCGACGAAAGGCTTGCCTGCGGGTCGAGGTCGATGGCCAGCACACGATAGCCACGCAAGGCAAGATACTGGGCGAGGTGCGCGGACGTCGTCGTCTTGCCTGACCCGCCCTTGAAGTTCATGACCGAAATGACCTGGAGCTCCTCACCCTGGCGACGGTGCGGCAGGTAGCGGCCGTTGGATCGCGCCGGCTTGTCCAGATAAGCGCGCATCGCCGCGATATCCTGGACGGAATACATGCGCCGGCCGCCCGCGAGCGCCGGGCTGAATTCGCGTTCCGAGCCTTCTGCGGCCTTTCGTTCCAACTCGACGGCGCTGGTGCGCAGATAACCTTCGGCAACGCCGAGAAGCTTGGCCGCCTCAGACGGCGAGAACGAACGGATCCCCTTGCGAGCATGCGGCTGGAAAATATTGGTCTGATGCTCCTGCAGCTTGGCTGAAAGAGATGCCGAATGCCCCGCGATTTTGGATCGGAGTGGTGATGTTCGGCCAGTTGCGGCCTTTGCGGTTTTCGTCATCTTCTCGCCTGTTAGCTCTCATGTGCGGAAGATGCCCAGCAAAAGCCAAAACTCCGCACGCGACGAATAAGAACCGATTCTATCGCGGGCGCAAGCGTTTTAAGGTTAACGAATTCCTGACAAACCTATTGGTTCTTAAAGGCAAATCAACTCTGAGCGCCCGTACCTCAAGCAGAACAGCCTATTTCGCCTGATCGGCCTCGTCACGGCCACCATGAGAGAAAAATTTCTCAAGACAACGAACAAGGCGAATGCACCGCCAAGAACGCGCCATGCATCATCAAAATGCACCGATTTTCGCGACTCACTTGCGTGACTGCGCGGCGTCGCGTGCACCTTACTCCATCCCCGCCTGCACCTGCCACTAGGCGATGTCCATCGCTCTCTTGTGTTCCTCGACCTCGGCCAAGAGCCAGTCCTGAAACAGGCCGGCCCCGGGCTTGTTGCCGATACTCCGCCGTTGCTGCAGATAATAGCCGGCGGGGTAGGCGTGGCGATTGGCGAACGGCGCGACGAGCTTGCCCTGACGCAGGAGATCCTGTGCCATGATTGTGTCGGCAAGGGCGATCCCCGCGCCATTCATCGCCTCACGCATGATGAGGGTGCAGTCGTGAAGAATGGAGCTCGAGCGCGATGGCACGTACGCAATGGATTCACGCTCCAACCATTGCTTCCAGCGCGTCGTCTCGCATTCGTGGATAAGGTGATGCCGGACAAGGTCGGCCGGTGAGCGGAGCGGTATTGGGCCCTCCAGCAGGGAAGGGGCGCAAACCGGCGTGAGCAGCAGCGGAACCATCATCGTCAGCGCCGGGCCGGCCTTGTAGGCGAACTCGTCGACGATCGCCAGATCAACACTGGCTCGTTTGCCTGATGTCGATATTTCGAGATCGACGGATGGATGCAGGCGACGGAAGCTCGGCAGCCGATCGGCCAGCCAGAGGTTGAGGAAGGTCGGCTCGCACATGAGCTTGACCCGTTGCGCCTTGTCGCCGCGCGGCTTCTCGTAAAGGCTGACGTCTTCCGTCGCGCGCCAGAGCGCCTCGAAGGCCTCTGACAGGCTGCGCGCATAGTATGATCCACGCATCGTCGGGGTCACCTGCCGGAACCCGCGTTCAAACAGATCCTGGCCGAGGGTTTTCTCCAGCGTTCGGATATGCCTGCTGACCGCGGAAGGCGTCAGATGCAACTCTTCCGCCGCGTCCTTGATGCTGCCGAGGCGTGCGGCCGCCTCGAAAGCGCGCATGCCGTTGAGTGAAGGTAAAGCCATGCGCAGACCATGAATTATCACTTGAGTTTTTGTCAATCGATATGAGCAAAATTGGCGCTTGAACGCCTGTCCCGTTCGGCGTTACCGATTTGTGACGAGCCTCTAAGTCGCCATGAGAACACGATTATTCGGTCTCTGGCACGCATCCATCCATCGGTGATGGCTTCCGGCACGAAGCATCGCTTCGACGGGCGGCAAATGCCGTTCTCCGGATCGATGCCCCATGCCTGCAGCAGCCACCTCCGCGTAGCTGTAACAGGAAGCATACCTTCATGCCCCAATCGCCCGTTCCGGTCTTTCAAGCGGTGGATGCAATCTCCGCCGAAGCGTCGATCATCGTGATCCTCCAGCTCGCCGGACAGCCTCTTGGCCCTCGCGCCGCTGAGCTGGATGCCATATTGGGCGGAATCATCACCAGGGCCTGTTCCTCCGAAAAGCTCGCCGAAAACGGCACCTGCATCGAGCTCGTGCCGCCGCAGGCGATATCGACGCGCCGCGTTCTCATCCTGTCCCTCGGGAAACCGGAAGCATTGACTGCGCTGTCGCTTGCGCGAGCGGGCGGGAGCCTTGCTGCTCACCTGGAGGATCTGGGCGAGACAGATGCCACGCTCGTTCTCGATTCCGCTGCTGAAGCGAGCCTCTCGCAGGCTGAGATCCTGGCGCGCGTGGCGCTCGGTATCCGACTGCGCCGCTATCGTTTTGACCTGCGCAACAAGCGCCCCGTGGCTGAGACCGACAAAGCCTGGCACCTGCAACTGGTCGGCGCTGACAAGCATGCGCTCGACGTGGCGCTTGCTCGCACCAACGCCGTTGCCGAGGGGGTCGAGTACGCCCGTACGCTGGTCAACCTGCCGCCGAACTACCTCCATCCCGATAGTTTCGCGGCCCATCTCGCGCCGCTGCGGGAAGCCGGGATAGAGGTTGAAGTGCTCGAGGCCGCCGAACTCAAGGAACTCGGCATGAATGCCCTGTTGGCTGTCGGCGCAGGATCTGTGCGTCCGCCGCGATTGGCCGTTCTGCGCTATCGCGGAAAAGGTTCGGCCGAACAGCCTCTTGCCTTCGTCGGCAAGGGCGTCTGTTTCGATTCCGGCGGGCTTTGCATCAAGGGCGGCATCCAGATGTTCGACATGAAGGCAGACATGGCCGGGGCGGCGGCGGTCGTCGGCCTCCTCCTGTCGCTGGCACGTCAAAAGAGCCCCGTGCACGCCGTCGGTGTCCTCGGCATTGCCGAAAACCTCCCGTCCGGCACCTCACTGAAGCCCCGTGACATCGTCACCACCGCGTCCGGCCAGACAGTCGAGGTGTTCGATACCGACGCGGAAGGCCGGCTGATCCTTGCCGACTGCCTGCACTATACGGCGACACGCTTTGAGCCATCGGTAATCGTCGACCTGGCAACACTGACCTATTCGGTGATGCGCGGCCTCGGATCGATCTTCGCGGGCCTGTTCAGCACGGACGACGCGATTGCGAACGAGATGATCGCCGCCGGGGAAAAGGTCGGCGAACGTTTCTGGCGCCTGCCGCTCGACCGGGCCTATGACGAAGGGCTGAAATCGCCTCTTGCGGACCTGCGCCACCATGCCAAAGACATGGAGGATGGTGATTCCCCTTATGCCGCGGCCTTCCTTCGTCACTTCACCGAGGATCGCCCGTGGGTGCATCTCGACATCGCCGGCAAGGAACTGGCCCCCGAGGATCGTCCGCTTGGCCGGGAAGGCGCCACGGCCTTCGGCGTGCAGATGCTGGAGGAATGGGTGCAGACGAACCGGAAGGGCGCCTAGGCGTCTTCAATCGCGGGAGAAGCGGATATGTCAGTTTCCATCAGCAGCACAGAAGGCCGGGCACCGTTCAGGGGCTATGAAACCTGGTATCGGATCAGCGGTGAACTCGGTGGCGACAAGCTTCCGCTGGTGATCCTGCACGGCGGACCCGGCGTCGCGCACAATTATGTCGATGCCTACAAGCTGCTTGCCAACGACGGTCGGGCCGTCATTCACTACGATCAGCTGGGATGCGGCAACTCCACGCTGCTCCCGGAAAAAGGCGCCGATTTCTGGACGCCGCAGCTGTTCATCGACGAGCTTGAGAACTTGGTAGACCACCTCGGGATCCGCGATGGATTCCACGTGCTGGGACAGAGCTGGGGCGGAATGCTCGGCGCCGAATATGCGGTACAGCGCCCCAAAGGGCTTGTGTCGCTGACCATCGCCAACTCACCAGCCTCCATGACATTGTGGGTCGAGGAGGCCAACCGGCTGCGCGCCGACCTCCCGCAAGACATCCAGGATACGCTGACGCGGCATGAGAATGCAGGCACGACGGATCATGAAGATTACCAGCAGGCGACGATGGCCTTCTACGAACGCCATGTCTGCCGTGTCGTGCCGTTCCCACCCGAGGTAACCGCGAGCTTCGAGCAGGCGGCAAGAAACCCGACGGTCTATACCCTGATGAACGGGCCGAACGAATTCCATGTCATCGGCACCCTGAAGACCTGGAGCATCATCGACCGCCTGCCGGCCATCAATGTGCCGACGCTGATCGTCTCCGGACGATACGACGAAGCCACGCCGGCGACCGTGCAGCCCTTCATGGACGGCATCAAGGGTGCGCGCTGGGAGATTTTCGAGCATTCAAGCCACATGCCGCATGTCGAAGAGCAGGAAGCCTGCATGCGGGTTGTGGGAACTTTTCTCAATCAATACGATCAATAGAAAAAAGGGGATCGAGAATGAAGAAACTGCTTATGACGGCAACGGCCGTAGCGCTCCTTAGCGGCGGATGGCTGGCTCCGGCGCAGGCCGGTTATAATCCGGAACATCGCGGCGGCACCATGCGCCTCCTGGCGCGCTCCGCGGCCGGAACGCTCGATCCGCATATCAACTACACCGATCAGGGCTGGCAGATGTATCAGCCGATCTACGACGGCCTCGTCGCCTTCCGCAAGGCAGAGGGCGTCGATGGTTTCACCATCGTACCGGATCTGGCCGAGGCGCTGCCTGATGTCAGCAACAATGGCACGACCTTTACCTTCAAGCTTCGCAAGGGCATCAAGTTCTCGACCGGCCAGGACGTCGGCGTCAAGGACGTGGTCGCCTCGTTCCAGCGGATCTTCAAGGTTTCCGGCCCGACATCGGGAACCTTCTATGCCGGCATCAACGGCGCCGACAAATGCCTTGCCGATGCCAAGAGCTGCACGCTTGAGGGCGGCGTAGTGGGTGACGAAGCAGCCGGCACGATCACCATCAATCTCGCCAAGCCGGATGCCGAGTTCCTCTACAAGCTCGCCTTGCCGCACGCCGTCGTCCTGCCGGCCGATACCGCGGCCGAAGACATGGGCTCGGTTCCGATCCCGAGCACTGGTCCCTACATGATCTCGGCATTCGACCCGAACAAGGGCATGACCGTCTCCCGCAATCCGCACTTCAAGCAGTGGAGCGAGGAAGCCCAGCCGGACGGCTATCCCGACGTTGTCCAATACGACTTCGGTCTTTCCGAAGAGGCGGCCGTCACGGCGATCCAGAACGGCGAAGCCGACTGGATGTTCGATGCGCTGCCGAGCGATCGCCTGGCCGAACTCGGCACCAAGTTCAAGGAACAGCTCCACATCTCGCCGCTGTCCGCCTGGTGGTACGCGCCGCTCAACACGCGCCTTGCACCGTTCGACAATGTGAAGGCGCGTCAGGCTGTCGCCTTCGCCGTCGATCGCAACACGCTGGTCAAGCTGTTTGGCGGCAAGGTGCTGGCTTCGCCGGTCTGCCAGGTTCTGCCTCCGGATTTTCCCGGCCACGAGGATTATTGCCCCTATACCAAGAACCCCGGTGCAAAGTGGTCCGCTCCTGATCTCGACAAGGCCAAGCAACTCGTCGAGGAATCGGGAACCAAGGGCCAGAAGGTGACGATCATCGTTGAAGACACCGCTGTGTCGCGTTCGATCGGTGTCTACCTCCAGAGCGTGCTTACCAGCATCGGTTATGTTGCCGACGTCAAGCCGATCTCGACCAACATCCAGTTCACCTACATCCAGAACACCAACAACAAGGTGCAGATGTCCGTCAGCCAGTGGTACAAGGATTATCCGGCGGCTTCCGACTTCCTGCATATCCTGTTCGGCTGCGCATCCTTCCGTGAAGGCTCGGATGCCTCGATCAACATCTCCGGTTTCTGCGACGCGGGCATCGACGCCAAGATGCAGAAGGCGCTTGATCTCGGTGTGACCGACCAGAAGGCAGCGGACGCATTGTGGGCCGAGATCGACCGCGAGGTCACCGACCAGGCTCCGGCTGTTGGCCTGTTCACGCCCAAGCGTCTGGACTTCACCAGCAAGCGCCTCGGCAACTTCATGTTCAACCGCCAGTTCAACTGGATGATTACCCAGGCGTGGGTACAGTGATATCCAGGCGGAGACATGAGCGTGTCAACTGAAGCCGTTGCAACGCAACGCGCGACGCGAGGGCCATGGGCCCTCGCATTTGTGAGGCTAAAACGAAACAGGGCCGCCATGGCGTCCCTGTCGATCTTCCTCATTATCGTCCTGGCCTGTCTCAGCGCGCCGCTTTATGCGCGCTGGGCCGGCGTCGATCCTTTCACATCGACCCTCGATGCCGTCATTCAGGTCGGGGGCACCGAGGTCCCGGTCATGGAGCCCTCAACGGAGGGACTTGGACTTGGCTATACGCCGATCGGCCCGACCTGGGAGCTCGGCAACTATTTTCTCGGCGCAGACAGTCAGGGCAGGGACGTCATGGCACGCCTGCTCTATGGCGGGCTCAACTCGCTGCTGATCGCCGGCGCGGCCACCATCTTCACGCTATTCTTCGGCACCGCGGCAGGGCTGACGGCAGGCTATTTCGGCGGCGTCACCGATACGCTGCTCTCTCGTTTTCTCGACGTCCTGTGGGCGTTCCCGATCTATCTGCTGGCGATCTCGCTTTCCATCGTGATGATCGCAAAGGGCATCGCGATCGGACCGATCCAGATCGAATCCGGCAGTCTCTGGCTGCCCGTCATTATCATTGGTATCGTCTACGTGCCGTACGTGGCCCGTCCGATCCGCGGTCAGGTGCTGTCGCTTCGCAACAGTGAATTCGTGCTCGCCGCCATCAATCTCGGCGTGCCGGGCTGGCGCATTCTCCTGCGCGATATTCAACCGAACATCACCACGACGCTGATCGTCTTCGTGCCCCTGATGATGGCACTGAACATGCTGACGGAATCGGCTCTTTCTTTCCTGTCGATCGGCGTACAGCCACCGGCGGCCAGCTGGGGCACGATCATTCAGGACGGGCAGGCGCTGCTCTACACGCGCCCGGTCGTCGCGCTCGCGCCGGGGTTGGCCATTGCCCTCTCCGTGATGGCGCTCAACGTTTTCGGCGATGGTTTGCGCGACGCGCTCGATCCGCGTTCGAAGGTTCAACTGGGGCGCAGCTGATGATTTATGCCATCCTCCGCCGCTTCGGTCAGATGCTGTTCGTGATGTTCGGTATATCCGTCATCGTCTTCCTGATCTTCTTCGCCACGCCGGGCTCTGACCCCGCGGCCCGCATTGCAGGCCGCAATGCGTCTCCCGAAGTGCTTGAGGCGGTCCGTCACAGCTTCGGCTTCGACCGCCCGCTCTATGTGCAATACGCGCTGATGATCAACAAGATCTTCATCACCGGCGATCTCACCTCCTTCGTCAATCGTGGCTGGAAGGTGGTTCCGGCCGTCCTCGACGCGATCCCCGTTACGCTGTCGCTTGTCTTCGGCGCGGCTGTTCTGTGGGTTGTGATGTCCGTGATCATCGGCATTGTCGCAGCGGCGACCCGCGACAGCTGGCTGGATAAATTTCTGATGGCGCTTGGCCTGCTCGGTATCTCGATGCCGGTCTATTGGCTCGGCGAGGTCATGAACCTGTTCACCCAGAGCCGCTATCACGATACCTGGCTGTTCTCCTGGGTACCGCCGCTCGGCTACAAGCCGCTGATGAGCGATCCCAAGGGATGGTTTCTCACCCTCGTCATTCCGTGGATCACGCTCGCCGTCCTCTACATCGGCATCTACGCTCGCGTCCTGCGCGCCGCCATCATCGAGTCGATGCAGGAGGATTTCGTGCGCACGGCGAGGGCGAAGGGCCTGTCGGAAACCCGTATCCTGCTGCGCCACGGTCTGCGGACTTCGCTCATCGCCTTCGTGACGCTCTTCGGCCTCGATTTCGGTGCGCTGGTTGGTGGCTCCGCATTGTTGACCGAGGTGGTCTTCGGCCTGAACGGCATTGGCAAGCTCACCTACGACGCCATGCAGAACCTCGATCTGCCTATGATCATGGCAACGGTCATGTATGCCTCGATGTTCGTAGTCATCGCCAATGCGGTGGTCGATTTTGTCTATATCCTTCTTGATCCGCGAGTGAGGACCTCATGATGCTCTCCGTGCGCGACCTGCGGGTATCGTTCCGCACCGAAGATGGCCTTGTCCGGGCCATCGACGGCATCTCCTTCGATCTCGACCAGGGCGAGATCCTCGGCGTCGTCGGTGAATCCGGCTCCGGCAAGACCGTCTCGCTACTGGCGGTCATGGGCCTGATCACCGATCCCAACGCCATCATCGAAGGCTCTATCCGTTATAAGGGCCGCGAACTCCTAGGTCTGCCGGCGCACGAACTGCGACGCCTGCGCGGCAACGAGATCGCCATGATCTTCCAGGATCCGATGACCGCGCTGACGCCTGTCTATACGATCGGCTGGCAGATCGCCGAACAGATCCTCGCACACCAGAAGATCAGCAGAAAGAAGGCGCTTGAACGGGTCGAGGAGCTATTGGCCGAGGTCAATTTCCCCAATCCGCGCGAGGCAATGTCACGCTATCCGCACCAACTCTCGGGTGGCATGCGCCAGCGGGCCGTCATCGCCATGGCATTGTCCTGCAATCCGGCCCTGCTGGTCGCCGACGAACCGACGACGGCGCTCGACGTGACCGTCCAGGCCGGCATTCTCGATCTCGTTCGCAAGCTGCGCGCCACCCACAACTCGGCGATCGTCTTCATCACCCACGACATGGGCGTCGTCTCCGAACTCGCCGATCGGGTGATGGTGATGTATGCGGGCGGTGTCGTGGAGCGCGGCAGCCGCGCGGAGCTCTTCTCCGATCCGCGTCATCCCTATACCCGCGCTCTGCTGGGCTCGATCCCGCCTCTGACCGGCGCAAAGCCGGCGCGCCTGCCCGCCATCCCGGGGTCGCCGCCATCACTGCTGCGGCTTCCACCAGGCTGCGCCTTCGGCCCGCGCTGTCCCGTGCGCTACGAACTATGCACCAGCCAGAAGCCAGCCCTCGGCACCGGCGGACACGCAGCCGCCTGTCTTCGAGAGGTGCAAGCATGAGCGAAGCGATGACACAGACAGATCAGCCTATTCTCGAAACCCGCTCGCTCGGAAAACGCTTCTCGATTGGCACCCGCTTTTCGGCGGAAGGCAAGCGGACGGTCCACGCCGTCGACAACGTCTCGCTGACAGTCAGACGGGGAGAGACCCTGGGGTTGGTCGGCGAATCCGGCTGCGGCAAGTCCACGCTCGCTCGCTGTCTGGTGCGGCTCTACGACGTCAGCGAAGGCGAACTGATCTTCGAAGGCGAGGATATCACCGCCAAGTCGCTGAACCAGCTGCGGCCACTGCGCCGCCGCCTGCAGATGGTCTTCCAGGATCCGTCCGCCTCCCTTAACCCGCGTCGGCGTGTGGGCGATCTGGTCGCGGAACCGCTGCGCATTCATACCAAGCTTTCCGCCGCCGACATCAACCGGCGTGTCGCCGAGCTTTTCGAAATCGTTGGCCTCCTGCCGGATCATGTCGGGCGTTACCCTCACGAGTTCTCCGGCGGACAGCGCCAGCGCGTCGGCATCGCGAGAGCAATTGCGCTGAACCCCGACCTCGTCGTGCTGGACGAGCCCGTCTCCGCCCTCGACGTGTCGGTGCAGGCACAGATCGTCAACCTGCTCGCCGACCTGCAGGAAAAGCTCAATCTCACCTATGTCTTCATCGCGCATGACCTTTCGGTCGTGCGTCAGGTCTCAACCCGCATCGCCGTCATGTATCTCGGTTCGGTCGTCGAGGAGGGGCCGGCGGAAGAGGTGTTCGCCGCGCCGGCGCACCCCTACAGCCAGGCGCTGATCTCCGCTGTGCCCGTGGTCGAGACGATACCGGGCGGAACGCGCAAGCGCATCCTTTTGACCGGCGATGTCCCAAGCCCACTCAACCCGCCCTCCGGCTGTCGCTTCCACCCGCGCTGTCCAATCGCCCAGGACCGCTGCCGCACGGAGCGCCCCCAGCCTATCTCCTACGCTGGGGACCGAAAGGTGGCTTGTCACTTTCCGACGATCTGAGGGGCAATAAGAAACGCCAAAGGGCTGTGACAGCGGTCACCTTGCCGCTTACTCAATCCCATTGCTTGGCCCGAACAAAAAGAGGCTCGCCAACGGGCGAGCCTTAGAGGTGGTTGCCACCAACAGATGCGGCGCCGCCTCCTAGCATTCAATTCCGGCGGCCACTCAGGCCAACTTTGGGTTGATCCACCTCTTGTGCAAGGCAGCGATGCGACGAGAACTTTCAGCCACTTGGCGTGCGCTTCAGAAAATCCGAATCCCGGCAAGGATACCAAATATGAAAACCCGCCGTGACGGTCGATCACGGCGGGTTGCTGCTGGACCGGCGATGATTGTTAACGTCACGATGCCAGTCCAGCGCCAGTAGCGTAACATAGCATATTCCGATCACTCTGTCGGCAAAAAGGATGCCTCTCTGGCGCGCTGGCGGGTCGCATACGCCGTGGAGAAACCACCGACTTCGGTAAGACCATGAAATGCATGTCACCTGCGCCCGAAACCGTGCCGCAACAACGACAACTCGCCGCCCTTGAGCGCCAACCAAAGACGTATGTTCGACGCCCGCAGATTTGTTCAACGGAAGAAAATTCCCTTCAGGAATGCATACCGGGAGGCCTTGTGTGCCCGAAAATCCTAGCCATTCTGATGCGAAACATTGAGAATATCGGTGCCATTCAGTCGCGAACGGTTGTTGCGCCCGGCGTCCAAATTGGTTCTCTGCATTCACCCTAAAAAACACGCCAAGCGTACAGCTTCGCGGCTCTGTGGGCTTGAGCGGGTCAATCGGCTGAACTAGGTCCTCCCAGGTCGTCGTGATCTCGCGATGGCGATCTGGAGGATAGGTCGATCTTCAAGAACAGCAAAGTGGCAAGCGGATACGCATTCACCCTGCTTGCGGTCGTTATTTTCGCGATACAGGACAGCTTCTCCAAATACCTTGGCGAGCGGTATTCTCCCATCTTTATCACGATGATCCGCTACTGGGTCTTTGCAGCGTTCGTTATCCTGCTGTCTTCCAGACGACCGGGCGGCTTGCGTGCGGTTGCCGCTACGAAACATGCCGCGCTCCAGATCCTGCGTGGCGTCCTTCTGGTCGCCGAGATTGCCGTGTTCGTTTACGGACTGGCCCATACGGGCCTTGCCGTCACCCAGGCGATCTTTCAGGCCTCACCGCTGATCGTCACGGTCCTGTCGATCCCGTTTCTCGGCGAGCATGTCGGCTGGAGACGGTGGCTCGCCGTCGTGGCAGGCTTGTTTGGAGTGCTGCTGATCATCAACCCCGTGGGCCATGAGTTTAACGCCTATCTCCTGCTGCCGTTGAGCTGTGCTTTCATGTTCGCCATTTACAGCGTGGCAACGAGAGCGGTCAGCCGCCAGGACGCGGCATTCACGAGCCTGTTCTACACGGCTGTCGGCGGTGCGGTTGCCATTTCGTTGCTGGGTCCCTTTTACTGGATGCCCATCGCGCGGTCGGATTGGCCGTTCGTCGCCGCGCTGGCGATCTGCGGTGCGGTTAGCCACTATTGCCTGATCCGCGCTTATGACTCGCTGCAAGCGTCGGACGTGCAGCCGTTGACCTATCTCCAGCTCGTGGTGGGTGCGGTCATCGCCGTGCTTGTTTTTGACGAAACCCTCACTTGGAACATGCTGTTGGGCGCCGCAATTGTCGTGGGTGCCGGGCTGTTTACGATGTGGCGCGAGCCGCGAGCGCATTCCAAGAACAACCCGGCGAGCCGCTCGGGCGTCATGCCTTGACCCAAACAAACGCGTGCGCGTTCTGTGTTGATGGTTAGCTGCTTGAGTCTCTAGTTCCTGGCGACATCGCAGAGCCGGACGACGATCGATGCCGGTGCTTTGTCAGGCGCGCCAGGATGTTTCGCGTCCTCTTATGTGGGACCAGATCGACATCGCTCACCAATCTCGCGCCCCCTTGTCGGCGTTCCAATGTGATCTTGCGGCTGTGAAATGCCTCCAATTCAGCTCTGTGCCCAACGCTGACGATGGTGGCTTTCGGCAGTTCGCGTATGAGCATCTCCATGATGTAGTCCTGGCTTTTCTCATCGAGCGCGGAGGTTGCTTCATCGAGGACAATAATATCCGGGTTGTGCAGCAGAAGCCGTGCGAATGCGAGCCGCTGCTTTTCGCCGCCAGACAGGGTTTGGTCCCAGGGCGCCTCTTCGTCGATCTGCTCCTTCAGATGGCCAAGGCCAACTTTCTCGAGCGCGGCTTTGATCTCATCGGGCGCCCAGCTATCGGCGCCGGCGGGATAGGTGACGGCGCGGCGCAGCGTTCCTGACGGAATGTATGGTCGCTGCGGCAGCATGAACAGCCGCCGATCAGCGTGAAAGTTGACGCTGCCATTGCCCCACGGCCAAAGGCCCGCGATCGCCCGGACCAGCGTGCTTTTTCCAGAACCGGATTCTCCCGCCACAAGCACGCGTTCGCCCGGCTGGATTTCGACCTGGGTTTCCTTGACCACGGCCGTGCCATCACCAAGCGAGATCGAGAGATCATTCAGGCTGAGCACGGTATCGCCTTGCGTCTCGCCCCGCTTGATGCGTCCAAGCGAGTCACTCTGTTCGGCGCGCTCCAAGCCGTCGATCGACATCATCAGCGAGGCGACGCGCCTGGCGCAGGCATTCCAGTCGGCCAGGCGTGGGTAGTTGTCGACCAACCACCCAAACGCACTCTGGACGATCGTGAATGCGGACGCTGCCTGCATGACTTGGCCCAACGTCATGCTGCCATCAAGGAATTTCGGCGCGCAAAGCAGAACCGGGACGACAGGTGCGATCAGCATCGAACCATGCGAGACCAATGTGGTTCGCATGTATTGACGCGCGAGCAACGCCCATTGGTGCAGAACATTTCCGAAGGTCTTGTCGAGGTCGTTGCGTTCCTCCTCCTCACCGCCGAGCAGGGCTATGCTTTCGCCGTTTTCTCGCACGCGCGTCAGAGTATAGCGGAACTCGGCTTCGACCTGGTTCTTGACCTCGGAGACCTGGACGAAATGGCGCCCGATGAATGCTATCGAGCTGGACGTTATGATCGCGTAGAGGACAGCCGTCACGACAAGAAAGCCGGGAATAGTAATGACTGCTCCACCGATCGGAAGCTGAAGAGCACCGCCGATCATCCAGAGCACGACGATGAAGGTCGAAGCCGATACGAATGCCGATATCACGCCAGCGACAAAGTCAACCGGGGACTCGGTTGCGATCCGCATGTCCTCGGAGAGGCGAGCCTCGGGGTTCTTGTGATCTCCTCCGATGAGGTTCAGCTGATAGTAACGGCCATTTGCAAGCCAGCGGCCGATGAGCGCGGTCGTCAACCATGAACGCCACCGTCGCTGCATCTTCATGCGGACATACACCTGGATGGTAACGAGCGCGACGCTTCCAAACACCAGCGGCGGAAACAGGGCGCCAAGGAAATATACGTTCGGCGCATTGCGCTGCTCGATGGCATCAAAGATGCCACGATTCCAGATGTTGATCCCGTACTGGAAGCCTACATTTATCCCGATCAGGATGAGCAGCCCTATGGAGAGCGGCCAGGAAAGCCTGTCGCCACTGCGCCCCCAATAGCCGCGTGCGCTGATCCAGAACCGCTTGAGAAGATACGCTTTGCGAGCCTGCTCGATTTCCTCGGGCGTCATGTCTTCGGATTCATCAAAGGGTGGCGGCTTGGCCTCGGCGGGAGGCTGGCTTTCATGGTCCGACTTGTCGTTACAATCCCGGGTATCGTCGAGCGATCCGGACTTCTTCCTCAGGTCCCACATAAGGCGCATAACGCCTTCAAAATCAGAAAGTTTCATCGCGAGAGCAGCGCCACGACGGGCTACCGCAATATCCGCCTAGCACTCCTGGAGGTTCCGAAGCACCGCTTCCCTCATGCAGGTAGGCCCGCAAGCCTCAGCCCATCGCGCAGGCGCTCGACGTCTCTGTCTTCTCTGAGATACGAAACGTCGATCAGCCAAGCCACGTAGTCCGGCGGGCCTGCCGACGAGGCCCCCTGCCAGCGTCTGCTGACGGCATCGAGAAAGACCTTTCCGCACTTTTCGGCCTCCTCGATCCGGCCCAGATGAGCATAGGCAGCGGCTCGCCACGCCATATCTCGCGGTTCCCGTTCCGGCGTGTCGAAGGTTCGCTGTTCAAGCAGAATTGCGGCTTCGCCATATCGCCCTGCCTGAAACAGCAGTCGCGACTTGTAGTAATTGTACCAAGCGGGATGCAGCGGGTTCAGCCGATATGCGACCTCTGCTCCAGCCAAGCCCTGTTCAGGTCGCCCAAGCGCTCCCTGCATCCATGCCCACAGGATCAGGATCGTGGCATCGTTGGGGTTCATGGACTTCGCCAGGCCGAGATGATGCTCCGCTCTTTTGAAGTCGCGCCAAGTCATGCAGATATAGCCCAGCGTGCACTGCACCCTCGGATCGCTCGGGTCGAGCGCAAACGCTCTTTCCGCCGAACGCAATGCCTTGATTCGGTTCTCGTCCTGTTGCCTTGGAATGCCGATGCCGCCATCGGAAGCTCGGTTGAGATAGATATAAGCGAGGCCGGTGTGGGCGCGCGCAAACGTGGGGTCGGTCTTGGCCGCCTGCTCGAACAGTGCCTCTGCCCTTTCCTGCGCTCCGGCGGCAAAATCATCGGAGAGGCGGTTGCCTTGCAGGAAGAGATCGTAGGCGCGCACGTCTTCCGGTCGGCGTCTTCGCGACGTCAGCTCGTTGTTGTCGATGACCCGCTGCGCGACCATCGCGACGATGTTCTGCGCTATCTCTTCCTGGGTGGAAAAGATGTCCTCCAGGGACCGGTCGTATCGGTCTGCCCAAAGATGTGTTCCGCCCGTCGTCTCGATGAGCTGCACACTGATACGGACGCGATTGCCGGCTCGCCTGACGCTTCCCTCGACAACGTAACCCGCATTGAGAATACGGCCAATCTCGCGTGAATCGAGCATCCGACCGCGCAGCGCAAACGACGAGGTTCTTGCGATTACCATCAGTTCGCTAAAACGAGCCAGCTCGGTGATGATATCCTCGGTGATACCGTCGCTGAAATAGCTCTGCTCCGGATCAGCCGACATGTTCTCGAATGGGAGGATTGCGATCGCCGGCCCGGCCAGCTTCGGCGCTTTGGTCGCGACGAAGGATGAGCCGGTGAGAGGCAGATGATAGGCTCTGATCGGCCTTGCGATGTTCTTGAGGTTCTGTTCACCTGCATATTCAAAGCGGGCATCGATTTTCCCGGCCAACTGCTCGTGAGCCGAGCCGGAAATCAGCACATCGCCCGGCGGGCACAGCTGCTCCAGGCGTGCCGCGACGTTCACACCATCGCCCAGGAGATCATCGCCCTCGACAACGACGTCGCCGAGATTGATGCCCACGCGCAGGACGATTCCGCTGACTGCGGCAGGATAATTCCGCTCGCTCGAAAGAGCGGTTTGCATGGCGATCGCACAGGACACGGCCTCCACGACCGATGTGAACTCGGCAATCAAGCCGTCGCCCATCAATTTGACCAGCCGCCCTGAATGTTTCTCAATCAGCGGCCGGAACACCGACGTCTGCAGGTTCATCAGCGTCGAAAGCGTCTTGCCTTCGTCCGCTTCGACGAGGCCCGAGTAACCGACAACGTCGGCGACCAAGATGGCTGCCAGCCTTCGCTGCAACGAGTAGCCCTCCCTTGTCGCAGTGGTCGAAAACCTCTGCTCTCACAAAACAGGTAGGCAACATCACACGTCCGGCCAGTGGCAAAGACCGAGATGATTTGGTGCCATGCCCGACTGCCATGCGGAGTGTCGCACACGGTTAGGCCACGCGATATGCATCGGCGGCATGGCTGGGATCACGTCTTGGCGCTACACAGTCACGCCGTCCCCGCTTATATCAGCGTCATCGAAAGGAACGAAGCGCCAAGGACCGGCAGCTACCTTTCGAAAGCCCAAGGAAAGGGGATTATCATGAACGTAGCACGCACTTTCAACAATTGGCGCAAGTACCGTCAGACGGTCTCCGAGCTCGGCCGCATGAGCACCCGAGAACTTAACGACCTCGGCATTGCCCGCGGTGATATCGAACGGATCGCGAAGGCCGCTGCTCTGTAAGACTGCAGCTATACGCAGACTGCTTTTGAGCGCTCGTCCATTCATGACGGGCGCTTTGTTTTTTCATGCGTCCGGCGGCTAGGCCTCAGCCCTGTAGCAGGCGAGCGTCAAGGTGGTGACAAAAGCCACGCTGACCGCCGCGAGCGAGCCGGGAAATCCCCATTGCGCCACGGCCACGACCGCAAAGAACGCCGCGACCCGAAGAACTCCGGCCAACAGCTGGGCGTCCCGGCGCGTCGCCTCCCAATCCAGCAGACTTCGCGCTGCGACCATCCCCCCGCTCACGGGGTACAAGGTCCAGGAGAGCGTCAGCGCCAGATCACCGTCCCCCGTCCTGAGCCAGGCGAGACACAACGACAGGACAACAGCCAGCAAGACGATGCGAAGAAACCCGAAGATCCATGTCATTTCTGTCTCTCCGTCGCGAGGATCATCTTCTTTGACAGCGTGAACACGAGCGCAAGCCAACCAGCGCCGCAGATAAAGGTGGCAAAAGCCGTCCTGCTATCCTCGAAGATCCAGGCAAGCAGCGTTACCGGAAACAGGGCGGCGCACATGACCATGCTGAGCATCACCCAGACAAAGCCATTCGCCCCCGAAATCCCGTTCTTCAAGGCTTGGCACTCCATGCACGCGGCAAGGAACAGCACGATAAAGACAGCGGCCATATAGCAATAGAGAAACGTCAAGCTGGACCCTCCGAGGTCAAGGTCTCCGACACTGCTTACACCTTGATCCTACTGCCATATCGGTTCGTTTTCGTCCGATCAAGATCTGACGAATTATGGTCCGCGGCGTGCGAGGTGACCGAGCACGTGGCAGATCAGCCGCCCGGCAACCGTAGCCGTCATTCCGTTCACGTCCGCCGCCGGGTTGAGCTCCACGATCGAAAAGCCTGCCAGCGTTCGGCCCCGCATTGCTTCGGCTATCAGTTCGGTGACTTCGTCGAGACGCAGGCCGCCGGGTGACAGCGCGTTGACGCCGGGGCAGATCGACGGGTCCAGTGCATCGAGATCAATGTGGATCAACAACGCGCCCTCCCGTGGAATGGTATCCGCGATGGCCGCCATCCCACTCCGGCGTGTCTGCTGAACGGTGAAAATTCGTGCGCCCCATGACACCGCCGTGTCTACTTCTTCGCGACGCGCGCTACCGACTGCGCGGATCCCAACCTGCGTTATCGAGCGAACAGGCGGAATCTCCGAGGCGCGGCGCATCGTGCTTGAGTACCCCAAAGGCTCGTCCCCGATCCGATCGCGCCAGTCGATGTGGGCATCGATCTGCAGGATGTGCAACGCCGGCAGATCCGATAGCGAGCGAATGAATGGTATCGCTGTCGAATCGTCCCCGCCGATGAGGATCGGCAGAGCCCCCCGCGCTCGAACGCTGCGTGTTGCCTCGCCGATCGCCTCGCGGTTCTTCTGATTGGCATTAAATGCGGTGGGCACGTTTCCGAGATCGACGACGGTCAAGGCACCATCGTTCAGCAGCGGCCCACCGAAATCGAAATCCCAGTGGTCGATGTTGACGGACGCAGCAGTAATCGCACGGCGAACAGCGTCCGGCGCGATCGTCTCTTCGGTTGCCGAGGAGGCGTGAGGATAGGCCGTCCCATGGACTGCGCCAAAGATCGCCACATCGGCGCCCGCTGCATCCGCCGCCGTTGGGATACCCAGGAAAGTGTCAGAAGTTTGCTGGAACCGAAACACTATATCTTCTCCGCCTTCATACACGAGACTTGTCTATTGCGGATAACAGCTGATGCCCAGATAGAGTAGTGCCCAGACCTTGTGAGATCACCGAATAAAGCGATGGCCGAGATCGGCGCGACGCGTTCGAATCGGCAATCGCTTAATTAAACTCTTACTACATAGCGTTAGGAGTGCCGGCACTGATCTCACGGCATCGACTATGGCACATATCTGGCAGACACTTCTCGGCAATCTCGCGACCGTTGCGCTGATGATGACAGCGTGGGCGCTTCTTTCGCCATCCATCCGGCCACGTTTCGGCCTATCGCGCGAAGCTTTCTTCGGCATGGCGATGGGCGGCGGCGCCGTAATTTCGATGGCGATGTCGGCCGAGATAAAACCCGGCATCTATTTCGACCTTCGCGCCGGATTGGTGGTGTCGGCCGCACTCTTCGGCGGGCCGGTAGCAGCCGTTTTCGCCACCGTCATGGCGGTTATATTCAGGCTTTGGATGGCGGGCGCCGGCGCAACAATCGGCGTTGCCGGAATTGTTGCCGCCACAGTCTTATCGCTCCTGATGCGCGAGGCGGCCGGATCAAAAATTCTGTTCCGGCACGTCGCAGTTCTGGCGGTTCTCCAGAGTGGCGCTGCCTACCTCATCGGAAACAGTTCAGTTTCTCCTCTGCGTCATCTCGGCACTGCCGTCGCGGGCGGTGCTGTCGGATTGAACTTCGTCTGCATTCTGGCGTCCGGCTTCATCATCCTGAAGCTCCGTCGCATAACCATGGAGCGTGATCTTCTCAGGGCAGCTTTGGCGCAGTCGCCAGATTTCTACTATTTGAAAGACACCAAGAGCCGGTTCCGCTTTGCCAACGAAGCCGTGGCGCGTTTCAACAAATTCGATGATCCGGCGGCGATGATCGGCCTTTCGGATTTTGACATTGCGGAAACGTCGCGAGCGGCCGCACTCTCCGATGAAGAACGCCATATCATGGCGACCGGAGGTGCCCTGGTGAACCGCGAAGAATGTCTCGCTGGGGAGAACGGCGAACGCTGGTTCCTGACCTCAAAAGTTGCCGTCCACGATAGCGAAGGTGATGTGATCGGGCTTGCCGGGATCACCCGCGATATAACAGAGCGCAAGCGCCTGGAGACTGAAATCGTGCAGAGCCGGGACCTGTTGAAGCAGGTGATGCGCGACATGTCTGATGGGCTGGCACTATTCAGCGAGACGGGCGTTCTGCTCTTCTGCAACGATCGCTATCGTGAATTCTTTCCCGCAACGGCCCATCTGCGCGTTCCCGGCACGCATATCCGCACGATTCTCGAGGGCGTGGTCGCCTCCAAGGAGCAGACCAATCTTCCTCTCGATAAAGCGACCTGGATAGAGGACATCGCACGTGGGCTCTTCACCGACCACGATCAGGACATCCAGACCGACGCGGGACGTTGGCTGCAAATAAGAACGCGCGTGACCTGCAATCGCATGGCCCTTGCAGTCGTCACGGAAACGACCGCACTAAAGCAATCGGAACTCGCGTTCCGCTCTCTCGCAGAGAGACTTCAGCTTCTGGCAGAGACCGACGGCCTCACCGGGCTCGCCAATCGTCGTGCATTGGACCAAACCCTCGCCGCGGAACTTGGCAGGGCAACGGTCGCGAGACCGCTTTCGATCATCATGATCGATGTCGATCGGTTCAAGGCGTACAACGATCACTACGGTCACCTGATGGGCGATGATTGCCTCAAACAGGTGGCCCACTGCCTCATCCAGGCCCGGCAGCGACCGGATCAGGTGATGGCACGTTTCGGCGGCGAGGAATTCATGGTCGTGTTGCCGGACACGGACGCTTCAGCCGCCATGGATTTTGCCGAACACCTCCAATCCGAGGTGATTGGCATGGGGATCAAGCATGCAAAAAGTGAGCACGCGATCGTAACGGCGAGCATGGGTATCACGGTTTGCACCGGCAACCGATCGGCCGACGGCGTTACCCGGTTGCTGCAGGAGGCAGATCTCGCTCTCTATGATGCAAAGAATGCCGGCCGTCATTGCGTCCGTGTTTTCGGAAAAACGGACGACATGCTCCAACGTGCCTTTAGCTGAGTGTGCCCGCGACGGAGTTCTGCGGTGCCGGCTTCGCGAACGGCAAGCATACGACGGCCACGAAGGTGATGATTGCGACGATCATCCACGCTTCGTTCAGCGCTTGCACGGTCGCCGAAGTTTGAACCAGGCCATCAAGGCTCGCCACCGTCTGGGGATCGAAGGGGCCGGTGTGGTCTTCTATCGTTGCCAGAGGCGCCCCGACGAACTCGGCCGTTTTGAGATTGCCGTCTTGCAGGCTTTGCCAGAGCTGTTGGGTCAACGGTTCGGATCGCGTGTAGATGATCGTGTCGATCAGCGCTATGCCGATCGCGCCGCCCAGGTTTCGCATGAGATTGAAGAGGCCACTGGCGTCAGGAACACGTTCAGGCGAGAGATTGCCAAGGGCCAGCCGGGTAGGGGGCAGGAGGCAAAACATGATTGCGATGCCTCTGATAATCTGCGGCCAGAACATCGCGTCATAATCCGACCGGGGATCCTGCCAAGCGCTCATGGCCATTCCGGCAGCGAACAATATAAAGCCGGCCGCCGACAATAGCCGAGGATCCGTTCTTTTTTCGAGGGCAACCGCAATCGGCGCCGTGCACAGTTGCGCGATGCCCGTGACAAGCATCGTCAATCCGATCTCCAGGGCGTTATGCCCCCGCACGAATGCCAGGAAAACCGGCATCATGTAGACCGAGCCGAACAGCCCGATGCCAAGAACAAAACTCAGGGTCGAACCAATGAGAAAGTTCCAATCCTGAAAATTACGAAGGTTTACCAGGGGGCTCGCAATAGAAAGCGTTCTCCTGATGAAAAGCGCCCCCGAAAGGGCGAAAACACCAAACAGGGCAAGGCTGTCGATCGACAGCCATCCGCTGGTCGGCGCGCCCTTCAGTCCAATCTCCAGGCAGATGAGGGACAGAGCCATGGAGACCAGCCCCACTGCATCGATACGGCGTAGTTGCAACAGAGAGACCTGTTCACGGGGAAGCGACCGCGCCGCCACCAATGCGGCAAGAGATCCAGGGACGACGTTGATCAAGAAGAGCCAGTGCCAGGAATAGCTACTCGTCAGCCAGCCACCGACGATCGGCCCGACAGTTGGCGCAAGCACCGCCAGGACACCGGCAATGGTCGTGGCAAGCGCCTGACGCCTTTCGGGGAACAGCAGGAAGACGGCCGAGAAGACAGACGGTATGAGCGTACCGCCTGAGAACCCCTGCAATACCCGCCAACAGAGCAGTTGAGGGAAGCTGGTGCTCGCCGCGCATCCTGCCGAAGCGAGCACAAACATGGATAGCGACGTCACGAATAGCCAACGCATCGTCAAAACGCGCGTCAGGAAGCCCGTTAGCGGGATCGCAACGACTTCGGCGATCAAATAGACCGTCTGGATCCAACTCATCTGATCGGGATCGATATCCAGAGCTGACTGGATTGTCGGCAGTGACGTCGCCACGACCTGCACGTCGAGGATTGCCATGAACATGCCAACGCACATGGCAATGAAGCCTAGCCAGACCCCAGGCTTGTGGCGGTCTGCCGGATACGGATCAAGTTGTGCCTGCACCGGACGATCCTGTCAGCGTTGCTTCCCCTGAGAATGACGATGGCGCAACGGAAAAGCGAAACTGGGTATGAGCGCCAGTGCGGATGGACTGAGCCTCACCTTCCGGGAGCTCTAGTCCGCGCGGGTCCATGTCTGTGTCTTGCAAAGAACATCGGTGGCACAGCCTCGAAGTTTCAAACTGTCACCGAGAACCGTCAGCTTTCCGCTGTAGGTGGTCTTGTTCCTCGGATCCGTGATCCGTCCTGAATAGCTGTCGGCAGCACCGGAAAAGGTGCCGATCTTCTGTCCCGCATACTCGCCAGACTTGGCGAAAATGCAGTAACTCGCGCCGCAACGCTCGACAACGGAGATCTTGCCATCTTCCGTCTTCCAGGTCCCCACCACCGCGTCGGCGCTCATCGCGTCGGTGGCGAGCAGGGTGATAACCAGTGTGACGCCAAACCTCGGTCGCATGTGGAAATGCTCGCATTGACTTCAGGCAGATATGTACTCCTGTCGTCACACAACAAGAGCGGCTTGGCATCATCAAATGGGCCGCTTGCCGACCCAACGCACTTATTCAAAGAAGCGGTTGACCGGCCGGGGTAGTCCAAGGTGCTCGCGCAATGTCTCGCCGTCGTATTCTTTCCGGAACCGGCCGCGTCGCTGCAGCTCAGGTACAAGAAGGTTCACGACGTCATCGAGTCCCTGGGGCAGGTAGGGGAATACGATGTTGAAGCCATCGGAAGCCTCCTCGTCGATCCATCGCTCCATCTCATCGGCGACAGACGCCGGCTTCCCGACAAATGCGAGCCCGGCATATCCGCCGTACCGCTGCGCAAGTTGCCGGACGGTGAGATTCTCCTCCCTTGCCAGTTTCAGCACCTGCGCCTGACCGGACTTACTGGCGTTCGTCTCCGGTATGTCGGGCAGCGGCTTATCAGGATCGAAAGCCGACGCATCGTGGCCAAGAGCAATCGAGAGAGACGCGATCGCGCTGTCGTAGTGGACAAAGCTGTCGAGTCTAGCCCGCTTGGCCTTGGCCTCCTCAATGCTATCTCCCAACACGACAAACGCTGCCGGCAGCATCTTCAGATGGTCGCGACTTCGGCCGAAATCGCTCATGCGTCCCTTGATGTCCGAATAGAGTGCCTTTGCCGCATCGATGTCCCTTGGAGCACAGAAAACGACCTCGGCCGTTTCCGCCGCCAGCTGTCGCCCCGGCTCCGACTGACCGGCCTGCACGATCACCGGCCAGCCTTGCACGGGTCGAGCGATGTTCAATGGGCCGCGAACACTTAGCTCCTCTCCCTTGTGATCGAGCACATGCATTTTCTCCGGGTCGACGAAGATGCCGCTTTCCTGGTCGTGGATGAAAGCATCGTCGGCAAAGCTGTCCCACAGGCCCGTCACCACATCATAGAACTCACGCGCCCGCTTGTAGCGTTCGCCATGTTCGACATGCTCGTCGAAGCCGAAGTTCAGGGCGGCATCCGGATTTGCCGTAGTGACGATGTTCCAGGCAGCCCTGCCGTTGCTGATGTGGTCGAGCGACGCAAAGCGGCGTGCAACGTGGTATGGGGCATCGAACGTTGTCGACGCGGTGGCTGCCAAACCTATCCTTTCCGTGACAGCGGCGAGCGCGGACAGAAGCGTAAAGGGTTCAAAGGACGTTACCGTCTGGCTTCGCTTGAGGGCCTCGATCGGCATGTTCAAGACGGCGAGGTGATCGGCCATGAAGAAAGCGTCGAACTTCGCAGCTTCCAATTTCTGGATGAACGATTTGAGATGCGAGAAATTGAAGTTGGCGTCCGGAAAGGAGCGGGGATAGCGCCACGCGCCGGTATGGAGACTCACGGGACGCATGAATGCTCCAAGATGCATTTGACGCTGCTTTGTCATGTTCGAGCTTTCCCGCTGTTTGATACACGCTTTCTGTCAGTTAGGAACTCGCCGCATCCCGATCAACGGCCACCCGCTTCGTTCTTCTTCCTTCAACTGCGCGCTGGCGACACCTTGCGGACAGACCAATAGCTGACGTAAACCCTAGATCCGCTCAAGAGTGATGCCGGGCGCGATGCTGCCTGCAGGAGAATGACAGATATGACCGACGACGTGCCGTCCGACATCTATGCAATCGCCGACATTCACGGACGCGCCGATCTCCTACAAGCCATGCTGGATCATATCGCAGCCGCCTCGAGCGAGCGCCGATCGCCGCCGACCGTGATCTTTCTGGGCGATCTGATCGATCGCGGACCACGTAGTCCGCAGGTACTCGACCTGGTGGCGTCGACCCTCAATCTCTATCCGGGTTCGCAACTGGTGCTGGGCAACCACGACTTCTATCTGCGCGCCCTGCTTCGCGAGGAGCTCACATACGAAGATGCCGTCAACTGGATGGATTGGGGCGGGGTCGCAACGGTAAGTGCCTATTCCGATCGACCGGTTCCCGACTTCAAGGGCATCGCCGCAGATATCCGCAACGCCTTCCCACACCATTCCGCCTTGCTGGATAACGCTCTGACGTACAAGGAGATCGGAAGCTTCTGCTTCGTTCACGCGGGGATCCGCCCAGGGCTTCCGCTCACGGCACAGACCGACTACGACCTGCGATGGATCCGGGCAGGCTTTCTGGACCATGCGGATGCGTTCGACCATGTTGTCGTCCATGGCCATACGATCACAAGCTCCTTGCGTCCTGAAATTTACGACAACCGCATCGCGGTCGATACGGCTGCTTACCGAACCGGCCGCCTCAGCGCCGCCGTGATCCGGCAAGACAAGCTCTCCCATTTCGTCTGCACGCAATTGGTCGAGACGGGTGATATCACTGTCGAGACTTGGTTACCCTGACGGATCAAGGATGCAGATTATCGGCTAGGAAAAGCCCAAGGGATTTCCCCTCCGCCGATAGGCTTGCCCTGCCTTTGACCAAGGCCATTTCCGATGCGGGCTGATCGTCAAAGCCCTCTGCTGCGCCAAGTTCTTGATGTTCGGGAAGAACTGCATCTGACGGGAGGAGACTGATGCCGAGACCGGAGGCGACCGCCGCCTGCACTCCCATCAGGCCCTGGCTGGTATAAGCGATCCTCCAGCGGCGCCCGCTTTGCTCGATCGCCTGTATGGCGCGATCTCGATAGATGCAGCCCACGGGAAAGACCGCTAACGGAACGGGATCCGCGTCGACAGCCCGCGCGGCGCTCGCTACCCAGACAAGCTTCTCGGCCCAGCTCGCAAGACATGCGCCGTCCCCCGGCTCCCGCTTTATCAAGGCTAGGTCGATCTCGCCTGCATCAAGCAGTCGGCGCAGCTCGGTGCTCCAACCGCTCACCGTGTCGAGCCGTATGTGGGGAGATGCCGCGGAAAATCCCGACAGCAGATCGATGAGCCGCCGCCCGGCAAAGTCCTCGGGCACGCCGAGGCGGACCGTCCTTGGCGCCGAAGGCCTGCGCATCACCTCTGCCGCCTCCGCCGCCGTCGCGAGTATCCTGCGCGTATAGCTGAGCAGCAGTTCGCCGGCCTCCGTCGTTTCGACGGTCCCCGCTGATTTGTCCCGACGTAACAGCGCAGTGCCTAGATTGGCCTCCAGCTTCTTTATCTGCTGGCTCACCGTTGATTGGGTCAGGTGAACCCGCTCTGCCGCCTTCGTAAACCCGCCGCAATCGACAACTGTCGCGAAGGTTTTCAGCAGATCGAGATCAAAGCCAAAGCTCATTTGATTTTCCAATGTCCAGCATATGGAGATTTAATTTCTCAATATCTTGTATTCCTGTCAACCTCGGCATGCTCAAGGAGACAAAGCCGATGACACTTGCCGGACCTAAGCCGACGTGGCTGACTTTTGATTGCTATGGAACCCTGATCCAATGGGACGAAGGGCTGCTTGCCGCGATGGGACAAATACTGTCCGCAAAGGGCGGCGACATCGATCAGCGCAGCTTCATTGCGGTCTACGACCGTCACGAACATGCGCTGGAGGAAGTGCGTCCCCATCGCACCTTCGCGCAGGTCAGCGCTCTAGCCCTGGAGCGGGCGATGGTCGATTTCGGACTGCCCTTCGATCCAGCGGATGCCGAAATCCTGACATCGTCGATCGGCAACATGCCGCCCTTTCCAGAGGTGGTCGCAACGCTCGAAGCCCTGAAGGTCGCCGGTTTCCGCCTGGCGATCATTTCGAATACCGATGATGCCATCATCGCCGGAAATGTCGCCCAGCTTGGTGGATATGTCGATCGTGTCATCACCGCGGAACAAGCGGGGGCGTACAAGCCGTCTTCCCAGATTTTCCATCACGCCTGGAAAAGCCTTGGCATCGGGATCAACGATCTAGTGCATATCTGTGCCAGCCCGCATCTCGACCTTGCGGCGGCGCGTGAACTTCGATTTCGTACGATCTGGGTTGATCGCGGCACGGGCCGACAACCGCTACCGGACTATCGCCCGAATGAGATTGTCGCGGCGCTCGACAAGGTACCCGCGGTGCTCGCGGCGACAGAATGGAAGTAGTGTCTCGAAGGAGAGAGCATGGCCCACGAACTCAATATTTCGAAAGCGCAGCATAGTGTTCGGCGCAGTATTTCATTGGATACCGATGAGATATGGCAGGCGAGGATTGATCTCGCCGCCTGCCTTCGAACAGCGGCGCGCCATGGACTTGAAGAGGGCATCTGCAACCACTTTTCGGCTGTCGTCCCCGGCCATCCGGATCTGTTTATCGTCAACCGTCTGGGTTGGGCCTTTCAGGAAGCAACCGCCTCATCACTGCTGATCTGCGACTTCGAAGGCAACGTCGTTGCAGGCGAAGGCGTACCGGAAGCGACGGCATTCTTCATTCATGCACGCCTGCATAAGATGGCCCCGCGGGTGGGAGCCGCTTTTCATACTCATATGCCCAACGCCACCGCGCTTAGCATGGTAGAAGGCGAACCGCTGGTCTGGGCAGGGCAGACGGCGCTCAAATTCTACGGCCGCGTAGCCGTCGATGAAAACTATAATGGTCTCGCACTGGATGAAACCGAGGGCGACCGGATCGCCTCGGTTCTCGGTGACAAGGACATATTGTTCATGAGGAACCACGGCGTAATGGTGTGCGCGCCGAATATCGCCGAGGCCTGGGATGATCTCTACTATCTGGAGCGAGCTGCCGAGGTACAGTTGAAGGCGATGGGCTCCGGTCGCAAGCTCCTCCCCGTCTTGCCAGAAGTCGCCGCCCAGGCGGCCAAGCAGATGAGGGAAGGGGACCCGGAAAGTGCCCGGATGCATCTGGAAAGCATCCGGCGCATCCTCGACCGGCAGGAGCCGGAGTATCGCGACTGATCGCTGCTTTCGCTCAGTGGCCACAACTACGGGGACACTGAGCCGCCGCCTCATCCGTTCGCGAGCAGAAAGGCAGGCGATCGGTTCGCGCTACCGCACGCGAAAACACCGTCTGGCCTATTCGGCCTGAGACAGGGCCTTGCGAAACCCTTTGGTCTGCGCCAGAAACGGCCAGAACTGATCGAGGCAAGCGCGTGCGCCATATCTACATCATCGGCATTGGAACCGGAAATCCCGAGCATGTCACCATTCAGGCGATCAATGCCATGAATGCGGCGACCGCTATTTTCATCCCGACCAAGGGAGCGAGCAAGGAAGGCCTTGCTGCGGTGCGTCGTGATATCTGCCAGCGCTACGTCACGAACCCGAAGACATCCCTGATCGAGTTCGCGGTCCCCACCCGGGCGATGCAAGATCGCACATATGTGGAAAGTGTCGACGAGTGGCACGCCAAGCTCGCGACAACCTATGTACACCTGATCGACGACCTGCCGGACGATGGGATCGGTGCCTTTCTGGTCTGGGGCGATCCAAGTCTCTATGACAGCACCATCCGTATTATCGAGAGGGCAAAGCAGATCGGAAGGGCAGCCTTCGATTATAGCGTCATCCCCGGGATCACGAGCGTCCAGGCACTCGCGGCCAGCCATCGCATCCCGATTAATCTCGTCGGCAAGCCTCTGGAAGTGACCACGGGTCGCCGGCTCGCCGAACATGGCAACCGAGCAGAGACCACGATCGTCATGCTGGACGGCGAACAGGCATTTGCGAAGATCGACGACCCCGATGCCGAAATCTTCTGGGGCGCTTACCTCGGAACCGAAGACGAAATCGTCCGCTCGGGACGATTGGGTGACGTAGCGGACGATATAGTAAGGACACGCGCGGAGGCTCGCGCTCGCCACGGCTGGATCATGGACATCTATCTGCTCCGCAAGGGCCACGACTTCGACGACCTTTGACAAGCATCATTTTGCCCAACAGCCCCCAATCCTATAAAGACATGAATGAAGGAATTGGGACAATGACGCGCGCCGAGCAGATCGCACCTGAGAATACGAGAGCCCCTCTACCGGCAACGCAACGTGGCGCCTGTCCGACCCTGATGGAACCGATGCGAACAGGCGATGGATTGCTCGCCCGATTGCGCCCCGAACACGGTATCTTCACGATTGGCCAATTCAAGCAATTGGCACAAGCGGCGCAGCGCCACGGAAACGGCATCATAGAGATCACCGCGCGCGGGAGCGTGCAGGTCCGCGGACTGACGCCGGATACGGCGCCGATACTGGCCTCGGAGATCGGGGCAGCGGGGATCGTCGTTCCCCCGGCACCGGTGATCGAGTTACCTCCGCTGCACGGCATCTTTCCCGACGAAATCGCCGACGCGGCCGTGATGGAGCGGGAGCTTCGCCGCGACCTCGCATTGCTCTTCGGATCGCCCTTGCTCGCACCGAAGCTTTCGATCGTCATCGATGACGGTGGTCGCCGGGGGCTTGCCGCGGTCAGCGCCGACATTCGCCTCTGTGCCGTCTCGTCAGACGTTTGGCACGTCGCAATCGACGGGGATGCGCAGTCCGCCCGTACTGTCGCGACAGGAAGCAGCGCCGAGGCAATTCGCACCGTTGGCGCGGTTCTGGAACTCCTGCTTTCCATGGGGCGGCACAAGCGGGCCCGGGATATCACGGCTGAACACTTGTCCGCGGCACACTTGCCTGCGACCCCCATCGCGCCCGGGAGCTTGCCTGGGGGGGAGACTGCGACGCCGGGCGTTCACGCGATTTCCGCGCATGCCGCCGTTGTCGGGCTCAGACCTCGGTTTGGGCAATTGCTTGCATCGGACGTCATTGACTTCCTTGGCCTCGCAGAACGCGCCGGCGCACAGGAGGTCAGGCCTGCGCCAGGCCGCTGCTTTTTCGTGACCGGGCTGACCCACACAGCCGCGATCACTCTCAAGAACGCAGCCATTGCCTACAATATGTTCGCAGATCACGAGGATCCTTATGGCTCCATCGCGGTTTGTGCCGGAGCGGGGGCGTGCGCATCCGCTTTTTATCCCACCAAGACGCTGGCCGAGACGATTGCCACTGCTGCTCCCGAGTTGCTGGACGGCTCGCTGGATATTCACCTTTCAGGTTGCATCAAGGGCTGCGCCCATCCACGGCCAGCCGCATTGACGCTGGCCGGTACAGCCGACGGCTACCATCTCATCGTCGATGGCGCCGCTTCGAGCCTGCCAGACGCACAGATCGCTAGCGGCGATATCGATTCCGCTATACAGAGGCTCGCCCGCCTCATCAAAACCGAGAGACACGCTGGCGAATCGGCTGGTGCCTGCCTTAGACGGCTGGGCAAAGGAACCGCCACGCCTGCACTGCGACAGGAATAGGAATGCCAGAATACGACTACATCCACAGCGGCGACGCGATTTATGAACGGTCCTTTGCGATCATCCGCAGCGAGGCCGACCTGTCCCGGTTTTCCTCGGAGGAAGCCGATGTCGCAGTTCGCATGATCCATGCCTGTGGATTGGTAGAGGCGGCCGAACATTTCGTCTTTGCCTCGCACTTCGTCAGCGCCGCCCGTTCGGCGCTGCATGCGGGCGCTCCGATTTTCTGCGACGCGGAGATGGTCTCCCACGGGGTGACGCGCACCCGCCTGCCGGCGAAGAACGACGTGATCTGTACACTCCATGATCCCCGCACGGCGGAACTTGCCAAGCAAACCGGCAACACACGCTCGGCAGCGGCGCTCCACCTGTGGCTGGATCGTCTTGCCGGCAGCGTCGTTGCGATCGGCAATGCGCCGACGGCACTCTTCCATCTGCTCGAACTGTTGCGTGACGGTGCACCGAAGCCCGCCGCCATCATCGGCATGCCGGTGGGCTTCGTCGGCGCCGCCGAATCCAAGGACGCGCTGGCGGAAAACTCCTATGGCGTACCCTTCGCGATCGTCCGCGGCCGCCTCGGTGGCAGCGCCATGACCGCAGCGGCGGTGAATGCATTGGCGAGGCCGGGCCTATGAGTGGCAGCGGCAAGCTGATCGGAGTTGGCACCGGCCCCGGTGACCCCGAACTCCTGACGGTCAAGGCGGTCAAGACGATCGAAACCGCCGACGTGGTTGCTTATTTCGCCAAGCAGGGCCGGGCAGGAAACGGAAAGGCGATCGTCGAGCATCTGCTCACCAGCGATACCACGCTGCTACCGCTCTATTATCCTGTTACCACCGAGATCGACAAGAATGAGGCAGCGTATCGCAGCCAGATAACCGCCTTCTACGACCAGTCGGCAGCGATCGTCGCGGGCCACCTGGATGCCGGCCGAACCGTCGCGGTTCTAAGCGAAGGCGACCCGCTGTTCTACGGCTCCTATATGCACCTGCATGTGAGGCTCGCCGATCGTTATCCGACCCAAGTCATCCCCGGGATCACTGCAATGTCCGGATGTTGGTCGGTGGCCGGCATTCCGATCGTTCAGGGAGACGATGTCCTGTCCGTCCTTCCCGGCACCATGGCGGAAGCGGAACTGCAGCGCAGACTGGTCGATACGCAAGCGGCCGTGATCATGAAAGTCGGCCGCAACCTTCCAAAAATCCGCCGGGCGCTCGCGGCCTCCGGACGCCTCTCCGAAGCGGTCTACGTCGAGCGCGGCACCATGGCGAATGCCGCCATGGTCAAGCTCGCCGATCGGCCCGATGGCGACGCTCCCTATTTCTCACTGGTGCTTGTGCCGGGTTGGGAGAGCAACCGATGACAGGCAAGCTCTTCGTGATCGGGACCGGTCCCGGCAATCCGGATCAGATGACCCCACAGGCGCTCGCCGCGGTATCACAGGCCACGGATTTCTTTGGCTACGGACCTTATCTCGACCGGCTCAACCTGCGGGAAGACCAGCGGCGCCAAGCCTCCGATAACAGGGAGGAACTTGGCCGGGCAACGGCGGCGCTGAAGGCGGCATCAGCCGGATCAATCGTGTGTGTCGTTTCCGGCGGCGACCCAGGCGTATTTGCCATGGCCGCGGCGGTGTGCGAGGCAATCGACAATGGACCAGACGAATGGCGCGATATCGACCTCGTCGTGCTGCCGGGTATCACAGCCATGCTTGCCGTTGCCGCGCGCATCGGCGCGCCGCTCGGCCATGACTTTTGTGCCATATCGCTATCGGACAATCTGAAACCTTGGGACATAATAGAAGCGCGCCTGCAGGCGGCAGCATCCGCCGGTTTCGTGATCGCGCTCTATAATCCGATCAGCAAGGCAAGGCCCTGGCAATTGGGCAAGGCGTTCGAATTGCTGCGTCGGCATTTGCCACCAACGACGCCGGTTATTTTCGGGCGAGCGGCCGGACGGCCCGACGAGCGCATGACCGTACAGCAACTCGGCGAGGCAGACGCGACCATTGCTGACATGGCGACATGCGTCATCATCGGGTCAGCCGAAACGAAAATTATTGCCAGGCAAGGCCAGTCTGATCTCGTTTACACGCCGCGCTTCATCGCAGGGGGAAACAGGTGAGCGATTGCCGCCAGCGCCTCCTCGACCGTTGCGACCGTCTGCATGGCCGGCGCTGGCGCGCGCATGACCATCACCACCTCGAGACCAAGGCGCCTGGCGGCGGCAATCTTCGCATAGGTCGCGGAACCGCCGCTGTTCTTTGCGATCACGACATCGATGTCATGCTGGGCAAGCAGCGCGATTTCGCGTTCGATCTCGAACGGACCGCGATCGAGAATGCACACTGCGTTCGGCAGCATCAGAGGCGGCTCTACGGGATCGACGCTGCGAATGAGATAGAAATGCTGCGGGGCGGCCAGCGCAAAATGGGCTTCCTGTCGTCCGATCGCCAGAAACACGCGCCGCGGCGAGGTGCCGAGCGCCGCTATCGCCTCCGGAATGTTGGCAACATGCTTCCAGTGGTCACCCGGCTCAGCCGTCCATTGCTCCCGGCGCAGCACGAACGCCGGTATGCCGACATCGACCGCAGCGTCATGAGCATTCTGCGAAATCCTCGCCGCGAAGGGATGCGTCGCGTCGATCAACAGATCGAAGCCCCCGTCACGCAGAAAAGCAGCAAGGCCTTGCCGACCGCCAAACCCACCGGTTCTCGCTGGCACGGGCTGCGCGGAGGGCTTTTCCGTACGTCCGGCCAGCGAAAGCAGGACGTCATAGAGGTTGTCGGCAGACAAGGCATGCGCGAGAGACCGCGCCTCCGTCGTCCCGCCAAGCATCAGAATGCGGATCTTGCCCATGGCTGATATCTCTTCCGCCTCCAACAAACGCTGGCTGACTATTATCGGCATCGGTGAGGATGGTCCAGACGGCCTCGGAGACGAGGCAAAACGTCTGATCGTCACCGCACCCGTTGTCTTCGGCGGCAGACGGCACCATGCGCTGGTCGCACCGATCGCGATCGGAGAATGCCTGACGTGGGAAAGCCCCTTCGATCGATCCATCGCCGCGATTGTCGCCCGTCGCGGCTCTCCTGTCGTCGTCCTCGCATCGGGAGACCCGTTCCTTTATGGTGTCGGCGCGACCCTCTCCCGGCATGTGAATGCCGATGAGATGCACACCATTCCCGCCCCGTCCTCCTTCAGCCTTGCCGCTTCGCGCCTCGGTTGGCCACTCCAGGACGCCACGACGATATCGCTGCATGGCCGCCCGATCGATCTGATCCGGCCGCATCTTCACAATGGCCGGCGGATCATCGCACTGACGTCTGATGCCGACACACCCCGCCAGCTTGCCGATCTCCTGTCCGCCTCGGGTTTCGGGCAATCCGAGCTTTGCGTCCTGGAGACCCTTGGCGGCACACGCGAACAGTTTCGCCGTTGCAAAGCTGATCACTTCGATCTTGCAGACATCGACCCCCTGAATGTCTGTGCCATCGACGTCGTGGCGGCGGGTGGAGCCCGAACCTTGGCCTTTTCCCCCGGGCTGGACGACACATTGTTCGAACATGACGGGCAGATCACCAAACAGGAGATCCGTGCCGTCACGCTGTCCGCATTGGCGCCACGCCACGGAGAACTGCTCTGGGACATCGGCGCCGGATCCGGCTCGATCGGCATTGAGTGGATGCTTTGCGATCCCTCCCTCCGCGCGATCGCGGTCGAGCAGTCAGAAGAACGCGCGCAACGCATCGCACGCAACGCGGCGGCTTTTGGCGTGCCCGGCCTCGCCGTCGTGGAGGGATGTGCGCCCGCAGCGCTTGAGCACCTCGCCACTCCGGACGTCATCTTCGTCGGCGGTGGCGGCAGCGAAGCCGGCGTGCTGAATGCGGCGATCGGCGCCTTAAGGAATGGAGGGCGGATTGTTGCAAACGCCGTTACTCTCGAAATGGAAGCAAAGCTCATTGCCACTCAGGCTGAGCTCGGCGGAACGCTGACACGCATTGAGATCAGCCGGGCGGCCCCGATTGGCGGCATGACCGGCTGGCGACCGGCAATGCCGGTCACGCAATGGCGCTGGACAAAGAATTAAAGGTATAGAGATGACCGTTCATTTCATCGGCGCGGGGCCGGGCGCCGCAGACCTGATTACCGTACGCGGACGCGAGCTGATCGCGAGATGCCCGGTCTGTCTCTACGCAGGCTCGATCGTGTCACCGGAACTGCTTCAATATTGCCCGCCCGGTGCCCGCATCATCGACACGGCGCCAATGTCTCTCGATGAAATCGAGGCGGAATATCTTCGCGCCGCAAACGCCGGCGAAGATGTCGCAAGACTGCATTCGGGCGATCTTGCCGTCTGGAGCGCGGTTGCCGAGCAGATCCGCCGGCTCGAACGGCTTGGGATCGACTATACGATGACACCAGGCGTTCCGGCCTTCGCTGCCGCCGCCTCGGCGCTCGGACGCGAACTCACCATTCCGGCCGTTGCTCAGAGCCTTGTTCTGACACGGGTCTCCGGTCGCGCATCGCCGATGCCCAACGACGAGACCCTGACAAAGTTCGGCGCGACGGGCTCAACGCTCGCGATCCATCTGGCGATCCACGCCTTGAACCAGGTCGTCGGTGAACTGACGCCGCTCTACGGCGCCGACTGCCCCGTCGCGATCGTTGTGAAGGCATCATGGCCGGACGAACGGATCCTGCGCGGCACGCTTGCCGATATCGAGGCAAAGGTGGCCGCCGAGCCGGTCGAGCGAACAGCCATCATCTTCGTCGGGCGATCGCTGCATGCCCATGATTTCCGCGAGAGCTCGCTTTACGATCCCGTCTACCAGCGCCGCTTCAGGGGCAAAGAATAGAGTGTGACTACGTCCACATTGGTACAGCAGTTTTGCCATACGCCTGTTCTTTTGAGGTGTTCGCTGTAAATACAACCCTTGACGCATCTTCCCAAAATAATACGGCTCAAAGCAGTAAAATCGACTGAAACTCAACTGATTCGCATTATCGTTAAGGAACATTATTTCGCCATATTGCGGAAGGGGCCCCACATTTCTGCCATTTTCCGAATCAAGTGCAAATAAATTTCCCATTTCGGACTTGGCTGGTATATTTTTATATACTGAGCAGTTTTTCTTTATATTTACAAAAATATTTTATATTGATTATTAGTACCTATGTATGTAGGTTCTAAATCAAGTAGAAACCAAACGTCTCAATTTTTACCGCTGATGCAAGACGAAGAAACTACTTAGTTACGCACTAACAATGGATGCCTACAGAGTATTGCATTTCGTTGCGAATGGTCACCTCTAACACTACTGAGTATGAGGCTAGTATGAATTACGTACCTTCGGAATTTGAAAGCACTGGAAAACCAGTTGGTAACCTTAGAGCCACAGCAATGTCGCCCCGGATAGTCGGCGACCTTGCGCATAACCGTGATACCCTCGATGAGGAGCGCTGCTTGCTCATCATCGACAGCCGGACATTGGAACGCGAGTGCCTCGCGACCACATTGACGAGAAACGGCCTCGGCATGGAAGCGTTCGCCGTGGGATCGATCGCTGAATGGAAGCGCCGGAAAGACAATACGCAGCGTGTAAGTGCCATTTTGTTGAATATTGCCGGGCGAAAGGCCAATGATGGCGCTTTGTCCGACGAAATCGCTGCAATTAGTGCCGAGTTTGCGCCAGCTCCAGTCGTAATACTTGCAGATGGCGACGACCTCAGCCAGACGTTGAAAGTTCTCGAGTATGGCGCTCGTGGCTTCATTCCGACGTCCGTCGGTATCGAAGTCTGCGTAGAAGCGATCGCGCTTGCGATTGCGGGGGGAACATTCATTCTTGCCAGCAACAGCTTCTCGGCACCGGCCCCCATGGATCGCAACCCGAAAGCTCGTGAACTGGCCCGCATGTTTACCTTGCGTCAGGCGGAAGTCGTTCAGGCCCTCCGCAAAGGCAAGGCAAACAAGATCATCGCTTATGAACTCAATCTGCGCGAAAGCACGGTCAAGGTTCACATCCGGAATATCATGAAGAAGCTGAAGGCAACCAATCGCACCGAAGTTGCTTACAAGCTGAACGATATATTCCAGAGCGATTCCAGATGGAACATCCCAGCCGAGTAATTCCACCATCTTTACTTGATTTAGGAGCGCTGTGGGTCAGCGCTCCTTAGGTCGATTTACTTGACTCCGCCGAAATCTTCTCGCTAACGGCCTTCCGGCCAAGTATCTGGCGAAACCCTCTTTTCGTAAACGGCTGCAACAGCTGCGCCAGAAACCCTTCGGCGACACGACCGCTTATGCCGATATCGGCGGGCGGGCGACGATCGGGGTTGAAGTAGGTACCGAAGACCTGATCCCACAGAACCAGGTTCTCACCATAATTGGTGTTTCCTTCAGCCAGCACCCTGGAATGATGCCATCGATGCAGGCGAGGGGTGCTGAATATCAGATCGAGAGGCCCGGTTCGCACATCGATGTTGCAGTGGGTCAACAGCCCGATAAAGGCCGTCACCGCGCTGATCCATAGAAATACCGGCAAGGGCGCTCCGATCAGATAAAGAGGAGCCTGGCTCAGCGCGATCTTGAAAAGCGAGTCGACGACGTGGAACCGGCCCGTATTCACGACCCAAAGCCGCTCGACGCTGTGATGCAAGGCGTGGAAACGCCAAAGCGACAAGATCTCGTGTGCCGCCCTATGCGCGACATAGAGACCGAACTCCGCGATGACCAAACCCAAAGCGACTTGAAGCATGAGTGGCCAACCTTCGGGCCAGACCTGCCACGGTGTCCGTACTGCCGGTTCCACGACAGTGGCGACCGCCATGGGGGCTGAAACCCCGATTGCCGCAACGATCTGAACCCCGCCCTTGTTGAGCAGCGTGTGCGCTATATCGTTGAATGTCTGGCCATCCTGGGTGAGCCACTGCTGCTCATACGGCATGAAACGTTCGAACGTTGCGATGACGGCGACGGTGGCGAGGTAGACGACATTGAACCACAAGAGTGGCGCTTTGGTCTCGAATGCGAAACCCGCACCCGTGAGGCCCGCGACGAAAAGCCCCGGCCAAAGAACCCAGGTGAGCGTTTTATACAGAGGCGATCTTTCCTCGTCACGCATCGGCCACCCCTCGAGAAGTTGCGGTTTGCGCCATGATAGACTTCAGTTGACGCCGAGAAACAAGCCAAACCGTGGTTCGGCAGAGGCCGACAACGGGATCGTGATCGGCCGTCCGATCCAAAATCTAGCAATTGTCTTGGCCGAGCCTTCTTGCTAGTCCCCCGGCACCTACTTCTATTCCCGCCGCAGGCCACAATGCTCACTCGATCTCCCCATGCCGAACCAGGTCCGCTTGCAGGAATTGGCCTTGCCTGTTCCGGCTACTCGTTGTTTGCCATCCAGGACGCAATCGTCAAATGGCTTGTCGCCGACTATTCGGTTCCGCAGATCCTCTTCATGCGCAGCATCATGGTGACCGTCGTCGCGGGTGTTGTGGTTCGACGGCTGCGGCATCCATCGATCTTCAAAAGCCCGCACCGCAATTCGCTATTGCTGCGGGCTGGCCTGATGTTTGCGGCATGGATGTCCTTTTACTCCGCCGCACGACATCTCGGGCTTGCCGAAATCACCACCATGTACTTCTCCGCACCGGTCATGGTCCTGTTCCTCTCCATCCTGATCTTGAAAGAGAATGTGGGGCCGATCCGGTGGCTCGCCTGCATCGCCGGGTTTCTCGGCGTCCTGCTGGCAGCCAATCCGACCCAAGCCCCCAGCCTGGTGCCGGCGGGCATGGTTCTGTTTGCCGGGTTCTGCTGGGCTTTGAGCACGGTGCTTATTCGGATCGTCAGCCGCACGGAAAGCACCCCGAACCAGATGATGGCCACCAGCTTTCTCTTTGTTATCGCCTGTGGCGCAACGTTGCCCTGGCTTTGGAAGACGCCTGACCTGTTTGGCTGGATCCTGATGATCAGCCTGGGCTTGATCGCGGCCGCAGGGCAATATCTGCTCTATGAGGGCTTTCGATATGCCCCCGCTTCAACATTGGCACCCATGGAATATAGCGGCCTCGTCTGGGCGTTCCTCTACGGCTTTATGATCTGGAATGAGATCCCCACGATGAACGTGATCGTCGGCGCCATGCTGATTGTCACATCCAGCCTCGCGTTGGTCTGGTGGGAGCGTCGCCAGGTCCTCGCCGCAAAACGCCTCATGGCGTGAACGGCAATCGCGGGTGTTTTTTAGGCCCTCGAGATCGTAATCCAAATGGATGATCTCGACACAGCCAAAAGAAGCTTGACTTCCTTGAAGCGTGCGGCCTCTCCCCCGGCCATAGTGCTCGATATTCTTTCGATTACATATTAACTATACATGCTTAAGCGGGGTATTTTGGGACTGTCCCGACAAGAATATCGATTTAGCAAAAGGGAAAAACCAACTGTCTACGCGAGAAAATTAGAAACACTCATTTACAATCAGTCACTTAATAAACTCAAGGAAATTTCTAAAGTATATATTTATACTTTCACTGAAAATGACATTCTATACTTTTCGAATTGAAATCGTGCCACCCTACACCACGGCGGATGCCAAGCATCTCCGATTTCTATCTTCACGTGTTCGTCAAATTTTTGTCTCCGATGACACAGGAGACAGAATTTCCAGCCCGTAGACTTACTCCATTGTGCGTTATTCTCACCACCACTCGCAGCCAGTAAGATGCAGCGAAATGTTGCCTATTGGGGTGACGCTTTGAGAAAGATCCAACTCTTGGAGCGAAGCATGCGAATGAGATATGGCATAGCCGGACTATTGTACCTCATGCTCCTGGGCAGCGCCCATGGCGAGGAAAAGTATCTGCTGCAGCCCGGCGACAGCCTGGAAGTTTGGGTGGCTCAAGAAGACGACCTTCGTCGCAATGTCGTCGTCGAACCGGATGGTTGGGTCTCCTTCCCATTGGCAGGTCACCTCAAGGCCGAAGGCTTGACGGTAACCCAGGTCGAGGCAGCGCTCAGCGAAAAGCTGCGCCCCTTCTTCAAGGAGAACCCGAACCTCACGATCATGCTGCGCCCCGATCCGCTGCATCAGCCGAACGTGTTCATGGCGGGAGAGGTCACGACCCCGGGGTCGTTTCCCTATCGAAAGGGCATGACCGTCCTGCATGGCGTGAGCGTTGCCGGTGGTCTTCATCGTAGCGAGATGCTCGCCGCGGATCAGGACCGATCGATCGTGGTCAAACGCTCCATCGAAGCCGCTCAGAGCAAGCTGGAGCAGCTAGCGGCCCGCTACGCACGCTTCCAGGCCGAATTGAACGGCGGCGCAACGGTCGAGGTAAACGACAAGAATAATCGTTTCATCGCACAAGAACAGACATTGCTGGACGCCTACCGGCAGAGCTTGACGGCACAGACTGCCGCCCGGCACGAGGCCGAAGCCATGGGCGCTCGCAATCTCGACTCCATCAAGGAGCAGATGGCCATTCTTGGACGGCGTATCGTCTTCGCGACACAGCGGCGGGACGCAACTGCGGCTCTGGTCGAAAAGGGTGCCCTTCAGGCGGGTCAGCAGTTTGACCGCGAAAACGAACTGGCCGAATTGCAGAGCGGCAGAAGCCAGCTCGATTCCGAAATGACCACTGTACAGCGAGCGATGAACACTGAAATCGCCGTGATAGACACCGCCCTGCGGACGCAACGCGAGAAGCTGCTTTCGGATATCGTGGACCTTGAGCGCGACCAGCAGGCCACACGCGAAAGCCTGGCCGATGCGCAAAAGGTCATGCAAGTCTACGAAAACGGCATGACTGCGGCACGGCAAAGCAACCAGCGGACGACCGTGTTCACGATCATCCGGACCGTCGACGGCGAACCGCAGGAGATCGAGGCCAACGAAATGACCCCGTTGGAACCCGGCGATCTGGTCCGCGTCATGTATCAAACAATGGATACCGGTGCTGAGCTGAGCCTTCATACCGAAGCGCAACCTGCCAGCAACATAGCTAGTTCAGATGCATCAGCAGTTCGTTGAGAGCAGGGCTGCAAACCACCCGACGGTTTTTTCAGAGTAAGCGCACCAAAAGGGGGCGGCCGTGAATAGAGATTTCATCGTCCAGAATATCCAGTATTATTTGCAGCTGCTTTGGCGTCAGAAAATCTATTTCTTGATTCCGTCGCTGGCTATAATGGTTATCGGGTCGATATTGGTCTTCAGCCAACCGCGAAGCTACTATGCCGAAGCGTTGCTCATCGTTGAAGGGCAACAGATTCCCTCTACTCTCGTACCAGCGACAGTGACCAATGAAAGGTTGCAGCTGCTCGAACAGCGCGTGCTGGCAAGAGACAGTCTTATCGATCTGGCCCAGCGCTACGACCTCTATCCCGCCCTACGCGGCGTTGTCAGCAACGACGTGATAGCGTCGCAGGTTCGCCTCGGCATTACGTTTACCGCTGTAACGCCTGAAGGAATGGACGCGACCGCGGCCAGTTCCATTGTCCATGTCGGCTTCAAATACTCAGACCCGAATGTCGCTGCGGCCGTGACTTCGGGGCTCGTTGACATGCTCATGAACGAAACAAAGCGCCTTCGGGTGTCGCGAGCCACAGAGACCGCGCAATTTCTGACACGCGAGGCAAATGATATCGAAGCAAAGCTGCGCGAGAAGGAAACATTCCGGGACCGTTTCGTCGAAGAAAACAAGGACTCGATGCCAAGCCGCATTCCTCAGCTGAACACGGAGCTGCAGGAAAAGGAAAGGGACCTATCGGCGCTCGAAACGGTGATTGCCTCGCAGAATGAAGACGTGAGTTTGCTGGAGGCTCAGTTGCGCCTCGGCGTTGAGAATTCGGCGGATGCCGGACGTCGCAGGGCCCAGCTTGACCAGCTGCAAAACCAGATGGATGAAGCGCGGCTGATCTACTCGGACTCACATCCGCAAATCAGGGCTCTTCGCCAAAAAATAGACCTGCTGACGGCGCAAGCCGCGAGCGCAACAACGGCCGACAGCACCGCAGCGGCAACAGCCGTTCCGGCCAATCTGACGCCGGATCTCGCACTGATTTCCCAGCGCATCACGATCGCCAAGAGCCGCCAGACGTCCCTCCTGCAGCAACGGGACCAGATGCGGACAAGGATCACGACACTCAAGACGGCGATTGGGCGCGGCCCCGATATCGAGGCTCAGGTGAGTGCGATCGAAACCGAGCGCGCAAGCCTTCAACGCAGCCTTGATGACATGAAGGTGAAGCTCGAAACCGCAAGGATCGGCGAGCGCCTTGAGAACGACCAGTCCGCAATGCAGATACAGGTTATCGAAACGCCGGTCGTACCTCAGTACCCGACACAGTCGCGCAAACTGTTTCTGATGGTCGTCATCGGTCTAGCGCTCGCCGTTGGCGCGGCTGCGGCGGTAGCTTCCGATATTCTGACCCCGACCATACGGGGAACTTTTGACCTCGCTGAGGCGCTCAGGGGCCAAACCCTCGTAGTGATCCCGGAGTGGTCACCCACTGACGCCACGCACGAATCGTTGCCGGCAAAGGTGGGCGCAATTTTCAGAAGGATGTTCGCGGGCATCTCCTTCGGAAATAAATCGACTGCGTAACACACGTCCCAAGCGTGAGCGAACCAAACACGAGGTAGTGTCATGGAAATCATTGCCAGAGCTTTGCAGCGAGCGAGGTCGGTACCGCCAATCAATGTGGCACGCGCCTCGTTTCAAGAAGTGCCGAATGACCGGAGCGTGATGCTGCGCGACGGCCCAGGCGCGATCGACGAGGATATGACGGTCGAGCTTTCCCCGCGGGACCTGTTGTCCAAGCGGGTTGTTGCTTATGACAGCAATCATAGAACGACCCGATCCTATGACGTCCTGCGCAATCAGCTACAAACGATCACTCAGGATACCAGGTCGAGCCTGATTGCGGTTGCTGCGCCCACTGCGGGCTGTGGCACTACAACAGCGGCTATCAATCTGGCTCTGAGCTTCAGCCGTGTCCGCGGCACCAGCGTATTGCTGGTTGATGCAAACTTGCGAGCTCCCCGCATCCACACGATGCTCGGACTGCCCACAGCAACGTCGAACACGGATGTAGCCCAAGAACTCGCGCTCGCAGATGTCGCGGGGATACAGTTTCATGTGTTCTGCCCCACAGACCGCATCGGAAGAGCACCGAGCAAGCTCGATGTTACCGAGTTCTCGCGGCAAATGGATGCGATCCGGCGGTCGCTAAGTCCGTCGGTTACCATCATCGACCTGCCGCCAATGTTGATCGCCGATGAGGCTGCTTCCCTTGCGTCGAATGCCGACGCTGTCGTGTTGTTGTTGTCGGTCGGACAATCCAAATTGTCCGAGCTTGAGATTTGTAAGTCCTATCTGGGCGCAAAGGCCAATATCCAGGTGGTGCTGAACAAATGCCGCGCGCATGGATTGTGACCGCCTGAAAAGCGCCAATCGCCCTAGGCGAGCCAAGCCATCGACCGAAGCAAACACTGAGCGTATGGAGTTCGTGAATGTACGAAAAATATTACGGGCTAGCAGAAAAGCCGTTCTCGATTCTGCCTGATCCGAAATTTCTCTACTTCGGCCCTTCTCATTCCATGGCGTTCTCGATGCTGGAATACGGCTTGGTGAACCAAGCCGGTTTCACAGTCATCACGGGGGCGGTGGGCTCGGGAAAAACAACGCTGGTTCAGCACTTCCTTAACAGCATGCCGGAATCGACCCGCGTGGGAATGATTACGCACACCACGCGCGCTGGCGGCAACCTGCTCGAGTGGATTTTGATGGCGTTCGAGCAGGGGTTCGAAGACGCCTCTTATCCGCGGCTCTACAAGCGTTTCTGCGAATTCGTCGAGAATGAGGTGAAGCGCCGCGGACGCGTTGTTCTCATCATCGACGAGGCGCAGAATCTCGCGCCCGACCGTCTGGAAGAATTGAGGATGCTGTCCAACATCAACACCAAATCCATGTTGATGCAGTTGATCCTCGTAGGCCAGGATGAATTGAGGACAACGTTGCGTCTGCCCGAACTCAGGCAGTTTGCGCAACGCGTTTCATCAGACTTCCAATTGCCCGAGCTACAGCGATCCGAGGCGCGTTCCTACATCGATCATCGTGTGCGTGTCGCAGGTGGGCAGGAGCAATTGTTTTCGCCGGCAGCGAAAACCATGATCTACGAGGCTTCGAAAGGCATCCCGCGTCAGATCAATGTTCTGGCTGATCGATGCCTCGTCTACGCCTTTGCCAAAATGAAGCAGCGTGTCAGCTCCAGTATCGTCAAGCGTGTTCTGGAAGATCGCAAGCGCCACGGGCTCTTCGCGCCCGACGAGAAGCCCTTCATGCATCAGGGGATACTGGAGCGGCGTTTTTTTGAGGATGCGGCACAATGAAACGTGCGGACCTCCTCCATATCGTCATCGTCAACTACCGCACGGCGGAGTTGGCGCTCGATAGCGTGGCCTCGTTGATGCAGCCGAACATGCTCCCTGAGGGAACACGTGTTGTTGTAGTCGATGGAGCATCCGGTGACGGCTCAGCGGTGAAGCTGCCGGCAGCGATTGTCAGCAACGGCTGGCAGGAGAGAGTCGATTTTCTCGCACTCGGTGTGAACGGCGGCTTCTCCTATGGGAACAACCGCGGCATCGAATTTCTGGCAGAACGCTACGGAAAGCCGAAATATGTACATCTCCTGAACCCTGATACGATTGCCAGGGCCGGCAGCATCACATCGCTTGTCGAGTTCATGGAAAGGCACCCGCGATGCGGCATCGCCGGAAGCCAGCTCGAAGACCCTGACGGCACCCGTCAGGCCTGCGTCTTTCGCTTCCCTTCGGTGATTGGCGAGTTCGAAACCGGCATACAGTTCGGATTGCTCACCAAACTCCTCGGTCGATGGGCGGGCGTGCCCAAGCTTGCCGAAGCGCCCGCTCTCGCCGATTGGGTCTGTGGTGCCAGTATGATCATCCGTGACAGGGTTATCGACGACGTCGGCAGTCTGGACGAAGGTTATTTCCTCTACCACGAAGAGGTGGATCTTTGCCTGCGCGCGACACGCGCGGGCTGGGAGTGCTGGTATATGCCAGAAAGCCGCGTGGTGCACCTGGTCGGCCAGGCAACCGGCCTCGGCGCTCCTGGCAGACCCAAACGTCTTCCCGCCTACTGGTTTGAATCACGACAGCGCTATTACATAAAGAACCACGGCAGTTTCTACACCGCGATAGCGAATTGCTCGTGGGTCGCGGGACACGTGCTCGGTCGTGTACGCAGAGCAGTGAAGCGCGAACCGAACTTCGACCCGCCATATCTGCTGCGAGATTTCGTCAAACATGCGCTGCGCGGGATCGGTCCGTCAGGAGCATTCCGTCGCTCCGCTACCGTCAATGCTCAATGACGCAATGGCGTGCTTTGCGCCAGCGCCCCGCAAAATCAATGCCTCCAGCAAGGCGGCCGACTGGGAAACGTCGTGCAGAGCCAGCGCGCGCTGGCGCGCCTTTTCCCCCATCGCCTCAAGGTGTGCCGCGCTTTCGCACAGAGCCGCCCGCATTGCCTCGGCAAGCGCGTCGGCGTCACCAGCAGGAACGAGCCAGCCGGTATCTGCGGTCACCAATTCAGGGATACCCGCAATATATGTCGAAATGACCGGGCGTCGGAGGGCCATGCTCTCCATCAGCACCACCGGTAGCCCTTCGGCAAAACTGGCAAGAACCATGGCACGTGCGCGCTTGATCTCGGCCATCACTCGCTCCTGGGAGACGCTGCCGATGAGCGACACGACCCGTTGAAGCGAAAGACGCTCGATCTCCGCCTCGATCTGGGCACGGAGCGGCCCATCTCCCGCAAGCACCAGTTCAAAATCCACGCCTTGGCGGGCAAGTTTCGCTGCTGCCTGCAGGAGCACCAGATGCCCCTTCTGCTCACCGAGACGCGCGACGCAAACCAGGCGCTTCTCGGACGACACGCCGAACGCCGGGGCAGAGCGATAGCTACCGTCCACTCCACAACGCACGACGTGCAGCTTGTGCCAGTCCGCTGGATCGGTCCATCGCATGAGTTGGCTACGACCGAACGAACTGACCGCCACGGCAAACGAGGCTGTGCCCGCCTTGAGACCAAGACTCAGCAGCGAAGCACGATCGAACTCCTCCGGGCCATGCACCGTTATGCTGTAAGGAATTCCGCAAATCTCATGTGCAAGCGCAGCGACGGTGGCGGGATTCGTCCCGAAGTGGACATGAAGGTGCTCGACTTCATCCTTCAGGCACCAGTTCGCAAGCAACATCGCTTCTACAGCATAGATCGTGTGGAGAACGACATCACCACGTGCGGCCGAGGCAAAGCGAAACGCCAGCCGCAAAGCTCTGCAACTGCCCAGCGGTCGCCGCACCATGGTCGACATGCAGCCGAGCAGGACGCGAGCAACCCCGAACCGCGTGATGTGGGTAGTTGTCTGAAACTCAGCCAGATCATCTGCGTCGCGAAGTTCGGCAGAATAAGGCCGTATGGCATACCTGCGAACGGTATGTCCGCGCTCTTCCAGCGCTGAAATTTCGCGACGAATGAATGTGTGGCTCGGAGCGGGATACTGGTTCGTGAAATAGGCAATCTTCATGAATTGCTCGCCGGCCACTCTACAAATACAGGATCCAGACAGGCACCTATATCAAACGCGTCTGGCAATTCTAATCTATACAAAAAGGGTAAGATTGCACCACCCTAAAGGCGGTGTAACTGTCGACAGGGATAAATATTATACTGAAACTATACTTTGACCCTGGAGGAATTTAGGTTGTACCGACGGGCTATTGCAAGAGCATCAACGACGGCCACTCCAACGGCGTGCCCGGAACAGTCCAATCGCCCTCATTGGGAGGACTCAACATCGTTGGGCCTGATGAGCACTAGTCGTGATCGCACGCTGTCTGGTGGTGTGCAGCCCTCCGAGAATGGATACGACACCACCGCTCTTGAGCTTGTGGCAGAGCGCGAGGGCAGCCCGAACACCGACGTCGGGATCGTTGTGATTGGCCGAAACGAAGGTCAGCGGCTTATCGACTGCCTTCTTTCCGTCAAAGCGCAAACCGCACGCGTCGTCTATGTCGATTCAGGATCGAAGGACGGCAGCCTCGAGCACGCCACGTCCCTCGGCGTCGTGTCGGTGGCACTGGACAACAGCCTTCCCTTCACCGCCGCGCGCGGGCGAAACACGGGTTTTGCGACGCTGACGGCGCGTTGGCCCGATGTCCAGTTTGTTCAATTCATCGACGGCGACTGCCAACTCCATGAGGGATGGCTGGAACGCGCGCGGTCGTTTCTCGTTGAAAACGAGAAAGTCGCAGCCGTCTTTGGCGACCGTCGCGAACGCTTCCCGGATCGAACGGTCTTCAACGCCTTATGCGATCGCGACTGGAGCGGCTGGCCGGGTGAAGTCGACGGTTGTGGCGGCGATGTCATGATGAGGGTATCGGCATTTCGGGAGGCCGAGGGCTACTCCGACGCCGTGATCGCGGGCGAAGAACCGGAATTCTGCGTCCGGCTACGCGAAAAAGGGTGGAGCATCTGGCGCATTGCCGGTGACATGTCCCGCCACGACGCCAACATGCTGAGTTTTCGTCAATGGTGGCGGCGTGCATTGCGTGGCGGCTACGCCTTCGCAGAGGTCTCCTTTATCCATCGCAATTCGCCTTTTACGATCTGGAAGCACGATGTGACACGAACGGTGTTCTGGGCGGCTATCCTGCCGCTGATCATCGTCGTTTTCGACAGCCCAAGCATGCTCGCGCTCTACCCCCTGCAGATTCTGCGGTTGGCGTTGCGCGATGGCTTCTGGAAGACGGAGAGCTGGCGAAACGCGCTGTTCGATGGACTGGCGAAATTCCCGGAAATGCAAGGGATCGCGAAGTTCTATCTCAACATGCTGATTGGTCGTTTGCAGACCATTATCGAATACAAGTAAGCGGAGCGTGGAGGCAAGCGATCAAGGCAAGGGCAGAGTTTGATCTTGATCGAGCCTTCATCTTACGCTGGAATACGTACAGAAAATAGCAAATGCAAACCTCACCATTATTGCACGAAACAAACGCTCCAAATACTTTTCAATTACATGAAAAAACAACAAACAAACACAAGAATGGATTTAATCTAAAATGACTTTGACGCATTGAATTCTATATTACGCATTCTGCCACTCAATCGAACACAACCTTGCTTCATGCTATTTTTGACTATTGCATACTCGAATATTTGCGCTTAGCATATTTGAATTCGGAAACAAAGACGTACGTGACCCACCATCTGGTTATGTGTTTCCATCGAATAAGGATGTTTAAGCTGGCGGCACACTCCCCAGTCGGGTGAACTGTGCGCATCTCAAGGTCTTCGGAACGGGCGTAATCAGTATGAAAATACAAAAGATACAGAGCCGAGCCGTTCACGCCGAGAGTTCCAAGGCCAGCGCAAATGCATTGGTTATCGAAATTGATTGGAACGCCCCAGCGACGCCAGGCGGCTCATCCGCCCTGGCGTCTCGCAAATATTCGATCACGTAGGCGTAGCATCAAATCAGGGGGTCGAGGCGATGGCGTGGCGGAATGATCGGAAGCGAAGTTTCACATTTCGGAAGCGTGTGCCACGCGGGCACGTCGCGGGTTTTGACCTAAACGGCTCTGGCGCGCACGTCTTCGCTTGCATGGCCTTGCTCATGCCGCTGCAAAGAGGGTCGAGCCTGGACCATATCCAGAATTGGGTGCTGCTGGTGAGGACCGTAGCGAGTGCGCGGGCGCACCAGAAGATGCTTGATGGCGTGAGCAATCACTCCGAAAACGAGAAGAATACTCGCTAGCGTTCCGCCGGTCAGACGCCCGGACGCCCGGACGCCCGGACGCTCTTTATGCCGCTCCTTGTATGCAAGCACTGTTCGAGGCATCCGGCGTTCGTCACCATTCAGGTATAGCGCGCTGTAGCCCCTCCGGCAGCGAACGCTCGCCAGGGCCGTACCACTTTGGAAAAGTTTGAGTGCACAGCGGCTCGGACCGCCTGGAACGCTCGATGATAGGGTACACGCTCCACGATTGTTGCGAATACTTTCCGGCTATACTTCGCGTTAAAGGTCGATGCATTCGAGGCGTACTTAATATTTACTTAATAAGGAGTACGTTCGGGCAATTGTTGCTCACGTTAATCCCATGTTAACTAGACTGGCGGGTTGAGGATTTTTATGATGGCCATGCCGGTCGAACAAAGCTGGAACGCCTACCGTGCGATCAGAGACGATCGCAAATGGTTCGGCTTCAATAGTGTTGCAATAACCTATGTTGCGGCAACGCTTGATTTCCTGATCTTGCTTGCGGCGAGCGCTGCGGGACACACGATCTACGAGAAAATAGCGTTCGGGACTTACGCCGACGCATCGCTATACGTTGGCATAGGCCTTCTCGTTGCAACGGTCTTTGTATTGGCGATGGGCGGAATGCACGCCTATCGTCCCTCGGAGGTTTTCTCCCTCCGCAATCAGATGGTCGCGATCTGCACCGTCCTGCCGGCAGTTATCATCTTCATGCTGGCAATCGTCTTCTTCCTCAAGATAGGTGAAACGATTTCGCGTGGCGCGATCCTGTCAACGGCGCTGCTCTCCGTCGCCGGCCTCGTATCTTCACGCCTGTTGTGGTCCGCTTATCTCAAAAAGGCGATCGCCCGTGCGTCATTTCCGACGCGCCGCGCCTTGCTGATCTGCCCTGATGCAACGCCCATGGAACCGATCATCAGGAAATCCGCCATTGGTGGACTATCAATCAAGCACACAATGCATATCGGTGAGACCGGGACGACACGCAGTGCGTTGGTCGATGCCTACGAAAAGCATGGGATTGATGACGTCGACGAAGTCCTCATTGTCTGGGGCGACTATGGCAACCTTCCGGCCCTGGAAGAATGCCTTTCCGCGCTGAGACAGTTCTGCGTTCCTGTCAGCGTCATGTTTGGCGGCTTGGTGGGCGACATCGTCGAAGGCTTCCCGCAAGCTGTCGGAGAGAGCCGCAGTTTTCAGACGCACAGACCCCCTTTGGGCCTCTATGAGCGCGGCCTCAAGCGGGCTTTCGATGTCATTTTCTCTGTCACGGCATTGACGGCGATGCTGCCGATTTGCCTCATCGTCGCGATCGCGATCAAGCTGGACAGCCCCGGACCGGTCTTCTTCCTGCAATCGCGCAAGGGGTATAGTGGCCGTTCCTTCCGCATCGTGAAGTTCCGCAGCATGTCGGTCATGGAAGATACCGCTGATATCCGGCAGGCAACACGCAATGACCCACGCGTAACCAGAGTAGGGGCGTTCATTCGTTCGTCCAGCATCGACGAGCTGCCGCAGTTCTGGAATGTGCTGAAGGGAGACATGTCCGTCGTCGGACCCCGTCCGCATGCATTGGCTCATGACAATCTTTACGGTGCGCTGATCGCCCAGTACGCTTCGCGCCGGCACGTGAAGCCTGGCCTCACAGGTTGGGCACAAATCAATGGCCATCGAGGTGAAACCCCGACCATCGAGAAAATGGCCGACCGGGTGCGTCACGACATCTGGTATATAAACAACTGGTCGCTCTGGCTCGACCTCAGGATCGTGCTGTCAACGGCACTTGGGCTGAAAGATCGGAGTGACGTTTACTAAAGACTCATCGTTATCCTTGTGTTCGCGTTGGTATGAGAAGGTGCGTAGGCGATGATACTTGTAACCGGCGGAGCCGGCTTTATCGGGTCGAACTTCATCCTGGACTGGCTGTCGCATAATGACGAACCGGTCTTGAACCTCGATGCCCTGACCTATGCAGGAAACCTGCACAATCTGGCATCGCTCAAGGGCGATCCCCGTTACACCTTCGTTCACGGCAATATTGCCGACGCCTCGTTGGTGGCCGGCCTGCTGTCGAGGCATGCCCCCACGGCCATTATCAACTTCGCCGCCGAGAGCCATGTTGATCGTTCGATCCACGGCCCGGAGGATTTTATTCAAACGAACATCCTTGGGACATTTCGACTGCTGGAGGCCGCCAGGGCCTATTGGTCCAGCCTCCCGAAAGGCAATGCTTTCCGGTTCCTGCATATATCCACCGACGAGGTCTTCGGGACGCTCTCTCCCGCGGATCCGGCTTTCGACGAACAGACGCCATACCAACCCAACAGTCCGTATTCGGCCAGCAAGGCGGCAAGCGATCACCTGGTGCGCGCCTATCACCACACCTACGGGATGCCGGTCCTTACGACCAACTGCTCGAACAATTATGGACCCTATCACTTCCCGGAGAAGCTTATCCCCTTGGTGATCCATAACGCGCTTCAAGGGCGTCCTTTGCCGATCTATGGCGATGGGCAACAAATCCGGGACTGGCTCTATGTCCGCGACCATTGCAACGCCGTTCGGCGCGTGCTGGAAGCGGGCGAGCCTGGCCAGACATACAATATCGGCGGCCTCAACGAGCGTACCAACCTAGAGGTCGTGACCTTGCTTTGCGACATCCTCGACGAACGCCGACCGAAGGCAGACGGGACGTCCTATAGCCATCAGATTACCTACGTCACCGACCGCCCGGGGCATGACCGGCGATACGCCATCGATGCTCGCAAGATCCAGGAACAGCTCGGCTGGCGCCCCGCCGAAACATTCGACAGCGGCATTCGCAAGACCGTCGAGTGGTATCTCGAAAATCAAGCCTGGGTGAAGGATGTCACGTCAGGCAATTATCGCCACTGGATCGAGAAGCAATACGCATGAGGTTGCTGCTTCTCGGGAAGAACGGACAGGTTGGCTTGGCACTTCAGCAGTCGCTACAGCCGCTAGGCGAGGTGATCGCCTGCGGCCGAGGCTCTGTCGACATCGGGGCCATAGACAGCCTTGCCGGACAACTCGACCGGCTCAACCCCGACGTTATTGTCAACGCCGCAGCCTACACCCAGGTCGACTTGGCGGAAACCGAAGTTGACGCCGCATTCCGCGTCAACGAGGCAGCCGTCAAGGTCATGGCGGATTACGCCCGCGATCATGGCGCACTGCTGGTTCACTATTCGACGGATTATGTGTTCGATGGCCAAAAAAACGGTCCCTACGTTGAAACGGACGAGACTCATCCGCTGAACGTCTACGGCCGGTCGAAACGGGCAGGCGAGGCCGCCATCGAGGCATCCGGCTGCCGCCGCCTCGTGTTTCGCACGAGCTGGGTTTTCTCCGCCGATGGAACGAATTTCATCAAGACAATGCTGCGACTTGCCGCCGAACGATCGAGTCTGCGGGTCGTTGCCGACCAGTTCGGCGCGCCGACAGCAGCCGAGCTGATCGCCGACGTAACGGCGCTTTCCATCGCGGGCCATGCCAAAGGCGATTTGGCAAGCGGGATCTACCATCTGACGTCCAGCGGAAAGACAAGCTGGTATGAACTGGCGCGTTATGTTGTCCGGCGTGCCGGGGACCTCGGCTTCCTGCTGAAGGCGGGCCCCGGCGACATCGAGCCGGTTACGACCGAGGAATTTCCACGTCCCGCGACACGACCGAAGAACTCCTGCCTCGATACGGGCGCACTGCGTTCGGCGCTCGGCATCTCACTGCCCGACTGGACCTTGCATGTGGACCGGATACTCGACCAATTGCGAAAACGGGAACTCCAAGCGTGACAAGAAAAGGCATCATCCTGGCCGGAGGCTCCGGCACCCGCCTACACCCAGCGACCCTTGCCATCAGCAAGCAGTTGCTCCCTGTTTTCGACAAGCCCATGATCTATTACCCCCTCAGCACGTTGATGCTGGCGGGCATCAGGGACATCCTCGTTATCTCGACACCGCAGGACATCCCGCGCTTCGAGCAGCTGCTTGGCAGCGGTCATGATTGGGGGATCAATTTCTCCTATGCCGCGCAACCATCGCCGGACGGCCTGGCACAGGCTTTCGTCATTGGCGAACAATTTCTCGACGGCGCGCCATCCGCCCTCGTACTGGGTGACAACATCTTTTATGGCCACGATCTTCCGCCACTCCTGAAGAGCGGCATGGCGCGGGAGACAGGCGCCACGGTTTTTGCCTACCACGTGCAGGATCCGGAGCGTTATGGTGTCGTTGAGTTCAACGGCGACGCACGGGTTTTGTCCATCGAGGAAAAACCTACCAAGCCCAAGTCGAACTACGCGGTAACAGGGCTCTATTTCTATGACGAGCGCGCGGTAGAGTTTGCTAAGCAATTACGGCCTTCGCCGCGCGGCGAGCTGGAGATCACTGATCTCAACCGCTGCTATCTCGACGATGGGAGCCTGACTGTCGAGATCATGGGCCGCGGCTATGCGTGGCTGGACACGGGAACCCACGATTCCCTTCTCGATGCGGGCCAATTCATCTCCACGCTTGAGCGCCGGCAGGGCCTCAAGGTCTCGTGCCCTGAAGAAATTGCCTTCCGCAACCGCTGGATCGACGCGGCGCAGCTCGAACGCCTTGCAACCCCGCTTGCAAAAAGTGGCTATGGCAAATACCTGCTGCAGCTGCTCGCGGAGGCAGGCAGTCGATGAAGGTCACAGCGCTCGATATTGCCGACGTGTTGCTCCTGGAGCCTACCGTCCATGGCGACGAAAGAGGCTTCTTCTTCGAGAGCTTCAATCAGGCGCGCTTCGATGCAGCCGTCGGCAGAAACGTTACCTTCGTGCAGGACAATCACTCGAGATCCTCCAGGGGCGTCCTGCGCGGTCTGCACTACCAGATCAGGCAGCCACAAGGGAAACTGGTCCGCGTGGTTGAAGGCGAGGTCTTCGATGTCGCTGTCGATCTCCGCAAATCCTCACCCACCTTCGGCAGGTGGGCAAGCGCATTGCTTTCGGCTGAAAACAAGCGCCAGCTTTGGGTCCCCGAGGGCTTCGCGCATGGCTTTCTGGTGCTCTCGGATACGGCACAATTCCTCTACAAGACAACGGACTTCTACTCGCCCGAGCACGAGCGTGCGCTGATCTGGAACGACCCGACCCTTGGCATTCGCTGGCCGAGCGATACACCGCCGGTTCTTTCACAAAAGGATGCGGTCGCACCAACGCTCGAAGCGGCAGATCTTTTCGACTAAGTTCCTTCCGGCCCTCTTCCTCCGGATTGCAGATCTGCCATCTGGACCCACAACGACCTCGCCACACACGCTAAGCGCTTTCCGGAAACGTTTTGATGTGGCAAGTAGTAGGGACAAGACTATTGCAATCGAGGAGGAAGATTGCCGCAGATGAGGGGAATTCGCCAACTCGCCAAGCACCTCGATATCTCCATCGGGACAGTTTCGCGCGCGCTGAATGGCAAGCCGGATGTCAATGAGGAGACGCGCAAGCGCGTGCTTGCCGCAGCTGAAGAGCTGGGCTACGTGGCCAACCAATCCGGTCGCAGCCTGCGACAAGGCACGACCAACGCCATCGGCATGATGGTGGAATCCAGCAAGGAAACGGTCGAAAACAGCGACAACTTCTTCCTGGGTGTGACGGGTGGCGTGCAAAGCGTGCTCTCGCGGCACAATCTCGACCTGTTCATGCTGCCGTGCCCCAATGATGAAGACCCATACGAATACATGAAGCGCATGGTTGCGCGGCAGGTTGTCGATGCGATGATCATTTCGGCGACGCAGCGGATCGACAAGCGTATCGACCTACTGGTGAAGGCGCAGATCCCGTTCGTCGCATTGGGCCGCAGTTCGTCAGGCGGCGACTACAATTGGATCGACCTGGACTTCGAGGGCGTGGCGACGAAAGCCGTCGATCGGCTTGTCTCCAAGGGGCACAGGCGCATCGCGGTCGCCGCTCCGTCGAGCGACATCAACCTCGGCTATATCTTTGTCGATGCCTACCGTCGCGCACTGGAGCGACACGGGATCGAATACGACCCCTCTCGAGTGATCCGCGTTCAATCGAGCGAGAATGGCGGCTATCATGCCGCCGAGACGATGCTTCGCCTGGAGGACCGGCCAACGGCGATCATCCTGATCTACGAACTGATGGCCATCGGCTTCTACCGGCGCATGGTGGAGGAAGGGATCTTTCCCGGGCGGGACGTGGCCGTCATCGGTTTCCGTGAGGAACCGCGTGCCAAGTTTCTTCAGCCCAGTCTGACCCGCTTTCGCATGTCGCTCGCCGATCTCGGGGTCGAACTTGCCGAAACACTTCTCGCGACCATGCCGGCCTATGCCGCGCACTATCCGGCAAGTGCCCGCAATACCATCTGGCCGCTCGAACTCGTTCCCGGCGAAAGCGACGCGTTCATACTCAAAGCGTGAAAGTTCTGCCCATGCAGCCCCGCGATCTATTGAAGAGCATGTTTTCGGCCGCAGTCCAGGCAGCCGATCCTCTGACCGGGATAAAGGCTCACCTTCCCGCGAAGCCACAGGGAAAAACCGTCGTCATTGGTGCTGGCAAGGGCGCGGCGCAAATGGCCAGGGCACTCGAGACCGTCTGGGACGGCCCCATCGAGGGCATTGTGGTGACGCGATACGGCTATGGTTGCGAGACGAAACACATAGAAATCATCGAGGCGTCGCACCCGGTTCCCGACGCCGCAGGATTGGTCGCCTCCCGACGCCTGGTCGCTGCCGTCGGTGATCTTACCACCGATGACCTCGTAATTGCCTTGATCTGTGGTGGCGGCTCGGCGCTACTGCCCGCACCCCCAGAGGGTATGACGCTGGAGGACGAGATCGCGGTCAACGAGGCGCTCCTCGCCTCCGGCGCGCCGATCTCGAGCATGAATGTCGTGCGAAAACATCTGTCCACCATCAAGGGTGGGCGGCTCGCCGCGGCAACCAAGGCCCGCGTCGTCAGCCTCATCGTGTCAGACATTCCAGGCGACAATCCCGCCTTTGTCGCATCGGGCCCGACGGTGCCGGACGGCTCGACCCGCAACGATGCGCTGGCGATCGTCAATCAGTACAAGCTCGCCCTTCCGCAAGCGGCGGTCGTACATCTCTCATCGCCAGCGGCCGATGCGCCGCGTCCCGATGACCCTCGCTTTATCCGCAACGAGCACCACGTCATCGCCTCTGCCGGTGTCTCGCTCGAAGCGGCTGCCGCAGTCGCGCGATCGCACGGCATAACGCCCGCCATCCTGTCCGATTCGATCGAGGGCGAGGCGCGCGATGTCGCGCTGGTTCATGCCGCGATCGCCAGGGAAGTCCTCGGCAAGGACAGGCCATTTGCAAAGCCTGCGGTCATCCTGTCTGGTGGAGAAACGACAGTCACCCTGCGAGGCAAGGGGGGCAGGGGAGGCCGCAACGGAGAGTTTGCGCTTGCCATGGCCCTGGCGATCGATGGGTACGATCTCCACCTCCTCGCTGCCGATACCGACGGCATCGACGGCTCCGAAGACAATGCGGGCGCGTTCGCGGACGGGCAGACCGTCACACGTCTCCGCGAAGCTGGCCATGATCCCAGGCGTCTGCTTGATGGCAACGACAGCTATAGCGGCTTTGCGGCGATCGGTGATCTTTTCGAGACCGGTCCAACTGGCACCAACGTCAACGACTTCCGCGCGATATTGATCGTCTGACCTCCCCGTTGTCGATTCCAGTTTGGCGTCCGCCCATGCGGAACGTGCGCCATTCTCAGCTTCAATCGCGCGGATATTTTTTCATGCTGCGCTGCGATAACACCCAGCCTAAATGCCCGCATTTCCACGTGTTTTCCGCAGCATTTATGCCGCCGGATCGCACTATTGACATCAAGAAACGTTTCCGCTTAGTATCGTAAACGTTTACGGGCCACGTTTCGGGAGGAAAACCGGAAACTGTCCACCGGAGGAAATCGTGACATTGAATGCCGTTCTCTGCGGTTGCGGAGCCATGTCCAAGGGCTGGTTGCGCGCCATCAAGGAAACCCCGGCTCTCGCAGCCGAAATCGAGGTCAAAGGCCTCGTCGACGTCAATCCGGCGGCAGCTGAAAAGCTGGCCCAGGAATTCGGGCTGAGTGATGCCGTGATCGGCACCGATCTTGCCAACATCATTGCCAAATCAAAAGCCGATATCGTCTTCGACGTGGTTGTCCCGACCGCACGCTTCAACGTTGTCTCGACCGCGCTGAAAGCCGGTTGCCATGTGCTCAGCGAAAAGCCGATGGCAACGTCGCTCGCCGAAGGGGCAGCGCTGATCGATCTCGCTGCCGAAACCGGCAAGATCCACGCCATCATCCAGAACCGCCGCTTTATCTCCGGCGTGCGCCGCATGCGCCGCTTCGTCGAGAGCGGTGCGATCGGGGACATCACCGCCATCCATTGCGACTTCTTCCTCGCGCCGCATTTCGGCGGCTTCCGCGAGGAGATGCAGAACGTGCTGCTGCTCGACATGGCGATCCACACCTTCGACGCGGCTCGCTATGTCGCCGACAAGAAGCCGCTTGCGGTCTACTGCGTCGAGCGCAATCCGAAGGGGTCGTGGTACCAGCATGGTGCATCGGCCAACGCGACCTTCGAATTTGCCGACGAGGTGGTCTTCACCTATCGCGGCTCCTGGTGCGCCGAAGGCGAGCGCACGAGCTGGGAGAGCCAGTGGCGCCTCGTCGGCTCCAAGGGAATGCTCAGCTGGGACGGTGAAGAGACCTTCCGCGCCGCCGTTGCCGGCACGGAACCGGGCCTGTTGCACGGCTTCACCCCGGTGGACGTTCCGGCACCTGCACATGATGAAGAGACGCACGGCCATGCCAGCGTCATTGCCGACTTCGTGGCAGCGATCAAAACCGGCAAGACCCCGGAAACCGTCAGTTCAGACAACATCCGAAGCCTGGCCATGGTCTTCGGCGCGATCGAAAGCGCCAAGACCGGCAAGCGCATCGAAATTTCAGCATAAGGATCGAGATTGTGAGCAACCCCGCCAAGTCCATTCGTGTCGGCACCATGGTCAGCGCCTCCAAGGGCGGCGCCGACAAGCGCATCGGCCAGATCGCCGACCTGGGCTTTGAAAGCTTCGAACCCTTCTTCTGGCAGACCACCAATGGCCAGGATCTCGCCGAACTCGGCAAGCGCTCGCTTGAGGCAATCGGTGATCGCGACATCACCATCTCAACGCTGGGCATGTTCGGCAACCCGCTCGAAACCACGGCGATCGATCTGGATACGCTGCAGGGCTGGAAGGATTGCATCGACAACGCGCACCACTTCGGCGCCACCTGCGTTGCCGGCTTCACCGGGCGCATCCGCAACAAGCCGCTGACAGACAGCCTGCCGCGCTACAAGGAGATCTGGAGCGAACTGGCCAAGCGCGCCACCGATAAGGGCATCAAGATCGCCTTCGAAAACTGCGCCATGGACGGCAACTGGGCAACCGGCGACTGGAACATCGCGCATAATCCGGACGCTTGGGAACTGATGTTCAACGAGACGCCGGATGACAATATCGGCCTCGAATGGGAACCCTGCCACCAGATGGTCTACCTGATCGATCCGCTGCCGCAGATCCGCAAATGGGCCTCGAAGATCTTCCACGTCCACGGCAAGGACGCGACGATCCGCTGGGACGTCATCAAGGAGCACGGTATTTTCGGCAAGGAAAAGTTCGTGTTCATGCGTACGCCGGGCTTCGGCGACAGCAACTGGACCGACATCATTTCCGAACTGCGCCTTGCCGGCTGGTCCGGTTCCATCGACATCGAGGGCTGGCACGATCCGGTCTACCGCGATGCGCTGGAGATGACCGGTCAGGTTCATGCACTGAATTACTTGAAGCATGCCCGGGGCGGCGATTTCGTCGTCGATCCGGTCTGATAGTATCGCGGCCGGCGAGGAGGAATCGCCGGCCTTCGACAGGGATAACCACACAGGAGGAGAACTATGGGTATCCGCAAGTTTGCAATGATCGGCGCCTTGGCGCTCGCAGGCGTCTCGCTCTTCGGTCTCGCGGCGAAGGCCGAAGACGTCACCTTGACCGTCTGGTCGCTGGATAAGGACATCCAGCCGGCACCAAACCTCGTCAAGGAATTCAATGCCCAGAACAACGGCATCAAGATCGAATACCGCCTGATCCAGTTCGATGACGTCGTCACTGAAGCGATGCGCGCCTATGCAACAGGCCAGGCTCCCGACATCATCGCGGTCGACAATCCGGAGCACGCGCTGTTTTCGTCGCGCGGCGCCTTCCTCGATCTCACCGACATGATCAAGGCATCATCGGTCATCAAGCCCGAAAACTACTTCCCCGGCCCGCTGAAGTCGGTCGAATGGGACGGCAAGTACTACGGTATCCCGAAGGCGACCAACACGATCGCCCTCTACTACAACAAGGACATGTTCAAGGCGAAGGGTCTCGACCCGAACAAGCCGCCGCAGACCTGGGACGAACTCGTCGAGGATGCGCGCAAGCTGACGGACCCAGCCAAGAACGTCTACGGTCTGGCTTTCTCGGCCAAGGCGAACGAAGAAGGCACCTTCCAGTTCCTTCCCTGGGCGCAGATGGGCGGCGGCGGCTATGAGCACATCAATTCTGATGGTGCGGTCAAGGCGCTGACCACCTGGAAGACCATCATGGACGAGAAGTTGGCCTCGCCGGATACGCTGACTCGCGGTCAGTGGGATTCGACCGGCACCTTCAACTCCGGCAATGCCGCGATGGCCATCTCCGGTCCGTGGGAACTCGACCGCATGATGAAAGAAGCCAAGTTTGATTGGGGCGTCGCCCTGCTTCCGGTTCCGCAGGAAGGCGCAGAACGCTCGTCGGCAATGGGTGATTTCAACTGGGCGATCTTCTCCAGCACCAAGCACCCGGCGGAAGCCTTCAAGGCGCTCGAGTTCTTCGCCTCGCAGGACGACAAGATGTTCAAGAACTTTGGCCAGCTGCCGGCCCGTTCCGACATCACCATCCCGGCGACCGGCGAAAAGCTTAAGGACGAGGCGCTGCAGGTGTTCATCGAACAGCTGAAGTACGCCAAGCCGCGTGGTCCGCATCCGCAGTGGCCGAAGATCTCCAAGGCAATCCAGGACGCCATCCAGGCTGCCCTGACCGGCCAGATGAGCCCGAAGGACGCGCTCGATCAGGCTGCCGACAAGATCAAGGCCGTGCTCGGCTAACCTCTCCCCGCATAACCGGATGGCCCTTGGGCCATCCCACCATTTCCTCCCGGCAGGGGCTGTCTTGAAGCGAGAGCGCAGGGCAGCCCCGTTCGGAGTATCGGAGGACCGATGAAAAGGATTCTTTCCAGCGTCAGGGACGGCCGCGGTTTCGACATCGCGCTTGTTACCTTTCCACTCCTGTTTCTCTTCGTGATGGCAGGTCTGCCGCTCATCTACAACGTCGTGATGAGCTTCCAGGAGGTTGACATGTTCAGCCTTGGAACCTTCTCGCGTCCCTTCGTCGGCTTCAAGAATTATACCGACCTTTTTGCACAGCCTGAAACGTGGCCCATCTTCCGCAACACGGTGATCTTCGTCGTCGGTTCGATTGCAGGCCAGTTCCTGATCGGCTTTGGTCTGGCACTGTTCTTCTGGGTCAATTTTCCAGGCGCCTCATGGCTGCGCGGCCTGTTCCTGGTATCCTGGGTCATGCCCGGCCTCGTCGTCGGCGCCATCTGGAACTGGATCCTGTCGGGCGACTTCGGTGTCCTCAACTTCATCCTGAAGGAAAGCGGCATCATCAGCAGCAACATCTTCTGGCGCTCGGATCCGCATTTCTCGCTCTATGCCGTCATCATCGCAAACGTCTGGCTCGGCACGGCCTTCAACATGATCCTGCTCTCGGTCGGCCTCTCCGGCATCCCGGGCGATCTCTATGAAGCCGCAGAACTCGACGGTGCCAACGCATGGCAGCGCTTCTGGACGATCACGCTGCCGATGATGCGCTCGACCATCGGCGCCATCGTCGCCCTCGGCCTGATCTTCACCCTTCAGCAGTTCGACCTTTTCGCGGCGATTACCTCGGGCGGGCCGAACAACTCATCCAACGTTACGCAATACTGGGCCTGGGATTTGTCTTTCCGCCAATATGATTTCGCCAAGGGTGCGACGATCTCCGTCATCATGATCGTCTTCGTCATGTTCGCCTCGGTCGTCTATGTCCGTTCGACACGCCATGAGGTGCGCGGATGACCGAGACGACACGCAATCGCCTGATGCTTGTAATCGCCATTGTCATGGCGGCGGTCTATCTCTTCCCGCTCTACTGGATGTACATCACGGCCCTGAAGAGCGGTTCGGAGATGTTTGCGACGCCGCCGAGCTTCTGGCCGAACCAGCCGCAGTGGGGCACCTACGGCGAAGTCTGGGAAAGCCGCGGCATGGCGCGCTACATGTGGAACTCCCTGGTCATCGCGATCGGCTCGGTGACGCTCATTACCGTTCTCGGCGTCGGCTGCGCCTACGTTCTGGCGCGCTATCGCAACGTTTGGGTGGATATTGGCCTATTCCTGATCCTGATGCTGCAGGTCCTGCCGGCGTCACTCATGGTCACGCCTATCTTCGTAGGCTTCTCGCAGTTCGGTATGTTGAACTACCCACGCATCGCCGTCATCATCGCGATCGCGGCCAAGAGCATGCCCTTCTTCGTCGTCCTCGTTCGCGCCACCTTCATGGCGGTGCCGATGGAGCTCGAGGAGGCAGCTCTGGTTGACGGCAACTCTCGCGTCGGCGCCTTCTTCAGCATCGTGCTGCCGCTTGCCCGAAACGGCATCCTCGTCAGCGCCATCCTCATCTTCATGCAGGCCTTCGGCGAATTCGTCTATTCGAAGTCGATGATCCAGGCGGCCGAGCTTCAGCCGGCGAGCGTCGGTCTCAACTCCTTCATGGGACCGAACACCAATGAGTGGAACAACATCATGGCCTACGCCACGATGTACGTGACACCGATCCTTGCCATCTTCGTTCTCTTGCAGCGCCGCATCGTATCCGGCCTCACCTCTGGAGCCCTCAAATGACCAATCAGATCGAGCTCAGCGGCGTTAACAAGCACTACGGCGCCTTCCATGCTCTCAAGAACATCAACCTGTCCATTGCCAAGGGAACGTTCGTCGCTCTCGTCGGGCCGTCCGGCTGTGGCAAGTCCACCCTGCTGCGTTCCCTCGCAGGCCTTGAGAGCATTTCTGCAGGCGAGCTGAAGATTGCCGGCGAACTGATGACCAATGTGCCGCCACGCAAGCGCGACGTCGCCATGGTCTTCCAGTCCTATGCGCTTTACCCGCACATGACGGTCGAGCAGAACCTGACCTACAGCCTGCGCATTCGCGGTGTCGCCAAGGCGGAAGCGAAGAAGGCAGCGGAGGAGGTCGCGGCGACCACCGGCCTGTCGCACCTGTTGAAGCGCTACCCGCGCGAACTCTCGGGCGGCCAGCGCCAGCGCGTCGCCATGAGCCGTGCCATCATCCGTCATCCCAAGGCGTTTCTCTTTGACGAGCCGCTGTCGAACCTCGACGCCGCCCTGCGTGTCCACATGCGCAAGGAAATCCGCGCCCTGCACGACCGCCTGAATGCAACCTCGGTCTACGTCACCCATGACCAGATCGAAGCTATGACCATGGCCGATCACGTCGTCGTCATGCGCGAAGGCATCATCGAGCAGCAGGGCCGCCCGCTTGATCTTTATGACACGCCCGCCAACAAGTTCGTCGCCGGCTTCATCGGCTCGCCGGCCATGAATTTCATTCCGGCGGTTGTTGCCGAAGGCGGCAGCAGCGTCACGATCGATCTCGGCACGGCAAAGCAAACGCTTTCGGTCGATCACCAGCTGCAGCCGGGTCGCAAGGTCACGCTCGGCGTTCGCCCGGAGCACATCACCATCACCTCGCCGGGGCAGGGGACATTCGATGTTCCCGTCGGCGTCGTGGAATCGACTGGATCCTCGACTTTTGTGACGGCGTCAACGACCCCTGAATTGACGATCGTCGAGACCGGGCGCGGCAATGCGCGCGCCGGCGAGACCATCGGGATCAGCGTCAATGCGGCTCAGCTTCATCTCTTCGACGAGACGAGCGGCATCCGCATCTAGTGTAAAGCGAGCGGCGGCTCCTAAACCGGGCCGCCGCATTGCAAGGGCTCAGCGTCCGCCTTCGATTTTGCGGTGACGCTGATTGATGCCCCCCGCGCCATAGGGGTAGTCGTAGGGGTGCGGCGCGCTGATGTCTGTTAGCTTCATCATTTCCTCGTCGGACAGCACAAGCTTGCCGGCGCCGAGGTTGTCTGCCAGCTGTTCCGTGGTGCGCGCCCCCAGGATCACCGACGTGACAGCCGGGCGAGCGAGCGTCCACGCAAGCGCCACCTGGGCCATGCTGACGCCGCGTGACTTGGCGATCTCTTCCACCGCTTCGATGATCGCCCAGGTCCGCTCCTGCGCATTGCGCTGGGCGTAGGATTCCATGCCGCGGCTGGGATTTTCGCCGAGACGCGTCGCTCCCTTCGGCATCTGGTCGCGCTTGTATTTTCCGGTCAGCCAGCCGCCGCCCAGAGGCGACCACGGCAAGAGCCCCATTCCGGCATCCTGGCAAGCAGCCACGATCTCCAGCTCGATATCGCGTACGAGCAGGCTGTATTGCGGCTGCAAGGTCACGGGGCGTGTATAATTCCGCGCCTTGGCAATCTCGACTGCCTTGGCGATATGCCAACCGACGTAGTTGGAGAAGCCGTAATAGCCGATCTTGCCTGCCGAAACCGCGTCATCGAGGAAGCGCAACGTTTCCTCGATCGGGGTTAGCGCATCCCAGGCATGCATCTGATAGAGATCGATGTGATCGACACCGAGACGCTTCAGCGAGTCATCGAGCGCCTGGTTGAGATGCCGCCGCGACAGACCGATATCGTTGGGACCCGACCCCATCGGAAATCGCCCCTTGGTGGCGATCACCGCCTGTCGCGCTTCCGTCGGACGCGTCTTCAGCCAGCGGCCGATGATCTCTTCCGATACACCGGCGCTATAAACATCAGCGGTGTCGATGAAATTGCCGCCCCAGGCGAAATACGCGTCGAGGATCTTATGCGAGTCCTCTTCGCTTGCCTCCGCGCCAAATGTCATCGTGCCCAGGCAAAACGACGTGACCACTGCCCCGCTGGGGCCGAGCTTGCGATAATCCATGAAACATCCTCCTAGCTTGCGACCATCCCTTAACGCTGAGCGTCAGGTCGCGGATCCACTCGTCGTCGTTTCCTCCAGAATCTCATCCGGAATATCGTCGAACGAAGCGTAATTGAGATTGTAAAGTCGGGAATAGAGCTTGCGGTTCTTCATCAGCTGCTGATGGTTGCCGCTCTCGATCAGTTCGCCATTCTGCAGCACGATGATGCGATCAGCCTCCCGGATGGTCGCCAGCCGGTGGGCGATCACCAGGCCGGTCCGGTTCTCCAGGAGCTTCACCAATGCCTTCTGGATCAGCATCTCCGTATAGCTGTCGATATTGGCGGTCGCCTCGTCCAGCACCAGGATCTTCGCGTCGGCGACCAGCGCGCGGGCAAAGGACAACAACTGTCTCTGGCCGAGCGAGAGGTTACCGCCGCGCTCTCCCAGCATGCTGTCATAGCCCTGCGGCAAGCGCATGATGAACTCATGCGCGCCCACGGCCTTGGCGGCCTCGATCACCTGCTCGCGCGTTGCATCGAGCTTATGATAGCGGATGTTCTCGAACACGGTGCCGGTGAACAGGAAGGGCTCCTGCAGCACCATGGCGATCTGGTCGCCAAGTGAATCCTGTGTCAGCGCGCGGACGTCGTGGCCACCAACCAAAACCTGCCCCTGCTGAACATCATAGAAGCGGTGGATCAGCGACATGCAGCTCGACTTGCCCGATCCGGTCGGGCCGACGAGAGCCACGGTTTCCCCCGGCTTGACCTTGAAGCTGACGTGCTTCAGCACCGGGTGCTGCGGATTGTAGCCGAAGACCACATCCCTGAATTCGACCGAGCCATCCATGTCCTTCGAGAGTGCGACGGCGTCGGGCGCATCCTTGATGTCCACTGGAACATCGAGCACCTCGGTCAGCCGCTGGCCGGACGCCATTGCGCGCTGCATCACGGAGTACTGTAGTGTCAGCGAACGGATCGGGTCGAAGAAGCGCTGGATGTAGAACAGGAAGGCAACGAGGACACCGACGTCGAGCGCCTGATTGAGCACGCGAGCCCCGCCGACGACGATAACCAGCGCCATGGCGATCCCCGTCAGGGAATCGACGATCGGGACCATCACCTGCGCATAGCGTGCCGCCGTCAGATGGGTCTGAAGATTGGCCTTCGCCTTGTCATCGTAGAGCGTGAAGTTGATCCGCTGCCGATCCATTCCCTGCACCGCGCGCACGCCATGGATCGCTTCGGCCAAGGCACCGTTCGCAACCGAGTTCGTTTCGTGCGCCGCCATGAAGGACTTTCGCGCCAGCGGCAGCCAGAAGAGGCGCACGATGAACAGGATCGGCAAAGCGGAAAGGGTCAGCAGACCGAGCTTGAAATCCAGGGAAAGCATGACGAAGACGATGCCGAACAACAGCGCGATGTCGCCGACGGACAGGACTGATGTCTCAAGGAATTCCTGCATCGAATTGACGTCACCCTGAAGGCGCGACATCAACCGGCCCACTTCAGTCTTGTCCATGAAGGAGAGCGACACCCGCTGGAGATGCGAAAACATCGCCTTGCGCATGTCGAACAGAACGTTTTCCGCGACACCCCCGACCAGCGTTTCCTGCGCGTAGCTGGCCGCGTAGTTGATCAGAATGGCGACGAGGAAAAGGATGATGGACCAGGTCAGCGCCGCATGGCTCCCACCGCGCTGCATGCCATGGTCGATGGCATAGCGAATGATCAACGGGATCAGGAGCTGCATCGCGGTAAAGGTCAGCACCGCCACCACAGACCACATGACCTGGCGCTTATAGGGATGAACGAATGCCCATATGCGTTTGATGATGTTGCCATCAAAGGCCTTGCCGAACATCTCCTCCTCGATGCGCTGCGAGCCGACGACCGCGCGCGGCGGGCGGCGGCCATCGTCGCGAACGTCGGAGCGTTCGGTTTCAAGTTCCTCGGCCATTCCATTCCTCCCTAGGCGCTGAGGGCGTCGTCGCCCGGTCGCACCTGCAGATCGTAAAGTGCCTTGTACCGCCCCCCAGCGGACAAAAGCTGTTCGTGGGTGCCGCGCTCGACAATCTCGCCATTCTCGACGAAGAAGATCTGGTCGGCGTGCATCAGCGAGCTCAGGCGATGAGCGACGATGATGGTGACGCGGTCGGCCGCGTATTTGCGCATGGCGGCGCGAATGCGCTGCTCCGTTGCCGCGTCGATGGCCGCGGTCGAATCGTCGAACACCATCACGGCCGGCTTCAACATCAGCGCGCGCGCTATCGACAGGCGTTGACGCTGGCCGCCGGACAGCGACACGCCACGCTCGCCGACGACGGTGCCGTAACCCGTCGGCAGGCCGAGGACGTAGTTGTGAAGCTGCGCGCTTTCGCTGGCGCGCTCGATCCGCCCCTCCTTCGCCCATGGGTCCCCATAGGCAATGTTGTTCTCGATCGTCGTCGTGAACAGGAAGGAATCCTGCTGGACGACGGCAACGGCCCGGCGCAGCGACTGAAGTGTCGCCTTGCGAATGTCCTGGCCATCAATGGTGATCCTGCCAGCCGTCACGTCGTAAAAGCGCGGAATGAGATGCGCGAGCGTCGATTTTCCGCTCCCCGGCGGACCGACGATACCGATCGTCTGGCCGCGCTTTGCCTCGAACGAAATGCCGCGAAGCACGTCGTGGGCGGGCGCGCTCGGATAGGCAAATCCGACGTTTTCGAAGCGCAAAGTGCCCTCAGTCAGCGCCAGCTCCTTTGCATCAGGTTCGTCGCGGATCGCAATCTCAAGATCGAGCAGATTGAACAGCCGGGTGCCGCAGGTGGATGCGCGGGCAAAGGCGTTGACCATCAGGCCGAGCTGACGGACCGGCATCTGCAGGATCGTCATGAAGGTCAGGAACGAGGCAAGCGTGCCGACCGTAATCTGCCCCGACATCACCTTTCCGCCGCCAACCCACAGCACCAGCCCCATCGCTGCGAAGAACGAGAACGTCATGGCACTGGTGTTGACCACGCGGATGCCGACGCGCTGGTGGGCGAGCGTCAATGCGTTCTTCGAGGCAGCCTCGAACTTCATCATCTCATAGGCCTGCGCCGCGAACGCGCGGACGACGCGGATGCCGCCAAGATTCTCTTCCATGATGCGGGTGAGGACCGAGAGTCGTTCCTGCAGATCGAGCCAGGTCGCGCGCAGCCGAAGTTGCGTCACCGAAGACCGCCAGGCGACGAAAGGCACGAAACTCAGGGCAAGCAGGCCCAGCACCACATCGGTCGACAACAGCATGTAGGCGCCGATGCCGATCAGCATGGTGAGCAAAATCATGCGGACCAGCGCCGTCGAGAAATACATTCGCACGCCTTCCAGGTCGAGCAGCCCCACCGTAATCAGGTCGCCGGAGTGGACGCTGTCGTGGAAGCTGAAGGAAAGGCGCTGGATTTTCTCGTAACAGGCAAGGCGCAGCTCATAGCCCATATGGTGGCCGACGCTCTCGCTGTAGTAGTTCTGGACCATCGTGAAGAGGCCGCGCAGCACGCTTGCGCCAAGCAGCAGCAATGCCGTCGTCAAGAGTGCGTCCTGGGCGATCTGCCCTGCCGCGCCGCCTTCCATGGCGACTTGCGTGTTGTCCACGGCGCGTCCGAGCAGGCGAGGGATCATCAGCTGGAAGGTGGATGCGATAAGGGTCGCGCCGATGGCGAGACCTGATTGCCAAGGGTGGCGAAAAGCCATGACCGTGATGCGGACAAGCGTGTAGAGGCCTTTGCCCCAGCCTGCCGCAGTCGCTTTCGCCATCGAAGCCGAAGGCTTCGTCACGCGTGTTAAAGCATCGCTGCTCACAGTATGATTCCAAACAGAGGTGTGGTCGGACGCTGACCTGAACGGCAGTAGATCCATGGACCAATTGGTTAGCGCACTTACTTTTGACGATTCGAATCGGGCATTCAAGTAAACAATTCACCAGTTGGTTATTTTATCGTGAGTGTGTCGCGCCGATGCCTGATCGAACGAGGATGCGGCGCCTCCCGAGCCCCCGGGCTGTAAGGGTCGGAAGCGTCCCTCCGAACAAAAGCCTTGCCAACCCGCCGATTTCGAGCTTTCATACACTACCATTTCAATAGACTTTGCGTCGATTGGATTGCCGCCAATCGGTTGAGCGTTGGCTCCGACAGTGCCAAGCGGCAGGATGCGCTGAGGCGCCGGAAGACTTTCTCGACGCGTGCATGGCGACGCGTTGAACCCATGATCGAGACACGATGCGGATGAGCCGCAGGGGAGTTGAGATGACGGTTCAGGGACTTTTTTCTACCAGGTCGAAAGCGGCGGGACGCATCAGTTCCCTACCGCGCATTGCCATCGTCGGTCGCGGTTTTTCGGGAATGATGGCGGCCATCGCACTGATGAAGTCGGTGCGCACGCCATTTCACCTGCAGCTGTTCGATCCCAATTCGTCGGTCAGCGGCGGCGAGGCGCTGGCATCGGCCCGGTCCTCCACCATCCTCAACACCCGTGTGCGCGATCTGTCGGTGGCGACAGGAAATGCGGATGATTTCAACGATTGGCTCTGTACCAACGCGGAGTTTCGGGCCGCCGTTCCTGCCGCGATCCCAGGCTTCCGCCAGATATTCGTGCCCAAGCAGCTTTTCAGCGATTACGTCTATCAACGCTTTGCCGATGCACTCTCGGCCCGCAAGGAAATCACTGTCCAAGTCTGCCACGAGCCTGTCGTAGCCATCCGCAGGAGCCACGGCGACCGGTTTCTCCTCGAAAGCGCAAACCCTGCAAATCCCCTGTTTGACACGGTGATCCTTGCGACTGGCTACGGCCTTCCGGCCAACGATATGCCGGAGCCGGAGCCGTCCCCCGTCAGGGCCCAGCGTCTCGTTGCCCGGCCGCACACCGTGCTTTGCGGCAGCGGCATCCGGGTCGTCGATCAATTGCTGCAGTTGCGCGATGCCGGCTATACCGGGCAGATCACCATCATTTCGAAGCACGGCTTCCTTCCGCAGAGCCATACACCCAACTCGGCCGATCCGGTCTTTCCCGCGGACGACCTGCCGCAGGACCTGCCAGATATCGTTCGGTTTATCCGCGCGGCCTGCCGCCGGGCGGAAGAGGAGGGGCATAGCTGGCAGGCGGTCATGAATGGACTCAGGAAACATGCAAGATCATTGTGGCGCTCGCTGCCTGCCAGACAGAAGCACCAGTTCAACCGGCACCTGCGCGCAATTTACGACAGCCACCGCAACCGCCTGCCGGAAGCCATGTATGCGCGGCTGCGCAGCGAACTCGCCGACGGCAATACCGTTCTTCGACGCGGCACCGCGGGCAGAAGAGGGCTGAGCGGCATGTTCTTTCGCCCGGCCGGCTCCTCAACGGAGGAGGTCATCCACGCCGAGCGCATCGTCGACTGCCGGTGTCGGGCACCCGACCTGAACTCGCTGCTGATGCGCAGCCTGTTGGCTGAAGGGCTGGCTGCGCGCGATGAGCTTTCACTCGGCCTTGCGGTCAATCAGCGTGGCGAACTGTGCCTCGAGGGCGGATCGATCACGGACGGGATCTTTGCAATCGGCCCACTTGGCCTTGGCAGCCTGCCTGACATCGACCTCGTCCCGGAAATCGTCGGCCAGGCCTACGCCGTTGCCGAAGCGATGGCGAAAAGGTTCTACCCGAGAAGCAAGGTGGTCTGATCAGGTGCGACGCGCGCGTCGTTCGCTGCGAACCACAAAGGCCAGCAGGCCTGCCGCCATGATCGCGAGAATGAACCAGGTGATCGCATAGACGAGGTGGTTGTTCGGGAATGAGATCTGCGTCAGGCCGCCCACTGGCAGACCACCGGGATTGGGCATTGCATCGGCATCGATGAAATAGGGCGCGACGTCGGAAACATGCCGTTGTTCTGCAATCGCTGCCACATCACGCGCGTACCAGCGGTCATTGGCCGGATCGTTCGACTTGATCAGCGTCCCTTTAGGCTCGGTGATCCGAAGCAGGCCGGTGATCCTGACCGGACCCGAGACCTGGCCTTCAGCGCGCGAAGCCGGATCGCGTTTTTCCGTTGGAACGAAGCCGCGGTTGATCAGGATAGACGTTCCGTCGGCGAGCACCAGCGGCGTCAGGACCCAATAGCCGGGCCCAAGGGTGGTCGACGCGTAGACCAGCGTCTCCTTGTCATGAGCGAAGGTCCCCTGCGCGGCAACGCGGCGATATTCGTCGTCGGCGCGGTTGACCCCGTCCCATTGGGCGCGGGCGGGAGCATCGACGGGTTCTGCATGAACTCGCTGGTCGACGCGCGCAATCAACGCCTCTTTCCAGGATAGACGTTCCACCTGCCAATAGCTCAACCCGAGCAAGGCAGCGATCAATAGCGCCATCAGGCCGCAAAACAGTGCCAGGCCGATGATCGAATGCTGTTGTTGTGCTTTTGGGGAGGTGGGATTGGTCATATCCAAAACCGTAGCGGGCGGCGTTTCCGCCGCCCGCCTCTGCCATTACGGCATGTTCTTCATCATTTCCGGGCTCATCGGCATCATGTTGGTATTCAAATGATGCATGACCCAGAGCGAACCCGAAAGCGCGATTGCGACGAGGAGAAGCGTGAAGATCAACGCCATCATCGTCCAGCCGCCTTCCGAACGCGGATTCATGTGCAGGAAGAAGACCATGTGCACGACGATCTGGATGGCGCCGAGGCCCATGATCCAGGCGGCTGTGACTGCATGGTTGTCGAAGACATCAGCCATGACCATCCAGAAGGGGATGGCCGTCAGGATAACCGACAGCACGAAGCCGATGACATAGCTCTTCAGCGTGCCGTGGGCAGCCTCGTGTCCGTGGCTGTGACCATGATGGGCTTCGTGAGCATCCTCATGTGCGGGTGCGTGCGAACTCATCCGAGTACTCCCATAAGATAGACGAAGGAAAAGACGCCGATCCAGACAACGTCAAGGAAGTGCCAGAACATCGACAGGCACATCAGGCGACGACGGTTTTCCGGGATCAGGCCGTGCATCGAAACCTGTACCATCAACGTAATGAGCCAGATGATACCGAAGGTGACGTGCAGTCCGTGGGTGCCCACCAGCGTGAAGAAGCAGGACAGGAACGCACTGCGCGACGGGCCGGCACCTTCGTGGATCAGATGCGAGAACTCGTAGAGTTCCAGTCCAAGGAAGGCCGCGCCGAAGAGACCGGTAACAGCCAGCCAGAACAGGGTCTCTGCCTTCTTCTGACGCTCCATCTGCAGCATGGCGAAGCCATAGGTGATGGAGGACAAAAGCAGCATCGAGGTATTGATTGCCACCAGCGGCAGATCGAACAGATCCGCCGGCGACGGCCCGGCCGCATAATTGCGGCCGAGGACGGCGTAGGTTGCAAAGAGCACTGCAAAGATCAGGCAGTCGCTCATCAGGTAGAGCCAGAAGCCCAGCATGGTGCTGCCTTCAGGATGGTGCTCTTCCGTCATGTAGAATTCAGGCTTGTCGGCCTTGTCGATTGCGATATCGCTCATGGTCTTACACCTGCTCGGCAAGAAGCGTCGTGCGCTTGCCTTCCGTTTCGATGACCTCTTCCGCGGGGATGTAGAAGTCACGCTTGTAGTTGAACGTATGGCCGATCGAGATCGCAATCATCGCGACGAACGAAAGTACCACGAGCCACCACATGTACCAGATCATCGCAAAGGCGAAGACCACGCTGATGCCGCCGAGGATGACACCGGTGCCGGTGTTCTTCGGCATGTGGATCGGCTTGAAGCCTTCCAGCGGGCGGGCGTAGCCGCGTCCCTTCATGTCGTACCAGCTGTCGTGGTCATGCACGACCGGCGTGAAGGCGAAGTTGTAGTCCGGCGGAGGCGAAGACGTCGACCATTCCAGCGTACGCGCATCCCACGGGTCGCCCGTGGTGTCACGCAGCTGATCGCGCTTGAGGTAGCTGACGACGAGCTGGATCAGGAACGAAGCAATACCGATCGCAATCAGGACTGCACCGAAAGCAGCGATGATGAACCAGATCTGCAACGACGGATCCTCGAACTGCGACACGCGACGGGTCACGCCCATCAGGCCGAGCACGTAGAGCGGCATGAAGGCGAAGTAGAAGCCGATCAACCAGAACCAGAAGGACATCTTGCCCCAGAACGGATCGAGCTTGTAGCCGAACGCCTTCGGGAACCAGTAGGTCACGCCTGCCATGAGGCCGAACACCACGCCGCCGATGATGACGTTATGGAAGTGGGCGATCAGGAACAGCGAGTTGTGCAGCACGAAGTCTGCCGGCGGAACGGCGAGAAGAACGCCGGTCATGCCACCGATGACGAAGGTGACCATGAAGCCGATCGTCCACAGCATCGGCACTTCGTAGCGGATACGACCGCGATACATCGTGAACAGCCAGTTGAACATCTTCGCCCCGGTGGGGATCGAAATGATCATCGTGGTGATGCCGAAGAACGAGTTGACGCTCGCACCCGAACCCATCGTGAAGAAGTGGTGCAGCCACACGAGGTAGGAGAGGATGGTGATGACGACCGTCGCGTAGACCATCGAGGCATAACCAAAGAGGCGCTTGCCGCAGAAGGTCGCAACGACTTCCGAGAAGATACCGAAAGCCGGCAGCACCAGGATGTACACTTCCGGGTGACCCCAGATCCAGATGAGGTTCACATACATCATCGGATTGCCACCAAGGTCATTGGTGAAGAAGTTGGTGCCGGCGTAACGGTCAAGCGACAGCAGCGCAAGCGTCGCCGTCAGAACCGGGAAGGTCGCGACGATCAGCACGTTGGTGCAGAGCGACGTCCAGGTGAAGACAGGCATCTTCATCATGGTCATGCCGGGAGCACGCATCTTCACGATGGTCGCGATCAGGTTGATCCCCGACAGCGTCGTGCCGATACCCGCCACCTGCAGGCCCCAGATATAATAGTCGACCCCAACCCCGGGGCTGTAATCGGAACCCGACAGCGGCGGATAGGCCAGCCAGCCGGTCTGCGCGAATTCGCCGACGAAGAGCGAGATCATGATGATGATCGCGCCTGCCGTCGTCATCCAGAACGAGAAGTTGTTCAGGAAGGGGAAGGAAACGTCACGCGCACCGATCTGCAGCGGAACCACGAAGTTCATCAGACCCGTGACGAACGGCATGGCCATGAAGAAGATCATGATGACACCGTGCGCGGTGAACACCTGGTCGTAATGATGCGGCGGCAGATAGCCTGCCGATCCGTTGAAGGCCAGCGCCTGCTGCAGACGCATCATGATGGCATCGGAGAAACCGCGCAGCAGCATCACGAGCGCCAGGATGACGTACATGATGCCGATCTTCTTGTGATCGACGCTGGTCAGCCAATCGTTCCAGAGATAGCTCCAGAGCTTGAAGTAGGTAATGAGACCCAGAACAGCGATACCGCCGAGCGCAACCGCCGTGAACGTCGCGACCAGAATCGGCTCGTGATAGGGGATCGCTTCTAGGGTCAACCGGCCGAAGATCAACTTCAGAAGGTCAGGATTGGAAAACATGGAATAACCCGTTCATTGATGTCTTATCGACGCAAAGCGCCAGGTCTAGTTGTTGGTCTGCGGAGCAGGAGTTGTTTCGCCGGTGCTCTGGTTCATCCCGGGCATGCTGTGCCCGTCATGCTGCATTCCCGGCATGTTCTGCATGTCGTCGGCCTGGCCGGCGTCGCTGGCATTGCCTGCGGCGGGTACCGCTTCGGTGTTGCCCTGACCTTCGGTCGCCGGCGCAGCTGCACCGTGGGCGCCTTCGTTACCGTCGGCATGGCGATCGTCGTATTTGAGCTTCTCGCGGTTTTCAGCGCTTTCCTTGCCGCCGCCGCCCATCATGTCGATGTGCATCATCTCGTTCATGCACATCTTGCCCGGTGCCGCGCACATGTTGAGGATCGCATTGAAGAGATCCTTGTCGGCAGACGCGAAGTAACGCACCGGCTCGCGCTCACTCGGACGCTCGAGCTTGAGGTAGGTATCACGGTTCAACGCCGTGCCCTGTGACTTCACCTGTGCAACCCAGGCATCAAAGCCCTGCTGGTTGAAGCCGTGGAACTTGAAGCGCATGTGCGAGAAGCCCGCACCGCTGTAGTTCGCGGAAAAGCCGTCGTAGACGCCTTCCTTGTTGATGACTGCATGCAGCTTGGTCTGCATGCCCGGCATCGCATAGATCTGCCCGGCGAGCGCCGGGACATAGAACGAATTCATGACCGACGACGACGTGATCTCGAAATTGATCGGCACATCAACCGGCGCTGCCAGTTCGTTGACCGTCGCAATGCCGAGGTCCGGATAGAAGAACAGCCACTTCCAGTCGAGCGCGACCACCTGAACGGTCAGCGGCTTGGTATCGGCAGGGATGCTCCGCTCCGCATCGATCCGGTCCAGCGGACGAAACGGATCGAGCTTGTGGGTGCTGATCCAGGTAATTGCGCCAAGCGCGATGATGATCGCCAGCGGAGCGGACCAGATGACAACTTCCAGACGCGTCGAATGGTGCCACTCGGGATCATAGGTCGCAGCCGTATTCGACCGACGGTACCGCCAGGCGAAAAACAGCGTGAGGAAGATCACCGGAACAATGATCAGCAGCATCAGCACGGTCGATACGACGATAAGGTCGCGCTGTTGCATGGCTATGTCGCCCGACGGCGACATGACCACCAAATTGCATCCCGCCAGCGTCAGCAGCAGCGGCAGGATGAGGAGATGGCGGGAAAACTTCGGCAGTTTTTGCACGTCTCTATGCTCTTGTTGTTTCGTCCAAACCGCGACTAAAGCACTGTATCTGATATCAACATGAGGTGTTTGGTCGCAGTGCAGCAGATTTGCCGCACTGCGGGATAAGACAGGCTGCGCCCGATGTCAAAATCCTGATATCGGCTGGAAGGATTTTTTCGCAACCCAAGCACTTTTGAAGCGCTAATATATCCGCGCGAACCGCTCCGACCACCTTTTTCGCGGCGTTTTACGGCCAGCAGACCGTAATTTTTCATCCACACCTAATTTTGCGATCGGATGATGAACTATTTACTTCGGCCGGACTTGATAAGCGTGCGGGTTTGTTCAAGACTCGCTATGAGGCGCTTTGCCGCAAGCGCCTTAACGAGGGAGGCGTTGAATGGCAAATGCATCACACTATGGACCGTCGTCCACGTCGATGGAACGCGACGCAAGACAAATTCACGCGGACAAGCCGGTATCGCCCGGCAGTATCGCGATCGGTGTTATCATTGGACGCATGTCGGAATTCTTCGACTTCTTCGTCTACGGTCTCGCCTCGGTCCTGGTATTTCCGCAGCTCGTATTCCCCTTCGCGCCGGATCGCCTGACAGGCACCCTTTATTCCTTCGCGATATTCTCGCTGGCCTTCCTGGCGCGCCCCGTCGGTTCGGTCGTGTTCATGACCATCGACCGGCTTTACGGCCGCGGAACCAAGCTCACGATCGCACTCTTCCTGCTTGGCGGCTCGACGGCCTCCATCGCCTTCCTGCCGGGATATAACGAGATCGGTGCATGGTCGATTGCGCTTCTCGCACTCTTCCGGCTCGGGCAAGGCTTTGCGCTCGGTGGCGCATGGGATGGACTGGCGTCCCTCCTGGCGCTGAACGCTCCGCAAAATCGCCGTGGCTGGTACGCGATGATTCCGCAGCTCGGCGCGCCGATCGGCTTTGCGCTGGCAAGCATTCTGTTCGGCTACTTCATCGCCAACCTCTCCAGCGAGGACTTCTTGAGCTGGGGCTGGCGTTATCCGTTCTTTGTCGCCTTCGCGATCAACGTGGTTGCGCTGTTCGCGCGCCTGCGCCTCGTCATGACCACGGAGTTCGGCACGGCCCTGGAAAAGCATGAGCTGGAAGCAGCACCGCTTCGCGACGTGCTACGCATCCATGGACGTGACATTCTCATCGGTGCCTTCGTGCCGCTGGCAAGCTTCGCGATGTTCCATCTGGTGACCATCTTCCCGCTTGGCTGGATGAGCCTTTACGGCAACCAGCCGATCGGCACGTTCATGGTCGTCCAGATTATCGGTGCAATGGTCGGCATCGTCGCCATCATCGCATCGGGCCTGATCGCCGACCGTATCGGTCGCCGTGGACAGCTGGCTGTCTGCGCCGTCCTCATCGCCATCTTCAGCTTCATAGGCCCCATCCTGATCGGTTCTGGATCAGAGGGACAGGATGCCTTCGTCATCATCGGCTTTGGCGTTCTCGGTCTTTCCTTCGGCCAGGCTACGGGCTCGATCTCATCGCGCTTCGGCCGTGGCTACCGCTATACGGGCGCCGCGTTCACGTCTGACCTTGCCTGGCTCGTCGGCGCCGGCTTTGCGCCGTTGGTTGCGCTCAGCCTGTCCAGCCGCTTCGGTCTGACCTTTGTCGGATACTACCTGCTGTCGGGCGCCATCTGCACGCTCGCAGCGCTGGCATTCAGCAAGGCGCTCGAACAGCGCGATTGAGCGCACGCATCAAAGAAAAAGCCCGCCTGGATTGTTCCAGGCGGGCTTTTTTGTTTCTCGAAAGATAGGTCAGGCGTTTTCCGGCTGGGGACGCTTGGCAGCCTTGGCCGCGGTCAGTTCCGCAGTCGTGTGGTTCAAGCGGTCAGCCAGAACGCGCATGATCTCGACGGCCATCTCCGGAAAATCGCTCAGCAATTTCAAGAAATGCTCCTTGCTGATGCGAAGGACTTCGAGTGCGGAGGTCGCGCGCACCGTCGCCGTTCGCGACACGTCGCAAAGGATGGCAATCTCGCCAACGATGGAATTGGGATCTACATCGGCAACCTTGATGTCGCCTGCCGGTGAATGCACCAGAATGTCAGCAGTACCGGAAAGAACGACATAGGCCGCATCGCCTGGGTCGCCCTGATGGAAAAGATCTTGACCTATCTTGTAGGTCATTCGATCCGAGGTGAAGGCCAAAAGCTTCAGCTTGGCTGGCGCGATCCTCGAGAAGATCGGCACCCGCCGCAGCATTTCGACTTCGTCTCTCAACAGCATGAGCGTACTTACCCCCTGCCGCACATCATCAGGTGCGCCTGCTAGAATTCCATTGCACCCCTCGTAGGGCGCTCTTACGCCGCCCTATTAAGATATTACGATAACAGTTCCTTGAACATACCGTTTTGTTCCGAAAGTTCCGGAAAATTACCGGCTTCAACCAGTGTTCCCCGGTCAAACAGCAAAATTCGATCAAAGATCTCGGCGAGCTTCGCGTTTGAAAGCACCCAGATGATGCCAGGCCGCTCGCCTTCCTTGTGCAGACCACTGACAATGTTGTGGGTGATCTGGTCCTGCAGTCGCTGGTCGAGCGCAGAAAGCGGACGATTGAACACGAAATAATCGGAGCGCCGGATGAGCGCGCGCGCGAGGTTGAGCTTCTGGCGCTGGGCCATCGTCAGACGCTTGCCGCCGGATCCGACGTCGAACTCCAACCCGATGGAGAGCACATCGTCAAACAGGTCGAGCGAGTCGAACAGATCGCCCATGATGGCACGGATGCGGTCGGAGGCATCGGCCTGCTGGTAGGCAATGCGTCCGAACAGCACGTTGTCCATCAGGCTGGCCGACGAAATGAAGTGTTCCGGATCGTAACGCTCGATGAGTGCGGCCAGATCGTCTGGAATGTTCTGATGGAATTGCTTGCGGGCGCTGACGATCTTGGCCATCAGCTCATCCGTCAGCAGACCGAAACGGTGACGAGGCTCGATATAGGCAAAGCTCAGCCGGATGATCGCCTGGCGCTCCTCCGGTGTCGCATCATCGAATCGCCGGCTCTGCAGCTTCTGGAGCAGTCCCTGATAGGTGGGAATGTCATCCGCCGTCATGAACGTCAGCTGTTGGAAGAACGGATGGTCCGGCGGCAGGTCATGGAAGAGCTCCACCGCGTTCTCGGCAATCTCGAGACCCATGGCGTACAGGTCATCGCTGAGACCGGTTTCGCGGAAGAGCGCCTGGAAGTAGGGATGCGCCGCAAGCCGTCGATTGTTCATCATCGGCCGCTTCATCGACCCGAAGAGCAGGTTTTCGCCAACCGTCGCCTGCGAGTTGTAGGCATCGAAGTCGAACGGCACGACGATATTGCCGAGATCAGATTCCTCCATGCGCTTGCGCAAGGCGGCACGCAGGTCGACGATGTGATCTGCAAGAGTCACGTGGATGCTTGTGTCGACGACCGAACGAAGCGCTAGATCGAGAACGCCTTCCGACATCAGTACGGCGTCAAGCACCGGCCGGATGGTTTTCAGGATGTCCTGCGGGCCCGTGGCGCCAGCCGCGCGGTAATCCACCCAGTCGCTATTCAGGTCAAGCGCAGGATTACCTGCCTTTTGCGCTTCGATCGCATACCACTTGGCCTCAAGCGCTGCCTGGTCGTCATAGCTGGGCGTCGTCAATGGCGCGTGCTTCAAACCGTAGAGCAAGTTGTCCAGCAACGTGCCGTGGAAGAAGTAGGTATCGGCCGATGCATAGGAGATCCGGCGCCCAGTGATCGATTCCGGAAGCTCGAGTAAATCCTTGCCGTCAATGGTGATACGCCCGGTATCCGGCCACACCAAGCGTCCGAGCGCTTCGGCGAAAGCCTCGATGCCGCTCGCATTGGGTCCGACGACGGCGACCGTCTCGTTGGGCCGGATCTCAACCGAGACGTGATCGACCAATCGCGCACCGCTATCGTCGCTCACCGTCAGGTTCGTCACGACAAGCGGATAGGAGAGGGGGCCGATTGCTTCGGTCGGAACCTCCTGGATCTTACCGTCGATAAGCGGCTCGATGTTGAACTGCTCGTAGACCTGCTGATACTTGACCTGCACGTCTTGGCGCATCTGATCCCAGTCGATCAGTTCCTTCAGCGGTCCGGGAAGATCCTTGTACGCGCTGATCACCGCGACCAGCTGCCCGATATCCAGGCGACCCTGCAGCGCCAGATAGCCACCAATGGCATAGAAGAGAAACGGCGTGACCTGCGCCAGGAAGTTGTTCAGGAACTTGACCAGGAACTTCCACTGATAGAGGTCGTAGCGGATCGAGAAGATCAAACCGAGCCGCGTCGCAATGTCCGCGCGCTCCAGGTTCGAGGTGTCGTTGCTGTGGATCGTCCCGATACCGTCAACGATTTCGCCGACGCGGCCGGAAAGCTCGCGCGCCGTCAGCTGGCGCTGGCGACCGAGTTCAAGCAGCCGCTTTCTCATGCGGGGAATGACGACGGCCTGAACACCGACGATCGCAGCGGCAATCATCCCGAGCCAGAAATTCTGGATGATGATGAAAGCCAGCGCCGTGAGTGCCTGCCCACCGAGAAGGGCTGGCGAAACGAAGGCGTCTCCAGTGAAGCCACCCATTGGCTCCACCTCGTCCTTGATCATCGTAGCAATTTCGGCGGATTTTACCCGCTTGAACTGGCTGGGCGGAAAGCGCAGCACCCTGTCGATCAGTTCGAAGCGAATGCGCCGGAGCATCCGTTCGCCCAATCGGCCCTTGTAGGTGTTGATGTAGAACTTGAACAATCCGTTGAGCACGACCAGCGCAAGGAAAACCAGGCTGAGCGCCATCAGCATCTGAAGACGGTCAAGCTGAATGCCTTGGAAGAACTCGACCTTGCCGATAACAGGGAAGGTGTAGGACAGATGAAAGAAGGTCTGGGTCGCGCCTTCGCCTTCGAAGCCGGAGCCCTGGATAGGGCCGTTGACGATCTGCTTCGGGAGGTCGAATGATAGAAAATACGGTATCATCGACAACGCTACGACAGTCAGAATCCAGAGCTGCTGCAGCCGCGTGTTCGACCAGATATAGCGCGCGAGGCTTTTTTCCATTGTTAACCGTCAATTGTCTGGAAACGCCGGGGGCCGCAATCCTGTAGCGAAACAGGGAAGGAACGCCGAGAACAAGATCATGCTGTCGACCACCGGATAGAATAACAAAAACAACGCGAAGCGACGTGCGTTGATCGCGCCGATTCCCGTTGGGATTCTTTTTATATCATAGGACTTTGATAAAGTGCGAGCGTTTCAGCCGGTCATTGCGCGAATGATCTGGGCTGTTGTGTTTGCACCATCAAGATCCAAGGGCACCGAGACTTTACGGGGGTGCGCAAGCGCAGTCTCGACCGCCTCGGCCACCATCTTTGCCGTCAGGCCGCTTTCCGGCAAAACGTCCGCCAGCCCCAAGATCTGGAGCCGCTCGGCCCGCACGGTCTGCTCGGTTTCGCCCCCGGCCACGAACGGGATGAGGATCGCACGGCAATCGGTTTGCAAGAGGTCTCCGACCGTGTTGTAGCCGGCCTGCGAAATCGAAACGCGCGCACCACGCAGTAGAGACGGGAAGTCCTTGCGGAAGCGCACCAGCGTCACGTTGTCAGGCGCCTGCTGCGAAAGGGCAACGAAATCCGCCTCGGGAAGATTGGGACCGCTGATCAGCAGCCACCGCAACTCCTTCGGCAGATCGGCGGCCGCAGCGTTTGCAGCACGCAGAAGATCCGATCCGACCGCCCCACCGCCGGCCGATGCGATGATGTCGAAACGCTCGGTTGGTTCCGGTGCCGGGTCAGCCGCAACGATGCCGGTATAGCGGATTTTCGAGGCAATCTCCGACGTCAGTGGGAATGTATCTTCCAGCCGAACGAAGGCCGGATCGCCGTGCACAAGCACCGTATCGAAATGATTGCGAACAAGATCAACCGTTTCGGCATCGCGACCGGGCTTTCTGTTTTCCTGCAGGATGTCGCGCACGGAACTCAGCAGTTTTGGCCGAGGGCTTGCCTTTTCTATGGCATCGAGAAGCGGCAGAAGCTCGAAGCGCATCTGGCGACGACCAAACGGAAATGCCTCTATGATGACAACATCCGGCTTGGCTTCCTCAAAAGCGGCAAGGAGGAGATCGCGCCGCCGCTCCAGAAATGCCGCGTCGGCAGCAATGCCATTTTCGTCGGCAAGACCGGAAAACCCGACATTGCTGGCCACAACCGGCGGCAGGGTCACGGTCTTGATCCCGTCTCCCGGGAAGCCGGGAACCGGCAATCCGCCGGTTACGACGGTTACATCGAAGCCGTTACGCACCAACGCATTCGCGATACGGCTCGCACGCGCGATGTGGCCGATGCCCAGCAGATGCTGAACGTAAAAGAAAATGCGCGGTGCACTCATGCGGTCTTCCGCCATTCTTCCTCAAATAGCTTGCTGAGCTGATCGATGCTTGAGTGGTAATCGAAATGTGCGCGCACGCGCTTTTCGGCTGCCTCGCCCAGCTTGAGACGCAGTGCCGGGTCGGCGATCGCCATATGAAGCGCCTTTGCCAACGACTCTGGGCTTTCGGGAGGAACGACCAGACCGTTTTCGCGATGAATGAGAAGTTCCGGCACACCGGATACCGACGTGGAGATGCAGGGCAGGCGCTGGCTCGACGCTTCCACCAGAACGTTGGGCAATCCATCGCGATCGCCGTTTGCGGCAATCCGGCAGGCCAGCGCGAAAATATCGGCTCGGCGGTAGTGATCGAGCACGTCTTCCTGTGCGAGTGCACCCTTCCAGGTAATCCGCTCCGCGATGCCCAACGTCGCTGCCATCGCCTTCAGCTTCGTCAGTTCGTCGCCTCCGCCGATATGCTCGAAACGCCAGTTCAAGTCCGCCGGCAAAAGCGCCAGTGCTTCAAGCAGCGTATCGTAGCCCTTCTTCTCGACCGCCCGGCCGACGGAGAGAATGAGAACGGGATCGACCGGATCACGACCGTTCCTGTGCGATCGCTGGCCTGGGAAAGAACCGAAGCGGCCAAGATCAAGACCATGATAGCTGAGATAGACGGCATCGGTGCGAGCCGTCAGCGTGCGCATGTGATCATAGCCGTTGCGCGTGCACGTGACGGTCCAGCGTGCGCTGTTCAGCTTCTCGCCGAGATCCCAATCCGGCGACGTCCAGATGTCCTTGGCGTGGGCCGAACACGTCCAGGGAACGCCGGTCAGAATGCTCGCATATTCGGTGACCGATGCGGGCGTGTGAATGAAATGCGCGTGCAGCCAACCGCCATTGTCCGGCCACTCGCGGGCCAGCACGAAAGCCTGCCCCAGCCGCCGGAAGCGGTTGCGGGAAATGTCGCGAGGCAGGTCCTTGAAGAACCGCTTCCAGAGCGTCTTGGCGCCCGGTCGTGTGAAGCTGTGAAACAGGCCCTTCAGAACCCGGATGGGTTCCTCATGCAGATATTCAGGCAGGTAGACGACCTTGGCCTTTATCTCGTCGTGAACCGGATGGCGCTTCTTGTCGGTCGGGCGGCGCATCGAGATCAAGGTCAGTTCGAAGCCTGCCTTCTCGAGACCAAGCAATTCCTGCGCGATGAAGGTTTCCGAAAGGCGTGGGTAGCCCTTCAGGACGACAAGTATCTTCCGGCGGAGCGGCAACAGGGTGACTTTCACTCGGCACTGACAATGGAGAGATGGCGGCCGCGGCTGTCCAGCCAGTGTCCAACGGTCTGCGAGATGTGGTTCAGGCCGTCGAGCTGCAGCGTGCAGCCACTCTGCGAGGGCGGCAGCCGCTGCGGCAGGCGTTTCAATGCTGCAGCCATGACAGCAGGATCGGCCGATTGCTCAGGCAACAGAACATCCACCAGGCCCAGTTCGCTCGCCCGCTGGGCGCGCAGCAACTGTTCCTCGCGCGGCTTGATGCGGGGAACGATCAACGCCGGCTTGTCGAAGGACAGGATCTCGCAATAGGTGTTGTATCCACCCATGGCGACCACGCCGACGGCGCCGGCGACCAGTTCTTCCATGTGGTTGTCGAACTCGATGACCTCGACATAGGGAATCTTCGCGCCCTTTTGAACGAGCTTGGCGCGCTCGGCGGCGGGCATGTATGGCCCCAGCACGACCAGCGCTCTCTGCTGCAGGCTGGCATCATGTTCGTAGGCGTTCATGACGTCTTCGACGAGATCCGCGCCGTCGCCACCACCGCCTGTCGTCACCAGGATATAGTTGTCGTTGCGCGCGTTGATCGACGTCTTGCTGGTGGAGACGCTGCGCTGCAGGAAGCCGACGAAATCCATCTTCCGTCGAACACTGACCGGCACATCGAGGCCAACCAGTGGATCATAGAAATCCGGGGGGCCATAAACCCAGATCGAATCGTAATACTGATCGATCTTCTGCATGATCCCGTTCTTCTTCCACTCGGCGTCCAGAAGGTGCGGAGCGTCCATGATTTCGCGCAGCCCCAGCACCAGCGTCGCGCCTTGCGCCTTCAGATAGGCGAGCGTGTCTTCCACTTCGCCCTTCAAGCCCATCGGCTCCTTGTCGACGATGAAAACGTCGGGCTGAAATGTCTCCGCCGTGTGGCGAATGATCGATTCCCGCATCTTCAGGGTCTCCTGAAGATCGATATGGCTTGCCATCGACGTATATTCGCCGTTGCGAAGCTTGATCACGCTCGGAATTTTCACGAAGTCCACGCGGGCGCGATAGTCGAACGCGCCGGCGATCGTGGCTCCGGAGACAATCAGGATACTGAGCCCCCTGTAGTCCTCCACCAGCGCATGCGCGATCGCCCGACAGCGGCGCAAGTGCCCGAGTCCGAAGGTATCGTGGCTGTACATGAGGATACGGGCATCTTCCAGGCGCCGTGCCATGGGCATTCCTTCTGGGCTATTAAACACCTAGCACCGCCGGTTTCCGCGTGCCGTTGCGGCAGAGCAGCGCTCCGTCCGACTGCGCGCTATTTGTAGGGATCTGCCGCGTCACGCAAGCCGTCTCCCAGAAAGTTGAACGCCAAAATCACCAGAACGACCGGTATAATAGGAAAAAGCAACCATGGATAGAATGCAATGACGCTCACGCTCTTTGCCTCGGTGAGCAGGATGCCCCAACTGGTGATCGGCGGGCGCAGACCGAGCCCGAGGAAGCTGAGTGCGGTCTCCCCGAGAATCATGCCCGGGATTGAAATCGTCGCTGATGCGATCAGATGCGACATGAAGCCCGGAACAAGATGCCGGCCGATCACGCGGGCGGTGCTGGCGCCCATAAGCTGCGCCGCCTGAACGTAGTCCTCCTCTCGCAAGGCCAACAGCTTCGAGCGCACCGCTCGCGCAAGCCCCGTCCAGTCGATGATCCCGAGGATCACAGTAATACCGAAATAGATGACGATCGGGCTCCAAGTCACCGGCATGACGGCAGCCAGCGCCATCCAGAGTGGCAGGCTTGGCAAAGACTGCAGCACCTCGATCAGGCGTTGAACAACCAGATCGAAAATCCCGCCCCAGTAACCGGCCAGACCACCGATCACGATGCCGAGGCAAAAGCTGATCGCAATACCGATCAACCCGATGGTCAGCGAAATGCGGGCGCCATACATGATGCGCGACAGCACGTCGCGCCCCAACCGATCGGTTCCCAGAAGGAACATCTGCCCCCCAACGGCCGGGCACACCAGATGCAGGTCAGAGCTGATGAGCCCCCAGAATTTATAGCCGTCGCCGCGGCAGAAGAAGCGGATCGGCTGCACGTCGTTCGGCCTGTCCGTATACAGGCGGTGCAGCGTATCCAGATCGAGCGACATGCTGCGACCATAGACGAACGGACCGACGAACTTCCCCTCGTGGAACAGATGTACGCGCTGCGGCGGCGAATGGATGAAGTCGACATTTCGCGTGTGCAGCCCGTAGGGCGCCAGAAACTCCACGATGATGATCATGAAGTAGATCGCAACCAGGAAGATGCCCGAGGCAAGCGCCAACCGGTGTTGCTTGAACTTCCACCACATCAGCCGCTTTTGCGACGCGAGGTGCATACGCGACTGAGCAGCGGTCGCCGTCTCCGTTGCGAAAGGATCGAAGGGCGCGGTGGAAACGTAGTGCGGCAGAGGCGCACCGGGCGGAGGCAAGGGCGACATTATTTGGTGCTCCTGCCTTGAAGACGGATGCGCGGATCAAGAAACCCGAGTGCGATATCCGAAATGAGAACGCCGATGACATTCAAGAAAGCGAGGAACATCAGGAACGAGCCCGCGAGATACATGTCCTGGCTCTGGAGAGCCTTGATAAGCATGGGTCCGGTTGTCTCCAACGACAGAACGATCGCCACGATCTCGGCACCGGATATGATCGAGGGCAGGATCGATCCGATATCGGCCACGAAAAAATTGAGCGCCATGCGCAATGGGTATTTGATCAAGGCGCGCAGCGGATGCAGGCCTTTCGCGCGAGCGGTCATCACGTATTGCTTCTGCATTTCGTCAAGCAGGTTCGCGCGCAATCGGCGGATCATGCCTGCCGTGCCGGCGGCACCGACGATGATGACCGGGATCCACAGGTGCGACAGGATCGAGCGCGCCTTTTCCCAGCTCATTGGTTCCGACAGGAACTTCTGATCCATCAGATGCCCAATTGAAATGCCGAACCAGATGTTTGCAAAATACATCAGGATCAATGCCAGCATGAAATTGGGAATGGCGATGCCGAGCAGGCCGACGAAGGTCAGCCCATAGTCGCCCCAGCTATATTGATGCGTGGCGGAATAGATACCGATCGGAAACGCGATCAGCCACGTCAGCAGGATCGTGGAGAAGGAAACCAGGATCGTGAGCCATAGGCGATCGCCGACAACATCAGACACCGGCAGCTGGTATTCGAAGGAATAGCCGAAATCGCCGTGAAGCATTCCGCCGACCCAGTAGAAGTAGCGCACGACCGCAGGCTTATCGAAACCGTACTGTTTGCGCAGCTCTTCGATTTCCTGAAGGTTGGCGTTTTCGCCCTGCGCCCGCAGCTCGGCGATCTGGCTCTCGAAGAAGTCGCCCGGCGGCAGCTCGATGATCGTGAAAACCAGTGCTGAAATGACGAAGAGCGTCGGCACCATCGCAGCAATGCGCCACAGGATGTATCTCAGCATGGATCAGGCCTCCTTGAACCAGAAGGTGTCAGGCATGTAGATGCCAAGGAAGCAGGTCGGATCGAAGCCGTAGAGTGCGCGGTCCGGCACGTTCTGAAGCTTTGCCGAGTGCAATATCGGCTGCAGGGTGCTGTTGATCAGGCCGATCGAGAACACTTGCTGGGTATAGAGCGACAACATCTGATGCCAGATCGCCTCGCGTTCCTCGAACCGTGCGGTCAGGCCCCATTGGTTGAGCAGGTCAACCAGCTGCTTTGCCTCCGGCAGATCCGGTGCCGCGCCTTCCTGGCCGGCCGACAGGTAGTGCATGCCCCAGAGCGGCCATTGCAGCTGATCGTCGAATGTCGGCGCCAGCTGGTTCGGCACCATGTCTGCCGTCGCGACGCCGTTGTCGATCCCGAACCAGATGGACATCATGATCGTGCCGCCCATCGCCCGGTTGCGGAACACGTCACGTTGCGAGGTCCTCACATAAAGCGCGAGGCCAACCTGGCGCCAATGGTCGCGTACAAGCTCGAGCACATCGGTATCAAGCGTGCTCTCGCCGGCAGTTTCGACCGTGATTTCAGCACGGCGCCCGTCCGGCAGGAAACGGATGCCATCGCTGTCACGCTTGGACAAGCCCAGCTCGTCGAATAGGCGGTTCGCCTCATCCGGGTCGTGGTTGATGAAAGCATCGGCGTATTCGGATTTGTAGAGCGGGCTCTCTGGCAGCACGGTATCGGCGCTCGCCTTTCCAAGACCGTAGAAGGCGACCATGTTGATCTCGTGCCGATCGACGGCGAGCGAAAGCCCGCGGCGGAACCGGACATCCCGGAACAGATCGCGCCACACCTCGTCCGCACAATTGAGGTTCGGCAGCAGGGCCACGCGCGAACCGCGGATCTGTTTCCACAGGTTGACCTTCACCGGGAACCGCTTTTCGGCATCCTTCAGGAAGGTATAGTCGTTGAAGTCGACGCCGGTGGACTGGAGGTCGGTTTCACCTGCTCCCGCCTTGGCTGCAATGATCGACGACGAACTGACATTGAGCACGAAGCGATCGACATACGGAAGCTGGAGACCGTTCTCATCGATGCGGTGGAAAAACGGGTTGCGAACGAACACGAACTGATCGGCCGGCGGGGCGGTCGTGTTCAGCCATGGATCAAGCGTCGGAAGCTCCGGATTTTCGGGGCGCGAAGCGCGCGACATCTTGATGTGCAGGTCGGCCCACTTCTTGACCCGGTTCTCCTTCATCAAGGCCGATAGGCGAAAATCATCCTGATACTTCTTGTGGAACTGCTTGAGGTAGTGACCCGGACCATAGATCACCAGCGGCAGGGGACCCGCAAGCGCCGGCATGAAGTTTGGATTGGGCTTATCCCAGCTGTAGCGCACAGTCAGCGGATCGAGCATTTCGAAGCGCGGCAGGTCGCCATGCGGCCTGAGCTCCAGCGCACCGCCGCCTGGCGTCAGCGCCTTGTCGAGAATGACGTCTTCCCACCAGTACCTGAAATCATCCGCCGTAAATGGCGCGCCGTCCGACCAGCGATGCCCCTCGCGAAGATGGAAGGTAAAGACGGTATCGTTCTCCGACGTGAACCCCATCACGATGTCAGGCTGGAGCTGCAGACGGGTATCGTAGCCGACCAGGCGCGAATAGCCGTTAACGGTCATGTACCGAATGTCTTTCGCGCTACCGATGATCGTGCGCACGGTGCCGCCATAGACGCCGGGCTCGCGCCCCATGTTCTTCATGTTTACGATGCGCGGATGCGTCGGCAGGCGATCGACCATGGCCGGGATACGGCCGGCGCGCAGCCAATCGGTCAGGAATTCGGGCTCTATATCGCGGTCGCGATCGCCGTTCGCCCCGGCGATCGATGGCGCCAGTACCGAACCCACAAGGCCGCCCAAAAAGGTGCGCCGACTTACCATGCCCGTAGCTCCTTGGTATCCGCACCCTTGCGGGCGCGGACGAAATGACCGTTGCCGAGATCGGCATAGTCGAGCTCCGACGCGTCGTCGTGTTCGGCGGTAAAGGTTATGCCCCAGTTCTGCTTGTCGGCAGCGCCATTCTTTCGCAGCGCCTCGAAATCGAGCGGTCGGTCAAGATCCGGGAACGGCACGGCCGCCAGCAATGACTTGGTATAGGGATGCACCGGATCGCGCAAAATGATCTCGCGCGGCGCAATCTCCACGATGCGTCCCTTGCACATGACGGCGATACGATCGGCCATATAGTCGACAACCGCCAGATTGTGCGAGATGAACAGATAGGTCAGCCCAAGTTCTTGCTGCAAATCCTTGAGAAGGTTGAGGATCTGAGCCTGGACCGAAACATCGAGCGCGGAAACCGGCTCATCCAGAATGATCAGCTTGGGTCCCAATGCCAGTGCGCGTGCGATGCCGATGCGCTGGCGCTGGCCGCCCGAGAAACTGTGGGGATATCGGTTCAGGTGGCGACGATCGAGGCCGATCGCTCCCATCAGTGCCTCGACCTTCTTCTTGCGATCCGCGCTGTTGCCGCGATCGTGAATTTCCAAAGGCTCGCTCAAAATGTTGCGAACCGTCATGCGCGGGGAAAGCGAAGACACCGGATCCTGGAACACCATCTGGATCTTGGTGCGCAGCTCCTGCAATTCGTCGCCGCTCGCGGACAGGACGTCGATCACATCCTTGCCGTCGTTGAACACGACCGAGCCGCTATCCGGCGTGATTGCGCGCATCAGGATCTTGCTGACCGTCGTCTTGCCGCAACCGGACTCCCCGACCAACCCGAGGCATTCCCCGCGACGGATATCGAAGCTGACATCATCGACAGCCCGGAACGCAACCGTTTCACGGTTACCGAACAGACCGCGATTGCGGCTCTTGAAGGTCTTGGTCAGGTTCTTGACCGACAAAAGCACCGGCGGCCCTTCGACCTCGACCTTCTTCTTGCCGATCAGGGATTCCAGATTGACGGGCACATCACGCAACGCCTTCAGCCGCTCGCCCGCCCTCATATCGAAATGCGGCACTGCGGCCATCAGGGCCTTGAGATAGGGGTGCTGGGGGTTACGGAAGATCGATTCCACCGGGCCCGCTTCCAGGATCTCGCCGTGATAGATCACCACGACCTCGTCGGCCATATTCGCCACGACGCCCAGGTCATGGGTGATCAGCAACATCGCCATTCCGAGTTTGTGTTGCAGATCACGCAGCAGTTCGAGGATCTGCGCCTGGATCGTTACGTCCAGAGCCGTTGTCGGCTCGTCGGCAATCAGGAGCGCGGGGTTGCAGATCAGCGCCATCGCGATCATCGCACGCTGGCGCATGCCGCCCGAGAGCTCGAAGGGATACATGTCGAATGTACGCTTCGGATTGGGAAAGCCCACGAGACCCAGCATTTCCTCGGTCTTTTCCCGCGCCTGCTTCTTGTCGGCATCGGTATGGATGAGAAGCGCTTCGCTGATCTGGTTGCCGACCGTGTGCAGGGGCGACAAGGATGTCATCGGCTCCTGGAAGATCGTCGCCATGCGCCGCCCGCGCAGATCGCGCATTTCCGCGCTGTCGCGGGAGAACTGCAGAAGATCTGTCGTCTTGCCGTCCAGGGGGTCGGTAAACAGGATCCGTCCCTCCGCCCGTGCCGGCGTCGGCAAGATCCCCATGATGCCCTGGCTGATAACGGACTTGCCCGAACCGGACTCCCCGACGAGGGCCGTCACCTTGCCCGGCAGAATGCGCAGATTGGCGTTCTTTACGGCACGCAGACGGTCGCCGAAAATCGAGAAGGAAATGTCGAGATTTTCAATGCGCAACAGATCGGAGGCGGGCGCCATACCAATGAAATTCCCCAGTTTTTCTTCGTTCCCGTTGAGGGCACACTAGCGTACCGCAAACGGGGTGTCCAGTTGATGACACACACGCAAAAAACCAGGCTGCACCTCGCCCCGGCAAGGGGCTAGGCGGGCCATTTTAATGGCGGTTTGTCCCGCCTACATGAGCTTTTCCGCCACCGGCGCCTTGGCCTGTTTGCGAGCGTCGCGATGGAGAAGAATAACCTGCTCTGCCTCCGAAAGACCGCTTGGCGCCACCTCGTCGAAGCCATCCTCGAGCGCCACCAGAGGCGTCGGCGCCCGCGGCTGCAGCACCGTCACTTTCTGGCGCACACCGCGCAGCTTTTCCTCGCCAAGGGTCGTCCACTCGCCGCCGCAATAGCCCGCAAATGCCTGGCTTGCCACAACCTCACGGGAATATTTCTTCGTCAGCGACTGCAACCGCTGGACTTCATTAACCGCAGACCCGAATGCCGAAAATGTCAGGCGGTCCTTCAGGCCGACATTCCCGAACATCACATTGCCGACATGCAGGCCGATACCGTAGGAGATCTTGCTGAGCCCCTTGTCCTGCCGTTCCCTGTTGAGCTCCGCCACGTGTGTCTGCGCGACATGCACGGCCGACAGCGCGGCCTGACAGGCGATGGAAGAGGGGTCCTTGTGGCGCCCGCACGGGTAGACGGCCAGAAAACCATCGCCGATGAAGCTCAGGATCTCGCCACCATTGCGGTTGAAGGGCGCAGCGATGGCATCGAAGAACTGGTTCAGCGTGTCGATATAGGTCTGCCGACCCTCCTTCTCGGCGTACATGGTCGACTGTCGCATGTCTCCCATCACAAGTGCCGCGCGGATCGTCTCACCATCGCCACGACGGATCTGGCCGTTGAGAACGCGCTTTCCGGCATCGCCACCGAGATAGGTTGTCAGCATGTTGTTTGCGAGCTTGCCGAGGACGGCCATCTTCGCGGCAACAGCCAGATGGTTCTGCATGCGCAGTAACGCATCGATCATGTCGTCGGAGAAGCCGGCATTGCTGTCGGTCGACCAGGATCCCATCATCCCCTGCACGGAACCGTCGCCGAACGGCTGCACGAAGGCGAGGTAGTCGGTGATCTTCTCCTCGCGCAAATCCTGAAACACCGGAAATTCCGCGGGACCATCGGCCGGAATGCGGCGGCGGATGTGCTGGAGATTGTTGTCCAGCAGATAATAGTAGGGGCTCTGCAGGAACCGGTCCGGCTTCTGTCCCGCCGCATGCCGGTATCCTTCGATCGTCACCCCGCTTGCCCGTCGCCAGGTGAAGCTGAGCGCATCGTAGAGCGGATGCAGCATAGAAAAGGTGAGATGCACCCGCGCGATCGGCAGACCGGCGGCGGCTATGCGTTCGCAGAAACCGCGAACGATACTTTCAAGGTCGTCGCCGGCCAGCGAAGAATTCGTCAGCCATTCAGCAACCCGATCCAGCAAAATCGATGAAACACGGAGGTCGATCGCGCCCATTCTCGGTAATATCCTCATAAGGCACGCCACCCCCTCAAAGAGTCGACAGGCCGTCATGCAGCATGGTCATGCGCAAGGCGGACAATCAGGATGGACGAGCGGTATTATTGTGTCAACAATCTGCCGGGGGAGGCAGCGGCACCTGTCAAACCCTTGATATTCCGGGCTGGATAGGAGTCCTTTCTGGTGGTTTGTTATCCAACGTAAATAGGCATGGCACGAACGCCAGACAATGGCTCTTGCATATTTTCTGGCCTCCGGATGGCATCTCTTTAGGCATCCGAGCCATTTTCGCCACACCACGCAACGCCGGGAGAGGCGGCTCGAAGCTGTGATCGCCCACACAATCTCTTGCGGGTTTCATTCGCGCAGAACTTCCATTAGACCGTAAACCGATCTTCCGGAATCCAGATGAGACCCTGCCTTGGCCAGCTCCCCTACCTTCGACGCACTTCTCTCCAAGATCGAGGCCCGCAGCGCGCGCGCCGGCATTATCGGCCTCGGCTATGTCGGCCTGCCGCTCGCCATGGCCATTGCCCGCAGCGGCTTCCCGGTGACAGGTTTCGACATCGATCCGGGGAAAATCGTCTCCATCGAAGCGCGCCGTTCTTACATCGACGCCGTGACCAGCGCTGATCTTGCCACCCAAATCAACGTCGGGCGTTTTTCTGCCACCACGGACTTTGCCGCGCTGAAGGACTGCGACGTCATTGTCATCTGCGTTCCGACGCCGCTTACAAAGCATCGCGACCCCGACCTCTCTTTCGTAGAGGCGACGTCGCACGCCATTGCCGCACATCTGCGCGCCGGCCAGCTTATTGTACTGGAATCGACCACCTATCCAGGCACGACCGACGACATCGTCAAAGTCATTCTCGAGAAGACCGGCCTCAGATCAGGCAAGGACTTCTTCGTCGGCTTTTCGCCGGAACGGGAAGACCCCGGCAATCAGCATTTTCACACAGCAACCATCCCCAAGGTCGTCGCCGGTGACGGTGCCGAGGCCCTCACGTTGATGACGAGCTTCTACGGCGCGGCGGTCAAGACCGTCGTTCCGGTGTCTTCGAATGCCACGGCCGAGGCCGTGAAGCTCACCGAAAACATCTTTCGCTCAGTCAATATCGCGCTCGTCAATGAGCTGAAGACCGTCTATGCGGCGATGGGCATCGACGTCTGGGAAGTGATCGATGCCGCCAAGACAAAGCCGTTCGGCTACATGCCGTTCTATCCGGGACCCGGCCTCGGCGGACACTGCATCCCGATCGACCCGTTCTACCTGACCTGGAAATCGCGCGAATACGAACTGCCCACCCGCTTCATCGAACTCGCCGGCGAGATCAACTCCGCCATGCCGCGCTACGTGGTCGGGAAGCTTGCCGAGGCGCTCGACATCCGCGCCGGCAAGGCGCTCAGCCGTTCGCGGGTGCTCGTTCTCGGCCTTGCCTACAAGAAGAACGTCGCCGACATTCGCGAAAGCCCTTCGCTCCGGCTGATCGAGCTGATCGAAGAGCGCGGCGGCAAGGCGGATTACCATGATCCCCACGTCGCGGAGATCCCGCCAACCCGCGAGTACCAGGCTTTGAAAGGCCGCAAGTCCATCAGCCTTGATAACCTCGCCGGCTACGACGCCGTGCTTATCGCCACCGACCACGATGGGATCGACTACGGCGCACTCGCCATGAACGCGCCTCTTATCATCGATACCCGCAACGTCTTCGCGCGGCAGGGCCTTCAAGGCGATCACATCGTCAAGGCGTGACCTCCACGCCCGACAATTGCTTGCCCGTGATCTGGCTGGCGGCGACGGCGTAACCGCCGCTGGCGCCGTCGATGAAGTGCATGTGATCGCGCGATAGCGGCGTTGGGACGAAGCACGTCATCAGCGCCGAGCTTTGACGATGGAGACCGTAGCGAGCGATCCCCTTGTCCTGCGCCTCTTGAAGCAGCGCCTGGATCCGCGTGAGATGATCGCGGTCGACATCGATGGTCATCTTCAAGCCGTCGTCGAACTTGCGAAAGTCCGAATTCTCCGAAACGTCCCGCCGGTATCGCCGGGCATCGAAGTTACCAAGCTTGATCCCCAGCGTGTGAAGCGCGACCGTCAACGCGATCTGCAGCATGATGGAAAACCGCTGCCTCCAGCGCCGCCCGTCCTTGGCGGTTGCCCGCGCCTCGCGATTGATGCCATGAAGCGAAAAGCCAAGCGCCGGTCCATCGACGGGAACAGGGTGAGCGCCGCGATTCTGCTCTGCCGAGATCGCGACGATCTGTCCGACGAGGTCGCGGAACTCGGCGCCGGAGCCTCCCTTGCCAGGCACCGCGATGATCGACACGATCTCGCCGTTCTGCGCCTGAATGGGATCCCACCGGCAGGAAAGGCCGCTGAGGTCAGGGCGCGTTCCGGCGGGTGCGGGTTCCACGCCATAGCGTCCAAGCTTCATCTGGCGCTCGGCCCAACTCGTCCCGCCGCCGGCAAACATTGCGTAGGTAACAAACGGGCTGGCCGCATAGCGTGCGACGCGCACGTCGAGACCCTCGTTCCTGATTTCCCCGAGCGGCACGACGGCGATCCGCAACGTCAGCCCCAGATCTTCTTCCACCCACCGCTGCGCCGCTGCGAGCGCCTGGCGGGCTGTCGCCTCCAACGAACTCGGCAGCGCGACCAATGCGCCATCGCCACCAAAGACAAAGGGGTAGTCTTCCTTGCCGACCGCGTTCAGCACGGCGGAGATGACACTGGCGCCGGCCATGTTCACGTCCTTGTAGCGCCCGTCCATGATCGCCTGCGTCGATCCGACGATGTCGGCGAGCGCGAGGATCCAGCGCTCGGGCAGCGGACGATAGTTGCCGGTGTCCGCAACACCCTCGAAATCAGTGAACACCGGCACGCCGGCAAAGAATCTGTCGTTCGAAATATCGTTCATATGAAGAAGCCTAGCACAGACCCATGTTGCCGCCGCAAGGGCATTTTGCATTTACGGCAATCGACTTTCCAAGGTTTGGTGTGATAGCACCAACGTCGAAAACAAGAGAACGGACAAGGACATAAATGAGCCGCCTCGACAGCTTCATTCGCCGCCTGACGGCTCAGCGCGATATTCTCAATTCGATCTTCGACCTAGTGAGAGAAACCGAGGGACCCGTCCTCGAATTCGGCCTCGGCAACGGCCGGACCTACGATCATCTGCGTGAGCATCTGTCCGATCGACGCATCATCGCCTTCGATCGCGAGGTCCGCTCTTATTCCGCGTCGACGCCGCCACAGGCGGATATGGTCACGGGCGACATTCGCGAGACCGGCCAGGCCTATCTCGGGATCGGCGCCTCGCTCGCACATGCTGACATCGGCACCGGCCATGACGATATCGACGCCATCACGTTGACCTGGCTGCCGCAACTGATGGCGGGCGTTCTGGCCACGAACGGGATCGCCGTCAGCGGCCTGCCGATCGACCGGCCGGATCTCGAACCCTTGCCGCTGCCGCCCGGCATCAAGGAAGGCCGGTACTACCTTTACCGGAAGAGGTGATCAGGGAAGAAGCAGGACGTCATATTGATCGATGCCACCCGGCAGATCGATGACCTTCATTTCCTGCTCGTGATCTTCGAAGAAAACCAGGCAATTATCGTAGAATGCTGCGAGATCGCTTATGAAAGCAGCCGTCTGCGCCGGCCCGTAAAAAAGCGGCGTGAACTCCATGTAGAGCGGCACGCGGCGAGACATCAAAGGCAGCATCGAACGGCAGGCAAGCGGCTCGTAGCCTTCGATATCCATCCACACGAGGCCGATATCGGCTGGATCGATGGCAAGTTCCGTCAGGACCTGCGTGACCGGCTTCACCGGCACGCTGATTTTCACGTCGGTTTTGCTCTGGCGAAATGCGCTGCTCTTGCCGTGATTGTTCGCATTCAGGAAGAAATCGATCTCGCCCGCGGTCTCGCCGGCCGCGCAGTTGACCAGCGTGACGCCCTCTTCAAGGCGGTTCTGGCGTATGTTCGTCTGCAAGAGAGGAAAATTGCGAGGATCGGGCTCCATGCTTACGATATGAGCATAGGCCCTGGCGAGCGCGAAATACACCGTCTGGGTCCCGATGTTGCCGCCAATCTCGAGGAGCGTGGATGCCTTGCGCATCAAGCCTCGCGCTTCCAGAACCTTCAGCAGGCGATCGACATGATCCCGTTCGAAATGCCCCTTGCGGAAGACCTTGCGGCCAATGTAGTCGCCCGGCGAAAACGTCATCAGATGGTCGCCGGCATCCACCGTCATGGAAACGACGCGCGGGCCGACATTTTCGATGAGCAGGCGACGACCGGTTCTGGTGTCGAAGAGGCGGCTTGCAACGGCGTTTCGCATCTTGCGAAGGCGTTTCTGCCAGTATTTGGCGGCAAGCCAGCTGGAGCCGGGCATCAGTTCTTCCCTGTGAACAGTTCCAGCGTCTTGTCTCTCGAAACCACATAGACTTTCAAGGGCAAGGCCCGACCGCGCACGCTGATTTCACGACTTTCGACACCGGTTACATCAGCCCCGGCGCGTAGCGCGACAGGTTCGGATATCACAAGCGCAACGTCGAATTCCTTCGCGGCCGTTTCAAGCCGGCTCGCCACGTTGACGGTGTCGCCAATGGCCGTCGTGCTGCGAACGCGACCATAACCCAGCGTGCCGACAACAGCGGGACCGGTATGAATGCCGATTGCGATCCTAAGCGGAATGGAGAGTTCGTCCGACAGTTCAGCGCTCAGCTTCTCGATGTCGCGGGCAATCGACGCGGCTGCCGCCAACGCCTGCCGGCACGCTTCCTCCGGCGAATTGCCGATCCCGAACAAGGCCATGGCGCCGTCGCCGATGAACTTGTCGATACGGCCGCCGGCCTGTTCCACCGCATTGCCGACCAATGCGAAATACCGGTTCAGCAGGAAGACGATATCGAAGGGTAGCCGGGTCTCCGTCAGCGTCGTAAAATTGCGGATATCACAGAACAGGACGGCTATTTCGCGTTCGCGCCCCGGACTGGTCTCCTGACTGTTGGCGGGAAGAGACGTCTCTGTGGCCGGAACGAGCAGCGGAACCACCGTGATGTCCTCGACAGGGTGGAGCTGACAGGCAAGACGCACATCGGCGGCGGCATTAATGCGCTTCAGCGTCGACTGCTCCAGCTTGTCGGGCGGTGGCAGGTTCTCGTAGTTGCTGAGAACCTGCACGCGACAGGTCGAGCACTGCCCCTTTCCTCCACACACCGAATAATGAGGGACGCCGCCGAGGCGACTGGCCTCAAGCACTGTGAACCCGCGCGGGACCTGGATCGACTCTCCGCTTTGATAGTGGACCGTGATCTGATCGACCCGTTCCTTCCATCGGCGCCGGGTTCGCGCGGCAACGACAATCAGCAGCGCCCCTGAAAACGACCCGTACAATCCGGCGCGGATCATGGCGATCTGCCGCTGTGCCTCGGGGTCGGAGTAGTAGCGCGCGTTGATGTTTTCTTCGTAGCGCCGCCTGTCGACGGTACCTTCATAGGCCGGCTCGGCGATCGTGCGTCCCATTTCGATAAAGCCAAGAATGGCGAGGACCGGAACAAGGATCGCGACCGCCAGCAGGGGTGCTGCGATCTGCGCATACCAGACGCGGTATCGCAGCCAGAAATGCAAGCCAATACAGCCGTGGATCCAGATCACCACAAGTGCCGTGATCTGTCGGACCGCATTTGCCGGCGCCGTAATCCAGAGAAGGCGAACGATTGCCTCGTAGTCATCGCGGAAGTGAAAGAGGGAATGCGCGATGCGGGTCCCGATCACATGATCGATCAACAGCAGCGGTATCGCAAGGCCCAGCACGATCTGGGCCATCTCGGTCTTTGGCATGACCAGACTTCGACGGACATAGATCGAGCGGAGCACCAGACCGATATGTGTGAATATGGCCCCATAGAGCAGCAACGTGCCGAGCGGGTTTCGCCACAAGGCCATAAACAGCCGCCGACCATCGTCGGCCGCGTCAACGGAGATCAGTCCCAATGCATGGTTGGAAAAATGCAACGTGGCGAAGACGAACATCACCAGACCCGAGCCGAGCCGGGCTCGCCTGATCGAGCGCTCCGAAAAAATGCTGCTGACTGCGAGGGTCGCCATTCAATCCCGTTCTTGAAACCCAAATCACAAATACAATAGAGATGACGCACTTGAGGTGGAATTGCCGCGTTGTCGTGGCAACAGCATTTCACATATTCGTCAGCAGCTTGTAAGGAAGTGCATAATAGCAGAGTTTTTTCCGGCAGGCGCCCTCGTGGGATGTGAACAGACCGTTTCAGCGGGAGCAATGTGGTGCGAATAGCGTTTTACGCTCCGCTGAAGTCGCCGAAGCATCCTGTGCCATCAGGCGACAGATTGATGGCTCGGTTGCTCATCCGCGCGCTGACATTGGCCGGCCACTCCGTCGAGGTTGTCTCCGAGTTTCGCAATTTCGCGCCATCGCCGGAGGCCGCGCACCAACTGCGCGGCCAGGCACGCAAAGAGCTGACGCGACTGCGGGCAAAATGGGCCGACATCGACAGGCCGCAGCTTTGGTTCTGCTACCATCCCTACTATAAATCCGCGGATCCCTTCGGGCCGGCGATCTGCGCCGAATTCGGCATTCCCTGGATAACGGCTGAGGCCTCCTATTCGCCGAAGCGCGACGGCACCGACTGGGCGCCGTTCCAGCGGCTTGTCGCCGAGCAGGTGGAAGGGGCGGCGGTCAATATCGCCTTCACCCAACGCGATCGATCCGGGCTGGAAAAGGCGATCCCACGGGCGCGCGTCGCAACGCTTGCTCCCTTCATCGATACGACCCCATTTGAGGCGGCCGTCACGAGACCGATTCCCACCCGTTTGATCACAGTCGCCATGATGCGCGCCGGCGACAAGATGAAAAGCTATGCCATGCTGGCAGACTCCCTGCGGCTGATCGAACACCGACCCTGGACATTGGCCATTGCAGGCGACGGTCCGATGCGCGCCGAGGTGGAACAGCTGTTTACTGGCTTCGCACCGGAGCGCGTCGAGTGGCTCGGGGAGCGTTCCGCCGATAAGATTGTGGCCGAGCTTGTTGCTTCGGGCATCTATGTCTGGCCGGGGTGCGGTGAGGCCTATGGCCTAGCCTATCTGGAGGCCCAGGCCGCCGGGCGGCCTGTGGTGGCGCAACACACGGCAGGCGTCCCCGAAGTCGTCCAGAACGGCGCGACCGGCTATCTGACGCCGGACGGCGATATCGGAGCTTATGCCGCCGCGATCGCTACATTGCTCGACGATCCGCTCAAGAGGTCGGAGATGGGGCAGCAGGCGCGCAACTTCGTGCTGGAGCAGCGATCCTTGACAAGGGCGGCCGCGACATTGGACAGCATCTTACGCGCATATGCAGGAGCAACGGCATGACGGACGATCGGATATGGAGCCCGCTGAGGCACGAGCTCGACCGCTGGCAGGCGGCAGACCGCGTCGCCCGGCTATGGCTTCGCGATGACGACGCCACAGAGCCCACAGAGGCACTGGATAGGCTGTTGGCATTGACAGGGCGGGCCGCGATTCCGGTCACGCTTGCTGTCATACCCGCGCCCACCGGCGCGGCGCTGGCAGAAAGGCTGGCGGATGAGAGCCATGTGCTGGTCGCACCGCACGGCTGGTCCCACACCAACCATGCCGGACTGGACGAGAAAAAGCAGGAACTCGGCAATCACAGGGCGGCTGAAGCCGTGCTCGGCGAACTGGGTGAGGGCCTCGACAAGCTGCGGCGGCGTTACGAGAACAAGTTCTTCTCGATGCTGGTGCCGCCATGGAACAGGATCAGCCGACCCCTGATCCCGCAGCTTCCGGCGCTCGGCTTCGAAAGCCTGTCCGTTTACGGTAGGGCGAAGCCCGGCGGTCCGATGCCGCTGCTCAACACCCACGTCGATATCATGAACTGGCATGGCACACGGGGCGGCTTACCGCATGCCGATCTCATCGCGGCGCTCGTTGCGGAACTACGCGACCGTTTTGACGGCAACGCCGAACCGATCGGCATTCTCACGCATCATCTGGTCCACGATGGCATCGCCTGGGATTTCCTGGAGCAGCTTGCCAGCGAAACCGCCGGGCATCCGGCAGTCCAATGGAAGACATCGCGGCAGCTGCTGGCGGCCTAGAGTTCGATCACCTGGTTATCGCGCGCAGCAAAGGACTGCGCAAAGGCCGCCTGCGCGTCCTTTTCCATCCCCTCCAGCTGCGCATCCGTGCGCGAGGGCGCATGGTGGAACAGCGCAAACTGCTTTGTGCCGGCCATTTTGGCGAGTTCGATACCGTGCTGCCAGGTCGAGTGGCCGAAGCCCTTGAAGCGCTGCATCTCGTCTTCGTTATACGTACAATCGTAGACGGCGAGATCCGCGTCCCTCATCATCTCCAGCGCCACCGGATCGTAGGTTCCGGGGATATGCTCGATGTCATAGATCAGGGAAACAGACCGCCCCTTGTATTCGATGCGGTAGCCGATCGCCCCGCCCGGATGATTGAGCATATAGGTCTTGATCTTGATGCCGGGGTGCGGCTCCAGCGTCTGGCCAGCATGAAAATCACGGAAGCTCATCGTCGCCTGGCAGATGTCGGTCTTCACCGGGAACCACGGCGGGCTGATGAACTGCTCGATCATCTCGCGCGTGCTCATCTTGCCGTCGAGGTGGCCGGACCAAATGCGCAGATCGATCGAAGGATAGTAGATCGCCTTGAAGAAGGGCAGGCCGATGATGTGATCGTAATGGCAGTGGCTGAAGAACAGGTCGACGTCCTTCACCTCGTCATTGAGCATGGCGAGCCCTGCTTCGCGCACACCGGAACCGGCGTCGAAGATCATGCGATGCTCGCCGCAGCGAATCTCGATGCAGGAGGTGTTGCCGCCATAGCGATCGAATTCAGGGCCGGAAACCGGAATGCTGCCGCGAACGCCCCAGAATTTTACTTGAAAGAGATCTTTACTCATAGCGTTTTCAAAATGGCCGACCGTACCGCGTTGTCGCAATCACTGTTTGAGCCAGAAGCGAAGCGTGGTATTCCATGGGCCGCATGTATCCTTGGTACCTCATCCACCGGCTATCAGGAGAAACCGTAGATTTTCCTAAGCAACCGGTTTTTGGTCCAGAAAGCAACCGGTTATGGTTGGAATTCCGTAAAGAGGCTGCGGTCACGACGAAACGGGAGCGACAAATCCCGTATTTCGTCCCCAATACATGGTCATTCTCGCTCGAGAATACAATTGCGTCGAAATTCGCCGAAAGTATCAGATGGCAGACGCGCGGCTGCATTGCCGCGCGATCGCCTCAGTGTAGGCCGCCGACGCCAAGCAAGCGCTCGACGGCATCGTGGTCATCCGAGAGCGCCTTCGGCGTCCCGCTCCAGGCAAGACGTCCACGCTCGAGAACGATGACGTGGTCGGCAAAATCCAGCGCGCTTTGAATGCGCTGCTCGACCAGCAGGATCGTCATGTCGCCGGTCTTTGCCAGCTCGGCGAAGGCGCTCATCAGCTCCTCGCAAATGACAGGCGCGAGCCCTTCCAGAGGCTCGTCGAGCAAGAGGACCGTCGGGCGCCCCAGAATAGTACGCGCCGTCGACAACATCTGCTGCTCGCCACCGGAAAGCTGGCCGCCGAGATTGCGACGGCGTTCCTTCAGGCGCGGAAACATCGAATAGGCTTCCTCGAGAGCGCTCTTGGGCCGACCCTTCAGGCCCACGAACAGGTTTTCCTCGACGGTCAGCGTCGGAAAGATGCAGCGCGCCTGCGGAACATAGCCCAGTCCCTGATGCGCCCGCGATGCGCTTGGCATCGACGACACGTCCGCGCTCCCGAGGCGAATAGTCCCGTCGTAGCGCTTGGTCTGTCCGGCAAGGGTTGCAAGCAGCGTCGTCTTGCCCATGCCGTTGCGTCCGAGAACGGCAAGCCGGGCACCGGCAGGGACGGAAAACGAAACGCCTTCGAGAACCCGCGTGGGGCCGTATCCCGCGCAAAGATTTTCGACTTCAAGCGGCGTGGCTGGCATTGGCATAGCTCCCGAGATAGGCCTCGCGCACGCGGGCGTCCTTTGTGACATCGGCGGGCAAACCGTCGAAGATGATGGTGCCTGCCGCCAGCACCACGACGCGCGTGGCGAAGCGGAAAACAAGATCCATGTCGTGCTCGATCATCAGCACCGCCAGATCGGAGGGCAGGTCCGCAAGCGCCTTTTCGATACGCCCCGTGTCGCTCTGCGGCACGCCGGCGGCCGGTTCGTCGAGCAGCAGCACCTTGGGCTTCAGGGCCATTGCGACGGCGATTTCGAGAAGACGCTGCTGGCCGTAGGCGATCTCGTTGACCTTGCGATGCATGAGTTCGCCGAGGCCCAGCGTTCCAAGCAGTCCTGATACCTCGGCCATGACATCGGGCATGGCGAGGAAATTGCCGTACATACGGCCGGTGCGGCCTTTGCGCTGAAGGATGGCGAGCCCGACATGCTCGGCCGGCGTCATGTCATGGAACAGCCGCGTGACCTGGAAGGACCGGACCAGCCCGCGCTTCACACGGCCGTTCGCGCCGATCTTCGTGACGGTCTCGCCGCCCAGCCGGACATCGCCGGAATCGGGCGCAAGATTGCCGGTCACGAGGTTGACGAAGGTTGTCTTGCCGGCCCCGTTCGGACCGATCAGGGCGACCCGATCGCCAGGCGCCATGGAAAGCGACACATCGTTGGTCACCGCGAGGCCGCCAAAGTTCTTCCTGAGATTGATGACTTCGAAGACGGCGCTCATTTGCCTGCACCCTTCCTGCGGTTCAAGAGATCGACCACCGTGCCGTAAAGGCCCTTCGGCGCGAAGAGGACGACGACAATCAGCAAGGCGCCGACCATGGTCAGCCAATGGAAAGGATTGGCCGCCGATACATAGTCTTCGAAGAGCATGAAGACGACCGTGCCCGACAGCGCGCCGAACAGGGAACCGGTGCCCCCGAGCACGAGCATGACCAGCGATTCCGCGGACATGGTGAAGGAGAGGCTGTCCAGTCCAACCACCTGCGTGGTGATCGCGTTGAGCGCACCACCAATGCCGGCGACCGCACCTGAAATGACATACATCTTGATCAGGGCGGCTTTCGGCGATGCTCCGAGCGCCTTGATACGGACGGGGTCTTCCTTGATGCCGCGACACAGCATGCCGAACGGCGAGCGAACGAGAAAGCGCAGGGCAACGAAAACGACCACAAGCAATAGGACACCGAAGACATAGGCGGTGTGGCCGTAGAGGTCGAACTCGAACATGCCGAAAATCGGATCGGAGGAAATTCCCGAAAGGCCGTCGCTGCCACCCGTCCAGCTCGACGCCTTGTTGGCGAACTCGTGGAAAAGATTGATCAACGCGATCGAAAGGACAAGCTGCGGCAGGCCGTGGCCGCGCAGAATGATGGCACCGCTGATCAGCCCGGCGACGGCACCGCCGGCGATACCTGCAAGCGTCATCAGCAACGGATCGTTGATGCCATAGTGAGCCGAGACGATACCGGCGGCATAGGCGCCGGAACCGAACAGCGCGGCATGGCCGAGCGTCGCCACGCCGCAATAACCCGTCACGAGATCGAGCGAGAGCACGAACAGCGCAACGGCGATGATGCGGGTGAGGAGCGCCAGATTGTCGGGAAACAGGAGATAACCGACGACGGCAACCAGAAGAATGGCGGCAACGCCGGCAATATCGCGACCGAAGGTCCGCGATGGCCGTACAGCACCGGATTTGACAAGGTCGGTGTTCAAGACGTGAGACATCCTATTTCGTCCTTCCTGCGAGACCGCGTGGGAAAACGCAGATGATGGCGATGACCGCGAGGTAGAAGAAGAACTCGCCGAATTCCGGCATCAGGTAACGCCCTGTCGTGTCGATACCGCCAAGCACAAGACAGGCAATCAGTGCGCCCGGGATAGAGCCCGCCCCGCCAACCGAGACGACGACAAGGAAGGTGACCATGTAGCGCAGGGCGTAGTAGGGCTCGACCGGCAGCAACTCCGCGCCGACGACACCGCCGAAAGCGGCAAGTCCGACGGCGACCGCGAAGCTCAGCGCGTAAATGATCTGGGTGCGCACACCCAGCGCCGCTGCCATTGCAGCGTTGTCGACAGAGGCGCGCAGCTTCACGCCGAAACTGGTGCGCTCGATCGCGTACCAGAGCCCGCCCGCCACAGCCAGCCCGCAGAGAATGGCAAAGAGGCGATGCACCGGGATGGTCCTGAAACCAAGATCCGCGGACCCCTGCAGACCTGTCGGGAGGGGAATGGTCTTCAAGGTCGGACCGAAGACGTAGTTGGCGATCCCGATGATGCAGAAGGTAATGCCGATGGTCATCAGCACCTGCGTCAACTCCGGCGCACCGTAGATCCTCCGGTAAAGGACGCGTTCGATCGGCACGGCAATGATGACTGTGCCGATGACGGCGGCAAGGACACCAAGACCATAGCCCAGCCCAAGATCACGAACCGCATAGGACGCAATGTAGCCGCCGATCATCGCGAAGGCGCCATGGGCGAGGTTGACCACCCGCATCAATCCCATCGTAATCGACAGGCCGATGGAGATCACGAACAGCACCATGCCGTAGGCAAGCGCATCGACTGCTATGCTGAATATTGTTTGCATGACTGGATTCCGCTTACCGTTTCTCAGTTCGGGCGTTGTTTGGTGCTTCAACCAGAAGCACCGGATGGATACTCGCCGGCTCTCCCCGCCCGAAAGAGGAGCGTGGGCCAAACTCCAGCGCCATTGGATTGATGTATCTCATCGTCGTCGATCCCTGCATTTGCGACGCAACCCGGCGGTTATGCTGTCGTATGGACAAAGCCCGGCTGCCGCGTCATTTGGAGATCATATCATTCAAGTTTGCTGCGAGCCTCTTGCGATCATTGGGATGCGGTTCGCGGGGCCTTTCCTAAGGTGACCGCTACCGGCATTCGCCAAGCCGCCGCGTCCGACCTCTCGCCGAAAGGCGTGCTCTGGCTATCCTTGCTCCGGGCGCCAGTCGGCACGGAGCAAGGAGTGGCCACGCTTTGACTACTTGGCAGCTGCCAGACCCGGATCGCCCTGCTTTTCGAAGGTCTGGACTTCCTTGTTGTAGTACGTTCCGTCATCGGCCTTCGCGACTTGGCGCAGATAGATGTTCTGCGTGATGTGGCGTGTTTCCGGGTCGATCGAGACGGGGCCACGCGGGCTGGTCCAGGAGAGACCCTTGACGGCATCGACTGCCTTTGCCGCGTCCTGCTTGCCGCCGGTCGCTTCGATCATCTTGTAGATGACATGCATGCCGTCATAGGCGCCGACCGCAGGGAAGGACAGCTCGGCCTTGTTGCCGATGGCCTTGGATGCAGCCTCGACGAATGCCTTGTTCTCCGGCGAGTCGTGCGACACTGAGTAGTGAAACGTCGTCTGGATACCCAGCGCCGCGTCACCGAGTGCCGGAAGGTCCGGCTCCTGGGTAAAGTCACCGGGGCCGAAGAACTTGATGCCGGCAGCCTTCAGGCCATTCTCGTTGTAGGCCTTGACGAAGCCGAGGGTCGTCGGGCCGGACGGCAGGAAGGCGAAAACGCCCTGTGCGCCGGAATCCTTGATGCGCTGCATGATCGGGCTGAAATCATTGGTCGAAAGCGGCATGCGGATCGCTTCGACGATCTGTCCGCCTTCCTTTTCGAAGCCGGCCTTGAATGCGTTTTCAGCGTCAACACCCGGGCCGTAGTCACTGACGACGGAGATGACCTTAGCAACGCCGGCGTCATGCGCGACCTTGGCGATCGGCGTCGATGTCTGCCATGTCGTGAACGACGTGCGCACGACCAGCGGGCTCTTCGTCACGATGGCGGATGTCGCTGCATTCATGATCACGAGCGGCGTGTTCGCCTGCTTGAGGATTGGCGTCACCGCCATCGCATCCGGCGTGAAATAGAAGCCGGCGAGATACTGCACCTTTTCCTTGACGACCAGTTCCTGCGCCAAGGCCTTCGACTGCGCCGGGTCGGCGGCAGGAAGATCGCGATAGATAACCTCGACCGTGTTGTCACCGACCTTGTCGCCGTTAAGCGCCATATAGGCATCGATGCCGGCCTTGAAATTCTTGCCCTGCAGCGCGAACGGACCGGAGAATGGCCCGACGACCCCGACCTTGATCGTGTCGGCATAGGCTGCCGTGCTCATGACAACAGCCGCAACGGCGGCGAGAACAGTCCGTTTCATAATTCCTCCCAGAGACATGGCGCACTCCTACACCAAGGTTAGCACGCAGCTAGAACCATCAGGATAATGTCTTATCCAAAACGGTAATGTAAAATGAAATAACAGCCCACATACATATCGCTTTGGTTATTGTTTCCGGCCAATACGCCGGATGTTGGCTGCGAGTTCCTGTGCGAGGCGGAGCGAGGCGGCCGCTGCCATAACCATTTGCGGCAGAATGAGCCATTCCAGCGTCCATGCCGCGCCGGAGCGCTCCTGCTCATGCACCAGCGACTGATGGATGCCGGCAAGCTGCGTCGCGTTGAAGCGGGCAAGTGCCACCAGGGCTTCCGCAGCCACGGGATTTTGCTTGTGCGCCATGGCCGAGGAGCCACCGCCGCCGGCAAGCTCGATCTCCTCCCCGGCCTGTGCGAGCAGTGCAATATCCTGTCCGAATTTGCCGAGGCTTCCCGATATCAGCGACAACAGGTTGGCGAAATCGGCAACAGGCGCGCGCTGGCTCTGCCACTGCTGCTCGTCGGCAAGATCGAGTTCCTGCGCGAGACCGGCGCGGACCTCGGCCGCCTTGTCTCCCAGCTTTTCCAGTGTCCCAGCCGCGCCACCGAACTGCAGCGGAAAGCGCTGTTCCCTCAGCCTGTCGATATAGGCCTGCAGAGGCGAACTCCAGGCACGCAGACGATCGGAAACGGTGATCGGAATGGCGGCTTGCATGCGTGTGCGCCCCATCAGCGCGTCACCGCCGAACGAGTGATCGAGCTGATCGAAAAGGTCGACGACCGCCGACAGACGCGTCGAAAAGACAAGCGCCACGGCCTTCAGTCGCAGCATCAGGCTGGTGTCGATAACGTCCTGGCTGGTCGCGCCGACGTGAACCGACTTTGCAAAGTCGCCGCCGACGGCGTCCCGCAACTGCCTGACGAGGTCGGCAACGACAACGCCGTCACGAGCCGTTGCAGTTCTGAGCGAGAGGATATCGGGAGCAAATTCGCTGCAGACGGCACTGATGCGCCCAGCAGCGTCGGCGGAGATCACACCTTGGGTCGCTTCGACCTTGGCAAGCGCGGCCTCAAACGCCAGCATCGCACGGACGTCAGCCTCCACAGAGAAATACGCGCCGACCTCGCTATCCCCGAGCAGGCCGGACAGGAAGGGGTGGTCGAAGGCCGATGTCGTCATGCAATCCAGTTCCATCTCCCCATTGCGGGCCGGGCCCCGCCATCCCATTCGAGACGGCACGAGCCGGAGAGGTTCCCCTTTCCCTCGGGGAAGGGCAGGAGAGGGGAGCCGCTTCGCAATTCAGGCTTAACCGAACGCGCTTCAGATATCCAGAAACACCGTTTCGCCATCGCCCTGCAGGCGAATGTCGAACGTATATGTCGACCCTTCGCGCGACGCGATCATCGTTGCCACGCGCTCGCGGTGTTCGATGCGCAAGAGCAGCGGATCGGCGGCATTCGCCTCGGTCTCCTCGGGGAAATACATGCGGGTGTGAAGCCCGATGTTGATGCCGCGCGCGACAATCCACACTGTGATATGCGGCGCCATCTTGCGGCCGTCCTTGAACGGAACCTGGCCGGGCTTCACGGTTTCAAACGTGAAGACGCCGTCTTCCGCGCGCGTCGCGCAACGACCCCAACCGGTGAAATTGGGATCGGCCGTGCCGCGCATTTCCGAGGGGCTGTTGTAGAGGCCCGCGCTGTCGGCCTGCCAGATCTCCAGAACGGCATCGCGCACAAAGGCGCCGGCGCCATCGAAAACCCGTCCCGTTACCGTGATGCGTTCACCAAGCGTCTTGTCGTTGACCATCGCTGTGCCGAGGTCGGCTTCATAGACGCCGTTGATGTCGCAGAAGTTCGGCGTGAGGCCGATATGGACATAGGGACCGGCCGTCTGTGACGGCGTTTCCTTGAGGTATCCGAGTTCCTGGACCATCTCAGTTTCCCTCCATCCGGTTTTCGAACATGGTCGAACGGCGGCCACGCAATACGATGTCGAACTTGTAGGCACGGGCATCCATGGGAATGGTGTTGCCCCAGTCCAGCGGCGCAATCAACTGCTCGATCGCGCGCTTGTCCGGGATCGTGCCGACGATCGGACATTTCCAGATCATCGGATCTCCCTCGAAATACATCTGCGTGATCAGCCGCTGGGCAAAACCATGGCCGAAGATCGAGAAGTGAATGTGCGCCGGACGCCAGTCGTTGACACCGTTCGGCCAGGGATAGGCGCCCGGACGCACCGTGCGGAAGGCATATTGGCCGTGCTCGTCGGTGATGCATCGTCCGCAGCCGCCGAAATTCGGATCGATGGCCGCGAGGTAGGTTTCCTTCTTGTGGCGATAGCGACCGCCGGCATTGGCCTGCCAGAACTCGACCAGCGCACCCGCCACCGGTCGTCCACGCTCGTCCAGCACACGGCCGTGAACGACGATGCGCTCACCGATCGCGCTTTCGCCGGGCTTGGCGAAATTGTGGATGAGGTCGTTGTCGAGTTCACCGATCATCGAGTGGCCGAACACCGGTCCGGTGACCTCCGAGATCGTGCCGTCCAGGGAAAGCAGGGCGCGCTGTGGCGAACGCAGAACGGAAGTCTTGTAGCCCGGCGTGAACGCGGGCGCATGCCACTCGCGATCACGGGCGAAGAAGGCCCCGGTTTCAGGCTTGCGGTTGGTTAAGTCGGACATCGTCTACCTTTCAGGCCGCCTTGCCGGCGTCCATCTGCTCGAATACCTGCTTGGCGATCTTGATGGCATGATTGGCGGCCGGCACACCGGCGTAGATCGCCACATGCAGAAGCGCTTCGCAAACGTCGTCGCGCGTCGCACCCGTATTGGCCGTGGCTCGAACATGCATTGCGACTTCGTCGTCCTGGCCAAGGGCAGCGAGAAGCGCAATCGTCACGATCGATCGCTCACGATGCGTCAGACCCGGGCGCGACCACACGTTCCCCCAGGCCGCTTCGGTGATCAGTTCCTGAAACGGCTTATCAAAGGCCGTCGAACTCGCCTCGGCCCGGTCGACATGGGCGTCGCCGAGTACGGAACGACGCGTCGCCATCCCTTGGCTGTAGCGTGCAGAAGGCAGTTGGGGATCAGTCATGGGTGCTTTTCTCCATGCAATGCGAAATCGATGAAAGCGCGGATCACCTCCGTCAGCGCTTCCGGCTGCTCGACGCAGGGGATATGGCCGGCATCGCGGATCACTTCGAAGCGTGCGTTTGGAATGAGCTGCGCCGTCGACTTCATCAGGTCCGGGGGTGTCGAGCCGTCCTGGTCGCCGACAATGCAGATGGTCGGCACGGCGATCTTGCCAGCGGCCACAGTGTAGTCGGCGTCGCGAATGGCAGCGCAGGTCGCGACGTAGCCTTCGACCGGCTGGCGCACCAGCATGTTGCAGTATCCGGCATAAGCAGTGTTTTCGGGGCGCCGGAACGCGGGTGTGAACCAACGCTCCATGATGGCGTCGACGATACTGCCGATACCTGATTTCTCGATGGCGGCAATGCGCGTGTTCCAGCTCTCCGCCGTTCCAATCTTGTGCGCTGTGTCACAGAGGAGGAGGCCCTGCACGAGATCCGGGCGACGCTGGTAGAGCGCCTGTGCGATCAGGCCGCCGACGGAAAGACCGCAGACAAAGGCTTTCTTGACCGCCAGCAGATCGAGGAGACCGGCGAGGTCGGACGCATGATCTTCGATCGAATAGGGCACCTGACCGACATCCGACAGTCCGTGGCCGCGCTTGTCGTACAGGATGATTGCATAATCGCCGGCGAGCCGAACGATGACGTCCCGCCAGATGCGGAAATCCGTGCCCAATGAGTTGGCAAAGACAATGACCGGCTTATCGGCAGGACCGCTGATAAGCTGATAGTGAATCGTGACGTCGTTGATGCGGGCAAACTGCACTGAACTCTCCTCCCTGCGTGCGGATCCTTCATCGCAATTATATCGCGAACAGGCTGCTGCGCAGATCCAGGGTCAAATTGGATGTTTAATTTGGTTAGGTAAAATGATATTTTGTGCCGTTTCGATAACTTCGGAGTTATGAACCTTCATGATCGACAGCCGTGTGAAGTTTCGCCATCTGCAGACGTTTGTCGAGGTCGCGCGCCAGAAAAGCGTGATGAAGGCAGCGGGGCTGCTGAATGTCAGCCAGCCGGCCGTCACCAAGACGATCCGCGAACTCGAGGAAGTACTGGGCGTCGACGTCTTCGAGCGTGACGGGCGCGGCATCAAGATCACCCGCTACGGTGAAGTCTTCCTGCGGCACGCCGGCGCGGCATTGACCGCGCTGCGGCAGGGTCTCGATTCCGTGTCGCAGGAGCGCTTCGGCGAGGCTCCCCCGATCCGCATCGGGGCATTGCCCACCGTCTCGACGAGGATCATGCCACGCGCGATGGAGCTGTTTCTCAAGGAAAACACCTGGAGCCGGATCAAGATCGTGACCGGCGAAAATTCGGTCCTGATGGAGCAGTTGCGCGTCGGCGATCTCGACCTCGTTGTTGGCCGTCTAGCCAGTGCGGAGAAGATGGCGGGCTTCTCCTTCGAACACCTCTATTCCGAACAGGTCGTCTTCGTGGTGCGCGCCGGGCATCCACTGACCAAGACAAAAGGCTCCCTGTTTTCAAATCTTGGCCAGTACACAGTGCTTATGCCCACGCGCGCCTCCATCATTCGCCCCTTCGTCGAAAGCTTCCTGATCGCCAACGGCGTCGCAAGCCTGCCGAACCAGATCGAGACCGTGTCGGATTCCTTTGGACGCGCCTTTGTCCGCGCCAGCGATGCGGTGTGGATCATATCGTCAGGGGTTGTCGCCATGGACGTCGCTGACGGTCTGCTGGCCGTCCTGCCGATCGATACCAGCGAAACCAAGGGTCCGGTCGGCCTGACGATGCGAACCGACGCCATTCCTTCGCTGCCGCTATCGATCCTGATGCAGACGATCCGCGAGGCCGCCGAGGGCGTTTCAGGATAACGGCAGGACACTGAGATCGAAATGGAGCTTGATCCGCTCCGGTGCATCCGACGGATGCGGGCCTACCTTGACGAGCCTGCCCCCGTTGCGTTCTATGACGCGCCTTGAGCCAAGATTGTCCTCGTTGCAGAGCACTGTAATCCTGCTCAATCCCTTTCCTGCCGCAACAGGCAGAAGCTGCCCGAGCGCTATCGTCGCGTAGCCACGCTGTTGTTTCCACGGCACGACCGAGTAACCGACATGCCCGGCCACGTAGGGTGGAAGATCGTCAGTGCCGGGCTGGAAACGCAGTTCGATCGTTCCACAGAAGGTGCCGTCCCAAATCCAGAAGAAGCAGGTGGGCAGGCGCGGCACTGTCCGCCCGTCGGCAAGCGTGACTAGGTCGTCCGTCCGGATCAATTCTTCGAAGAAGCCCCGGCGATCGCGCCGGAGTTCGGCGAGCAGCATAGCCGTAAACGCTTCGTCGGTCCGGCGCGGATCCGGCGACCAGCCGTTGCCGAGCGCGGCTTCATAGGCTTGCAACTTACCGAACTCCGGACTTATCAGTTCCACGTTCACAGTTGGCCCCGCACCCGGATCAGGCAAAACGTTTCTTGAAAAAATACCTGGCAAATGCACCCGGTCCGCCCTCGAGTTGCCCGAAGACTTCATAGCCAAGTTTTTCGTAGAACGGCTTGGCCTGAAACTCGAATGTGTCGAGCCAGACGCCGAGATAGCCGCGCTGGCGGGCGATCGCTTCCGCTTCGGCCATCAGCCGCGTTCCAAGCCCGGCGCCACGATAGCCTTCCGGCACGACGAGAAATTTGATGAAGGCCCAGCCATATCCATCCATGGCATAAAGGCCGCCGATGACGTCACCACCCGCGCGATCGCGGACAAGGACAGCGAAATCGGGCTTGTCTTCGATGTCGCCGATATTGGCCATGTTGTATGCGTCGAGCGCCCTGACAATGGCGTCACGACATTCGCGGCTGGGATTGGAGCCGATAACCTCGATCAGTGGTTCTGTGAGTTGTGTCATGAAGGGAATGCTCGCACGATCGCCATCCGATTGAAAGAGATAGAGTTCGACCCGCACAGCGCGTGACGGCGACCCTGTCGCGCGCAGCCGCCTTTTGCTAGAATGCCCGCGCGAACCTTTATAGGGGGGATCGATGGGAAATACGGCCGGACTGCACGGAACCTGGCGAATGATCTCATGGACACGCAAAGCGGTGGCATCAGGCGCTGTGACCGATGCCATGGGCCCCGATCCGGTGGGATATCTGTCTTATCAGCCCGACGGACGCATGATGGCGGTGGTGGTCAACCGACATCGCCCGTCATCGAAGGGCCGACTGCCGACGGATGCAGAAAAGATCGAGTTGTTCGACACAATGCTTGCCTATGCCGGATCCTACACCTTCGAAAACGGCAGGGTCGTCCATCACGTAGACGCCAGCTGGAACCCGGCCTGGGGCGTGACAGATCTGATCCGTCCCTTCTCGATCGACGGCGACAAGCTGGTCATCAGTGGTGCGCCAGGGGTCGATCCGACGACAGGCGAGGAAGTCACCTACCGGATCGAGTTCCGCAAGGTCTGATCCCGGGCGCAATGAGAACGCACGGTTGCGTGCATTTTGATGGCCGCCTGCGCGCCATGCAAAGTGCCTCCAAAATTGGTCAGGAGCGCCCGATTGACGACAAAGATGGGCGCATGCTCCTGCTATCGACATGAATTTGTGAGCACGCCGTCTCCGCAAGGCGACGGAATTGGTCGGCGCAGCCGATAGCATGCAACGGCAACGTCGCGTCGCCAGTGCTTGCGGGTCGGCACGGATTAATATTGATGAGGCTTGTCGTGGCATACGGGGGCGATCGCGGGCGGACCGCGCGAAAGACCGGGTACTTCATCAGTTTCATGATCCTAGCGATGCTGGCTGGTCTGCCGATTGCCGTCTGGATGGATGTCAGCACCCTTTCGCAAGGCGCACTGAAACGCCAGGCCGAGGACATGAGCTCGCTGATCACCAGCATCCGCTCCTACTATGCCAGCAACGTCGTCGGACGCATCCTCGCGGCCCACGCAGCCGGAGGTGATACCGGCACCGTTGTCACGCACGAGTACGCCGACATTCCGGGCGCAATCCCGATTCCGGCCACGCTTTCGCTCGAACTGGGCGACGTGATCCGCCAGCAGCAGGCCAATATCACCTATCGGTTCCTCTCCGACCTGCCATTCAAGCGACGTCCACCCCATCCGCTTGACCCTTTCGAAACGCAAGCGCTCACTGAGCTTCGGCAAGACCCCAAGCAGACACCAACCGAGATCAGTCGCAGCGGTTTCACCAACACCTTTCGCCTCGTCACCCCCGTCATCATGGGCAAGGCCTGCGTTGCCTGCCACAACACGCATCCGGAGAGCCCGAAAACCGACTGGAAGATCGGAGATGTGCGCGGAATCCAGGAAGTGATCATCAGCCAGCCGTTTGCCCGCAACGTCTTCGCCTTCAAATACCTGCTGGCCTATTTCGGGTGCATGGCAGCCCTCGGCATCGGCTTCGTCGCCTTCCAGCAACGCCAAACCGCCCTGATCGAGGGCTTCAATCATGAACTGGAATCGACGAACGAGTTCCTGGCAAGCATCTCCATGAAGATCTCGCGCTATCTGTCACCGCAGGTCTACAAGAGCATCTTCAGCGGCCAGAAGGATGTCGTCATCCAGACGGAACGCAAGCGGCTGACGATCTTCTTCTCCGACATCAAGGACTTCACCGCCACAACGGAACGGCTGCAGCCGGAAGCGCTGACCGAGATGCTGAACGAATACCTCACCGAAATGTCGGCGATCGCGCTCAAGCACGGCGGCACGCTCGACAAGTTCATTGGCGATGCCGTTCTGGTGTTTTTCGGCGATCCGGAGACCAATGGATCCGTCGAAGACGCGAAGGCGTGCCTGCGCATGGCCGTCGACATGCAGCGGCGTCTTGGCGAACTGAAGGAGAAATGGCGCCTGGACGGCACCGAAGAGCCGTTCGTCGTCCGGATGGGCATCAACTCGGGCTACTGCAACGTCGGCAATTTCGGCAGCAATGACCGGATGGACTACACGATCATCGGCGCCGAGGCCAACCTCGCCGCGCGCCTGCAGTCCATTGCCGAAGGCGGCAAGATCGTCATCAGCTATGAAACCTACGCTCTGGTGAAAGACATCGTCGACGCAACGCCCCTCCCACCGATCACCATGAAGGGCATTCAGCGCGAGATCGTCCCCTATGCCGTCAACGGCCTCCTGGGAGCGGATCGAAACCTTCGTGTGATGAGCGAACATTTCGCCGGACTCGATCTTCACCTGGATATGGCACAGCTTGACCCGGAGGAACGTGCGCGGGTGCGGGCGGCACTGGCGGAGGCGATCGCGGCGGTCGATGCAGAGACTAAACCGTCCTCCTGACATCTGATGGGCGACCAGAAGTCGGGCGAGCGGTGGTGTGACGCATGAACCACCACCGCTCCCCATCGCCCTTCCGTGGATGGCGGAAGGGATCTCTAGTAGGGCAGGCCTACGTAATTCTCCGCGAGGGCGGTGGATGCAGCTCGCGAGTGCGTGAGATAATCGAGCTCGGCTTCCTGGATCTTCTGGTCGAAATCGCCGGTATCGGGGAACCGATGCAACATCGTCGTCATCCACCAGGAGAAACGAACCGCTTTCCACACTCGTGCGAGCGCACGTTGCGAATAGGCATCAATGCCAGCGTTCGAGCCGTCCTGATAGTATTCCGCGAGGCCCGAAAACAGGTAATGTACATCGCTCGCGGCAAGATTAAGGCCCTTTGCGCCAGTCGGCGGAACAATGTGCGCTGCGTCCCCAACCAGAAACATCCGGCCAAAACGCATCGGCTCGGCCACGAAGGAACGAAGCGGCGCGATCGATTTTTCGAAGGACGGTGCAGTGATCAATGCCTCGGCGTGCTGAACCGGCAGCCGGCGCCGCAGCTCGTCCCAGAAGCGGTCGTCGCTCCAGTCTTCGATCTTCTCGTCTACGGGACATTGCAGATAGTAGCGGCTGCGGTGCTCCGAACGCATGGAACAGAGCGCAAAACCACGGGGATGGTTGGCATAGATCAGTTCATGGCTGACAGGCGCCACTTCGGCCAGAATGCCGAGCCAGCCGAAAGGGTAGACCTTCTCGAACGTCCGTATCGCCTTCTCGGGAACGGCCTTGCGGCTCGGCCCGTGGAACCCGTCACAGCCTGCGATGAAGTCGCAATCGATACGCTGTGAAACGCCATCCTTTTCATAGGTAACATAGGGCGTCGCACCGTCGAAGGCGTGTGGCTGAACGTTTGCAGCGTCATAAATGGTCTGGGCGCCACGCATCTCGCGATGCTCCATCAGATCGCGCGTGAGCTCGGTTTGGCCATACACCAGAACGCGTTTTCCACCCGTTAGGCCGAAGAGGTCGATGCGGTGATCCCGGCCATCAAAGGCGAGCGAGATGCCGTCGTGCGGCAAGCCCTCGGCGTGCATCCGGGCACCAGCCTTCGCCTGATCCATGAGGGCGACGGTACCCTCTTCGAGAACACCTGCGCGCACACGTCCGAGAATGTAATCCTTCCCGACCCGATCGATAATAACGTTGTCGATGCCAGCTTCGGTCAGCAACTGACCCAGCAGCAATCCCGAGGGTCCAGAGCCGATAATGGCGACTTGGGTGCGCATTTGTATCCTCCCGCACTTGTCTTTTGCTAAATTGTGCCGGGAGGTGAAGGTTGCAGCAATGGACATTTCGGTCAGTAAATTGCACTAATCGAACATCAAAACGGCAGACGACGATGGCAAAAGCTGTTCCGACCTACGAACTCTATGGCGAGAAAACCGGCAAAAAGCCAGACTTCTGGCTTCATTCCGAGACGATTCCATCTCGCAGCAGTCTACATCACTGGGAGATCCGTCCGCACCGGCACGACAGTTTCTTTCAGATATTGTACATAGATAGCGGATCGGGCGAAGCTCTGTTCGAGGGCAGTTGGCACCAGATGTCAGCACCTGCGGTCGTCACCGTGCCGCCGGGCCTCGATCACGGATTTCGCTTTTCGAAGGACGTCGACGGCTTTGTCGTCACAGTCCTGGCGTCGCATCTGAAGGCCATGCCGGGTGACCGCAGCCGCCTTGGAGAATGGCTGGCAAGTCCGCACCTGACGGCACTCGACATGACGAATGAGGACGCAGCCTATGTCGCTGGCTCTTTACGCCGCTTGGGACAGGAATTTGCCGAGCGCCGTGCTGGCCGCAGCGATCTGCTCGAAGCATATCTAACTGCCGCTCTGCAGTTGATCGTGCGACTGTCGTCCGACCAACGCGAGGAGGGGAGTGCCGCGGATGAAAACGAGCGTCGGATGGAGACCCTGAACGATCTCATTCAGCGCCACTTCCGGTCACACCAGCCCGCCGCCTTCTACGCCGCCGCGCTCGGCATTTCGCCGACACATCTCAACCGCATCGTGCGGGCGAAAACCGGGCACGGCACCCATGATCTCATCGCCCGGAAATTGATCGACGAGGCAAAGCGCGAACTGGTCTTCACCTTCGGCAGCGTACAGGAGATCGGCTACCGCCTGGGCTTTGCCGACCCCGCCTATTTTTCCCGTTTCTTTCACCGGCAGACGGGGCAGACACCGCGAGCCTGGCGCATGGTAGAGCGCGCCAAGCTTGCGGCCTGAGCCGATCGTTATTGCAGGCGGCACCGAGCTGTCGCGCTGCTCAAGAAATCGTTGCAAGCCCGGTCAGGGCATCAATTGTCCGCCGTTGACCTCGATGATCTGGCCCGTGACGTAGCCTGACAAGGTGGGAGAGGCAAGGAACAGGTAGGCGCCGACGCAATCTTCAGGCGTGCCCACAAAGCCCATCGGTATGGACTTTCGCTGCAGTTCCATCTGCTCGTCATTGGTGTAGCGCTCATGAAATGGCGTGGCGATAACGCCGGGCGCCACGGCATTGACGCGAATGCGATCCGCCACGAACTCCTTGGCGTGACCATGGGTAATCGTCGAGACGAAGCCCTTCGACGCCGCATAGAGGATAGCGCCGTTGCCGCCACCGTTGCGCGCTGCAATCGACGTGGTGTTGATGATGAAGCCGCCCTGCTTTTTCAGCCACGGATGCGCCGCGCGCGTGGCGGCAAGGACAGAGCGCGCATTGAGATCCATTACCTTGGCGTAGTGCTCATCGGTATATTCCGACGTCGGCTTTCGACCCAGCATGCCACCCGCGTTGTTGACGAGGCCATCCAGATGACCAAAGGTCTTCGCGGTTTCCTCGACCACGCGCTCGCTTTCGCCTTCGCGTGAGACGTCGCCGTGTATCAGATGCACCGTCCCGCCTTCAGCCCGGATCTCTGCTGCCAGGGCCTCGGCCGCGTCGCGGCTCGAATTATAGTGGATGCCGACCTTCATGCCCTGCGCCGCAAACGCGCGCGCGAGCGCCGCCCCGATCCCAGTCGAGGCACCGGTAATCAACACAGCCTTGCCGGCCAGATCCGGAATCTTGATTGAGGTCAGCATTTGAGCAAGGTTTGCCATGGCAGCAATGATCTCCAGCGAATGAATGGTAGCTTCGAGCGGGTAGGGTGGCGACACTAGCAGCGCCCGTCGCGGTTGCGCAATCGTTTCTGCTCAGTCTGCAGAATCGAGTTCCGGATAGTGCCGAAAGATCCCGTCCTCGTTGAAGGCAAGGCGTCGCGGAGAAGCCAGGTAAGCCGCAATATTTGGCCCTCGCCGCACCGACTCATGGAGTGCGGCAAGTCCGGGATAGCGTTTCGCGTAGCCGCGCATGGCAACCGGGAAGGCGTAAGACAACCCTTCGATGACTTGAAACAACGACAGATCGACATAGGAAAGAGCCGTTCCGACGATATGCCCGCGGCCATCGGAATTTTGCTGCAGGACGCGTTCGAAGTAGCCCAGAAATTTCGGTACCCGATCCGCGATAAAGGCGGCCGAGCGGGCCTTTGCGGCTTCTTTCTGGTCCTCGTAGTAGAGCGACGTCGCAATTGGATGATGCGTGTCGTGCACCTCGGCGACGAAATCGGTGATCGTCAACTGCAAGCCGTTCGCCACATATCGCAGCACTTCGTCCTGCGGTGCCAATCCCAACTTCGGCCCGAGATAAAAAAGGATGTTTGCGACGTGGGAAATGATGACGTCGCCGACCTTGAGAAACGGCGGCGCAAATGGTGGGCAGGCCGCGCCCCTGTCATCCATGATCTTCAGCATGGCTGCTGTTCCTCGCCCCGGTTGGCGAGCCACATCGACATAGTCGGCACCGGCATCTTCAAGTGCGAGGCGCACGAACTCGCCCCGCCCCTGGATACCGTCCCAATAATAAAGCTCGTAGACCATTGTTCCCTCTCACTCGGGCTGTTCACACTTTGCTGAGGAGAATTGGCGCCACGGACCGTGGTGCTTACTTGCGGTAATACCGTCGGGATATTGCGATGACCTTGTCAAAGGTCGTGGCGCGGAGGTCGAGAGACGGGCGCGTGTCGCGGAAAAACAGTGCAACGACATTGTCGACGGCAACGACAACGATCAGAGCAAGCGCCAGATAGGCCACCGCGGCAAAAATCAGAAGGGACATGGCCTCTCACATAGGAGCGATAAACAGGTAGCAGCCTGTAACGATCAGCGAAACGAGAATTGCATCGAAGTAACTTCTGTTCATGGCGCATCTCCTCCTCTTGCAAAACGTCGCGACCCGACTTTTGTTCCCATCGCAGGGCAGTCGTCGCTGGATTTTTCAAGAACACCGATCCGCATGCTCAACGAACATCCGCACGGCTAAAGGAATAGACCACAATTAATTCAAGCGTATGACGCGCGCGGCTACGCCCGCGAGCGCCTCAGGCAAACACGCTTGTCGTGATGGGGATTTCAGACCGGCTTGCTGACTGCAGCAGGCTTCTTTGCGGTGGTCTTGCGCGCGGCCGCCTTGGCAGCGCCATTGGGAGCCGCAACCGCCCGCTTGGTCCGCGTCTTGACTTCCTTGCCATCGAGCGATGCCGCAGAGCCTTCAAGCGCCTCGCGCTCTTTCAAGGCCTGATGCCAGTGGGCGGAATCTCTCCCTGCCGGGCGACCTTCCTCCTCCCAAAGCGCATAGGCACGCTTCTTGATCCACTCTTCCTGAGTTTCCGTCATCGCCGATCTCCAGTCACAAGCTGCCGCAGTGCTAACGCGATACTAGGAGCAGAGTTCCAGACGAAGCGTCACGTTTCAAGTATTTTCTGACACACTGCAAAAATATTTGTCGCAGCGCAGCATTTTGCGACACTTCCACCTTCAAGGCATCGTTTGCAACGACGAGAAGCGCCCCTTTGCTTTCAGCCGCGCGTTGCGAAGCACGATTGAACGGCACCATTTTACCGCTATATTCGCCGTGCATGTTTTATCTCTTATCGACCTATTGGCCTCATATTCTATTCGTTGTCTCATTGGTCATGGGAACGGCGGCGGCGATCCATGCCACCATGACCAAGGAGGAGGTGCGGGCCGCCACCGGCTGGGTCGGTGTGATCCTGCTGTCGCCGATCGTCGGAGCCGTCGTCTACGCGATTGCCGGTATAAACCGCATTCGTAGGGCATCGCTCAGCCTGCGCCGTGACGCGTTGATCCCCGAAGCCGATCTTGACGAGCTGGAGCGGTTCGACGCCGATCCCGAGATCATCATCACCGGATTTGGCCGACGGTTCTCGGCCCTGCAGACACTCGGCGATCGGGTCGCTCGAAATCCCATCGCCACCGGCAACACCATCGACATTCTGGAAACCGGCGATGACTGCTACGCGACAATGAAGGCTGCGATCGACAGCGCCGAACGCAGCGTGCTTCTCGAGACCTACATCTTCGACCGAGATCGCATCGGCCTGCGGATCGCGGATTCGCTGATCGCGGCAGTCAAGCGCGGGATCGAGGTTCGCGTCCTGATCGATGCCGTCGGTGCCCGCTATTCGGTTCCGAGCATCCTTCGCTATCTCAGCAATGGGGGCGTCAACGTCGCCGTATTCAACGGCAACGTCATCATGGGCCTGCGTCTGCCCTATGCGAACCTCCGCACCCACAGGAAGATCCTGATTGTCGACGGCCACACCGCACTGACCGGCGGCATGAACATCAGGGAGGGTTTCACCCGGGAGGTTGCAGGCGAGAACTTCGCCAGGGATACGCATTTCGTCGTGACCGGCCCTGTTATCGCCGATCTGTTCAATGTGGCCGCCGAGGATTGGCGGTTTACAACCGGCGAGATCCTCACCGGCGAAGCCTGGAAAACGGCGATGCCCGAGAGGCAGCCGGGCGATCCGGTGTTCATACGCGTGATCGCGTCCGGCCCCGACAGGAGCATCGAGACGAGCCACAAGATGCTGATGGGCGCCTTTTCGGTTGCCCGCAAATCCATTCGGATCATGTCACCCTACTTCCTGCCGGACCGCGAGCTGATCAGCGCGCTGGCCACGGCCGCACGACGCGGGGTCGAGGTCGATATCGTGGTGCCGGCTGTCAATAACCTCGTGCTCGTGGATCGCGCGATGACGGCACAGTTCGATCAGATCGTCAGCAACTACTGCCGTATCTGGCGCTCCAGCGGCACCTTCAGTCACTCCAAGCTTCTCTCCATCGACGGCGCATGGTCATACGTCGGCTCGTCCAATCTCGACCCTCGCTCGCTGCGACTGAACTTCGAGATCGACCTCGAAGTGTTGAATGAAGGGTTTGCAGCAGAGATCGACGAACATATCGAAGAGGCGATCAAGGGCGCGTCGCCAGTCACGCTGCAGAGCTTGCGCGGCCGACCGTTTGCGGTGCGCCTCTTCGACAAGATCTTCTGGCTTGGCTCGCCATATCTTTAAACTTTGCGTCCATTGCCTATACTGCTCAGCAGAGCACCTTCGATCCACGGAACGCCCGGCACATCCCGATGCATGCCAAGAAAGCCAGCCTGCCCGCGAGCATCCTTGCCTCCATCAGGAACCGCAAGAGACGCTTGACTGCGGCGCATGCGGAAGCGCCACCAAGGGGCGCGGGCACGCTGATTGCGTCCTATAACGTCCACAAGTGCGTCGGAAACGACAGGCGCTTTGACCCTGAGCGCACCAGTCGTGTCATTCACGAGATCGACGCTGACGTCATCGCCCTGCAGGAGGCCGACACGCGCTTCGGTGAGAGAACCGGGATCCTGGACCTCGCGAGGCTGGAGCGGGAAACGGGGCTGCTCCCCGTACCTGTCAGTGGCATGGCCAAGGCGCACGGGTGGCACGGCAATGTCGTGTTGTTCAAGAAGGGTCTGGTACGCGACGTCCACCAGATCAACTTGCCGGGGCTGGAGCCGCGGGGTGCACTGGTCGCCGAACTCGAACTGGAGCAGGGCGGAGCGTTGCGCATCATTGCCGCGCATTTCGGCCTCCTGCGGCACTCCCGCGCCCAGCAGGCCAAAATGCTCGTCGAGCTGATGGCCGAAAAAGTCGAGACGCCGACCATCCTCCTGGGTGACCTCAACGAGTGGCGGCTCGGCGACCGCTCATCGCTGCACACGTTCCAGTCCGCGTTCGGACCGCAGCCAGCCGCCGTCCCGAGCTTCCCGGCCCGCCTGCCGGTTCTTGCGCTGGACCGCATCATGGCCAATCGCAACGGCGTGCTGACGCGCGTCGAGGCGCACGACACGCCGCTCGCCCGCATCGCTTCCGACCATCTGCCGATCAAGGCGCTCCTCAACCTGGAGACTGCGGACAACCAGGAACCTGTGCCGAAAAAGGGAAGGCACAGCGCTTGACTCCACAGGCCGTCATGGCACGTTCTGAGAAAAGCGAGGCGGACGCCTATCGGGGAGAATAGCAGCATGTTGAGGGCGTGGGTGGTGCGGTCGCGAGGTAACAGGCAACCGCACGCAGCTTCGACTGCGCAAATCGTCAGGCGGATCTGTCTGCTGCTGATGATCGCGGCAGGCCCGTCCGCGCTGCCGTTCGACACCGTTTCGGCCCTTGATCCGGCATCTCAGAGTCAGGCGTCGAAGGCTCAGATCGAGAAGCTCTCCGGCATGTTGCAGCAACACTTTGCCGGTGCCGATAGCCTCATGGAACGCCGCTCGGCCTTCGAAGAGCTGATGGCGTCGACACCGGGACCGTCTCGTGTCCAGATCAGGCACGTCGATGCCGGCGGCGTGGACGCGGAACTTATCTGGCCGGCTCGCCTGCATCATCCCATCGGTCGACGCGCGATCCTTTACGTTCACGGTGGTGGCTTCTATGGCGGATCGCTTCAAACCCACAGGGCCTTCGCCGCCGCGCTTGCCAAGGCGTCTTCATCAGACGTCCTGCTGATCAATTACCGGCTTGCGCCGGACTATCCGTTTCCGGCACCGATCGACGATACGCTGACGGCATACCAGTGGCTGCTCGAATCCGGCTACGACAACGACAATGTGGTCATCGCGGGAGATGCCGCCGGTGGAAACCTCGCCATCGAGGCCACGCTGAGACAGATGCAACTCAAGGGGCCGCTTCCGGCCGCCGTCATCGCGGTCAGCCCGATCACTGATCTTGCCGGGACAGGCAACTCATTTGCAGCCAACATCAAGAGCGACCCGCTGTTGAACGCCACGCAGATGGAGGCGGCGCGAAAGGCCTATCTCGGCAGCCGTGCGCCGACCGACCCGCGCGCCTCGCCGCTCTATGCCGACATGACGGGTTTTCCCCCGATCCTGATGCAGGTGGGCTCGAGCGAAGCCCTGCTGGATGACACGTTGCGGCTTGCCGACAAGGCACGCAAGGCCGGCGTAGACGTGACGGCCGAGGTCTGGCCGGGCATGATCCACCAATGGCAGCTGTTTCCCTTCTGGATCGACGATGCGCGGCGCTCCAACCAGAACATGGCCGAGTATGCGATACAGCACTTCGCCGACAAGCCGAAGGAATGACCGCCGCCTCCCGCCTAGATCAGTCCCGGCGCCGATTGTCCTTGCGCCGTGGCTGAAAGGTCGCGATGCGCATGACGTCGTCGATGATCATCAATAGATGCGTCCACATGGCAACTCTCCTTCGACGCCATCTTGACCGCTCTTGCCCTCTGTCTTCAAACGAGCTTATCGTAGTCTTCGAATGACTTGAGGTTATGCGATGAAGCGCGGACATCTGCCTTTGACGGCACTACGAAGCTTCGAGGTAGCGGGACGTCTCGGCAGTTTCACGCGCGCGGCCGACGAGCTTTTCATTTCGCAGGCAGCCGTCAGCCGGCAGATCAGAGATCTGGAAACGACGCTCGGTGAGGCACTTTTCGAACGCCGTCATCGAAGCGTCCACCTGACCGACGCAGGCCACAGGTTGCTCACTATTCTTACGACGTCGTTCGATAAGATTGGCGATTGCCTGGACGGGATACGCAGCAGCAGAAAACAAAACAGCCTGTCCATCAGTGCGGAACCATCGTTTGCCGCATCCTGGCTGGTGCCGCAATTGCCCGACTTTCAGGCGCTACACGCTGATATCGATGTCACCGTCGATTCAGATTCACGACTGGCGGAATTTCGAAGCGGTGAGGCGCAGATCGCCATTCGCCACAGCGTCACGGACACATCTTGGCCGAGGAGCCAGAGCAGGCATCTGGCCGATGTCTGGATGATCCCGGTCGCAGCGCCGGTCGTGCTCACGCAGTCGGTAATCCGCGCGGCCGGTGACTTGCTCAGTCTCCCGCTGCTGCACGAAGAAAACCGTGACGTCTGGAACCGGTGGTTCGAGGCTGCAGGCGTCACGCCGTCAGAGGCTGTCCGCGGAGTTGTCTATGCAGACGGCGGCCTGGTTCTTCAGGCCGTCCTGCGAGGTCAGGGCATCGGTCTCGTGGACCGGATATTTGCCGAGGACGAAATTCGGGCGGGCCGGTTGGCCTGCGTTTTCGATCTCGCCATTCCCCACGGCGCCTACTTCCTCGTGGCCCGTCGCTTCGATCAACTGACGGATCCCGCCCGGCTGTTCTCGACCTGGATTACGTCGAAATTTCAATGATCCGATGGCAGCCAGAACGCTTGACCTCCTTGAGCATTGCGGCTCTGTTGACGTGATTGCTGCTGAAGAGCAGCGGTGAACACCCGTGCCGATGATTTTCAAGGATGAGCCGATGACTGCCAATTTCCACCAGCCGGTCGATGCAGCCGAGGTGCCCCGCTTTGCCGGGCATACGACCTTCATGAGGCTCCCCGCCGTCGCGTCAGCCAAGGGCCTCGACATCGCACTGGTCGGCATTCCGTGGGATGGCGGGACGACCAATCGCGCCGGCGCGCGGCATGGGCCGAGAGAAGTCCGCAGCCAGTCGAGCCTGATGCGACGGGCGCATCATGTGTCGGGTATCGAACCCTTCAGTGCTGCCAATGTCGCAGACGTCGGAGACCTATCCGTCAATCCCATCGATCTCCAGGATGCACTGAAGCGCATCGAAGCCGGCATGGCCGCGATCGTCGGCGAAGGAGCCATCCCGCTGTCGGTCGGCGGCGATCACCTCACGACGCTTCCCGTCCTGCGCGCCGTCGCCAGGAAAGGCCCGGTCGGCCTCATCCATTTCGACGCACATTCCGATACGAACGATACCTATTTCGGTGACAATCCCTATACGCACGGCACCCCGTTCCGCAGGGCGATCGAAGAGGGGCTGCTGGACCCCAAGCGCATCGTGCAGATCGGCATCCGCGGCTCGGTCTACGAGCCGGGCGAGCACGATTGGGCAAGAGCTCAGGGCGTACGCGTCATCTACATGGAAGAATTCGTCGAGCGTGGCGCGGTGGCTGTCATGGAGGAGGCGCGCAGCATCGTTGGAAGCGCTCCGGCCTATGTCTCGTTCGATATCGACAGCATCGATCCGTCGATGGCCCCAGGGACCGGCACCCCTGAAATTGGAGGCTTCAGCACGCGAGAAGCGCAGCAGATGGTGCGGCTCCTCGATGGCGTGAGGATCGTGGGCGCCGACGTCGTGGAAGTGTCCCCGCCATTCGACATCGGCGGCATCACCGCGATTGCCGGCGCGACGATCATGTTCGAGTTGCTTTGCGTGATCGCTGGTCAGGTAGCGGCGACGCGAGAGCGCTAGGCCACAAAGAGAATGGTCGCCGGCAGCAGGCACGGGCGACCTCGCTTCACACATCGATGACGATCTTGCCGTCCGACTGCCGGCCCTCAATAAGGGCATAGGCCTGCTGGGTCGTTTCCAACGTGAAGCGGCGGCCATCGAGCCTGGGAACAATCTGTCCGGCTTCGACAAGCTTGGTCGCCTCCCGCATGATATCCCCGTGATGATCCCGACCTTCGCCTGTCAGCAGCGGAAGCAGCGTGAAGACGCCGGAATAGGTTGCCGCCTTGAATGACAAGGGGGCGAGCACGTGGGCGCCCCAACCGAGACAGCTGACGACATGTCCGAACCGCCTGACGGCCTTGAATGCCATGTCGAGCCCGACCCCGCCGATGGTGTCATAAACGATATCGAACCCTTGGCCCGCGGTCAGGCGATCGACGTAGGCCTCCACGTCTTCCTTATCGCGATCAATGGCCGTTGCTCCGAGGGAGGCAAGATATTCCGCCCGCCGACCGTGATCGACTGCAAAGACCTTGGCTCCCCTGGCTCTGGCGATCTGCACGACCACGTGACCAACGCCGCCAGCCGCGCCGATCACCAGAACGGTCTGATCCGCAGAGACCTTTGCCCGATCCACCAGCCCTTCCCATGCCGTGACGAAGGCCAGAGGAAGGGCGGCGGCATCCCGCATGCTGATATTGCCGGGCTTGCGAGCAAGAAGCGATGCGTCGACAGCCGCGTACTCGGCAAGCGACCCCTGATTGCCACCAACGCCGCCTGTCATGCCGTAAACGTCGTCACCCGGCCGAAAATCTGACACGCCTGAGCCCACCGCCTCGACGGTTCCTGCCATGTCGACACCGAGGATGGCGGGGAGGGGATGATTGGCGTGCGCGGCGCCCCCGATGCGGATCTTCGTATCGAGCGGGTTGATCGCGCTTGCCTTCACGCGCACCAAAACCTGTCCCGCCGCCGGCATCGGCCTTTCGATCTCGGCAAGACGAAAGGGGGTGCCAAAGCTTTCAAGTAGCAGAGCCTTCATGGTCTCCTGCGACGCCATCTGTTGTTCTCCTTGTTCCGATGGCTAGAAGATGGACATTTCACTTCCGTTTGGAAATGAAATAAAATGACATAATACTATGCAAAAATGTTTGGAGTCGTCATGGAGTGGAGTGACCTGCGCGTCTTTCTCGCCATCGCCCGCGAAGGCACCCTGGGCGGGGCAGCGCGAAGAACGGGACAGACCCAGCCCACGATGGGCCGGCGCCTGAAAGCATTGGAGGAAGCGATGGGAACGACCTTGTTCCATCGCACCTCCGAGGGTTTCGTCCTGACAGAGCAGGGCGCTGCGGTTCTTCCTCATGCGGAGCGGATGGAGGAGGAAGCCCTTTCCCTGCAGCGCGAGGTCAGCGGCAAGACCAGGGACCTCAGCGGGCTGATCCGGGTCTCGTCGTCGGATTGGTTCGGCCTACACGTCCTGTCTCCGGTCCTCGCGTCATTCTCACTGGCATTCCCCCGGATCATTGTGGAGTTGGTGACCGACTCGCGGCTCCTCAGTCTCGCCCGCCGTGAAGCCGATGTCGTCTTTCGCATCCGGCCGTTCAGCGAGGCTGACGTCATCTCCAGGCGTCTCCTTCGCATCGACTATGGGCTTTATGCACGCGCCGACGACGAGGTCGGCGATCTCGGCGACGGATCCAGACACCGGCTCGTCACCATGGATGAAGCCTTTGGCGGCATGCCCGACGTCGAGTGGGCACGCGAAGTCCTGCCGAACGCACAGATCGTTGCGCGCAGCAACAACAGGGACGTCCAGGCGAGCCTTTGCGCCCATGGTGCCGGCATCGCCATCCTGCCGCGCCCGCTGGGCGACGCGCGCGCGGATCTCAAGCGCCTCCCATTCGACAGGACACCACCAAGCCGGGACACCTATCTCGGCTACCACAAGGACCTGCGCCGTTCCCCGCGCCTGCGCGCCCTGCTCGATCATGTGGTCAAGCGGCTGTCACGCTGAAGCGTTCCATTTCACGACACGACAGTTCTCGCGGACAACTTCGTGCTCGCCCGCAACACTTAAGCCGCCTACAACAGCACGACGGTTGCCGAAGAAAGAGGTCACCGATGACAGGGAGAAGCTCATGACGTTCGACGATCTCGCCAATCCACCCTACAATCTCGACGGTCAGCGGATCGGCTGGGTGAAGGACGCTCTTTCCCGTCTCTCCGACGACGATCGGCTATCCCAGCTCTTCAACCTCGTGCTGTTCGGCAATGATCCCGGTGAGATCGAGCGCATCAAGAACTTCCGGCCGGGAAGCATCACCCGTTTCGGCGGTGCCGACGCCACCACGGAGCGGGCCCTGATCGCGATGCTGAACGAGGCTGTTCCGGTGCCGCTCCTCGTCTCCGCCGATCTCGAGGGAAGCAGGCTCAGCCTGGCGGGCGCCGCCGAGATGCCCAACCCGCTGGGGCTCGCCGCGCTCAACGACGTCGAAGCAACCCAGGAAGTCAGCAGCATCATGGCGCAGGAGGCGCGCGCTGCAGGCATCAATTGGTCGTTCACGCCGGTGCTCGACATCAATGCCGCCTTCCGAAGCTCGATCGTGGCGACGCGCGGTTTCGGCTCGGACATCGATACGATCGAGCGGCATGCCATCAAGCAGATGGAGGTCTTTCAGAGGCATGGCGTCGCCTCAGCCGTCAAGCATTGGCCCGGCGAGGGGTTCGACGACCGTGACCAACATCTCCTGACGACGGTTAATCCGCTCGATCTGAAACGTTGGGAGGAAAGCTTCGGCAGGCTCTACCGACGGGCAATCGATTCCGGCGTGTTGTCGGTCATGTCCGCGCACATCGCTTTCCCTGCGTTCATCCGTTCGCTCGTTCCGGACGCAGGGCTGGAGGCTTATCGCCCCGCATCGATCAGCCGGCTGCTCAACGAGGACCTGTTGCGCAAGCGGCTGGGCTTTAACGGCGTGATCGTCTCCGACGCCACGCCGATGGCCGGCCTCGGGTCATGGTCGAAGCGTTCCGAGCACCTGCCCGAGATCATTGCATCCGGCTGCGATGTCATTCTCTTCTCAGACGATTGGGAGGCGGATATCGGCTATCTGAAGGCGGCACTTGCCGATGGTCGCCTGACCGCCGCGCGGATCGAAGACGCGCTCATCCGGCAACTTGGCCTGAAGGCTGCGCTTGGCCTGGACCGACCCCAGTCCGCGCCGACGATCGACAAGGCCCGCAACAACGCGTTCGGTGAAGCGCTTGCCCGACGCATCCCGACCTTGGTCAAGGACGTCGCCGAAACCCTGCCGCTCAATGTGGGGGATCACCGGCGAGTTCTGGTCTTCTCCGGCGACATCGTCATTCCCTTCCTCCGCGAACCATTGCAGTTCGCGCTTCCCGATATGTTGCGCCAGGAAGGCTTTGAAGTGACGGTGCACACGCCCGACAGCGACCTCGATCCCCGAAATTTCGATCTGGTTCTCTATCTTCTGGGAGACGAGACGCTTCTGACACGCGGACGCGTATTCCTGGACTGGCTGAAACTTACCGGCAGTTTCGGCAATGCCATGCACCGGAGCTGGCACGAAGTTCCCACGGTGATGATTTCGTTCGGATATCCGTATCTGCTTTACGATGCGCCGCGCGTGCCGACCTACGTCAACGCGTACTCGACAACCGAGACGATGCAGCGCGCGGTCGTCGATGCACTCGTGGGTCGGGTGCCATGGAACCGCAACAACCCCGTCGATCCATTCTGCGGACTGGATGACGCACGGTTCTGATCAAAACGCCGGGCCATGAGCCATGACCCGGCGATGACTTTACCGAGGCGCTTCGTCGAGCGCCTCGTCTTTGGTATCAAACGCGGCTAGACGCGCTCGAGCGCAATCGCGATACCTTGACCGACACCGATGCACATCGTTGCCAGGGCATATTTGCCGCCACGCAGGGAAAGTTCGAGCGCCGCGGTTCCCGAGATACGGGCACCCGACATTCCAAGAGGATGGCCAAGCGCAATGGCGCCACCATTCGGGTTCACGTGGTCGGCGCCTTCTGCCAGTCCGAGATCGCGAAGCACCGCGATGCCTTGTGAGGCGAAAGCCTCGTTGAGTTCGACAACGTCAAAGTCCGCCGGAGAAAGGCCAATGAGGGCGCAGAGCTTTCTGGTCGCCGGAGCAGGGCCAAAGCCCATGATCCGGGGTGCAACGCCGGCCGTTGCGCCACCCATGATACGAGCGATCGGGGTCAGGCCATACTTCTTGGCGGCGGCTTCGGATGCGATGATGAGAGCGGCAGCGCCGTCGTTGACGCCGGACGCGTTACCCGCGGTCACCGTGGCGCCTTCGCGCTTGTTCACCGGGTTAAGCTTCGCGAGCGCTTCCATGCTCGTCGCGCGCGGATGCTCATCCCTAGACACGATGATGGGATCACCCTTGCGCTGCTTGATGGTGACGGTGGTGATTTCCTTCGAGAGGCGTCCGTTGGCCTGTGCGGCCGCCGCCTTCTCCTGGGAGCGCACGGCAAACGCGTCCTGATCCTCTCGCGAGACCTTGAAATCGATCGCCACGTTGTCCCCGGTCTCGGGCATTGAATCGACGCCGTATTGCTGCTTCATCAAGGGATTGATGAAACGCCAGCCGATGGTCGTGTCATAGATTTCCGCGTTGCGGGAAAAGGCCGAATCCGCCTTGGGAACGATGAAGGGGGCACGGCTCATGCTTTCCACCCCGCCGGCGATCATCAGCTCGGCTTCGCCGGCCTTGATGGCGCGCGCTGCGGTGATCACGGCATCCATGCCAGAACCGCAAAGCCGGTTCATGGTCGTGCCCGGAACGGATACCGGGAGACCCGCGAGCAGTGAGGACATGCGAGCAACGTTGCGGTTGTCTTCGCCGGCCTGGTTGGCACAGCCGTAGATAACGTCCGCGACAGCTTCCCAGTCGACGCCCGCGTTGCGCTCCATCAGAGCCTTGAGGGGAATGGCACCCAGATCATCGGGGCGCACAGCCGAAAGAGCACCTGCGTAACGTCCGATCGGCGTACGAATGTAGTCGCAAATAAATGCATCGGTCATCGGTCGTTTCCTTAAAGTTCCGGGACGACGAGGTCGCCGATTGGACCATCGACGATCAACGGAGCGCCGGTCATCGCTTGGAGTTCCTCGACCGTCATTGCCGAGAGCTTTTCTCGCACCACGAAGCGCCCGTTGACGACATCGATTACGGCGTGGCTGGTATAGATGCGGGTGATGCAGCCGACCCCTGTGAGCGGGAACGTGCACCGGTCGACGAGCTTTGGCTCGCCGTTTTTGGTGACATGCTCGGTAATGACGAAGACCTGCTTGGCCCCATGGACGAGATCCATCGCACCACCGACAGCCGGAACACCCTTGCTGCCGACCCGCCAGTTCGCAAGGTCACCGTTCTGCGCGACCTGATAGGCACCGAGGATCGCCACATCCAGATGCCCGCCGCGGACCATGGCAAAGCTGTCGGCATGATGGAAGAAGGCCGAACCCGGCTTGAGGGTGACCGCCTTCTTGCCGGCGTTAATCAGATCCCAGTCTTCTTCGCCTGCAGGCGGAGCCTCGCCGAAATCGAGGATGCCGTTCTCCGTATGAAAGATCGCCTGTCGGCCTGGAGGCTGATACTTCGCGACCATCTCTGGAAAGCCGATGCCGAGATTGACGTAGGCGCCATCCTCAATGTCCTGTGCCGCACGCCAGGCGATCTGCGAATTCGTCAGCTTGATATCTTCACGAGTATCGACGGTCATACGTAGGCCACTCCTGCGCGAATAAGATCTTCTTCCTGTTTCGGATCGGTGACTTCGACAACCTTGTCGACAAAGATGCCGGGCGTCACAACGTGCTCCGGATCGATGCCACCCAGAGGCACGATTTTCGAAGCCTGCACGATCGTCTTCGCGGCCGCCATGCACATCAGCGGATTAAAGTTGCGGGCGGCCTTGTTGTAGGTGAGGTTGCCGTGAATGTCGGCGACGTGGGCTTTGACGATCGCAAAATCGGCTTTCAACCAACGTTCCTGAACATATTGGCGGCCGTCGAACTCGGCGATCGGCTTGCCGACCGCGAGTTCAGTGCCAAAGCTGGTCGGCGTGTAGAACGCCGGGATGCCGGCCCCACCTGCACGGATGCGTTCGGCCAGTGTTCCTTGCGGAACGAGTTCAAGCTCGATTTCACCGGCGAGGTACTTTTCGGTAAAGGCGCGGGGATCTGAAGAGCGCGGAAAGGAACAGATCATTTTCTTGACCATGCCCGCATCGATCATGGCGGCAATGCCGATCCGTCCGTTGCCGGCGTTGTTGTTGATGACCGTGAGGTTTTTCGGCCCCTTGTCGATCAGCGCATGGATGAGCTCGATCGGCGCGCCCGAACCACCGAAGCCACCGATCATCACAGTCGCACCATCGCCAATTGCAGAGACGGCTTCCGCCGCGCTCCCAATAGTCTTGTCCATAGATGTCTCCTTGCCGATGCACGCACCTTATGCCGGCCGCGCCTCCTAGCCTTTAAATAAATCCAAGGGGCGAGTTGCAGCAATACCGAATGTGCGATAATTGATATTTGTTCATATAGCGCACAAAGGCCGCCCAGTGACGAAAAATGAAATGCGCGCCACGTTGAAGGAAACCGATTTTGTCAGCGGCTTCGCAAAGGGCCTGCGCGTAATCGAGTCCTTCGGAGAACAGGATCGGCGCCTGTCCATCAGCGACGTTGCCAGGAAGACGGAACTTGACCGGGCAACGGTCAGGCGCTCGCTGCTGACATTGGTCGAGCTCGGCTATGCCGACTACGACGGGAAATTCTTCACCCTGACGTCGCGCGTCCTGAGGCTGGGGCATTCCTACCTGTCGGCGACGCCGCTGCCCTTGCTCCTGCAGCCCCATTTGGACCTCTTGTCCGACAAGACAGGCCAGAGCTCATCCGCCTCCGTTCTCGACGATACCGAGATCGTCTACATCGCGCGCGCATCCCAACGGCGGGTCATGTCGATCAACCTCAACCCCGGCAGCCGATTGCCGGTCTACTGCTCCTCCATGGGGCGCGTTCTTCTTTCGGCGCTTCCTGAAGATGACATCCGCAGCGCCCTGTCGAGAACGGAGCTGAGGGCCAACACCGATCGCACGATCGTCGACATCGATGAGCTGATGGCGGAGATCCGGCGCGTACGGGAGCAGGGCTATGCGGTGATCAATCAGGAACTCGAGCTGGGCTTGTGCTCGATCGCTGTTCCTCTTCGCAACAGAAGAGGTGTCACCATCGCAGCCTTGAATGTCGGCGCACCCGCTGCACACGTCTCGCCCGAACAGATGGTCAGCCTGTTCCTCCCGCTGCTGCAGGAAGCTGCCGAGAACATTCGCCTGTCCTTGGGTTGAGCGCGCCCCCGCTCTCGGATGAGATTCGCGCTGTCAGAGCATCCCGAATAGCGCGCTCTTGCGCTGTGGATATCGCGCGGCGCTCGTCGCGTTTAGGTCCCACAAGAACCTGAGCCGCCTCAACAAATTCGCGCGTCACTGGCATAGCGCCAACCTTGCGAGAGATGGCTTCGGGCGAGTTTAATTCTTCAATATAAATCATTTAAAACAGTAGCTTAGGACGACACCCTCCACTGCCTGCAGGTTGCGTTAGCCAGATTTAGTTCCAAGATCTGGGACCGGATGGCCGCACCGCTCCACGCAAAATCACACAACTTAGAAGACGGCTTGACGCGTCGAAATCTTTGAGAAATGCTAAGATGTCAGACCAATTTATAAGGTCGGCTGCCTATAAGAATTTTGGGGAACCATGAAGGCACCAATCAGCCAGAGGCCGATCATTCGGCCGCTTCCGACGATGGATCGCGCGCGTCAGGTCACCGATGCGCTGGCGGACTACGTCAAGGACGCAGCGCTCGAGGCCGGCGACCGCCTGCCGGCGGAACGTGAGCTGATGGCGGCCCTCCAGGTCGGGCGCTCCACCATCCGTGAGGCGATCCGCCACTTCCAGGCGCTCGGCGTCATCGAGACCCGGAAGGGAAGCGGTACCTATCTGCTCAAGCCCGTCTCCAAGGCGACGATCCACATGCCGCTGTCGCTCGACACGACGCATCTGCGCGACGCGCTGCTGCAGACACTCGAAGTTCGACGCGGCATCGAATGCGAAGCCGGCATGGTGGCTTCCCTGAAGCGCACGCCACAGGACCTCGTCGTCATCGAGGAAAAGCTCAGCGAGATGGAGCGGGTCCACATCAAGGAAGGCACGTCGGGGCCGGAAGACCTTGCCTTCCACCTGGCCATCTACGACGCGACCCATAACCCACTGTTTCGCCAGCTTCTCGAGCAGATGCGCGAGACCTTCTGGCAGTTCTGGCAACACCCCTTCGAGCGGCAGGATTTCGCCCGCCGCTCCTTTCCGTTCCACCGCACCCTCTTCAACGCGATCGCCGCCCGCAATCCCGAGGCAGCGCGCGCAGAGACACTGAAAATCCTCGAAGTTGTCGAGGAAGACATTAAGGAAATGTCCAAATGAGCAACGGCGCAGACCCGTTCGAAATTGCATCCCTCATCACGGCGCACGACGAAGGAAACTTCGCCGAAGCTGTGGTGCCGCCGATTTTTCAGACATCGCTTTTCACTTTCTCCGACTATGACGACATGATCGCGTCCTACCGAGGCGAGAAGGTCCGGCCGATCTATACCCGTGGCCTCAATCCCACGGTACGCATGTTCGAAGAAATGCTGGCCAAACTCGAGGGTGCTGAAGATGCTCTCGGCTTTGCCAGCGGCATGGCGGCCATCTCGTCGTCGGTCTTGGCCTTTGTCGAGCCGGGCGACCGTATCGTCGCCGTCAAGCACGTCTATCCCGATGCCTTCCGCCTGTTCGGCACTATCCTGAAGCGCATGAAGGTCGACGTCACCTACGTCGACGGTCGGGACGAAGAAGCCGTCGCCAAGGCACTCCCCGGCGCCAAGCTGTTCTACATGGAAAGCCCGACCAGCTGGGTGATGGAAGCCCACGACGTCGGCGCGCTTGCCGCGCTGGCCAAGCAACATGGCGTCGTGTCGATGATCGACAACAGCTGGGCGAGCCCGGTCTTCCAGCGGCCGATCACCCTCGGCGTCGACCTCGTCATCCACTCCGCCTCCAAATATCTCGGCGGCCACAGCGACGTCGTCGCCGGCGTCGTTGCCGGATCGAAAGAGATGATCGCGCGGGTCAAGGCTGAGTCCTATCCCTATCTCGGCGGCAAGCTTTCGCCATTCGATGCATGGCTTCTCATCCGCGGCATGCGCACGCTGCCGATCCGCATGAAGGCGCACGAGGCGGCGGGCATGACCATCGCAAAGCGCCTGCAGGAACTGGATGTGGTGGAGACCGTCTGCCATCCGGGTCTCGCCAACCGCCTGCCGGCGGGCCTGAACGGCACGTCCGGCCTGTTCTCGTTCATTTTCCGGGAGGGCGTCGATATCCGCGCCTTCGCCGATCATCTCAAGCTCTTCAAACTGGGAGTGAGCTGGGGTGGACACGAAAGCCTGATCGTACCAGGCGAGGTGGTCCTTCAACAGAAGGCACAGCCAAACTCCGCGCATACCTTCGGGATCCATGCGCGGTCCGTACGCCTCCATGTCGGCCTCGAAGGAACCGAGGCGCTGTGGAGGGATATCGAAGAGGCGCTCGCCGTCGCTTCGTGACGCCTACAACCCGAGGAAAAACCTGGAAGGGGGAACCAAGCATGAAAAGACTGATCACCGCAACGCTATTCGCCACGATGATGGCCGGTACGGCGTTTGCCGATACCACGCTGAAGCTTGTCGAAGTCATCACCAGCCCGGAGCGCACCGAGACGCTGAAGTCGATCGTCGGCAAGTTCGAAGCCGCCAATCCCGGCACCAAGGTAGACATCATTTCGCTGCCGTGGAACGAAGCGTTCCAGAAGTTCGCGACAATGGTATCGGCAGGCGACACGCCTGACGTCATGGAAATGCCGGACACCTGGCTCTCCCTCTATGCCAATAACGGCATGCTGGAAAGCCTCGAGCCTTACCTGGCGAAGTGGGAATACACCGCCGGCCTGACGCCGCGTGCGCTTGAACTCGGCCGCGACGTCAAGAACACCGCTTACATGCTGCCCTACGGCTTCTATCTGCGCGCCCTGTTCTACAACAAGAACCTGTTCAAGGAAGCCGGCGTTTCCGAGCCGCCGAAGACGATGGACGAATTCGTCGCGGCCTCCGAGAAGGTCTCCAAGCTGCCGGGCAAGTCCGGCTACTGCCTGCGCGGCGGTCCGGGCGGCCTGAACGGCTGGGTGATGTTCGGCGCCACGATGGCGGGCTCCAACAAGTTCTTCAACGAAGACGGCACCTCGACCATGAACAGCGAAGGCTGGGCCAAGGGCCTGGAGTGGGTGGTCGACCTCTACAAGAAGGGCCTGGCACCGAAGGACAGCGTCAACTGGGGCTTCAACGAGACCGTCGCCGGCTTCTATTCCGGCACCTGCGCGATGCTCGACCAGGATCCGGATGCTCTGATCGCGGTTGCCCAGCGCATGAAGCCAGAGGATTTCGGCGTCACCAAGATGCCGGTCGGTCCGAGCGGCAAGGGCTTCACGACGATCGGCTTCGCCGGTTGGTCGATGTTCTCCACCAGCCAGAACAAGGACCTGTCCTGGAAGCTGATCGAAACGCTCGAATCGCCGGAAGGCAACATCGAGTGGAACAAGCGTACAGGCGCGCTGCCGGTTCACACCGCCGCGGCAAAGGACCCCTTCTACGCGAGCGAGCAGTTCAAGGGCTGGTTCGACGAACTGGCCGACGCGAACATCGTGCCGACCGTCATGCCGACCTACCTCGAGGAATTCGCCTTCTTCAAGGATTCGCTTGCCATCAAGACAACGCAGCAGGCGCTTCTCGGCGACATCACGCCGAAGGAACTGGCTGACCAGTGGGCAGACTACCTGACCAAGGCACAGCAGAAGTACCTCGCCAAGAAGTAATCTGACCTCCCGGGGCGGCGGCATCATCCGCCGCCCCGACCATCAGTGACCACAGCGCAAACGCTGCGAAACCGGAATTTTTGCCCGATGACCATGACCGCCGATACGCTCGACAGTCGCCGCGACCGCAGGCCGTGGCTGAAGCGCGTCGCCGATGCCTCGGAACCCTATCTCTACAGCGCGCCGTCGCTGATCCTCATCATTGCCGTGATGCTGGTGCCATTGACGATCGGTGTGTCCTACGCGTTCCGCGACATTCAGCTCCTCAATCCTTTCTCCGGCGGCTTCATCGGCCTCGATCACTTTCGCGCATTGTCTCAGGATGCGGCTTTTTACGGCGCCTTGAAAAATACGCTCTGGTGGACCGGCGCCTCCGTCATGTTGCAGTTCGCCTTCGGCCTGATCCTGGCCCTGCTGCTCGACAAGCCGTTCTGGGGCCGCGGTCTCGTGCAGGCGCTGGTGTTTCTTCCCTGGGCCGTGCCGTCGTTCCTCGCCGGTCTCAATTGGGCGTGGCTGTTCAATCCTGTTATCGGGCCAATTCCGCATTGGCTCTACGCCCTGGGCCTGATGAGCGAGCCGGGCAATATCCTGTCGGATCCGCACTATGCGATGTGGGGCCCGATCATCGCCAACGTCTGGTGGGGCATTCCGTTCTTCGCCATCACGCTGCTCGCGGCTTTGCAGGCGATCCCGCGCGACCTCTACGAAGCGGCCTCGATTGACGGCGCCACCTGGTTCCAGCGTTTCCGCTCGATCACCCTGCCGTTTCTGGCGCCGACGATCGCGATTACCGTCCTGCTTCGCACCGTCTGGGTTTCCAATTTCGCCGACCTGATTGTCGTCATGACCGGCGGCGGCCCGGCAGATCGCACGCAGATCGTCGCCAGCTATATCTTCACCCAGGCCTTCAAGCGGCTCGACTTCGGCTACGCCTCGGCCATCGCGCTGGTGTTGCTGGCGCTGCTGCTTGCCTATTCCATGCTGATCATCCTGCTGCGGCAGACCCTGCTGAACAAGGATTGAAGCCATGAGACGCATCCTTCCTACCATCGCACACCGCTTGGCGATCCTCTGCTACATCGTCTTCGCGCTGTTCCCGCTTTTCTGGCTGCTGAAGGTGTCGGTCACGCCGAACGACCTTCTCTATTCGGAAGGCGTACGCATGTGGCCATCGCGGACGACCTGGGAGCACTATTCCTTCGTCATCCAGCACAGCTCATTTCCGACCTTCTTCAAGAACAGCCTGATCGTGTCGGCCTCGACCGCGGTCGTCGTCACCATCTGCGCATCGCTGTCGGGCTACGCCCTGTCTCGCTTCAATTTCCGGGCGAAGTACTGGATCGTGGCGCTGATGCTGCTCACGCAGATGTTCCCGCTCGTCATGTTGGTGGCGCCGATCTTCAAGATCCTGACGCCTCTGCACCTGACCAACAGCCTGACGGGCCTTGTCGTCGTCTACACCGCCTTCAACGTGCCTTTCGCGACCTTCCTCATGCAGTCGTTCTTCGACGGCATTCCGAAGGATCTGGAGGAAGCGGCGATGATCGACGGCGCCACGCAGTTCACGGCCTTCCGGCAGATCATCCTGCCGCTGACCCTGCCGGGGATTGCCGCGACGCTCGGTTTCGTCTTCACGGCCGCATGGAGCGAACTGCTCTTCGCGTTGATGCTGATCAACGGCAACGACGCAGCAACCTTCCCGGTCGGACTTCTGACCTTCGTCTCGAAATTCTCGGTCGACTTCGGACAGATGATGGCAGCGGGCGTTCTCGCACTCATCCCGGCCGGTCTCTTCTTCCTTCTCATCCAGCGCTATCTCGTCCAGGGCCTGACGGCCGGCGCGGTCAAGGGTTAATCACATGGCATCGATCGACATCCAGAACGTCAAGAAGGCCTACGGCCACGTGCAGGTCCTGCAAGACGTGGACCTCAAGATTCAGGACGGCGAGTTCGTCGTCCTGGTCGGCCCCTCCGGCTGCGGCAAGTCCACGCTGCTGCGCATGATCGCCGGCCTCGAGGAAGTGACATCGGGCGAGATCCGCATTGCCGGAAACCGCGTCAACGAGTTGCACCCGAAGGACCGCGACATCGCCATGGTGTTCCAGTCCTACGCGCTCTACCCGCACATGAATGTCGCGGGCAACATGAGCTACAGCCTGAAGCTGCGCAAAACGGCAAAGGACAAGATCGCGAGCGCCGTTGGTGCGGCAGCCTCAAAGCTCGGCCTCGACCCCTTGCTGGAACGTCGCCCGAAGGCGCTCTCCGGCGGCCAGCGCCAGCGCGTCGCCATGGGCCGCGCTATCGTGCGCCAGCCGAAGGCCTTCCTCTTCGATGAGCCGCTGTCGAACCTCGACGCCCGCCTGCGCGAGCAGATGCGCGCCGAGATCAAGAAGCTGCACGGTGATCTGAAGGCGACTTCGATTTACGTGACGCACGACCAGATCGAGGCCATGACACTGGCCGACCGTATCGTCGCCATGCACGGCGGCGTGGTCCAGCAGGTTGGCAGCCCGCTCGAGCTCTACGATCGCCCTGCCAACCTGTTCGTGGCTGGCTTCATCGGTTCGCCCGGCATGAACTTCCTGGAAGCGACTTACACCGCTGGCGGTATCAAGTTGAAGGACGGAACGGTCGTTGCCCTGCCCGCACCCCTGTCTCTCGCCGACGGCGCCAAGGTGACGCTCGGCATTCGACCGGAGCACGTGCAGCTCAACGCAGATGGCAACGGCATCCAGGCCGGCGTCGAACTCATCGAGCCGACGGGCTTCGGGATCATCCTGCATCTGTCGCTGCATGGCCTGCCGTTCAAGATCTTCACGCAGAACCGCGAGGCGTTGTCGGCGGGGCCGCAGGTGACCGTGACATTCCCTGCCCAGCATCTGCACGTCTTCGACGACAGCGGAAAGCGGGTCGGCTGAGGCTTGCCAGCCTGCGCCGGGGTATCGGCGTAGGCTACATTTCTTCTGCGAGTGCAGACCGTAGCGCTTGTACCTGCCGGTTCAGCGCCTCGAACTGAGCCGGCGTCATCCCTGCGCGCGCAACCAGCGTTTCGCCAAGGCAGTTGCTTCTGACCAAAAGGTCGCGGCCGGCGGTCGTCAACCACACGTGAACCTGACGCTCGTCGGTCGTGCTGCGGCGACGTTCGACGAGACCTGCCTGTTCCATGCGCTTCACCGGCGGCGTGATCGTGCTCGATTCCAGAGACAGGCGATCGGCTATCGCGCCAACCGTCATGCCATCGTTTTCTCCAAGCACACTGAGAACCAGATACTGCGGGTAGGTTATACCCATTTTATCGAGCATCGGCTTGTAGGTGCGGTTGATCGCAATGCTTGCGGCATAGAGCGAAAAGCACAGCTGATCGTCCAGCGGGACGGTCTTTGAGTGGGCCATGAACGGCCTCCTGATGTTTCATCCTTAATATTCGTACCACGAAAAATGATATCGCGATAATCTTTTCTATGGACAGGCCCGGGAAAACCCGCTACCTATCTCGTTATCGCGATAACAACTATCGCGGCATAAATCGGATGGAGATCACGATGAGCCAGTCGAACACCGAAGCTACCCGCCGCACCGTCATGACCGCCGGCCTCGGCATTGCCGCTGCCGCGGTCGCAGCACCCCTTGCCTCGACCGCCCAGGCGGCGACGAAACAGCACGCGAAAGCCGAGGAAACCATGAGCAGCGGCACCATCACGACCAAGGACGGCACCGAGATTTTCTACAAGGACTGGGGAACCGGTCAGCCTGTCGTATTCCATCACGGCTGGCCTTTGAGCGCCGACGACTGGGATGCCCAGATGCTGTTCTTCCTGAACCAGGGCTATCGGGTGATCGCCCATGACCGCCGTGGCCATGGCCGGTCGAGCCAGACGGCTTCGGGCAACGAGATGGATACTTATGCGGCAGATGTCGCAGCGCTCGTTGCGCATCTCGATCTCAAGGATGCCATCCACGTCGGCCACTCCACAGGCGGCGGTGAAGTTGCGCGCTACGTCGCCCAGTATGGCGGCAAGGGCAGGGTGGCCAAGGCAGTGCTCATCGGCGCCGTTCCGCCCGTGATGGTCAAGTCCGCCGCCAACCCCAGCGGTCTGCCGATCGAAGTCTTCGATGGCTTCCGCACGGCGCTCGCAGCAAACCGCGCCCAGTTCTTCTACGACATCCCGGCCGGCCCGTTCTACGGCTTCAATCGCCCGGATGCGAAGGTGTCGCAGGGCATCATCAACAATTGGTGGCGCCAGGGCATGATGGGCGGTGCGAAGGCGCATTACGACTGCATCAAGGCCTTTTCCGAAACAGACTTCACCGAAGACCTGAAGAAGATCGAAGTGCCGGTCCTAGTGATGCATGGCGACGACGATCAGATCGTACCGATCGCCGATTCAGCCCTGCTGTCGGCCAAGCTGCTGAAGAACGGCACGCTGAAAGTCTACAAGGGCTTCCCCCATGGCATGGCGACCACCCATGCCGACGTCATCAACGCCGACCTGCTCGCATTCTTCAAGGCCTGAGCCAGCTCAAGCACATCAAACGGGAACGCCCTCAACGGAGGGCGTTCTCTTCGTTTTTGCGAGAGCAGGATTGCCGCTCTGGAGCAACAATCAGACTGCCGATCACGCCGATTTTTCCTGTGATTTTTCTGTGCCGCCCTATATCGCTATCGGGAGGAACGAACATGTCACCCGAATGGCCAATGTTCATCATGCAGTGCATTGTCCTCGCAGCGCTGGCGGGCGTTTTCGTCATAAGAGGCGAGGGGGACTGAAGCTCAAGCTTTGACGACCATCATTTTTCCTTGACGAAAACGTTGGCCTCAACCGCCGCGGCGATAAACGCACGCCTTGCCTCGACGGCAGGGCGCTTTCCTTCCAGAACCTCCAGGCAGATCTTCCGGGCATCGCGCAATTGCTTGCCCGCAACCACCGGCCATTGCCCACGCAGGACGGCCATCGCCTCACTCGTACTACCGATCGTCTCGAAGGCACCGGTTTGCGGTGACGTGTAGGAAATCGGTCGGCTCCACTTTTTCGTATCCATAGCGCATACCTCTCGCGAGACTAACGCAACGATAGGGATGCCGTTCCAAACTTTCCCACGACTATTGGATGTACGACACGCAAGCGAGGGCAGGGCAATTGACCTTGCCCTGCGACTGGAGCCTGCCACTACCCACCGAGACGGCTTGCGCTCACCTTCAACGGTGTTCCCGGCTCGTCGACGGCACCATCGGCTTGATGGCTGGCGCGATAGGACCGCTTCTGCTCGTACATGGCGAGATCGGCCCGTCGGACCATCGCCTCGATCGTTTCACCGCTCTCGCTCGTCGCCGCCCCTACGGAAATGCTGAGCGGCGCATTGGAGTAAAACTGGTTGTTGATCTTCAGGAGCTCGTGAATGGTTTCGACCATGGCGGTGGCCGCCTGCTTGTCCGCGCCGGGCATGAGAACGGCAAATTCGTCGCCGCCGATGCGTGCGGCATGGTCAGGCGCAGTCACGACACCATTCAACACTTCGCCAAAACGGCGAAGCAATGCATCGCCAGCGTCGTGACCGAGCTGATCATTGTTGGCCTTCAGCCCGTTCAGATCGATAATGACGGCCGAAACCGGGCGGAGCGACTTCCGCTCAAGCCTGTTCAGCTCATCCATGTAGAAGGCACGGTTGTGCAGCTTTGTCAGGACGTCGTGCTTGCCCAGATACTCGAGATAGGCCTCAGCCTTCTTGCGCGCGGTGATATCCGTCAGCGCGACCTGCACGAGTGACCAGTCGTCTTCATGTCCCGGCAGGACCGAAAACTGCAGCAAAACGAAGCGCTCAGAACCATCCAGCGCGTAATTGATCACTTCGCGCTGGTGGAAGAGGTTTCCATTCCAGAGTTCGATCAGTTGCTCGCGAAAGTGCTTTTCCATGTCGTCGCGGAAGATATCGCCGATGCGCTGGAACAGCGTATGCCGGTCCGGGGCACAGAAAAGCCCGAGCGTCGCCTGGTTGATATCGACGACCCTGATCTCGCTCATGCACTGGCGCACGAATTCCGGATGAACGTCCGTGAAAACACGAAAATCGACGATGCCGCGATTGCGCACATCGGTCAGCAGCGCCTTGATATGACTGAAGTCCTCGACCCAGAGCGACACCGGAGAATGCTCGAATATGCCTTCGGCATAGCGCCGGTTCTCACGTTCGGCGCGTCGTGCCTCTTCGCGATCCGTCACATCCTCGGTTGTGAGGAGCAACTTGCCAAGGGTGTGTTCATAGCCCGGCAGCACAGCGCCGCGCAGCTGAATATCCAGCCGCCGACCGGAAAGCGTATAGTTGACGGCACTGCCGCTGAACTCGGTCTTTCCTTCAAAAAGTGCGGCCAGTTCGTTGACATGGCTTTCCAGCATCTCGTCGCGAAAGACGCTGGAGAGGTTTGCCGTCAGATGGTCCACATCGTCCGCTTCGAACAGCTCGAGCGTCTTGCGGTTGACCTTGAGAACACGGATCTGCCGAGAACATGCCGCAACGCGACTGACGTCCTCCCTTAGGAACGCCCTGATATCCTCGACACCGTCGGCCCGCCAGCGTTCAAGCTGCTCCTTTACCCCGCTGAAATCCTCGAGCCACATGGAGATTGGCGCCAGATCAAAAATGTCGAGATCGGAGGCAATGCTTGTCATCAGGTCATGTCTCTCGCTGCAATCGGCATTGGGTGCACGGCCCGCGTCCGTGCACCCATCCGCTAACTCATCGGCTTTTAAGGCTGATTCGTAAATCGCAGTTTGAAGACAAAGTTATGGCGGCAGGTTGCTACCGCCCTCTCAAGCGCTCCGAAAGAGCTTCCAGCGGGTCGGGCGGAAGGCGATGCGATTGCGGTCGAGACCATCCGCCTGCGTTGGCGGCAGCTCGATCTCGATCGGCGGATGATCCCTGCCGATATTGACCTCGATATGCCGGGTGCCGGCGACACGACGGCTGCTCGTCAAAAGCCCGGCGATGCAGCCACCGCAGCCGTCACGCAGCTCGATGTCATGAGGACGGAAGTAGAGCTGGGCCTCGCCATCCGGCTGCCCCTCCGCCTTCAAGCCGAGCGGGCGATCCTCGAACCAGATCTCCCCACCGGTAATCTTGACCTGCAGACAGTTCGACTGACCGACGAAACCGAACACGAAGGGCGAATTGGGATTGTCGTACACCTCGTCGGGCGTGCCGACCTGCTCGATCGCGCCCTGGCTCATGACCACAACGCGGTCGGCGAGTTCCATCGCCTCGTCCTGGTCATGCGTGACGAAAACCGTCGTGTGCCCGGTCCTGTCGTGGATTTCGCGCAGCCATTTGCGCAGATCCTTGCGAACCTGCGCGTCGAGCGCCCCGAAGGGCTCGTCGAGCAACAGCACATTGGGCTCAACGGCCATCGCGCGAGCAAGGGCGACGCGTTGCCGCTGGCCGCCGGAGAGCTGTGTCGGATAGCGCTTCTCCAGACCGCCAAGCTGCACGAGCTCGATGAGTTCAAGGGCGCGCCGGCGGATCTCCGCCTTTGGCGGCCGGCGGGAGGCATGCCGAACCTTCAGGCCAAAGGCCACGTTGTCGAGCACGGTCATGTGGCGAAACAGGGCGTAGTGCTGGAACACGAAACCGATATTCCGTTCCTGCACGGTCTTTTTCGAAGCATCCTCGTCGCCGAAGTAGATCAGGCCCTCCGTCGGGCTCTCGAGACCGGCAATCAGGCGCAACAAGGTCGTCTTGCCCGAACCGGAAGGCCCAAGCAGCGCAATCAGCTCGCCGGAGCGAATATCGAGCGACACGTCATGCAGAGCCGGAAACCGCTCGAATTCCTTGCGCAGGTGTTGAACGCGAACTTCCATTCTAGATCCTTCAGTGCCGCCGGCTGGCGGCGATTTCGTCGCTGTATCGCATTTCGAGCAGCGTCTTCAGAACAAGGGTTACAAGCGCCAGCAACGCAAGCAAGGTGGCGACGGCGAAGGCTCCGGTGAAATTATACTCGTTGTAGAGGATTTCCACCTGCAGCGGCATCGTGTTGGTCTGTCCCCGGATGTGGCCTGAAACCACCGAGACAGCACCGAACTCGCCCATGGCGCGGGCGTTGCAGAGCAGCACACCGTAAAGCAGGCCCCATTTGATGTTGGGCAGCGTCACATGCCAGAAGGTTTGCCAGCCGCTGGCGCCGAGCGAGATCGCCGCTTCTTCGTCGCCCGTGCCCTGTTCCTGCATCAGCGGGATCAGTTCGCGCGCGACAAAGGGAAAGGTGACGAACATCGTTGCCAGAACGAGGCCCGGCACCGCGAAGAGGATCTTGATGTCATGCGCGCTAAGCCACTGCCCGAGATGGGTGTTGGCGCCGAGCAGCAGGACGAAGACCAGGCCCGAGATGACAGGAGACACCGAAAACGGCAGGTCGATCAGGGTCGTCAGAAACGCCTTGCCCTTGAACTCGAACTTGGCGATCGCCCAAGCGGCGGCAACCCCGAAGACAAGGTTCAGAGGCACGCTGATGCCGGCAACGATCAGCGTCAGCCGGATAGCCGAGAAGGTCTCGGCATCCTGCAGCGCAGTGAGAAACGCTCCCAGACCTTTGCGAAAGGCCTCCACGAAGACCGCTGCAAGCGGCAGCAGCAGGATCAGCGTCAGAAAGACCAGCGAAACGAGAATGAGCGTCCAGCGTGCAACCTTGTGCTCGGTCACGACCGAGCGAACCTTTGCAGCCGGCGCAAGCCCAGTATCAAGCGCCATAACCATACCTCCGCCTGCTCCAGCTCTGGATGAGGTTGATGACAAGCAGCATCACGAAGGACAGAACCAGCATCACGGCTGCAATCCCTGTTGCGGCCGCATAGTTGTATTCCTCCAGCTTGATGACGATGAGCAGCGGCGCGATCTCCGATTTGAACGGCAAGTTGCCGGCAATGAAGATGACCGAGCCGTACTCGCCAACACCACGCGCAAAGGCGAGCGCGAAACCGGTGAGCACCGCCGGCGCAAGCCCGGGCAAGAGAACCCGGAAGATCGTCTGCAGACGATTGGCACCCAGCGTGGCGGCGGCTTCCTCCACTTCCTTGTCGATCTCCTCCATGACAGGCTGCACCGTGCGCACGACGAAGGGCAGGCCGACGAAGACAAGGGCAACAACGATGCCGACCGGCGTGAAGGCGATCTTGATGCCAAGCGGCGTCAGGAACTGCCCGATCCATCCGTTCGGGGCGTAAAGGGTTGCAAGCGCGATACCCGCAACCGCGGTCGGCAGGGCAAAGGGCAGATCGACCATGGCGTCGATCACGCGCTTGCCGGGGAAGCGATAGCGCACAAGCACCCAAGCAAGAACGATGCCGAACACGGCATTGACACAGGCTGCGGCAAAGGCGGTGCCGAAGCTGATACGCAGCGCGTTCAGCGTTCGCGGATCAAGCGCAATCGCCAGGAATTTCTCCCAGCCGAGTTCGCTCGACCGCCAGGCAAGGCCAGACAGCGGGATGAGGATAAGCAGGGTGAGCCAGGTCAACGTAAGACCGAGCGCCATTCCAAATCCTGGAATGACGCTCGGCCGTCTGAACCGCCACCGCGTGGGGCTATGTGCTTTCATGCTGCGTATTATTGGGCCGGCTTGTAGATTTGGTCAAATACGCCGCCGTCTCCGAAGAACTTCGGCTGGGCTTCCTTCCAGCCACCGAAGTCGTCGATGGTCGCAAGCGTCAGCTTGGGGAACCGGGCGATATCGGCTGGGTCGGCCGCTTCCGGCTTGATCGGGCGATAGAAGTGCTTGGCAGCAATCTTCTGGCCTTCATCGGCATAGAGGTAGTTGAGGTAGGCTTCGGCGACCTTGCGCGTGCCCTTCTTGTCGACATTGCCGTCAACGATGGCGACCGGCGGATCGGCGCGGATCGAGAAGCTCGGGGTCACGATCTCGAACTGGTCGGGGCCAAGTTCTTCAAGCGAGAGATAGGCTTCGTTTTCCCAGGCCAGCAGGACGTCGCCGAGGCCGCGCTGAACGAAGGTCGTGGTCGCGCCGCGGGCACCGGTATCGAGAACCGGAACGTGCTGCAGCAGCTTGGTGACATATTCCTGCGCCTTGGCGTCATCGCCACCATTGGCCTGCTTGGCCCAGGCCCAGGCCGCCAGGAAGTTCCAGCGGGCGCCGCCGGAGGTCTTCGGGTTCGGCGTGATGACCTGAACGTCATCCTTCACCAGATCGGCCCAGTCCTTGATCCCCTTCGGATTGCCCTTGCGGACGAGAAAGACGATCGTGGAGGTATAGGGCGTCGAATTGTTCGGGAACTTGGTCTTCCAGTCAGCCGGGATCTTGCCGGTCTTCTTGGCGATGGCATCGATGTCGCCTTCAAGCGCGAGCGTCACCACGTCGGCATCCAAACCGTCGATGACCGAACGGGCCTGTGCGCCGGAACCGCCGTGCGAGGCCTGTATCGTCACCTTCTCACCGGTGTCCTTTTCCCATTTCGCAGCGAAGGCGGCGTTGAAATCCTTATACAGCTCTCTCGTCGGATCGTAGGATACATTGAGAAGCGTCTGGTCGGCGAATGCGGGCGCGACAGCCCCGATCGCGACACTACCTGCCAGAACCGCGGCTGCGAGGAGCCGGGTGATCCGTATTGACTGCATGGAAACCTCCTTCGTTTATACCCAAACTCTACCAACTTGGTCGTATAATGAAACGAAGATTGTTTCTGTTCCGCACGGGCCTCCTAGAATTGAGTCCCATTTCAAATGGCCTTTCGGAATGATTCTTCCGGCATCCCCGACCAGCCCGCCGGGGCACGGTGAAGCAATCGCCCGGCCCAAACACGCACCTGTCACATTTTGCATACAGCCGAATCATTCGGTTTCACTTATAAAGTGCGAAGCGCTTGCACGCGTCTGGATTAGATAGCGCCCACTCTTGAAACCAATGGGTCATTGCATGTCTTTGAAAGCCGCCATCCTCGCATCCGCCGCTGCCCTGGCAGCCATCTCCACGGCGCAAGCCGCCGACGCCGTTGTTGCCGCAGAGCCGGAACCGGTCGAATATGTTCGCGTCTGCGATGCTTACGGGACAGGCTATTTCTACATTCCAGGCACAGAGACGTGCCTGCGCATGGAAGGCTACATTCGCGTCGAGGAGCGGTTTGGCCACGATGAATCCGAACCGTCGGACTGGTCGTCCTGGACGCGCGCCCAGGTCACGTTCAGCTCGAAGAGCGATACCGAATGGGGAACGCTCACCGGCCTGATCACCCTGCGCAACGAGGCGGAGAACGCCTCGGACTTCGACCCGACGCTCGACGAAGGTTATATTGACATCGCCGGCTTCCGGTTCGGCATGCAGTACAGCTGGTGGGATGACGACCCGAGCGGCGAAACCGACGTCGTTGCCAGCAACGAAACCAACCACAATTCGATCCGCTATCAGTACGAAGGCAGCGTCTTCACCGCGGGCGTTTCGCTCGACGAACTCGAAGACGAATACGCCACCAAGCCCGGCGAAGGTCCGAACGATCTCGGCATCGCCGCGCAGGTCTCGTTCAAGGCCGGCGGCTTTCAGGGCTACCTGCTCGGCGGCTATGATACGGATACGAGCGAGGGAGCGATCCGCGCTATCCTCTATGCCGAGCTCGGACCGGGCCAGCTTGGCCTCTATGGCGTATGGGCAAGCGGCGCCAACTACTACTACGAGGAATCGGAGTGGACGGTCGGCGCGCAGTACGAATACAAGGTCAACGACAAGTTGACCCTCATTCCCGGCGCGCAGTATTTCGAGAACGTTGCGCTCGACGCCGATGGCGAAGGCTTCAGCGGCGGCAATGCCTGGACCGGCGGCATAACGGTGAACTACAAGATCGTTGAAAACCTCGCGACGCGCCTGAGCCTCCAGTATCACGACGAGGAGGAAGGCGACGACCAGGTTGAAGGCTTCCTGCGTTTCCAGCGCGATTTCTAAACACCACAAGGACCGGCAGCGCCACGCTTGAACCCGTGTGGTGCTGCCGATCCATTTCTGAGCATTTTACCAACCCACGAGCAAAAGCCTCCGATTCGGAATTGAACCTGGCCGCGGTTGCGTCCTATAACCCTTCCCACATGCCGCTCGACTCGAGCCGGCGCCATGGGAGGAAACAGCATGACCAAAGTCCGTGCGCTGGTGCTCGAACGCCAGCATGAACTCGCCTTGCGCGACATCGATCTGCCGCTGGAAACGGGCCCCGGGCAGGTGAAGATCAAGATCCACACGGTCGGCGTTTGCGGGTCCGACGTTCACTACTACACGCACGGCAAGATCGGCCCCTTCGTCGTCAACGAGCCGATGGTCCTTGGACACGAGGCGGCAGGCACCATCGTCGAGGTCGGCGCCGGCGTCACACACCTCAAGATCGGCGATCGCGTCTGCATGGAGCCGGGCATTCCCGATCCGAACTCGAAGGCCAGCCGCCTCGGCATGTATAACGTCGACCCGGCCGTGACGTTCTGGGCAACCCCGCCGATCCACGGCGTGCTGACACCCGAGGTCGTGCATCCGGCCAACTACACCTTCAAACTCCCTGACAATGTCAGCTTCGCCGAGGGCGCGATGGTCGAGCCCTTCGCCGTCGGCATGCAGGCAGCAACCAAGGCCAAGATTGTCCCCGGCGACACCGCTGTCGTGCTTGGCGCCGGCCCGATCGGAACCATGGTCGCCATCGCGGCGCTTGCCGGCGGCTGCGCCCGGGTCATCGTTGCCGACCTCGCACAGCCCAAGCTCGACATCGCCGCGAAATACCAGGGCGTCATTCCGGTCAACATCCGAGAGACGGACCTGAGCAAGGAAGTGGCCCGCCTGACCGACGGCTGGGGCGCGGATGTCGTCTTCGAGTGCTCCGGCTCGCCGAAGGCTTGGGAGACGGTCATGGAACTGCCGCGGCCCGGCGGCGTCATCGTCGCTGTGGGACTGCCGGTCAATCCGATCGGCTTCGACGTATCGACCGCATCCACCAAGGAAATCCGTATCGAGACGGTGTTTCGCTACGCACACCAGTACGAACGCTCGATCGCGCTGCTCGGCTCCGGCCGTGTCGACCTGAAGCCGCTGATCTCCGCGACCTTCAGCTTCGAAGAATCGATCAAGGCGTTTGATCGTGCGGTCGAAGCGCGCCCCAGCGACGTGAAACTGCAGATCATGATGGAATAGGCCTGAAGTGGCTGCCTTTTGGCAGCCACTTTCTCACGCTGCAGGCGAGATCAGATAGTCCTCATCATGAAGACCTCGGTGTGTTTCATGCTGTCAGGGATCGGGTAGAACGGCTGGCAGCGGGCGAACGCGAAGGACTCGTAGAGCGCAACCGCCTCCTTCATGTAAACCGTGGTGGCAAGTAGGACCGTTCGCCGCTGCCCCTTTTCGATCTCGCCCATGACCGTGCGCATGAGCGCGCGGCCGATGCCCTTGCCGCGATATGCGGGATCCACGTAGAACTTGTGGAGTTCGGTGGCGTGGTCGTCAAAGGGTGAAAAGGCGAGACATCCAGCGGGCATCCCATTCCAGGTCGCGATGAATAGGGCCGCATCGGCCGCCATGAATTTCGCCGCCAGGGTTTCGCTGGTATCTGTGTGATACATGCCGAGCACGAGATCCGGCGAGAGACCATGCGCCTCGCTCTGGAGCGCATCCCATTCAGCAAACGTCCGGCAAAATGTCCCGGCGATCTCGAAATCCCGCCGATGCTTCGCATTGGAGATGGAAATCATGCCATGCTCCCCTGACCGCGAAATGATGTGCCGTCATACCATGCCAAGGTACAAGTGGCCAAATGCACAACGTTGCGGCCTGTAGAGCGGGGACGAGGCGGGAGTAACAATTCAATTAAGTCAATCAGTTGAGTGACAATTCTCCTCTTCTGCGTCCTCACGGCCGCACGTCGTGCTATTGTTGCTCTGTCCTGTTGTCGGATACCCCGCAAGGCGTTGCGGCGAGACGGGACCGGCGCCGGTCGAGGAAGGAAGACGCAAGCTTCTTCGTCCGGCGACGGCGCGTTGCGGCAACGCAGCCCGAGTTTCGCTTCGGACGTGCCTGTGTGGCACACAAGGTTCCAAGGGCAAGCGACACTTTCCCGAAGAAATGCAGAGGAGCCGGAGTTGCGCGCAAAAACCGCCGAACGGGGCGCTGGAAAGCGCCATTCTTGTTTACTCCAACGCGGCAATTTCCAACGCCTCGTCCGAGTGAATGCCATGCTCAAGCCACGGGCTCCTTGAGGCCGCGTGATCGCCACGGCGTGCTCGGCGAGCTGCCGGTCACTGCACGATCTTCATGTCTCCCAGCAAGGTTGGAATGATTTCCGAGACTGTCGGATGGATCGGGACCGCCCATTTGAGGACCGGGTAGGGCGCCTTTGCGTTCATCGCGTCGATAAACCCGTGGATCGCCTCGTCACCCTCGATGCCGAGAATAGCAGCGCCGAGAATCTGCTGGCTGTCGGCGTCCGCGATCACCTTCATGAAGCCCTTGGTCTCGCCGCGTTCATTGGCTCGGCCGACGCGGCTCATTGGCCGGGTGGAGATCATGATCCTGCGACCAGAAGCGCGCGCCTGCTTTTCCGTCATCCCGACGCGGCCGAGCGGCGGATCGATGTAGAGCGCATAGGCCAGGATCCGGTCGCTGAGCTTCCTGCTCTCGCCGTCCAGCAGGTTGGCCGCGGCGATCTCGAAGTCGTTATAGGACGTATGCGTGAAGGCGCCGTGGCCGTTGCAATCACCGAGAGCCCATATGCCGTCGACATTGGTGGCAAGCGTGTCATCAACGGTGATATAGCCGCGTTTGTCGGTCGCGACCCCGGCTCGATCCAGGCCGAGGTCGTCGGTGTTCGGCGTGCGCCCGGTGGCGATCAGCACATGGCTCACGTCAATGTCAGGAACACCGGCGCCGACCTTGACCGAAATTCCGTCGCTTGCCCGCGCAAAGGCAATACCATCGGCATTCGTGTGGACGCTAATTCCCTCGTCACGCAGGATGTCGGCTATCGCGTCGGAGACATCCTCATCCTCGCGCGGCGCAAGCTTCGGGCCGCGCTCGATAACAGTCACCTCGGCCCCGAAGCGGCGATACATCTGCGCGAACTCGAGGCCGATATAGCTGCCGCCAATCACCGCCAGATGCCTGGGCAACACGTCGAGATGGATGATCGAGGTGCTCGTCAGATAGCTGATATCGGAAAGCCCCGGCATGTCGGGGATGGTCGGGCGGGCGCCGACATTGAGGAAAATGCGCGGCGCCGTCAGTCTTTCGCCATTGACGACAACGGTCCTCGCATCTTCGAAACGCGCTTGGCCATATATGACGGTCATACCCTCCATGGCATCGAACCAGCTGATCAGCCCGTTGCGGGCGTTCATCGTGACCGTCTCCGCCCGCTTGCGCACGACGTTCATATCGATGCCGATTTCGCCGGCGATCGTCACGCCGTAGTCGGCGGCCCGCCTGGCGACATGGGCGGCCCGGGCGCTGGCCACCAGCGTCTTTGTCGGCATGCAGCCGGCATTGACGCAGGTCCCACCGAGAAACTTGCGCTCGATCAGGGCCACCTTCATGCCCTTTTCCACCATGCGCGCGGCAAGGAACGGTCCCGATTGCCCGGCACCGATGACGATTGCGTCGAAACCAGGCATCAGACGGCTCCCACGATCAGAAGAGCGCCGACAACGGCAATGATATCTTCGGTGATCGCAGCTGGTGCATCCTTGCCGAAGGCGGCAGCCAGCCTGGCGCGCGCCGCCGCCCCGCCAAGCGTACCGACGATGGCGCCTATGATGCCGGCAATCAGGCCGCCAACCAGCAAGCCGCCGGACACGCCGATCGTGGCTCCGGTAAGCGCGCCCATGACGATCCGGGCGCTGAATTGTACCGGCACCTTTCGCGATGGCGTCGACGGCAGCTGGTCGGTGATCAGTTCCACGATCGCGAGCAGGGTGAAGACCCACGGGGTCCACTTGAAGCCCATGAAGGCCAGCGACGTCTGCGAGACGTCGAACCACCCGAGTGCGGCACCCCAGGCAACAGCGGCGGGAGCGGTCATGGCTCTAAGGCCGGCGACGATACCGATCAGAAATGCGAAGGCCAGAAGCATGTGCAATTTCCCCCTGCCACGCCACGATCGCGCGTGGTCAGGAGAAGCTTGCACATTGTCCCGCAGGATTCAATTTCCCGGCGACGATCGCGCCTTAATTCGCGAAGGCGGCAATGCCGGTGATGGCGCGGCCGAGGATCAGCGCATGGATGTCATGGGTTCCCTCGTAGGTGTTGACCACCTCGAGATTGACGAGATGACGCGCCACGCCGAACTCGTCGGAAATCCCGTTACCGCCGAGCATGTCGCGAGCAAGCCGGGCAATCTCCAGCGCCTTGCCGCAGCTGTTGCGCTTGACGATCGAGGTCAGCTCGACCGGCGGATGCCCGTCCTCCTTCATGCGGCCGAGCCGCAGGCAACCCTGAAGCCCAAGCGTGATTTCCGTGGCCATATCGGCGAGCTTTTTCTGGATCAGCTGGTTGGCGGCGAGGGGACGGTCGAATTGCTTGCGGTCCAGCGTGTACTGACGGGCCTTGGCATAGCAATCCTCGGCAGCGCCCAGCGCACCCCAGGCAATTCCGAAGCGGGCGGAGTTGAGGCATGTGAACGGCCCCTTCAGGCCGGTGACGTTTGGCAGCAGGTTCTCTTCGGGAACGAAGACCCCATCCATCACCACTTCGCCGGTAATCGAGGCGCGCAGGCCCACCTTGCCGTGGATCGCGGGAGCCGTCAGACCCTTCCAGCCCTTCTCGAGAATGAAGCCGCGGATCACGCCGTCCTCGGTCTTCGCCCAGACAACGAAGACATCGGCGATCGGCGCGTTGGAGATCCATGTCTTGGCACCCGTCAGGGTGTAGCCGCCATCGACCTTTCGGGCGCGCGTCACCATCGAACCCGGATCAGAGCCATGGTTTGGTTCGGTCAGTCCGAAGCAGCCGATCCATTCGCCGGTAGCGAGTTTCGGCAGGTATTTCTGCTTCTGCGCTTCCGAGCCAAAGGCATCGATCGGCACCATGACGAGGGAGGACTGAACGCTCATCATCGAACGGTAACCGCTGTCGACACGCTCGACTTCGCGGGCGATCAGACCATAGGCGACATAGCCAAGGCCCGCCCCGCCATACTCCGGCGCGATCGTTGGCCCGAGCAAGCCGAGCTCGCCCATCTCGCGAAAGATCGTCGGGTCTGTCTTCTCATGTCGGAAGGCCTCGAGCACGCGGGGAGCAAGCTTCTCTTGCGCATAGCCATGCGCCGTGTCGAGCACCATGCGCTCTTCGTCGGTCAATTGCTCGACAAGTCGGAAGGGGTCGGCCCAATCGAAGATCTCGCGGGTATGCTTCATGTTTCATCCTCCTCCGCACTTGGTCGGGCAACGCCGACGTCCATTCGGCATAGCCCTGCGGAAAGGACGCGTCAACACGCGCCGGCGCCGCGGCTATGCTTGTGGATGGGGCGCGTTTTCTCGCGGCGCTTCACCTGCCCAACGTCTTGGTTCGCCCTAATTGTCAATCTGTACCGACCACATGAAAGCACCTGGGGCCGCCGACGACAGACAGGGAGAATGGCATGGCAAAGATCGCGTTCATCGGCCTCGGCAACATGGGCAGGCCCATGGCGGCAAACCTCGTCAAGGCAGGACATGAGGTGATGGGCTTCGATCTCGCGGCGCCCATGCTGCAGGCTGCCGAAGCCAGTGGCGTCCAGCCGGCAAGCCATATCAGCCAGGCCGTTGCCGACGCGCAGACCATCATCACCATGCTGCCGCAGGGCAAGCACGTGCTGAGCGCCTGGACGGATATCCTGCGCGCCATCCCGAAGGGAACGCTGGTGATCGACTGCTCGACGATCGACGTCGACAGTGCTCGCAAGGCGCATGAGATGGCAGCGGCTGTCGGCTGTCTCTCGCTCGATGCGCCGGTTTCCGGCGGCACCAGTGGCGCGGCCGCCGGCACACTGACCTTCATGGCCGGCGGCCTACAGGAAAGCTTTGCCAGGGCAAAACCGATCCTTAAGGCGATGGGCAAGAAGATCGTTCATTGCGGAGAAGCCGGCGCCGGGCAGGCGGCCAAGATCTGCAACAACATGATCCTTGGCATCTCGATGATCGGCGTCTGTGAAGCCTTTGCGCTCGGCGAAAAGCTCGGCCTTTCGAGCCAGGCGCTTTTCGATGTCGCCTCGACCTCTTCGGGCCAATGCTGGTCGATCAGCACCTATTGCCCTGTCCCCGGCCCGGTACCGACCTCGCCCGCCAACAACGACTACAAACCGGGCTTTGCCGCCGCGCTGATGTTGAAGGACCTGCGCCTGTCGCAGGAGGCGGCCCTGTCGACGGGAGCCTCGACGCCACTCGGCGCCGAGGCGGCCCAGCTCTATGCGCTTTTCGCAAAGCAAGGGAACGCCGACCGCGATTTTTCGGCCATCATCGAGATGCTGCGCGGCTGACAATCCGCTCAGGGCAGCCGGACATGTAGCCCGCCAACCCAGGTGGACGCGATATTCGGCTTGGAGGCGGTGTAGATGATCTTCTGCAAGATCTGTTCGCCGGCATCCAGTTCGTCAAACAGCCGCACCGATCCCTTTTCCGCCTTCGTGTCGATGACGATCGCGTCGAAGAGGTAGCCGGGCTTGAACTGGCCCACAGGCAGGTCAAGCGCAATGCCGCCGCCGGCGGTGGCGATATGGAAGGCATCGCGAAAATCGATCTGCGCGGGACCGAAGGTCGAACGCGTCGTCGCGTCGAGACGCGGATCGACACCTGTTTCCAATGCTCGCGACATGAGGATGGCGCCGCGGCAATTCTCGAGCATAGACGCACTCGGGCCGCCCGAAATATCGGTTCCGAGACCCACATGGATGCCCTTGTCGAGCGCAGCGCGCAGCGGAAAAACGGCGTTGGCGAAATAGACGTTCGACAGCGGGCAATGCGCGATCGCCGCTTCGCGCATGCGAACTCGCTCCATGTCTTCGGCGGTCAGGAAGTTCGCGTGGGCAAGAACGCTGCGGCGGCCGAGCAGACCAAAGCGGTCAAGCGCTGCCGCATCTGTCACGCCGTAGCGGGAGAGGACGTAGCCATGCGCCCAGTCGCTTTCCGAGCAATGCGTCTGCACGTGGCAACCGCATTCCTTCACCAGTTCCCCCAGCCCCTCGAGCGTCGCATCGGTGCAGGATGGAATGAACCGCGGTGTCACCACAGGCAGCACGCGCCCCTCGCCATTATCAGGATGCGCGCGGACATAGTCGATCAACTGACGCGTCCCCTCCACAGCAGCCTGCGGAGAAGCATCGCGATAGTATTCCGGGCATTCGTCGGCATTATCCATTGCCACCTTGCCGACCAGCGCGCGCTGGCCTTTCTCGAGGCACACATCCACGAGGGCACGGGTCGCTTCCTGATGAATGGTCGCGAAATAAAGCGCTGTCGTGGTGCCATTCGCCAGAAGGTCGTCGACAAGAAGTCCATAGCTTCGCTTTGCGAAGGACATGTCCTGGTACTTTGCTTCCAGCGGAAAGGTGTACTGCTGCAGCCAGACTTCCAGCGGCACATCGAGCGCGCTTCCCAGCTGCGGGTATTGTGGCGCATGCACGTGAAGATCGACAAAACCAGGCAGGAGATACGAACCGGAGGGCAGCACAACCAGCTCTCCAGTCTCCTCACGGGCGTCGCGAATGCTGCGGTAGTTCGGCTCGCCCGGCCGATGGATGGCCTTGATCGCGCCATCGGCGCCGATATCGATGAGAACGTCTTCCAATATGTCGATATGTCCGCGTTCCGGGGCGTGAAAGCCGGAGGCGCAGAGCGTCTTGTTACGCAAATCCACAGCAATGTCCTTAAATTCAGTCCAGGCTTCGATGTCTGAGCGCGAGCGCGCCCTCACGAAATCTATGTCGGATTTCCGTCTCGTCTATACCAGGAAGCATGTGGTCTTCCATCACAATCCGCCCGTCGCATATGGTCGTCACCACATCGTCGGCGCGGGCCGAGTAGACAAGCGCGGCCGCCTCGTCATAGACGGGCAGGCAGTGGGGCCGGTCAAGATCAACAATGATCACATCGGCCTTCATGCCAGGCGCCAGCCTGCCTGTTTCCGGGCGGTTCATCGCCGCGGCGGCTCCTGTGGTCGCCATTTCCAGAAGTTCGTTTGTCTTCAGGAACTCCACGTCGCCCGTCTTGTCCTTGTGGATCATGCCGGCAAATTTCATCTCCTGGAACATGTCCAAGGAGTTGTGGCTGGCGGGGCCATCCGTCGCCAGCCCCACCGTCACACCCGCCTCGCGAACAGCGCGCAAACGCAACGTACCGGAGTTGAGCTTGGCATTGCAGCACGGGCAATGGGCGATCTTCGTGCCCGTTTGCGCCATGATGCGGATATCGTCGTCGGTGAGTTGGGTGCAATGAGCAGCGGTCACGTCCGGCCCAAGGAAACCCAGCGAATGCACCCATTGCATGGGCGTCGTGCCATAGGTCTCCTTCACATACGCCACCTCCTGCGGTCCCTCGGCCAGATGGGTATGGATCACCACTTTCTGGGCGTCAGCGACCTCGCGGACAAGCTTGAACATCTCCGCGCCGCATGAGTACGGCGAATGCGGCGAGAGAGCGACGTGGATGCGATCGTTGCCGCTCCTGTGATGCCGGGCGACCGTATCGCCAAAGCCGTGGAGCGCCTTCCACGACCAGTCGGTGATCGGCGCGTAAAGACCGCGATCGGCAAAGCCGTAGCCGAGCGTGGCCCGCAACGGCAGCTTGCCGAGCGCGGCAATCTGAGGTGCCACCCGATAGGCGTCGAAATGCTCGTTGAAGGTCGTGATGCCGGCCCTGGCCATCTCGACGAGACCCATGAGGCTCGCCCAGTAAAGCGTCTCTTCATCGAAATCGCGCTTGAGCTGCCACATCGTCTGCAGCCACTCGAAGAGCTGCACGTCCTCCAACAGGCCACGCAGCAGCATGTTGGAGGCGATGTGGGTGTGGCAATTGACGAAGCCCGGCATGACGACGCGTCCCCTTGCGTCGATCACTTTCCTCGCGTCGTCCGTTGGCACCGAAGCCGCTGGCCCCATCGCCGTGATGCTGTCGCCCGTGATCGTCAGGCTGCCGTTGGTAATCTTCTCCGCGCCGCCCATCGGCAGGATGGTGGCGTTGATAATGGCGATATCGGGATGGGGCATACCGTCAGGCTGCCATCGCGGTCGTGCCGTAGGTGATGCCCTTCTCCTTCAGCCAGCGGCGATAGGCGATCGAGCTTGCATCGGCGCGCGTCGGGATCTCCGCCCGGGCTTCCATCGGCAGCAGCGATGGACGCTGGTTTTCGAGGATGATGCGGTCCTGCAGGAAGATCAGCTGCTGGAAATGCACAAGCTCGGTGGTGGTCGAGACATCGTCGATCAGGAACATCACAGGATGAGCGATGCAGCGATCCGGCTCGAGCGGCTGTACGAACAGGCAGATCACATCCGAGCGATTGGCAGAGTTCGGGCAGGTCTTGTAGAGCAGTGTCGTGAACGGCGTCATGACCCGGTAGATGTAGTCCGTCATGATGCCGTCCTTGGCCGAAAGGGCTGCCTGCGGCTGGAAGAACTGGCAGTTGGTCGCCCAGACTTCATCGACGTCGCGACGGATCTCGGCGTTGTAGTGCATCACCTCGGTATGTGGCTCAGCGCCCAGGATGTCCGTGTGAACGAACGGGAAATGCGCCATGTCGAGAAAGTTCTCGATGATGCGAAGCCCGGAAGCGCGCACCATGACCGCACCGCAATTGACCACGCGGCGGTCCTCCTCGTCGGCCTCCGGAAGCGCGAACAGGCCGCCATTGGGTTCGCCAAGCGTTGCCCAGACAAGGCCGAAGCGCTTGATGATAGGAAGAGGCCCAGCACGGCCTTCCGCCATCACGGTCACCGTTCCGTCCGGCGATCTCTCCAGGGAGAGATCGGTGCCGAGCAGGCGCGTGGTGGAGTGACCGTATGCAATCTCCGTCTCGGTGCCGAGCGGATACCACTGGTCGAGGGCTGCCTTATCCGAACATTGACTCATAGGACGCTCGCTTTCATTGGTCATAGATACGATCCATCACAGTTTGGTGGCTTGCCAGCAATCCGTCCACATCCAAATGGCGGAACTGGCCGTCAGCGATGATCTCGCGGCCGTTGATGAAGGAGTAGTCGACCTTGAACGGGCCGCACATAACGAGGGCCGCCAAAGGATCGCGCTGCGTGCCGGAGAGGCCTAGCTGGTTCAGCTTCACGGCGATGAAGTCGGCACTCATCCCGGGCGCGAGATAGCCGATATCGTCGCGGCCGAGGATTTTTGCGCCGCCGCGCGTGGCCATCGTCAGCGCCTCGCGGGCCGACAATGCCTTCGGCGTACCGCCGAAACCGCCGCGTCCGCCGGGCGTTTCGGAGAGATACTTGTTTGGCGCGACACGCTGCAGCATCATGGCAAGGCGGGCTTCCATGAACATGTTCGAGGTATCGTTGGAAGCAGAGCCGTCAACGCCGAGGCCGACATTGACGCCGAGATCGAGCATTTCCCGGATCTTGGCGATGCCTTGTCCACAGCGCATGTTGGCGGAGGGGCAATGGGCGACACCGGTTCCGGAATCCGCAAACAGCCTGATCTCGTCCGATGTCATGAAGATCGAGTGTGCAAACCAGACGTCTGGCCCCAGCCAGCCCACGGATTCGGCGAAACCCACCGAGCGCATGCCGTAGACATCGTGGCAGTAGTCCTCCTCGAAGAGGTCTTCGGCCAGATGCGAGTGCAGATGAACACCCTTGTGGGCGCGGGCAAGACCTGCTGCATCCTTCATCAGGCCCGGCGTCACCGAAAACGGTGAGCAAGGGGCAAGGATGATACGGCTCATCGAATGGCGCGAATTGTCGTGATAGCTGTAGATCAGCCGCTCCGCGTCCTTGAGGATGTCCTCTTCCTTCTCGACGCAATTGTCCGGCGGCAATCCACCCTGGCTCTGGCCGCGCGACATGGCGCCCCGCGCAGCGTGGAAACGCAGCCCAAGATCCTGGGCCGCATCGATGGTTGCATCGAGCGTGCAGTTGTTCGGCAGGATGTAGAGATGATCGGAGCTCGTCGTGCAGCCCGACGCGATCAGCTCGGCCATGGCCACGCGGGCCGAGACGCCAATCGCATGATCGTCGAGCGCCGACCAGATCGGGTAGAGCGTCTTCAGCCAGACCAGCAGCTCGTCATCCTGCACCATGACGCGGGTGAGGTTCTGGTACATGTGGTGGTGAATATTCACCATGCCGGGCATCACGATATGGCCGGAAAGATCGAGCACGCGATCCGCCGACACGCCTTCGAGCTCCGCCATCGTGCCGACGGCCTCGATCACGTTGTCGCGCACCAGCAATGCGCCATCCTTCACCTCGCGGGCGTCATCGTCGAAGGTCGCGAGGTAGGCAATGTTCTTTACAAGCAGGGTACTCATGGCATTCCCGGTATTTTATCTGATGTCGCGATAGTAGGGCACGCCGATCGCGGCGGGCGCCGCCATGATCCGACGCATGCGCTGCCAGGCGAGCACCGGCACGATGATGAAGGCCATGGTGCCGACGTAGGGCAGCATGGAAAGGAAGGCAGGCGCAATCGGCCAGCCACGCGCCTGACCGACAAAGCCGAGTGCGGTGATGAAGCCGAAGAGCAGGCCCGAGAGGACCGCAGGGATCGGCCGGTACCCGGCGAAAATGACAAGTGCGACGGCAATCCACCCGCGACCGGCGACGACGCCGTCCGACCATGACGGCACGAAGGTAAGCGTGAGATAGGCCCCGGCGCCGGCTGCCAGTGCCGAACCGGCGGTGACATAGGCGAAGCGGATCAGATTGACCGGAATGCCGGCCGCATCGGCAGCAGCCGGATTTTCTCCCACCGCGCGCAGGTTAAGACCATGACGGGTGCGGAACATGATGTAGCTCAGACCGACCGGCAGGATAATGAAGATCAGGTACAGAAGAATGTTCTGCGAGAAGAAGGCCGGTCCGATGACCGGGATCTTGCTCAGGAGCGGCACCTCGATCGGTGCGAAGGTGGCGCGCGCCGGCATGCCGGAATAGGCCCGCCCGATGGTAGACGCGATGCCGCTGCCCATCAGCGTCAGTGCCAGGCCACAGAGCACCTGATTGGCACGCAGGATGACGGTCGCGAATGCAAACAGCGCACCGAACAGGGCGCCGACGGCGAGAGCGGCAATGAAGCCGACCGTTGGCGACGGTACCGCGGCAACGGTTGCGATTGCCGTCAGCGCGCCCATCGCCATCAGGCCTTCGACGCCCAAATTGACGACGCCGACGCGTTCGGCAAGAACCTCGCCGAGCGCCGCGAGCGCCAGGACGCCGCCTGCCAGGAAGGCCGTGGTGAAGAGGCCGGTCAAAAGATCCATGTCGCTCTCCTCAAGCCTTGTCGCGCGCGATGCGGTAATGGGCGAGCTCGTCGCCAATTGCCGTCAGAAACAGTATGAGGCCGGTAATTGCCAGAACCGTCGAGGTCGTCAGGCCCTGCGTCTGCAGGATGATGCCGGAGTTCAAGATGAAGGCCATCAGTGCGGCCGAGAAGATCACGCCGACGGCGGAGCTTCTGGCAAGCACAGCCACCATGATGCCGAGGTAGCCGTAATTGTTGGAAATGCCGCCCTGCAGACGGTGCACCGTGCCGGCGATCTCCAGCATGCCGGCAAGGCCGGCGATCGCGCCCGAAAGCAGCATGACGGTGATCAGGTGGCGGCGCACCGGCATGCCCGCATATTTCGCAGCCGACGGATTGGAGCCGACGAGGCGGACTTCATAGCCCCAGCGGGAGAAGGCAAGCAGACCGGCGACAAGCAGGGCCACAAGAATTGCGATCGGCAGACCCCAATGGATCGAACCCCATAACTCCGGGATTTCGGCGGAAAGGCGCGGCGTCGCCGAATTCGCCATCTTGTCGCGCCAGGCGTTGGTGGAGACGAAATAGACGAGCAAGATCGCCACGAAGTTCAACAGCAGCGTGGTGATCAGTTCGTTGACGTTGGCATAGGCGCGCGCCAGTGTCGGCACGAGGATCCAGACGGCGCCGCCAACTAGGCCGGCGACAAACATCAGCACAAGAATGAGTGCAGGCGGTCCCGGCACGAAGAGGCCGACGGCTGCGGCAGCAAAGGCACCGGCATAGAACTGCCCTTCCGCGCCGATGTTCCAGGCACCGATCTGCTGCGCGACGGCAACCGACAGACCGGTCAGGATCAGCGGAATGACGAGAACGCCGAGGTCTTCCATGCCGAAGCTGGAACCGAAGCTGGCGTCGACGACCTCGGAAGCGAGTTCAACCGGATTGGCACCGGTCATCGCCAGAATGATGCCGGCAAAGACGAGCGCCAGAACGATGGCGGCGGCGCGCGCAGCCAGCGCGATGCCGGGCGAGGCGGATGGCAGGCGCTGCAAACGGAAGGAACCTGCCATGCTATGCGACCTCACGGACCTGGGTACGGCCACCCATCAGCAGGCCGATTTCGTCGATGTCGGTCTTGTCGTTGTCGACGATCCCCATGATCTTCCCTTCATAAAGCACTGCAATGCGGTCGGAGAGGTTGAGCAGCTCTTCGAGTTCCTCGGAAATCAGAATGATGCCGGCGCCGGCATCGCGTAGCTCGACGATGTAGCGCAGCATCGTGTTGATCGCGCCGACGTCGAGGCCACGGCTCGGATAGGCGGCGATCAGAACCTTGTCGGCAATGCGCATCTCGCGCCGGGCGACAAGGCGCTGCTGGTTGCCACCCGACAGATTGCGGATCGGCATCGCGAAATCGGGAATGGCCACCTCGGCCGCCGAGGCGATCTCCTTGGCAAGCGCCGTTGCCGCGCCCGGCTTGTAGCTTCCGCCTGATGAAACCGGCGGCTTCTTGTATTCGCGCATCACGGCGTTGACGGTGATGCTCAACGCCGGTGCAAGGCCGCTATGCAGACGGTCTTCGGGAATATGACCGATCCCGCTTTCGGCAAAGGCGGCGGCATTGCTCTTGTCGACCGGTTTGCCGGCAATCAGGATCCGGCCGGCGCTCACCGGGCGGATGCCGGTCAGGACTTGGCTGAGCTCGCGCTGACCGTTGCCGGCGACACCCGCGACGCCGACGATCTCGCCAGCCCGGACATCTAGCGAGATGCCATGCAGCGCTTCGTTGCCGCCGTCGCCAATCGCCGAGACGTTTTCGAGGGAAAGGACAGGCCGCGCCGACATTGGGGCCGCCCCCGGCGGGCGCTGGCGCATGTCGGCCAGCACGATGTCACGGCCAACCATGAGCTTGGCAAGCATGCGCGGGTTGCAGTCGGCCGTGTTTTCAGTGGCGATCTTGCGCCCGCCGCGCAGAATGCTGATGCGGTCGGAAATCTCCAGGACTTCGTCCAGCTTGTGGCTGATGAAGATGACGGCATTGCCGGCGGCCACGAACTCGCGCAACGCCTTGAACAGTTCGCGCGCTTCGGCCGGCGTCAAAACGGCTGTCGGCTCGTCGAGGACGAGAACTCGTGCCTGTCTGGCGAGAACGCGCAGGATCTCGACGCGCTGCTGTTCACCGGTCGACAGATCGCTGACGCGGGCGCCCGGATGGGTCTTGAGATTGAATTTCTCGGCCAGGGCGGCGGTGCGCTGCTCCAGCACCTGCGCGGAGGCGCGGCGCGGCGTTTGCGACCAGCCAAGATGGATGTTCTCGGCAACCGTGAAAGCCTGAACCAGCTTGAAATGCTGATGCACCATGCCGATGCCTGATGCGATTGCCTGCAGCGGCGTTGCAAATTCCTTGGCATAGCCGTCGATGATGATCTCGCCCGCGTCCGGCTGGTAGATGCCGGTCAGGATGTTCATCAGCGTCGATTTGCCGGCACCGTTTTCGCCGAGCAGGGCATGGATTTCGCCCGGCATGACGTCCAGATCGACATTCTCGTTGGCGATGACGCCTGGAAAGTACTTCGCGATGCCCTTCAGCTGGACGAGAGGCGGGGACCCCGCAGGGGGCGTGTAACGGGTCGCATTTTCAGTCATGGAATGGCACCAGAGCTTGAAGGCGGGGAGCCCGGCCGGCTGGAGCGGCCGGGCTCTTGGCTTGGGAGGCCAGATCAGGAGGTAAGGCCGGTCACACCCTCGACCGACCAATCCCAGTTATAGAGCTCGAGTTCGGTCATCGTCTGTCCGGCAGCGACACGCACCTTGCCGGTGGAATCCTTCAGCTCGCCGGTGAACGGCGACCAGCCGCCCATGATCTTTTCACGCACGGCATCGGCCGCGGCGGCGACGTCTGCCGGAACCTTCTCGCCCCACTTGTCGCGGTCAACGCCGGCGCCCATCGCAAACAGCTGCTCGCTCGGCGCCCAGGTGCCGGCAAGACGCTTGCCGACCTGATCGACGTAGAACTTGGTGAAGTCGATCAGGATCGACGAGACGTAGGAGTTCGGGCCATAACGACGGATATCGGTGTTCCACATGGCCGCCCAGACGCCGCGCTTTTCTGCGACCTGCAGATAGCCGGCTTCGTCCATGATGCCGAAGAGGAAGTCGCAGCCATTGTCGATCAAGGCCGTACCGGCCTGCGTTGCCGCCTGCGGGTCGAACCAGGAGTTGATGACGATCGTCTGCACCGTTGCATTCGGGTTGACGGTGCGCGCGCCCATCAGGAAGGCATTGGTCGAAGCGTAGACGGAAGCAACCGGGAAGGAGGCGACATAGCCGAGCTTGCCGGTCTTCGACAGATGGCCAGCGGCAACGCCGAGGACATAAGTCGGATACCAGTGGGCAAGGTAGTACCAGCCGAGATTGTCCATCGTGATGTGGCCGTTGCACTCCATGAAGGCCACATCCGTCGCGCGCTTGACCACTTCATGTAGGAAGTCGCCATTCGAGGACGTGTCGAAGATCATGTTCGCGCCTTCGGAGACGAACTGGCGATAGGTGCGCGTGGCGTCGGCAGAGTAGGGGATGTTTTCGACTTCGAGGATCTTCTTGAGCTTCGGATAGGCTTCCTTGACGGCCAGCAGGCCCTGATGGTGCGCCCATGTCCAGCCTTCGTCGGAGATCGGCCCGACATGTCCGAAGCCGATGACGGCGTCTTCTTCCTTGATCGCAGGCAGCGGCGAGGCGGCGAGAGCCTGCCGGGCGAGGCCGGCCGGAAGCATCATTGCCGCTGCACCGGCAGCACTCATGTTCAGAAATCCGCGGCGGGAAAGCGTACGCAAGTCAATCATGTGATCCCCTTCTGGTTTTGACGCGGACGACCGCGCTTATGATCTGTGACCGTTCGGCCCTGTTGTCTTCCACGCAACAATTATGCCAGTTCCCGCACACCAACCGACTCGTCCCGCGCAAAGCCTAAAGAGTGGCTTTCCGGGCTCGGCCGGACGCTGCTGGCATCTGGACGGCGACGTTGCGAAATATCCTCCGCTCAAGGCCTTTTCAGGCCGGAAACGTCGAGACGAGGCGAGACTGGCAAATCGCCAATGTTCCGAATAGAGCGAATTTTCTGATGATGCCGATGCGCAAAAGGCAACAAGGCGGAACGGAAAGTGGCTTGAATTTCGTTCCAGACAATGCGTAAAATGCCCAAAAGTAAAGCATGATTATTTTTTATGCATTACGCTCTAATTTTGAGCGCAGGAAGAGGCAGAGTGCAGACGATGGGCGAGCAATGTCCGGTATAATTCAAGGCGCACATTTTACCTTCCGGGGACAGATGGTGTGCGAGAGCTTCACCGAGTTCGCGCTTCACCGCGCCCGACGGCTGGATCTGGAGATCAGCATGGGCGCTTGCGACACCGCGTCGGCCACCCTGTCGGTCAGGGGACAGGAAGATCTGGTCGACGCGTTCGAAATGGCCTGCAGCCTCGGCCCCTACGATTGCATCATTCTCGATATCGAGCGCGCAACCGCGTGAACAGGAGTGGACTATGAAACTGAATGAGGGATGGGTGCCAGTCGGGCTGTCCTCGTCGATCGAAGCCGGAACATCGGCAGGCGCGACGATCGAGGGCAGCGAAATCGTCGTCTGGCGCGACAACAGCGGCAATGCACATGCCTGGGAGGATCGCTGTCCGCACCGCGGCATGCGCCTGAGCTTCGGGTTCGTCCGCGGCGATCACATCGCCTGCCTCTATCATGGCTGGCAGTACGATACGGCAGGACAGTGCCGCTACATCCCGGCCCACCCCACGCTCGACGTCCCGCAAACGATCAAGGTACCGATCTACCGGGTCGAGGAGAAGTACGGCATCATCTGGACGACGACGGCGACCGACATCGCGCTCCCGGATGCCGATGCGACCGAGATCACGCCGGTCAGGAGCCTTTATGTTGATCGCCCGGTCGATGACGTATTTGCGGCGTTCGAACAGGCCGGAATTACCCGCATTGCCGCCAATGCCGGCAAGATCGTGTCTGGCGACGATACACTGTTCCTCGCATTTCAGGCGACGACCGAGGGCAAGACTGCCGTTCATATCGTCCTTTGCGGTTCCGCTGCGGTTTATGGCGGCGCGAAGCAGAAACATTATGCGCAATGGGCCGAAGGCTTGCGGTTCGAGCTTGAGGCCGCGCAACGCGTGGCGGAGGTCGCCTGATGTCTGATATCACGCTCTACAACTATGAACTCGACGAACAGAGCTATCGTGCGCGCCTCGCGCTCTCCATGCTGGGGCTGGAGTGGACGACGATCGCCGTCGACATGTTCCCCGGCGGCGAGCAGAAAAAACCGGCAATGCTGGCTCTCAACCCGCTCGGGACACTCCCTGTCGTTCGCGATGGCGACCTTGTGCTCCATGGCACCGCTGCGATCCTGCTTTATCTCGCCAAGGCCTACGATTCCGCCAAGCAATGGCTGCCGGAAGAACCGGCCTCCTTCGGTGCGGTAGCGAAATGGCTCGGCTTCTCCGAGACGGCGATCGCACCTGCTGTCGAGGCCCGACTGCAGGCGCTTTTCGACACGTCAGGCGATGCAGCGGCGTTTCGGCAGGCCGCGCGAAAGGCCTTCCGCATCATGGACGACCATATGACGGCGCGTCACTTCGACGGCAAGGAATGGTTCGTCGGCGATGGCCCGACGCTGGCCGACCTGGCGCTCTTCCCTTCCTTCGCACTCAGCCGCGACTATGGCATCGATCACGACGAGTATCCGGCATTGCGTCGCTGGATTCGACGGTTCCGCACCCTGAAGGGCTTCCACACGATGCCCGGTATTCCCGACTACCATTGATTTTCAGATTGGAGTTTTCATGAGCACTTTGACCCGTTTTTCCGTGAAGCCGCTCTCGACGCTGACGCGGACACTTGCCGACGTCGCTTTCGGGCGAACCGATCCGGACCTGGTCATCCAGGGAGCCCGCGTGCTCTCGACCTATTCCGAACGTATCCTCGGCGACAAGGAAATCTGGGTCTCGAATGGCCGTATCGCGGCGGTGAAGCCTTCGGGCGCCTATCGCGGCGGGACGGCCAGGCTTTATGACGCGCGTGGCGGCATCATCGCGCCGGGTCTGGTTGATCCGCACATCCACATCGAATCCAGCATGGTGACCGCCTGCGCCTATGCCGAGGCGGCGCTTCTCAACGGCACGACGACGATCTTCTGCGACAGCCACGAAATCGGCAACGTCATGGATGTAGCGGGCGTCGAGGCGATGCTGGAGGATGCGCGTCATGCGCCTCTGTCAATCTTCCTCACCGTTCCCAGCACCGTTCCGGCGACCTCTCCGCAGTTGGAGACCGCCGGTGGCGATCTGACGCCGGCCAAGATTGCCGCCCTCTTCGACAAGTGGCCCGAAGCCGTGGCGCTCGGCGAGAAGATGGATTTCGTACAGGTCGCCATGGGCGACGAGCGAAGCCACGCAATCCTTGCCGCGGCGCTGCAGCGCGGACGACCGGTCTCCGGCCATGTTTACGGCCGCGAATTCGTTTCGGCCTATGCCGCCGCCGGCGTGACGGACACGCATGAAGCGATCGACCGCGAGATTGCCGACGATCTGCTGGAAGCCGGCATCTGGCTTTTCCTGCGCGGCGGCCCGCCGACAACGCCATGGCACAGCCTGCCGCACGCGATCAAGACGATCACCGAGCTCGGTGCCTCGCACAAGCGGATTGCGGTCTGCACGGATGACCGCGATGCCGACGACCTGCTGCTCTTTGGTCTCGACTGGGTGACGCGCGAAGCGGTCAAGGCCGGCATGACGCCGGAGCAGGCCTGGGCGATGGGCTCGCTGCATGGTGCAACACGCTTCGGCATGGAAAACGAAATCGGCGGCCTCGGCGGCGGTCGTCGTGCCGACCTCGTGCTGCTCACCGACGATCTGAAACCTGTGAACACTTGGTACGGCGGCGAACTCGTCGTTGAAGATCGCAAGGTCACCCCCATTCTCGAAGAGACGCTGTCCAAGCCCTATCGCTACCCCGATGCGGCCTATCACACCGTCAAGCTTCCGAAGAACCTGAAGCTGACCCCCGACCTGCCGACCGAAACGGTGATCGCCCATACGATCAAGACGGAGCTGCCCGGCATTACGCTTGGCCATTCGAAGATCACGCTGGAGCCGGCCAATAACTGGCAGACGCATTTCGACCGCCACGGCCTCTGCTTTGTCACCGTCGTCGAGCGCCACGGCAAATCCCCGGGCAATGTCGCTCACGGGCTTCTGCACAGCTTCGGGCTCAAGAAGGGCGCGGTCGCCTCTTCTGTCGGACATGACAGCCACAACATCATCGTAGCAGGCACCAACGAGGCCGATATGCAGGTTGCCCTCGACGCCATCGAGGAAAAGCAGGGCGGCGTCTGCGTCGTGATGGACGGTAAGGTCACGGCGATGGTGCCCTTGCCAATTGCCGGTCTGCTTTCCGACAAACGTGTGCATGAGGTTGCCGAAGAGGTGAAGGCACTCAAGGTCGAGTGGGAAAAGGCGGAATGCACCATCGCCTACATGGGCTTCAACCTTATTCCGCTGTCGGTCATCCCCGAGATCCGCATCACCGACAAGGGTCTGGTGCTGGTGCCTGAGATGGAAATCCAACCGCTGTTCGAGACGATCTGATGGACCCATACCGCCTGGGCCTCGTTGCCACCCGCATCCACTACTTCCAGCTGGTTGCAAGGCTTGGCTCGATCCGCCAGGCGGCCCAGGCACTCAACGTCGCACCGTCCTCCGTCAGCCGCATCCTGCGGCAGCTGGAGGACGAACTCGGCACGTCACTGTTCGAGCGCGTACGTCAACGCCTCAAGCTGACCAGCGCCGGCGAGCTGATGCTGTATCGCGCGCGCCTCAGCCTCTCGGAGCTCAATCGTGCCTGCAGCGAAATCACCGATCTGCATGGCTTGCATCGCGGCACGGTATCCGTCGCCGTGATCGAAAGCGTGTCGCGCGGCGTGATGCCGGATGCGCTTCAGGAATTCTGGCAGCGCCACCCAGGCATTACCGTCAATGTCCGCGTTATGGGCTCGCAGCAAGCCGTCAATGCCGTGGCGGAAGGCGAGTGCGATCTCGCCGTAGTGTTCGACATCAAGGTACCACGCAATGTTCGACGGATTGCAACAGTGTCGTTGCCGCTCGGCGTTCTCGCCTTGCCCAACAGCCGCTTTGCCGAAAAGAAGGAACTGCGACTGTTCGACCTCGCCGGTGAACGGGTCATTTTGTCGGACTCCAGCCTGACACTTGGCGCCTGGATCGAGGAGGCCTTCAGCCGCTCGCTGGTCGATCTCACGCAACGCAGCCGTACGAACTCGATCGGTCTGATGGTGGATCTGGCCAAGCGCGATCTCGGCACGGTGCTGCAGACACGCGTCGGCATCGAGCAGGAGATTGCCGACGGCACGCTGACGTTCATACCGTTGCGCGATCCCAAGCTCAGCCCCCGCAAGCTGATGCTGCTCTCCCGATCGGAAAAGGAGATGTCGGACGCCGCCTCAGCTCTCGGCAAGTTGCTTTCGCAGGCGATCGAGCGCTCGGGCGAACAGGCAGCATGAGTTGTTGCGTTTAACGCATCACTTCGATCAAAAAATACAGACTATTCGGAACATCTTCAGTCTGCGACCTTCCCCCGGAAATGAGGACGCACAATGAAAAAATCTGCAGTTGATGCCGTCATCCGGGGCCTGAAGAAGGCCGGCGTGAGCATCGTTTGTTACCTTCCCGATTCCCTGTTCAAGGAATTGTACCCGGCGCTCGACGCCGACCCGGATATTCGCACCATCCGCGTCACCAATGAGGGTGAGGGCGCAGCCATCTGCGGCGGCGTATTCCTGTCCGGAAAGCGCGCCGCGCTGATCATGGAAAACTCCGGGCTTCGCGCTTCTGTCGAACCGCTCGCGCGCATGGGTCTTGGCGCTGGCATCCCCGTCGTCATGCTGATGAGCTATCGCGGCGAGATGGGTGAGAACAACTGGTGGGCCATTCCTCACGGCATCACCATGGAGCCAGTGCTCAACGCGCTGCGCATTCCCTATCAGGTGGTGCGAGAGGAAGAACGCATCGAGCGCGCGATCGCTGACGCGTATGAATGGTCCTACGCCGCCTATTACCATTCGGCCGTGGCTCTGGGCGGGGAGATCGTTCGATGAAGCGCTTCGATTGCATGACGGTCCTTTCGGCCCGGCTCAAAGACGAACTGGTCATTCTCTCGCTCGGCGCCAGCGTCGACGAATGGTACAACGCCGCACCGCACATGCGCGAGGCAAGCCTGTTCCAGCAGCAGCTCGGCTGCGTCACGCCGCAGGCCTTTGGCCTGGCAGCCGGTCTACCGCATCGCCGCATCATCTCTCTCGATACCGATGGCGGCATGATGTTTAATCTCGGCATTCTGGCGACGCTCGGCAACGAGCAGCCGAAGAACCTCTTCGTCGTCGTATGGGACAACGAGTGTTACCAGTCGATCGGCGGCCCACCGACCCACACGGCCTTCGGCCGCGTCGACATCGCCGCCATCGCGCGCGGGGCAGGGGTCGAACAGGCCCATACCGCTCGAACGCTAGACGAATTCGAGGCGCATTGCGAAGCGGGTCTCAAGGCCGACGTTCCCTATGTCGTCGTCGCCAAGGTCGCTGGCACGGTCCAGCCGGATATCAAGCGCAAGCACAGCGACGGTCGCGAGGACAAGTACATCTTCGTGCGCCATGTCGAGGCGACCGAAGGCATCGTCATCATGGGCCCCAGCGAACACAACTGAGACCCAGCGAAGATAAGGAATGCCGCATCCAATGCCTGCTCCAAGCATCCCGACAAAGCCCATTGCCGCAGCCTACGACTATATCGTCGTCGGCGCCGGCTCGGGCGGTTGCGCGGTTGCGCGTCGACTGATCGACGGCAGCGATGCCACCGTCCTGCTGATCGAAGCAGGCGGCCCCGGCATCGGCATTGCCGAGATCGACAATCCGGCCTCCTGGGTGCCGCTCGGGCGCAGCAGCTATGACTGGGGATACGACTATGCACCGAACCCGCGCGTCAATGACCGGACCATAGGCATCCCGCGCGGCAAGGTGCTTGGCGGTTCGAGCAGCATCAACGCAATGATGTGGTATCGCGGACATGCGCGCGACTATGACGGATGGGAAGCCGCGGGCGCGCAAGGCTGGTCGTTCAAGGACGTCCTTCCCTATTTCAAGCGTGCCGAGGACTGGGAAGGCGGAGCGTCCGACCTGCGCGGCGCCGGCGGCCCTCTCCGCATCGAGCGCAGCAAGGCGCCGCATCCCGTCGCGGAAGCCATGCTCGGTGGCTCAGCAGAGCTCGGCATACCCGTCATAGACGACCCCAACGGCCGGTCCAACGAAGGGGCAGCGCTTGCCAACCTCAACATGGCGGCGGGCGAACGCTGGAGCTCAGCAAGAGGCTACCTCTGGCCGATCTTCGACAACGAAAGACTGACGGTCCTGACCGATGCGCTGGCGATCGGTCTCGGGGTCGAGAATGGCCGATGCGTGTCGGTCAAATACCTCCAGGCGGGAGAGGTGCGGGAGGTGAGGGCGACCACCCACGTCATCCTGGCGCTTGGCGCGATCGACACCCCGCGGCTCCTTATGATGTCAGGCATCGGCGATCCCGCGGAGCTGAAGCGGCTCGGCGTCGTTGTCCGTGCTGCTCTTCCCGGCGTCGGCCAGAACCTCCAGGATCACCCGCTGGTCCAGGCCTGCGTGTTTCGTGCCAGGCAGCCGCTCGGCCCGGTGCGCGACAATGGCGGCGGCACCGTCATCAACTGGAAATCGTCTGCGGCGCTGGCGCAGCCGGACCTGCATGCCTTTCCAGTCCAGGGCAACAGCGCCGAACCGCGCATTCGCGAACTCTACGACCTCTCGGGCGATGTGTTCTCGATCGGCTGCGGCCTCATGCACTCGAAGAGCGTCGGCTACATGCGGTTGCTGTCCGCTGAACCCAGCGGCGCGGTCGAGATCCAGCCAAACTATCTCGCAGAACCCGGTGACCTCGATGCGCTGGTAACCGCTGTCGAAACCATGATGGAGCTCGCCGCAACGCGGACCTATGCCGATTGGTTCGGCGGCTACGCGGCGCCGTCGCGGCGGCTCTCGAGGGCAGAGATCATCGACTACATCAGGAACGCCTGCTCGACCTTTTTCCATGTCAGCGGCACCTGCGCGATGGGCAGCAGCGAGGCCGCCGTCGTCGACAGCAGGCTGCGGGTGCGCGGCATCGATGGGCTGAGCATCGCCGATGCCTCCGTCATCCCGATCATCCCGACCTGCCATACCCATGCGCCGGTGACGATGATCGGCGAACGCGCCGCCGACTTCGTTCTCGATGAGGCCTGAAACTTGCATGCACTGCATGAACCCGAAACGAACTGGATGATGGCATGACCACGGATAAGCAGATTGTCGCCGGCGACTACCTTTTGACGATGGACGCTGAAAACCGCGTCGTGTCTGATGGCGCCGTCCTGATCGATGGCAGCGTCATCGAAGCAGTTGCCCCACTTGGCGAGCTTGTCGCGGCCAATCCCGACGTCCCCGTCCGGAAAATCGCAAACTCCGTAATCATGCCAGGACTGGTCAATGCTCATGCGCATTCCGGCTTTCTACGGGGCACGGCGGAACACCTGCCGGTATGGGATTGGCTGACGCTGCATATCAACCCGATGCATCGGGCACTTCAGCCGCATGAAGCCGAGGCCGCGTCTTGGCTCTGCTACGCCGAATCCGTTCTCGCCGGCACGACGACGATCGTCGACATGTGGCGGTTCATGGAGGGCAGTGCCAACGCCGCCAGCGCAATCGGCAACCGCCTTGTGGCCGTTCCTTACGTCGGCGAACATCCGGAATATAACTACTTCGATACGCTCGACATGAACGAGGCGATGATCGAGGCATGGCACCGCAAGGCAAATGGCCGCGTGAATGTCTGGGTGGGATTGGAGCACCTATTCTACGCCGACGAGGCGGGCCAGCAGCGCGCAATCCAGCTCGCCAAGACCCATAACACCGGTTTCCATACCCACTGCAGCGAAGCAGAGATCGAACTGGCCGAATTCGACAAGCGCTACGGCAAGCGGCCGATGTACGCGCTGGCGGAGCTCGGCTTCTTCGAGGCACCGCGCACAATGATCGCTCATGGCGTCTGGCTGAATTCCGCCGAAGTCGAATTCATCTCGAAATACAACGTGTCGATCGCCCACAACCCCGTCAGTAACATGAAACTCGCCAGCGGCATCGCCCTCGTGGGAGAGATGCTAGCCGCCGGCGTTCCTGTTGGTATCGGCACGGATGGCGAGAAGGAAAACAACAACTTCGACATGTTCGAGGAGATGAAGGTTGCTTCCCTGCTCGGCAAGCTGAAAGACCTCGATGCCGCCGCCATGGACAGCTGGGACGTGCTGCGCATGGCGACCATAACCGGCGCCAGGGCGGTCGGCCTCGACCACGAGATCGGCTCGCTCGAGCCGGGCAAGCGAGCCGATCTGATCGCGGTACGCACCGACACCCCGCGCATGACGCCGCTTTTCGGCGAGGGACCATACTTCAACCTGCAACACAATCTCGTCCATGCCGTGCGTGGCGGCGACGTCAGCCTCACCATGGTCGATGGCAAGGTCCTTGTCGAAGACGGTCAGCTGAAGACCGGCGACCTCAAGGAGATCATCGCCGAGATCCACCGCATTGCACCGCCGCACTTTGCCCGCCGCGCCGCATGGCTGGCAGAGAACCGCGACGGCACCGCGCAATGGACCAAGGTGAGCTGAGGAGGCAACCATGGCGAAGACGACCGACCGCGCGGCACTGAACGAATGGTACGCCGTCGAAACCTCGACGGAGCTGACTACCAAGCCGATCCGCACACGCCTGCTGGGACAGGACATCGAACTTTTCCGCCGAGAAAACGGCGAAGTGGTCATTCGCGAGATCGATGCCGGCTGGCCTTCCGGTCCAGCACTTCCGGTCCGCGAGAAATATGGTTGTGTATGGACGACGCTCGGGCAACCCAACAAAGAGGTCTTTGACATCGCTGAAGCTTTCGAGAGCGACCGGCGTTTCGTGCCGTGTGGCTGGGTGAAGATGCGCGCCTCCGGACTGAGGGTCGTCGAGAACTTTCTCGACATGGCGCATTTTCCATTCGTCCACACGGATATCCTCGGATCCGAACCGCATACCGAGGTTCCTGGCTATCTCAGCGAGATCCGCCGCGACGTCGATGAGGTCTGGGCGACGAACTGCACGTTCTTCCAGCCACGCATTGCCGCAACCGAAAGCGAGGGCGCTTTCGTGCAGCTTACGTATCGCGTGCCCACGCCCTTCGTCGTCATGCTCTATCGGGTATGTCCGACTGCACCCGACCGGCTCGATGCAATCGCGCTCTTCATCCACCCGATCGAAGAAGACCTCTGCCGCGCACAGCCGGTGATGTATCTCGTCGACAGCAGCTCGACGCAGACGGCTTTGCTCAATTTCGAGCAGGTCATCTTCCTTCAGGATCGCATCATCGTCGAAAACCAGCGCCCGCTACTTCTGCCGCTCGAGCCGCGGCAGGAAATTCCGACACGCGCGGACAGCTCCTCCGTCGCCTACAGGCGCTGGCTTAAAGAAAAGGGCGTGCGCTTCGGCACGACGGCGGGAGCGCCCTGAGCATGACAGCGGGCCAACTCTCGGTGCTTCGTCCGACATCCTTGCGGCAATCGCTGCAAATGATGCTGGAACACGAGGGTGCCCGTTTCGTTGCCGGGGGAACCGCCCTGCAGCTGGAATGGGCGAAAGGGTTGCCGAAACCACCGACGATGATCAGCCTCGGCGACATCACCGGTCTCACGGGCGTCTCGACATGCGGCGGCACCATCCGCATCGGAGCGCTGACACCCCTGTCGACGCTTTGCTCCGATGCCATGATCAACGCCGACCTGCCGATGCTGGCGGCGGCAGCACGAACGGTCGCCGCACCCAGCGTCCGCAATCTCGGGACCGTCGGCGGTAATATCGCGGGCAGAGCAGGATGCCTTTTGCCGGCCCTGCTTGCACTCGATGCATTTCTCGAGGTCTCAAGGCCCAGTGGCAGGGCGCACGAAAGCCTGCTGCATTGGTTGTCGCTTCCGGTCCGTCAGGATGAGGTTGTGGAAGCCATTTACCTCTCGTCGATGGCGAGGGGGTGTCGCTGGACCCAACGCAAGACAGGCTTGCGGGCAGCGTTCACGCCAAGCATGATCGGCGTTGCCGGCCTGATCGAACTCGATGGAGACCACGTGCGCACAGCGCGCTTTGCTGTCGGTGGCGGTATCGTGCCACCGGCACGCTTGCATCGGGCCGAGACACTGGTCATAGGCACATCCTGGAGCGACATCGACTGGGATAGGCTCAACGCAAATCTACTCGAAGAGGTTTCCGCACCCGGCGATGCGTTTCGATCTGCGCGCTATCGGCGCTTGGTTGCGGCCAACGCTTTGACCCGGGGGCTGCGACCGGCCGCGCAAAAGCGCCCGCCATCAAACACGGTAGCCGAAGGCACGCGCATTGCAGGCGAGATCCGCCTCAGCCGTCCCGACCAGCCGCATCGCTGGCATCGGCGCCCCGATGTCGCGCCAAAGATTTCGGGCCAGATGCCATACCTGACGGATAAGCGCTCCCCCGACATGCTGGTCGGACGCATCCTCCGTGCAGGCCTCCCACACGCCCGCATCATCTCGATCGATACCAGCGCCGCCGAGGCGCTCGACGGCGTCATCGCCGTGGTAACCCATCGCGATATCCCCGGCGAAAACGCCTTCGGTATCGTCGTGCAGGATCAACCCGCCTTTTGCTTCGACAAGGTGCGCCATGCTGGCGATATCGTTGCCGCCGTCGCGGCCCTTGATGCCCAAACCGCCGAGGCGGCTCTGGCGTTGATCAAGGTCGAATACGAACCGCTTCCCACCGTGGCCGACCCGGAGGCAGCCCTGGCCGAAGACGCGCCGACAGTGCATGCCGGCGGCAATCTGCAGACTATCCTGGATTTCTCCCGCGGTGATGTCGCAACCGGCTTCGAAAAAGCCACTCACATCATCGAGCGCACCTATGTGACGTCGCGCCAGATGCACGGCTTCATGGAGACCGAAGGGGGCTATGCGCAGCTCGAGCCGGATGGAACCCTTGCCGTTTTCGCCGGCGGCCAGCATGGCGCCCGCGACCGGCTGCAGTTGTCGCGCATCCTGGCAATGCCGGAAGACAGGATCCGCGTGGTCACGAGCCCGACCGGGGGCGCTTTCGGCGGCAAGGACGAGCTGACGGTCCAGCCGGCGCTCGCGCTTCTGGCGATGAAGTCGGGCCGTACCGTGCGCATCCAGCTTTCCCGTGCCGAATCCGTCGTCGCCGGCATCCGGCGTCATCCAATGACGATTAGAATGCGGACCGGATGCGATGCCAACGGTCGGCTCGTCGCGCAGGAGGTGGACGTGCTTGCCGACGCGGGTGCCTACGCCTCGCTTGGACCCGGCGTGCTCGAAACGGCACTCGAACATTCCGCCGGCCCCTACGTCGTGGAGAATGTCACGACCCGTGGCCGGCTGGCATACACCAACAACGGCTTGTGCGGGGCCTTTCGTGGCTTCGGCGCCAACCAGATGACCTATGCCATCGAGTGCCAGATGGATCTGCTCGCCGAACGCTGCGGTCTCACTCCGCTTGAAATCCGCCGCCGAAATCTTCGGCAAGCCGGAACGCCTGGTTATCTTGGGCAGGTGGTCGCACCTTCCGAACGTCTGGCCGAGATGCTCAGTGCCGCGGCGGGAAGCCCGCTCTGGAGCGCGGCGATCGACCATGACGATCCCGACGAAATCTCAGGTGTCGGGATGGCGCTGAACTATCAGGGGAATGGTCTCGGCTCGGTCGTACCAGACCCGGCGGGCGGACGCTTGAGATTGACCGAGAGAGGCACAATCGAAGCAGCCTATGGACTCGACGAAATGGGGCAGGGGTTGCTGACCTCGATCAAGGCTGCGGTCGCCACCGAGCTTGGCTGCCACCGGGATGACGTGGAACCGTTGATCGGCGACACCAAGCTCGCCCCCGATTCCGGTTCGACCACGGCATCGCGTGGCGGCTACGTCGTCTGGCAGGTTGCGAAGACAGCTGCAAAGCGCTTCGTCCCCGACCTGCTGGCCGCCGCATCCGGCCTCCTTGGGCGCCCGGCCGAAAGCCTGAGGCTGGGACCTGGCGGTTTCATAGACGTCGGCAGCAACAGTGGCGACCTGCTGTTGAGCTACCGGGATCTTGCACGGTCGCTTGCGCCAAGCGACTTGCCCGAAGCCACGGTGGCCTTCGATTTTCCGAAAACGGACTACACCGCCGGGAACGCGCGATACATCTTCGCCTTCGGGGCTTGTCTCGCCCGTGTCGCCGTCAACCGCATCACCGGCGCGGTCCGCGTGCTCGATATCCACCAGCACACGGCAGCCGGTCCGATCATCGATGTCGCGGCCTATCTCGGGCAGATGGAAGGCGGAGCGGTCCAGGGCCTGGGATTCACCCTGACGGAGAATGCGATCATGGACAACGGCCGCTACCTCACGACAAATCTCGATACCTACATGCTGCCGGGAATACGCGACACCGCGGCAAACATGTCGGTCTTTGCGCTTGAGGATCTCGACGAAGGGGACGAGCTGGGACCGCGCGGCGCCGGTGAATTGGGCATCGGGGCCATCACCCCGGCGATCGCCAATGCGGTTGCCGACGCCATCGGTTTTCGGCCCCAGACGATACCGTTCTCGCCCGAAGCGGTCCTCGACGCCATGAGGGAGCGCAAATGAACATGATGCTCACCGCGCCGGTGTCGTTCCGGCTTAACGGACACGACCGCGTCATCAACGTTGCGCCCGACATGCGGCTTTCGGATATCCTGCGTGAGGAAATGGGGCTGACGGCCAGCAAGATCGGCTGCGGCATAGGGCGTTGCGGTGCCTGCACCCTGTTGATGAACGGGCGAGCCGTCAACGGCTGCCTAGTCATGGCCTGGCAGTTGCAAGGAGCCGAGATTACCAGCCCCGAAGGGCTGCATAACCTCGAGACCGCCGCCATCGTCATGGCCGCGCTGGCCGAAGAAAATGCCTTTCAATGCGGCTACTGCGCGCCCGGTTTCGTGATGGCGCTGACCGCACTCTTCATGGCAAACCCGCTGGCGGCAGAGCCGGAGATCTTGACGGCACTGGAAGGCAACATCTGTCGCTGCACCGGCTATCATTCCATCATACGCGGCGCGCTCAACGCCGCAGAGAGACTTCGTGCCGCCCGATCGGTCGAAGGCACCGGAGATTATCAATCATGACCTTGTCTATCCCCTCCCTTGAACCGTCGAGCCAAGGTGCTCGCGCCTTCCTGTCCAAACAGCGCAAGACGCTTCTGATCGACGGCACATGGGTCGACGCGTCGTCTGGCCAGACCTTTCCGACATACGACCCCGCCAATGGCCGCCTGCTGGCGAAGCTGGCAGCAGCAAACGAGGCGGATGTTGATGCCGCGGTTGCCGCTGCCCGGCGCGCTTTCGAGAGCGATGCCTGGCGCGGGCTTACCCCATCGGCCCGCGGCAAATTGCTGTGGCGGATCGCGGATCTCATCGATGCACATGTGGACGAGCTTGCCGAACTGGAAACGCTTGATCAGGGCAAGTCTCTGAAAACCGGTCGCTTCGGCGAAATCCCGGCGTCGGCCGAGCAGTTCCGCTACTTCGCCGGATTTGCCAGCAAGATCCTAGGCACGACCATCCCGACGTCGATCGGGTACCAACCTGCCGGCAAGAAGATATTCGCCTATACGACGCGGGAACCGATCGGCGTGGTCGCGGCGATCACGCCGTGGAATTCGCCGATGCTGATGGCGGCAATGAAGCTTGCGCCGGCACTGGCGGCTGGTTGCACGGTCGTTCTCAAGCCCGCCGAGGAGACATCGCTGACGGCTCTGAGGCTCGGCGAACTGATGATAGAGGCCGGATTGCCGGCCGGCGTTGTCAACATCGTTACCGGCCTTGGCGAAACGGCCGGCGCGGCTCTCACAGGTCATCCCGACGTCGACAAGGTGGCCTTCACCGGCTCGACCGAGGTCGGCAAGCTCATCGTCGGCGCAGCGCGGGGCAACCTCAAGAAGCTGACGCTTGAGCTCGGTGGTAAATCTCCGGCGATCGTCATGCCAGATGCGGACATGAACCTTGCCATACCCGGCATAGCGCGAGGCATCTTTGCCAATGCCGGTCAGGTCTGTGTGGCCGGCTCAAGGGTCTATGCGCATCGCGCTGTCTACGAGCGCCTTGTGGAAGGACTTGCTCGGGAGGCCGACAAGCTGAGGCTTGGGCACGGTCTCGATCCGCAGACCGATCTGGGGCCGCTGGTCAACCGCAAGCAGGCCGATCGTGTTGCGGGCTTCATCAGCGAAGCGACGACCGAGGGAGTGGAGATTATCGCCGGCGGCGCGCAGGTGGGCGAAGAACAGACCTTCTATCGACCGACTGTCGTAACAGGCGTGCGCCAGGACATGCGGATGATGCAGGAGGAAATCTTCGGACCGGTGGTCGCGGTCACGCCGTTCGATGATGTCGATGAGGCGATCAGCTACGCCAACGATTCGCCCTATGGACTTGCCGCCAGTGTCTGGACCGCCGATCTCAGCGCCGCGCATCGGCTGTCCGCCCGCGTCCGTTCCGGCACGGTCTGGATCAACTGCCACTCCTACTTCTCGCCGGAACTCCCCAAGGGCGGACACAAGCAATCGGGCTGGGGCTACGAGAACGGCGCTCCCGGGTTGGAGAACTACCTCGAGCTCAAGACTGTCTGCGCGGTCATCTGAGCTTCGGATCCATCGACGCCAATTGAAGCATGACGCAGAAGCCAGTCCCGCACGTTGGCAACAGGCTGGGCATGCTGCGGCCGGCGAGGAGACACCACGTAGAAATCCGAGGTCGCGCGCATCGTTTCGGAAAACGCCTGCACAAGTCGCCCGGCGGCGATGTCCTCGCGAACGAATATACTGCTTGCCAGCGCCATTCCCTGACCCGCGATGGCCGCCTCGATCGCATGAGAGGTGTGGTTGAACCGAACGCTCTTCGATGCGGCCGCAGGCGCGCCGCCGTCGAGCTTTTCAACGAACTCCGGCCACTGATTATGCGTATCGTGGAGCAGGACAAAGCGTGCGAGGTCGGCCGACGTCAGAGCTTGGCGGCCCGCAAGCAGAGCCGGGCTACACACGGCAACGAGTTCCTGCTCAAACAGGAGGTCAGCGACCAGACCGGCGCCGAATGGCGGGTGCCCGAGGCGCACGGCGATATCGACCGCGTCAGACTGGAAATTCGAGATCCTTTCGCTGGCAAGAATCCGCATGTCCAACTCGGGATGAGCCGCCAGGAAATCCGGCAAACGCGGAATCAACCATTTGGAGGCAAAGCTCGGCGTCACGCTGATGGTGAGGTGAAGCGGTTCGGGACGGATCGTCGCCGTCGCCTCGGCAACCAGATCGAAGGCGCGACGTATGTGGATCGCATAGGCGCGGCCGGCCTCCGTGAGCGCCAGGGTGCGCGGCAAGCGGTCGAACAGCCTGATGCCAAGCTCCGCTTCCAGCCCGCGAACCTGCTGGGCAACGGCACCCTGCGTGACACCAAGCTCTTCGGCTGCAATCCTGAAATTGAGATGGCGCGCGGCAACTTCAAAGGCGCGCAGGCCATTGAGGGAGGGGAGGCGATGAAGCGGCTCTGCCATTCGATAGATTTTCTACTGTCACGTGGCAATCAAATTGGCTCGAATAGCCCACGGGACGATGCTAGCATAGCGATCACAAAGGCGAGACCAGGCGTCGCGCACGTCACAGCGAAAGGCAACGATCATGGCAGTAGAAAAAGTAGCACTGGTAACGGCCGGCGGCAGCGGCATGGGAGCCGACGCGGCGCGCCGCTTGGCAGCAGATGGCTTCAAGGTCGCGATCTTGTCCTCATCCGGAAAGGGCGAGGCGCTTGCCGGTGAACTGAACGGGCTTGGGGTCACCGGCTCCAACCAGTCGAACGCCGACCTTCAACGCCTGCTCGACGTTGCGATGGAAAAATGGGGGCGCATCGACGTTCTGGTCAACAGCGCCGGCCACGGTCCGCGCGCACCCATCCTCGAGATCACCGACGAGGATTGGCACAAGGGCCTCGATGTCTACCTGATGAACGTCATCCGCCCGACAAGACTGGTGACGCCGATCATGCAGGCGCAGAAATCAGGGGTTATCGTCAACATCTCCACCGCCTGGGCCTTCGAGCCATCTGCCATGTTCCCGACATCGGCCGTGTTCCGCGCCGGTCTCGCTTCCTATACGAAGATCTTTGCCGACACCTTCGCCGCCGATAATATCCGCATGAACAATGTCCTCCCGGGTTGGATCGACAGCTTGCCGGCCACGGAGGACCGCCGCGAAGCCGTCCCGATGAAGCGCTACGGCAAGAGCGAAGAGATTGCCGCGACGATCGCCTTCCTGGCTTCGGACGGGGCCGGCTATATCACCGGCCAGAACATCCGCGTCGACGGCGGCCTTGGCCGTTCCGTCTAGAAAATCACGAACGAAAAACGGCTGCTTCCGTCTCTCGGCGAGGGACGGAAGCAGCCGTTCGCGCGTGTGATAGCGCCACGATCGCCGATCGAGAAAATCTATCGAAAAATAATAGTTTATCTATTTCATTTATGGGGGACGCCTATTTATGTTGCGGCGCGAAAGCGTTATCTCGCTTCGCAGCATTTTCACAGGAGTCCCCATGTCCCTTATCAATACCTCCATCAAGCCCTTCAAGGCGCAGGCCTTCAAGCAGGGCAAGTTCGTTGAAGTCACCGACGCCGACACCAAGGGAAAATGGGCAGTTTTCTTCTTCTATCCCGCCGATTTCACGTTCGTTTGCCCGACCGAGCTCGGCGATGTCGCTGACCATTATGCCGAACTCCAGCGCCTTGGCGTGGAAGTCTACTCGGTCTCGACCGACACCCACTTCACCCACAAGGCCTGGCACGACAGCTCCGAGACCATCGGCAAGATCCAGTACACGATGATCGGCGACCCGACCGGCACGATCACCCGCAACTTCGAAGTCATGCGCGAAGCCGAAGGCCTTGCGGATCGCGGCACCTTCATCGTCGATCCGGATGGCGTCATCCAGGCGATGGAAGTCACCGCTGAAGGCATCGGCCGTAACGCCGTCGACCTGCTGCGTCGGATCAAGGCCGCCCAGTATGTTCGCGCGCATCCGGGCGAAGTTTGCCCCGCCAAGTGGGAAGAGGGCGAAAAGACGCTCGCACCATCGCTGCACCTCGTCGGCAAGATCTGACACCTCATTTGAAAAAGCCGCCCTCTCCACAGAGAGGGCGGTCGTTGCCATTGCGACAGCGCCGGATGCGGTGACTGACATTTCATTTTAGCGGAGTGCCCGATGCTCGACGAAAACCTCAAGTCCCAGCTCAAGAGTTATCTGGAGCGGGTCGTACGCCCGATTGAGATCACCGCCTCGGTGGATGACAGCGCGAAGTCGCAGGAAATGTCGGGGCTGCTTCGCGAGATCGTCGAGCTTTGTGACAAGATTTCCGTGGTCGAGCGGCGCAACGACGGCGAGCGCGCACCCTCCTTCGCATTGAACAGCCCCGGCCACGATATCCACCTGCGTTTCGCCGGCATTCCGATGGGCCACGAGTTCACCTCGCTGGTCCTAGCCCTTCTTCAGGTGGGTGGCCATCCGCCACGGACCGAACAGGCGATCATCGACCAGATCAAGGACCTCGACAGCGACTTGACCTTCGAGACCTATTTCTCCCTTTCCTGCCAGAATTGCCCTGATGTCGTGCAGGCCCTCAATCTGATGGCGGTCCTCAATCCTCGCATCCGTCACGTGGCCATCGATGGCGGTGTCTTTCCGTCCGAGGTCGAACGCCGCCAGGTCATGTCGGTCCCGACCGTCTACCTCAACGGCGAGATCTTTGCGCAGGGTCGCATGGAAATCGAAGAGATCGTCGCCAAGCTCGACACCAATTCCACCGCCCGCGCCGCAGAGCGGCTGAACAAGCGTGAGGCCTACGATGTGCTGGTGATCGGCGGCGGACCGGCCGGCGCAGCCGCAGCCATCTACGCCGCGCGCAAGGGCATCCGCACTGGCGTTGCCGCCGAGCGTTTCGGCGGGCAGGTCCTCGATACCATGGCAATCGAGAACTTCATCTCGGTGCGCCATACAGAGGGGCCGCACTTCGCCGCCGCCCTGGAAGAACACGTCAAGGAATATGACGTCGACGTCATGAACTTGCAGCGCGCCGAAAAGCTCATTCCTGGAAAAGGCGAGATTGCCGTTGAGCTCGCAAACGGCGCCACGCTGCGCTCCAAGACGGTCATTCTGTCGACAGGCGCCCGCTGGCGTCAGATGGGCGTTCCGGGCGAAGACCAGTACCGCAACAAAGGCGTTGCCTATTGCCCGCATTGCGATGGCCCGCTGTTCAAGGGCAAGCGCGTGGCCGTGATCGGCGGCGGCAATTCCGGCGTCGAAGCTGCAATCGATCTCGCAAACATCGTTAGCCATGTCACGCTGATCGAATTCGACAACAAGCTGCGTGCCGACGGCGTCTTGCAACGCAAGCTTCTGAGCTTGCCGAACGTCGATGTCCTGTTGTCGGCGAAGACGACGGAAGTTCTGGGAGACGGGCAAAAGGTGATAGGTCTCGTCTACGAGAACCGCGTCGCCGGGCAGCGCCATACGCTTTCGCTTGACGGCATCTTCGTGCAGATCGGCCTGCTGCCGAACACGGAATGGCTGAAGGGCGCGGTCGAGCTTTCCCCACGTGGCGAAATCGTCGTCGATCATCACGGGCAGACCTCGGTTCCCGGCGTTTTTGCTGCAGGCGACTGCACGACCGTCCCCTACAAGCAGATCGTCATCGCAGTGGGCGAGGGCGCAAAGGCCTCGCTTGCTGCATTCGATCACCTGATCCGCAATTCCATGCCTGACGCACAAGCGGTGAAGGCGGCTTGATCGCCGCATGACACTGCGTGAACTGGAATACCTGATCGCCCTGGCGGACCACCGGCATTTCGGGCGGGCCGCCGAGGTGTGTCTCGTCACCCAGCCCACGCTGTCAATGCAGATCAGGAAGCTTGAAGAACATCTCGGCGCGCCACTGATCGAGCGGACGCCGCGTTCAGTCATGCTGACAACGTTTGGCCAGGAGGCGGTTGAACGTGCGCGCCGCATCATGGCCGAGGTGCAGGAAATGAAGGCCGCAGCGCTGCGCAGCCGCAATCCCGAGGCCGGCACGCTGCGCCTCGGCATTTTCCCGACGCTGGGTCCTTATCTCCTACCGCACGCGGTGCCGCGGATACGCGAACGATATCCGGACCTCGAAACTCTGCTGATCGAGGAAAAGAGCGATGGCCTGCTTGCACGCTTGCGCAGCGGCAACCTGGATGCCGCAATCCTTGCACTTCCCGTTAATGGCGATCACCTGAAGACCGAGACGCTGTTTGAGGAACAGTTCCTGCTCGCCGTGCCGCCCAGCCATGCGCTGGCGGAGCGCCAGTCGATCCGGCTCGGTGAAATCAGCGGTTACGATCTCATGCTGCTCGAAGAAGGCCACTGCCTCCGCGATCAGGCGCTTGAGGTATGCCGCCTGTCAGGCGCCAGCGAGCGTGCGTCATTCCGGGCGACAAGCCTCGAGACCCTTCGTCAGATGGTCGGTGCCGATGTGGGGATCACCTTGCTGCCGGAGCTTGCGACGCAACATCCGATTTCCGGCAACATCCACCTGCTGCGCTTCGACGGATCAGCGCCCAGCCGCCGGATCGGATTGTGCTGGCGCAGCGGCTCTGCGATGGGCCATTTCCTCAAGGAGATCGCGGCTCTTTTGCGAGACGTCTCGCAACAACTGCTTGCCGATACGTCAGGGCGGATCGGCGTCTAGCGGCCGGCGATGCCGCAGGTCATTTCCATTCCCATAAGACCGGCGAGGAAAAAGGTCGCGCGGTCACCAGAAGATCGTCGAGAGCGAGCGCCTGTTCATAGGTTGCCGCATCGGCATCGCCGTTAAGCCCGATGAACAGCATCTTCATCGACGCAGCCTTGGGCTGGCCTCTTTTGCGATAGGCGAAGTGCACCGCGCATGTCGGGTATTCCCAGCCCACCGTGAGCGCCTCGGCGAACTGCTCCTCTGCCAGACCTGCCGTGCGCCCGGTGGCCGCCAGGAATTGCCCCAATCCGAAGAAGCCTGCAAAAACAGCATAGGCCGTCTGCTGTTGCATCTGTGCAGCCTGACCGGTTGCCGTGTCGCGACGGTAGAAGAGGCTATCCGTTTGCCCCTTCTGCCGCTTCCAGGAATAGCTGACCAGGCTCTTGCGGGCGAGAATCTCCATCGTCAGATCATAGGTCTGAAATGCTTCGGGGTCTGCGTGGAGTGCATCGATCCTGGCCTTCAGATCGACGACGTAATCTCGGTAGAATGCCGCGGTCATGGACACGTCCTTTTCATTGTTGGCCGCGTCCTAGCAGAAAATCGCCGCTTTCCAAAGTGTCGCCCGGAAAGGCGTTCGCACTGCGCCGCTGGCCGCTTGCATGCCGTTCCGAAGCGAAAAAGCGGGCGTCAAAGCACTCAGCTACGCGCTAAGCGCATAACGCATGGCTGCCCTGCATATTTATGCCTATCATTTGAGCGAGTATGTTGTATGTTCATAGTCATCGAAGCGATGCACCTCCTCCCGCAGAGCTTCGTGTTTGCAGGCGGCCTATCCTCCTCCCAAGGGCGCCTGCGGGAATAGCAGCACTCCTCCTCCCAGCTGCTATTCGGTTATTTTCGGAAAGCCTGCCGCACCTCCTCCCGCGGCAGGCTTTTTCGTTTTGGGGGCCCTTACCCAAGCCAAGGCAGGAGGCTTTACAGCCTCCCAAGTCCCGGATCAGACGCCGGCAATCCTGCGCAGATCGTCAATCGCGCCCGGTGACGCGGCAACGACGGGCGAACCCTTGGTCAGCCTTTCACCCTCGGTCGGAAACGGATGGAACCAACCGCCGGCTTCCTTGACGAGGCAATAACCGGCGATGCAATCCCAAGCATGCATGTAGGGCTCGTAGTAGCCGACCAGCCGACCAGCCGCCACATAGGCGAGCATAAGGGCGCCGGAGCCATTGCGGATGAAGTTGCCTCCCGCACTCAACAGATCCTCGACGATCTTGGCGACCACAGCCGGCGTGACATGCGAGTTCGCACCAATGCCGGTCACGGCGTTGACGATGGTGCGCGCCGGGTCGAGCACAAGGTTCTTGCCGTTCAAGGTTGCTCCCATTTCGAAAGCGCCGGCGTAGAGTTCGTCATGGCATGGCGCGAAAATCACACCCACAACAGGCGTGGAATTATGCAGCAACCCGATCGAGATGCACCAGTTCGGCATGCCGTTGACGAACGGGCTCGTCCCGTCGATCGGATCGATGACCCAGGTAAACCCTGAGGTCCCGCGTTCCAGACCGTATTCCTCGCCTAGGATGCCATCAGTCGGATAGGCCTCGTGCAATCGTGCCCGAATCATCGTCTCGACCTCACGGTCGGCGATCGACACCACATCCTGCGGATCCCTCTTGGTCTCGACGACAAGCGTTTCGCGGCGCTTGAAGTAGTCGAGCGCGATTGCGCCGGCTTCCCGGGCGACAGCGCTGGCCAGCGCAAAGCGGGCTTCAAGCCCTGGAACCACATGGGTCGTCATTTCGATGCTTCCTCTATGATAGAAAATTGGCATGCTTTCGACAGTTGGCGATCGCGAGCTTAAGCTGCTCCACCGGCTGCCGCCTGTCGGCATTGCAAACGCGTGCAAACCTGCCCAGCGGCGCGCCGTATGTCAACCTCTTCAAACCTACATGCGGCGACCGCCCACGTCGGTCATTGCACACACGTGCAGAATCGTTCAGATGTCGTGCAACGGGAGAACGATCATGTCGTCCAAAGTGTTCGTCAGCGCACAGGAAGTTGCCGAAAGGGCCGGCGTCTCACGATCGGCGGTATCGCGAACGTTCACGCCGGGTGCAAGCGTGTCCGCCAGTACACGCAAACGGGTGCTCGAGGCGGCCGAAGAGCTGGGCTACCACGTCAACCATCTCGCCCGCGGACTGATGCGCAACGAGAGCGGCATCGTCTGCCTCATCATCTCGGATGTCGCGACGCCTTACAGGTCGGCTCTGCTGCGCGAACTGACGCAGCAGCTTCAGAATGCCGGCAAGATCGCAATGCTGATCAATACCGACCGTTCGGATGGCAGCGTCGACCGGGCGTTGCAGCAGGCGATCCGATACAGGGCCGACGCATCGGTCATTCTTTCCGGCCATCCCGACAAATCGATCACCCAGCTATGTCTTCGCAACGGCCAACGGCTCGTCCTGATCAATCGCGATGACGATCAGCTGGGGCCGCTGAAGATAAACCTCGATGATGACGAGTCAGGCGGCAGGATCGCGACGGCCTTTGTCCGGGCCGGCTGCCGGAAACTCGCCTTTGCCAATTCCGAGGCGGGAACGCCGAGCCTGATGGGACGGGAGCGGGGCTTTCTTGCCATGGCCGCCGAGCTTGGCATGAATGTCATCGTCGAGCGTTATGGCTGGACAGGATATGAAGCTGGCAAGGTGCTGGCGCAACGCATGCTGACGCGCAGCGATCGGCCGGACGCGGTCTTCTGCGCCACCGATCTTCTGGCCTGCGGCTTCATGGACGCCGCGCGCCACCAGTTCGGCCTCTCGATCCCGGAGCAACTATGTATCGCAGGCTTCGACGACATCGAACAGGCCTCATGGTCTTCCTATAATTTGACAACCTTTGCACAACCGGTCTCGCAGATTGCAGCCCATACCGTCGAATGGCTGGGCCAACCTCAAGAGGACGCCGGAGACCATTCCATCAAGCTGAAAGCAGAGCTGGTCTGGCGAAGCTCGATCCGGGGCGGCTGACCGAAAACTCCCTTCACGGCGGGGATCGCTGTGGCCCACCCTCGACCGCTCTTGCATAGACTCGACCCTTGAATTTGACAAACTTTGCCAAACTCCGTTACGCTAAGCACCTATGGAGGCACGAATGGCCACGATGAACGTATCTCTACCGGACCCGATGAAAGAGTGGGTCGAGGCGCAAGCAAAGACCGGGCGCTATTCAAACGCGAGCGACTATGTGCGGGACCTTATCCGCAGGGATCAGGCGCGTAGCGACAAGGTCGCCGCCATGCAACGCTTCGTCGATGACGGCCTCAAAAGCGGTATTGGCGGCAGGTCGAAAGAAGAGCTGTTCGCCGCAGCGGTTGCGCGTGCGGAAATGACGCGCAGCTGATGCTGTTCACCCTATCTGTCGAAGCGGAAGAGGACATCATCGCAATTACCGAGCAAGGATTGCTCTTGTTCGGACCTGCACAGGCCAGGCGTTATCATGACGAACTGTTCGCGATACTCGATCTGATCGCCGCAAATCCGCGAATGGCGCGCGAACGGGAGGAGATTTCGCCGCCGGTCAGGATCCATCCGTTCAAAGCACATCTTGTTGTCTACCGGATAGAAGATGCGGGAACCATTTTCATAATCAGGGTAAGGCATGCGCATGAGGAATGGGACGGCGGGCTCACCTAGCCTCCTTTGATTGAACGATCACACGGCACACGTGATCGGTGTTGCTCGTGGTTGCGCCGCCCCCGCAAATCGGACGATAACAAGCGTCATGAATTCAGTCTTTTCGCGCGCGAAAATTGTCGACCATATTCTGGGCCGCCCTGAGCCGATCGTCGTTATCGAGGCTCCGGCCGGCATGGGCAAGTCTGTTATCCTGCGCCAGATCGCTCAGCAAGGACGGTTCAAGCTGCACGCCGCTGCAGACGCCCCGGACCTTCGCCCGGGTAAGACGGTGTTATGGGACATCCCGCCCCATACAGTCGCGGGCGCATTGCCCGAATTGTTGGTTTCGGGCGAGTGCCGCATCATCATAGCGAAGCGGCCTGAGACGAAATTGCCCGGCCTCTCGCGAGCGCTTGCCTATGGCGCAGCCTATGTGCTCGAGCCGGAGCAATTGCTCCTCTGCGATGAGGAGGCAGCCGAGTTCTTCGGAGCGGACAATGCTGCAGGCATCATGGAGGCTTCCGGCGGTTGGCCGTTGGTTGCGTTTCGCGGCCTCGGTTCGGGCAATCTCTCGGCGTTCCTGCAGTCCGAGTTCCTGGAAACCTTGCCTGATGAGCAACTTGTCGATCTAAAGCTGCTTGCGGGCGGCTCGGACTTGCCGATCCCAATCACCAACCGGCTCTTTCCAATCGCGTCTATTGGTGAGAAGCGCAGGCTGCGATTGCGCGCGCGTGGACTTGGCGACCACCTGACATCAGCGGTCAACGCTGCAATCGCCCAACGCCTGATCACCCCTGCCGGGGCAAACGCCATCGCCGAAGCCTACGCAACCCACGGAAAGCCGGTGGATGCGATCGTCACCTACCAGCAGGTGGGTTTTCACGATAAGGCCTACCAGCATTTCCACCAGGCTGGCGGGCTGTTCTTTCTCTACTACCACGGCCCGGACGCGTTCGACCGGGTGCTCGGTGGCTTCCCTTCGCTATATGCGCATCAAAGCGAAGTTCTGGTCTTGTCGCTCGCCCTGCAGGCGTTGAAGCGTGGCGACATCTCCCGTGCCCGACGGCTGCTGGTCGACCGGTTCGGCGACTTCGCCAATGATTTCGAGGCGGTCTTCAGCCCGCGCTCGATCTTCTCGCGCGAGTTCCGGGAATTCCGCTTCCTGATGCTGATCTACGAAGACTACCAGTTTACCGAGGAAATGCTGAAGGCGCTCTTTGCGATCAATGCGGAGTTTCCGGGCGACGCACATCTGTTCCGCGGCAGCTTCTACAATTCGGTTCTCGAGTTCTACATAAGGCGGCGGCAGTTTGCCGAGGCAGAAGAGGTGGCACAGCGCGCGATGTACCACTACGAGTCGGCCAAGGCACCGATGCTCTGCTTCTATATCAGCTTGCATCAGGCGATGATGGCCTTGATGAAGGGAGATACGGTCACCGCCCGCAAGCACGCGGGACTTGGCGCGAAAAGCCTGTCCGAAGTGCCGTTCGACACTCCAAACGACGTACGCCTGCAGACGCTGCTGGAAGCGTGCATCGAATATGAAGGCGGCCGCGCCGAGCCGCTGGCGCGCTTCCTGAACATCGAGATCGATGATTTCTCCCATGGCGAGATCTGGCCGAGCCTGATGGAATTCACGCTGCTCTACGGTAGCCAAGCCATGGCGACGCATTTCTCGCTGACGGCAGCGCGCGGCTTTCTGGAGCGATGGCGGGTCTACCAGCTTTCCAACCAGGCCTTTCAATCGATGGTCAGCATACGCGAGGCAATCGTTCTTCAGAATGCCAACCGGTGGACGGAAGCCGCCGCAATGCTGAAAACCGTGGAACTGCCGATCAATCGTGAGCGGATGGCGGCCAATCCGGATGCACTTTCACGCCTTCGCGACCGCGACGAAATCGGTCTGGCGCTGGCATGGCTGCGTCAGATCCTCCACGAGCAACCTGATATGCCGCAGTTGCACGACCTCCTCGGGGCCGCCATGGGGAACCTGAACATCACCGATCGCCAGCGATTGTGCATCGCGATCTGGCTGGCGAACCTCCACAAGCGTCGGCAAGACCTGACCAAAGCCCGCGCGGTCCTCCTCAGGCTATTCGAGGACGCAGCAAGGCTCGGCTCCATTGCGCCATTGGCCGAGGAAAAAGTGTTTCTTGCCGAATTGCTCGACAACAAGCGGATCAGCGAATTCCTCTCAGCATCGTCCCCAGCCCGGCAGGTGATCCGAAAGTTGCGCGATAGCGGTCATCTCGCCCGCGCGTCCGGTGTGCGCAGTGAACTGTCACGGCGTGAGAACAAGATACTGGTGATGATATCAGAAGGCGCAGCCAACAAGGCGATCGCCGCCATGCTCGGTGTCAGCGAGGCGACGGTGAAGTTTCACCTCGGCAATGTCTACCGAAAGCTCAACTGCAGGACGCGCCAGGAGGCGATCAGCACGGCACGCGCAGCGGGCATCGTCGGTTGATCCGCCACCAATGGAGAGACGCAGGTCCAGTTCTCTCTAAACTCTCTTTCAAAACCTATACCATTTACGCAAAAACCTAGACCTTCATGACGTTGTCATGACGAAAAACCGCGTGCAATCTCCCCGGGACTTGAAGGGCTATGGTCCCGCAAGCGACCAAGCACGACGGCCCGTCCAGGGTCGCACTGGGAACCCAACCAATCGGGAGACAAGATGAGCAAGCTCAGGATTCTCGCAGCCACCGCCCTGGCCACGACGATGATAGCCGGCACCGCAGGTTTCAGCGCAGCACGGGCCGAAACGGTTGTGACGATGAACACGGTGCAGATTTTCGGCACCATCGATCCGGCAAAGATCTCCGACTACACCGACTACATGGCGGCAGTGAACCTCTATGACGGCCTGATCACGGTCGACTCAAAGGGCAACCTGCTGCCTGAACTGGCCGAGAGCTGGACGGTTTCGTCCGACGCTAAAGAGGTGACCTTCAAGCTGCGCGCGGACGCCCATTTCAGCGACGGCTCACCTGTGACGGCCGCCGACGTCGTCTATTCCGTCGATCGTACGCTGCGGATCAACCAGGGGCCGGCGACCCTTTTCGAGGGCATTCTGAAACCGGGTTCGGTCGTTGCGGTCGATGACAAGACGGTCAAGTTCACGCTGGAAAAGACGTTCTCGCCGTTCCTGACCACGGTGCCGGCCATCTTCATCGTCAATTCGAAGATTGCCAAGGCCAACGAGGGTAGTGACGACGGCCAGACCTATTTTGCATCGCATGTCGCCGGTGCCGGTGCCTATACGCTGAAGGACTGGGATCGCGGCGCGAAGATGACGATCGTTCGCGACAAGAACTACTACAACGGCTTTGGTGAAGGGCCGATCGACGAAGTGCGCTGGATCATCACCAATGACGAAGCTACGGTGCGCTCGCTTGCCGCGTCCGGCGAACTGACCATGTCGAGCCAGTTCCAGTCGCCCGAGACCTACAAGGCGCTCGAAGGCATGGGCCGCTTCAACGTCGTGACCCAGCCGACCACCACGGCCTTCTACCTCAAGCTGAATACCAAGGCTCCGCCGACCGACGACGTCCACATCCGCCGCGCGATTGCGCTCGCGACCGACTACAAGACGATCCGTGAAGTGGTCTTTCCCGGTGGCGAGATGAATGGTCCGCTTCCGTCGGGCTTTGCGGATTTCTATGCCTCGGATCTGCCGGAACAGAAGTATGACCTGGAGGCAGCGAAGGCGGAGATCGCGCAGTCGAAATATGCCGGCCAGGAAATTCCGATCACACTCGGCTATGTCGCCGGAACCAAGTTCGAGGAAGAAATCAGCCTGCTGATGCAGGCCAATCTCGAGCAACTCGGCTTCAAGGTCACCCAGCAGGCCGATCCGTGGAACCGCGTCACGGAAATCGCCTCGAAGGTCGAGACAACACCGGCGGTCAACCAGATCTTCTTTGGCCCGACCTATCCGTCACCGGACTCGATGTTCTACGCACAGTACCACTCCAAGTCGGCCGGCACCTGGATGTCGATGGAGTGGCTGCAGGATCAGACAATCGACAAGCTGATCGACGAAGCCCGCGAGACCGGCGACAGCAAGAAGCAGGCCGAGATCTACAAGGACCTGCAGCACAAGATCGTCGAGATCCAGCCCGACGTGTTCCTGCTGACCCAGAACGTGCAGCATGCGATGGACAAATGCCTGACCGGCTTCAACGCCGTGCCCATGCAGTCCTTCGACTATGACTTCACGCGCTATCACTGGACTTGCAAGTAACAGGAACGACGGATCCCGGCTTCGCATCCATAACCGAAGCCGGGATCGGGCGGGCAACAGCAAGGTAAAGGCCAACAGTTTGCGGCGGCAACGCCAGGCAATGCTATGGCCGATTTCGCAGGCATCCAACAACAAGAGGTCGGTCAGTTGGAGTTCCTTCTCTTCCTCCTTCGGCGCGTGGCATGGTCGCTTCTGGTCCTGGTGGGACTATCGGTGGTGATCTTTGCCATCGCGCGCGGCATGCCCGGCGATCCGGCGCGGCTCGCCCTTGGACCCCGCGCCACGCAGGAGCAGGTGGATCAGCTCTCCCACAGCCTCGGCCTCGATCGGCCGCTCTACGAGCAGTATGGACTGTTCGTCACGGGACTGGCCAAGGGCGACCTGGGCAAATCCCTGCTGACCGAGCGCCCTGTCAACGACGACATCCGCGACACGTTCGCGGCGACCTTCGAACTCGTCCTCTTCACCATCACGATCGCGTTCATTGTCGGCGTGCCGCTTGGCGTCGTCGCGGCTCGGTGGAAGGACAAGTGGCCGGACAATCTGGTGCGGATAGTCGCCATTGTGTCCGCCGTGATGCCGAGCTTCTTCCTGGCGTTGCTGCTGCAGATCCTTGCCGGCTACGTGCTGCATATCCTGCCAACCACCGGTCGCCTGCCGCCGAACATGGTGTTTTCACCTGACATAACCGGCCTGATCACCATCGATTCCATCCTCAAGGGACGGTTCGACGTGTTCGGTGAGGCGATCCGTTATCTGCTCCTGCCGTCAATTGCGCTCGCGGCGGCGACAATGGGCCAGATCGCCCGCATCACCCGCGCGTCAATGATCGACGTATCGAGCCAGGATTACATCGAGGCAGCCCGTGCCTTTGGCGTGCCCGAACGGATCCGGGTCTTCAAATACATGCTGCGGCCGAGTTTCGTGCCACCCATGACGATCATGGGCCTGGAATTCGCCTCCATGATCGGCAACGCCTTTGTCGTCGAGCTGGTCTTCTCCTGGCCTGGCATGGCTGCCTATGGCGTCAGGACGATCATCCAGAAAGACCTGAATGCCGTCATGGGCGTGGTCATCGTCTCCGGCGTATTCTTCGTCGTCGTCAATCTCATCATCGACGTTCTGGTCGGCTTCGTCGATCCCCGCGTCCGCATCCGGGGGCATCGCTGATGGCCAAGCTTGAGACCTTTGTCGCCGAGCCGGCGCGCCTGTCGAATGCCTACCAGAACTGGTACCGCTTCTCGCGCAATCCCACGGCCGTAATCGGCGCAGCGATGGTCATCGTCTCGATCCTCGCGGCCATTTTCGCGCCCTACATCACGCCTCATCCCGAGCATGTCGGCGCGGTCGTCAATTTCAGGGCCCGGCACCTGCCGCCATCGACGGAATACTGGTTTGGGACCGACAACGTGGGGCGCGACATCTTTACCCGCGTGATCTTCGGAATGCGCATATCCCTGCTTCTGGCGCTCGTCGTGCTGGGCACCGCCGTTCCCTTCGGCACGATCATGGGCCTTCTGGCCGGCTACTTCGGCGGCTGGGTCGAAACCGTGATCATGCGTCTCACCGACATCGCGCTTGCCATTCCGCCACTGGTCATGGCGCTCGCAGTCGCGGCCGTGCTCTCGCCGGACCTCATCAATTCCATGCTGGCGATCGCAGCCCTCTGGTGGACCTGGCATACACGCCTGATCTATTCCATCACACGCCAGCTCCGGACGCACGAATTCGTTGAAGCAGCAGAAACACTCGGAGCATCGAAGTTCCACATCCTGTTCCGGGAAATCCTACCCAACTGTGTCTCGGCACTCGCCGTGAAGACATCACTCGATTGCGGCTTTGTCATTCTCGTCGGCGCCTCGCTTTCGTTCCTCGGCCTCGGCATCCAGCCGCCAACGCCCGATCTCGGCACGATGGTTTCGCAAGGATCCGCCTTCCTGCCCGACTACTGGTGGGAATCGATCATGCCCGGCTGCGCGATCCTGTTCATCGCCTTGGGCTTCAACCTGCTGGGCGACGGTCTGCGCGATCTTTTCGATGTTCAGGAGATCAAGTGATGGATGCGCTTCTTTCCGTTCGCGATCTCTCGGTCGAATTCTCGACCTATGGCCGCACCAACAAGGTGCTCCACAAAGTCTCTCTCGACGTGCCTGCCCGTTCGCAGGTGGCGCTGGTCGGCGAAAGCGGCTCGGGCAAAACCGTGACGATGAAGGCGATCATGGGTTTGCTGCGTGAGCCACCCGCGCGGATCACCGGCGGCCGCATCCTCTATGACGGCGCAGATCTTTTGACGATGCCGGCGGCCGAACGGTTGAAGCTGCGCGGCACGGCGATGTCGATGGTCTTCCAGGACCCGATGAGTTCGCTCAATCCTGTTTTCACCATTGCCGACCAGATGGGGACGATTCTGAAATATGCCGACAGGCGCCTCGGGCGCAGCCGTTCCGGCCGCGAGCGGATGGCGCGGGTGCACGAAGTGCTGACGCAGGTGCGCATGCGCGATCCGGAACGCATTTCGGCATCCTATCCGATCCAGCTTTCCGGCGGCATGCGCCAGCGCATCCTGATCGCCATGGCGCTGCTCAGCGAACCGAAACTCCTGATCGCCGATGAACCGGGCACGGCGCTCGACGTCACGACGCAGGCACAGATTCTAAAGCTTCTCAAGGATCTCGTGGAGGAGCGGGGGCTGGCGCTGCTGATGATCACCCACAACCTCGGCGTCGTCCGTGAGACCTCGCAACACGTCTATGTCATGAACAAGGGGGTCGTGGTCGAGCAGGGACCAACGAGCGCCATCTTCGACGCGCCGAGGGACGAATACACGCGCGGCCTGATCGCCGCGGTGCCGCGCCTGACCGGCGGAACCTCGTTCGGCGCACGGGAGCTTGGCGCATGACCCCGATGCTCGAAGTCCGCAACCTCTCCAAGTTCTTCCCGGTACGCAACGCGTTTGGCCGCCAGGTCAGCGAGGTCCGCGCTGTCGACGACGTTTCCTTCTTCGTTCCACGCGGCTCGGTCTATGGCCTTGCCGGTGAAAGCGGCTCGGGCAAATCGACGATCGCCCGCATGATCATGGGCCTCGCGCAGCCGACATCGGGCCAGATCCTGATCGACGGCGAACCTGTGCAAGCCGGCCATGGCGTGAGAACGCACGGCAAGAAAGTGCAGATGGTTTTCCAGAACCCGGGTTCGTCGCTCAATCCGCGTCGGACTGTCGGCCAGTCGATTGCCGTGCCGCTTGACGCGCACGGGCACCCGTCGTCCGATCGCCGCCGGCGTATCGGCGAGTTGCTCGAGATGGTCCAGCTTCCCGCCAATTTTGCCGAGCGTTTTCCGCACGAGCTTTCCGGCGGCCAGAAGCAGCGCGTGGCGATTGCGCGTGCGCTCGCCGTCGTGCCTCGGCTTGTGGTTCTGGACGAGCCGACCTCGGCGCTCGACGTCTCGGTTCAGGCGAGGGTGATCGACCTTCTTGTCGACCTCGGTCGACAGCTCGATCTGACCTTCCTCTTCATTTCACACGATCTCAGCCTGATGCGCAATTTCGCCAGCGAGGTCGGCGTCCTTTATCGCGGCAAGCTCGTCGAGACCGGCTCCACGGCCGATGTCTTCGGCAACCCGCAACATGTCTACACGCAGTTGCTTCTGTCCTCGGTGCCCGTGATCTCGGCCGAGGAGGAGGCGATGCGCCCCAAGATTCCGCTGATCGATGGTGAGATTCCAACGGCCGAGAAGCTCATCGAATTGCGGTCTGGTGGCCACCAGGCAGCAGGTCAGACGTCGAATACCAAACAAGGTTTCAATGAGGAACAACCAAGATGATTAGAATTGGGATCGATGTCGGCGGCACCAATACCGACGCCGTCATCATGGACGGCACGCAGGTGGTGGCCGGCGTGAAGTCCGCAACGACGGCCGATGTCATGAGCGGCGTGGTCAATGCGCTGAGGGACGTGCTGGCGGCATCGGGCATGGCGGCCAGCGCTGTCGACGTCGTGATGATCGGCACCACGCATTTCACCAACGCCGTCGTCCAGCGTCGCGACCTCGCGCAGACCGCGGCCGTGCGTCTCGGCCTGCCCGCGACCTCGTCGCTGCCGCCGATGGTCGACTGGCCCGAGGATCTCAAGACCGCGATCGGCAACCATGCCTATCTCGCCCATGGTGGCAACGAATTCGACGGCCGCGTGATCTCGCCGCTCAACGAGGAAGAACTCCTCGGCATTGCGGCCGACATCAAAGCCAAGGGCATCAATTCGATCGCGATCACCTCGGTCTTCTCGCCGGTTTCCAACGAATTCGAGAAGCGGGCCGGCGAGATCTTCGCCAGTGCGATGCCCGATGCTCATATCACGCTCTCCAGCGAAATCGGCCGCATCGGCCTGCTGGAGCGCGAAAACGCCGCGATCATGAATGCCTGCCTGCGTGATCTTTCTGCACACGTCATCGACGCGTTCCGCAATGCCATTACCGAAGCCGGCATCAAGGGCCGCTTCTTCCTGACGCAGAACGACGGCACGCTCATGGATGCCGCCTTCGCCGAAAAGTTCCCGGTCCTCACTTTTGCATCAGGCCCGACGAATTCCATGCGCGGCGCCGCCTTCCTGTCGGGCGTCCACGACGCGATCGTCGTCGATATCGGGGGCACGACCTCGGATGTGGGCTCGCTGCAGAAGGGCTTCCCGCGCCAGGCAACCGTCGCCGTGGAAGTCGGTGGCGTTCGCACCAACTTCCGCATGCCCGACGTCTTCTCGATCGGCCTTGGCGGCGGTTCGCTGGTGGTCGAAGACGCAGCGGGCCTGAAGATCGGCCCCACCTCGGTCGGCTACCGGATCAAGACGGAAGCCCTGATTTTCGGCGGCGACACGCTGACGACGACGGATATCGCCGTTGCCGCCGGCCATGCCGACCTTGGCGACAAGAGCAAGGTCTCGGGCCTTTCCGGGCAGTTGCTGGAACGCGCACAAAGCAGGATGATCGAAATGCTTGAGGATTGCGTAGAGCGTTCCCGACTGTCGCCGGAACCCTTGCCGGTCATCGTCGTGGGCGGCGGTTCCATTCTGGTCAACGGCCGGATCGGTGGGCTGGACATCATCAAGCCGAGCCACTTCGGCGTCGCAAATGCCGTTGGGGCGGCGATTGCCCAGGTCTCCGGCGAAATCGATCGCGTCTACGCACTGGCCGAAATCGGCCGTGAGCAGGCGCTCAGCGATGCCAAGGCGCGCGCCGTCGATGCTGCCGTCGCCGCGGGTGCCGCGCGCGACAGTGTCGAGATCGTCGATGTGGAGGATGTGCCGCTCGCCTATCTTCCGGGCAACGCAACGCGCGTACGCGTCAAGGCTGTGGGTGAACTCCATGTCTGATTTCAAGCGACTCGAAGAAGCCGACCTGATGCCGCTTGCCCTGGGGGCAGCACTGCTGGGAACCGGCGGTGGCGGCAATCCCTATGTCGGAATGCTGCGGACGCGGGAACTGCTGCGCAAGGGCGCCAAGATCGAGATCATGCCGCTCGAAGCCTTGCCCGATGATGCCTGGGTTGCGGAATGTGGCGGCATCGGTGCGCCTGTCGTGGGCGTCGAGAAGATCGAGGAGGGCGGCGAGTGCCACCGTGCCGTAATGGCCGTCGAGGAAACTATGGGCATCAAGTGCTCAGCGGTGATCTCGGCTGAAATCGGTGGCGCCAATTCGATGGAGCCGATCATCGTCGCCGGCCTAGCCGGCATCCCGGTGGTGGACGGCGACGGCATGGGCCGTGCGTTCCCCGAAGTGCAGATGACCACGTTCTTCATCTACGGGGCCGAACCATCGCCGGCAGCGATTGCCGACGAGAAGGGCAATGTCGTCGTCTTCCGGCATGTCATCGACATGTTCTGGCTGGAAAAATTTGCCCGTGACGTCTCCGTCGACATGGGGGCAGGGGCCGGCTTTGCAACGGCACCGATGCGCGGCGACTTTGTTCGCAGGACCGCAGTTCCCGGAACGGTTACGCAGGCGATCAATATCGGCAACACGGTGTTGCGCGCACGCGCAAAGCATCAGAACGTCGTCGAGAAGATCGTTGAAGAGACCGGCGCCAAGCTGTTCTTCACGGGCAAGATCTCCGACATCGAACGATCGCTGTCCGGCGGTTTTTCGCGCGGCAAGGCGAAGATTTCGGGGATAGGCGAATGGGCTGGTTCGGAGGCTGAAATCGCCATCCAGAACGAGAACCTCGTGTTGTGGGTAGATGGCGTTCCCGTCATCATGGTTCCGGACCTGATCATGAACCTCGAACTGGAAACGGGAGAACCGATTACCACCGAGATGCTGCGCTATGGGCAGCGTGTCGCGGTCATCGGGTTGCCGGTCCACGATCTCATGAAGACGCCAAGAGCGCTTGAAATTGTTGGTCCCAAGGCCTTCGGCTATCCGGACCTCACCTTCAAACCGCTCTGACAGGGGAGAGAGCTATGAAGATCCTGCGCACAGTCTACGCAGAGGACTTGGAAGACATCGCCATCGGCGGCGCCATTCTCGGCACCGGTGGCGGCGGCGACCCCTATGTCGGCAAGCTGATGGCACAACAGGCGATCCGTCAGCATGGACCGGTCAAGATCGTCGATGTCGAAGAACTACCGGACGACGCGCTCGTCGTTCCCGTCTGCATGATGGGCGCACCGACGGTCATGACCGAAAAGCTGCCCCAGGGCGAAGAACTCATCAATGCGTTCCGCCAGCTTGAGCAGTTGATGGGCCGGAAGATCGACGCGGTCCTGTGCGGCGAGGCCGGTGGCGTCAATTCCACGACGCCATTCGTCGTGGCGGCGATGACCGGTCTGCCGCTGGTCGATGGAGATGGCATGGGCCGCGCCTACCCGGAACTCCAGATGGTGACCTTCACTATGCACGGCGTTTCGGCCACACCCATGGTGCTTTGCGACGACAAGGGCAACTCGATCGTGCTCGAGACCGTCAGCAACGCCTGGACCGAGCGGCTCGCCCGCGCGGCGACGGTCGAAATGGGCGGGTCGGCGCTGCTGGCCTTTTATCCGATGAGCGGAGCGGTCGCGAAGAAGGCGGTTGTGCGCGGCACGCTCACCCTTTGTGCCAATCTTGGCCTGACACTTCGCCAGGCACGCGCGCAGCATGCCGACCCGGTCGATGCCATCGTCGAAATGCTGGGCGCGAAAGTGATTTTCCATGGCCGCGTGCGCGACATCGATCGTCGAACGGTAGGGGGCTTCGCGCGTGGATCGGCTCGGTTCGACGGCGTGGAGGATTGGCGTGGCCACAGCTTCAAGCTCGACTTCCAGAACGAGTTTCTGATGGCCGAGCGCGATGGCGAGATCCTGGTGACAACACCTGAGCTCATCACGCTTCTCGAGGCAGACAGCGGCAATCCTGTCACGGCCGATGCCTTGAAATATGGGCTGAGGCTGGTGGCGCTGGCTTTCCCCTGCAACGAGCAATGGCGCACCCCCGAAGGTATCGCGCTCGTCGGACCACGCTACTTCGGTTACGACATCGACTACACGCCGTTCGATTTCGCCTGAGACGCCGCGGCCCGTAGCCCCTTCAAGCCATAGGCAGGCCAGTTCACGCTAGCGCGAACTGGCCTGTTCCGCGTCATATGCTAAGGAGTTCCTCGGTCGTGCTACCGGTATAGTCGTCGGCATAGCTGAATGGCGAAGCCAATGCCTTCTGAATGGCCGAGGTGAACTGCTCTTCCGTCAGGGAGCCACTGCTCTCGGTGTCGAGGCTTTCGAACAAGTCGGACGCCTGCGGCTCACTCATGTCATCAGGCCGCGCAGCAACGAACTCAGCTTCGCTGACCGTACCGTCGCCATCGGTGTCAAGCGCCGAAAACGCTTCCGACAGGTCATCGTCGCTTGGCATCGGCGGCGGTGGAGGCGGCTGTGAAGGGCGCTGCATGAGCTCGGCCAAAGCGTCGGTCGACAGCGATCCGGTGCCTTCCGTGTCAAAACTCGAAAACAGGGCGGACGCCTGCTCTTCGCTGACGTCAGACGGCCGCGCGGCAACGAATTCCGCCGCGGTGATGCTGCCGTCACCGTCAGTATCCATTGAAGAGATCATGTCCTGCTGAGGATTGCTCTCGGAATTGCTGGTGTCGGTCGATCCACCGCTCTGCAGGTTGAGAATGAGCGACATCAGCTGCGAAATCAGTGTCGCGGCGGCATTGGAATAATCGGTATCGCTGTCATCGGTGCTCGAGGATGTCGAACTGCTGCAACCAGTATTCGACGACAACAGCGACGAGACGGAATCGGAACTATCGGTCGAACTCGTGGACGTCGTCAGGTACTGGCGGTAACTGCTACTTGATACGGATGAGATGCTTGTCACGGGGGGCGCTCCGGCAAAGGCGTGAGAAGGACATGCGTCGAATGGTTCGCCGACGCGACAACAGCACCAATTCATCGGTGAACGCTTAAGTATTTACGAGAACCATCAGTACTGTAATTAATCACGACGCAAGCTTGTGCGAACATTGCGACGCGCTGGACAGCGATTGCCCCAATCCAATGCACAGTTCACAAGGCTATGCGACGTCGCTGATGCCATGAGCACTAAACCGATACCGCGCGCGAAAAGCCCTTTCACTGCTTGATTCTTGAGCCATGCCGCGACCGCCGCCTGGCGCCGCTGAGAGCTGGCCTCACCACAAATAATTTTACGCGCAAATATTTTAAAGTTGACGCGCGCAAAGTTTGATGATGAATAGGCGACGTCGGTTGGCGAGGAGGCCGCCAATGTCGACGGTCTGCCAACTGGCCTCATTCAAACTTCCGGGAGGAAATCTTGCTCATTTCTCGTTTCGCAAAGTCGCTTTTGGTATCCGCCGCATTCGTGATTGCTGCCGCCGGCGCCCATGCCGAAGGCATCGGCGCGTCCCTGTTGACGCAGCAGCATCCGTTCTACAACGAACTCGCCAAGGCGATGACGGCAGAAGCGAAAGCCAAGAACGTTCCGCTCGAAATCTCGATCGCCAATCAGGATCTCAACAAGCAGCTCGCCGACATCGAAGACTTCATCGTCAAGGGCGTCGATGTCATCGTCATGTCTCCGGTTGACAGCAAGGGCGCGCTCGCTGCCGTCATGCGCGCGCAGGCCGCTGGGATCAAGGTCATCACGGTCGACGTTCCGGTCGAAGGCGCCCAGGTTGCTTCCTACATCGGCACCGACAACTATGCAGGTGGCGTGAAGGCTGGCGAACTGATGGCCGAGCAGCTCGGCAACAAGGGCAACGTAGCGATCATCGACTATCCGCTGGTCCAGTCCGTCGTCAACCGCGTCAACGGCTTCAAGGAAGCCATTGCCAAGCACCCCGACATGAAGATCGTGTCGATCCAGACCGGCATCACGCGCGCTGAAGCGCTTGCCGTCGCACAGAACATGCTGCAGGCAAATCCCGACATCAACGGCATCTTCGGCTTCGGCGACGACGCAGCGCTTGCCGCCGCTGTCGCAGTCAAGTCCGCCAACCTGTCGGGCAAGGTAAAGGTCATCGGCTTCGATGGCATGCCTGAAGCGCTCGGCGCCGTGGACAAGGATCCCGACATGGTCGGCGTCATCCAGCAGTTCCCCGATCAGATGGGCAAGCTGGCTGTTGACACCGCGATCAAGGTTTCGGCCGGCGAAACGGTTCCCGCCGAGCAGCCGATCGTCCCAGGTGTCTACACCAAGAAGTAAGTCTGTCGTTTAAACGCCCTCCCAAGGCGCCTCGCTCAAGGGCGAGGACTGCTTGCCCCGGCGGCTTGCTCACCCGAGCCAGGCCGCCGGGAAGCAGGTGAAAGGTGATGACATGGATAATACCGGCGATGCCGCCATTCTTGAGATCAAGAATGTAACGAAAGTCTTCGGCGCGGTGACTGCGCTGAAAAACATGCAGCTGACGGTTCGGCCCGGGCGCGTTCATACGATTCTCGGCGAAAACGGCGCCGGCAAGTCGACCCTGATGAAGATACTTGCAGGTGTCTACCAGCCGACCACGGGCGACATCAGGCTTGATGGCAAGCCCTATGCGCCGGCCAATCCCCAGGATGCGGCAAAGGCCGGCCTCACGATCGTGTTCCAGGAACTCAGCCTGTGCAACAACCTGACGGTTGCCGAGAATATCCTGGCGACACGCGAGCCTTCCAAGGCTGGCTTCATCAACGACAAGGCACTGGCACGCCGAGCAGCAGCGATCGTTGCGGACCTCAAGTTGCCCGTCTCGGTCGGCGACAAGGTGGGGGATCTCTCGATTGCCCAAAGACAGCTTGTAGAAATCGCCAAGGGTCTCAGCGTCGATGCCAAGGTCGTCATCCTCGACGAGCCCACATCATCATTGAGCGATAGCGAAGCCGAGATCCTGTTCGACATCATCGCGCGGCTGAAAGCGCGCGGCGTGGCGATCATCTACATCTCGCACCGCATGGAAGAAATCATGCGGCTAAGCGATGACATCACCGTCGTTCGCGATGGCAGCTACATCACGACGCGCGAAAAGAAGGACGCAACCATCGAGGCGCTGATTGCGATGATGGTCGGTCGCGACATGAACGAGATCTACCCGCCTCGCGACGTGCCCGCGCCGGAGCAGACCGCGCCGGCCGTTCTTGCGGTCAAGAACCTGTCGCGCTCGGAAGAATTCGAAAACATCTCCTTCGAAGTGCGAGCCGGGGAAATCGTCGGCTTCTTCGGCCTGATCGGGTCCGGCCGCTCCGAGGTCATGAACGCCATCTTCGGCATGGAGCAGATTTCGGGCGGTTCCGTCGCTATCGACGGCGTTGAGATCGACATTGGCTCGCCCGTCGAGGCGATCAATCGCGGCATCGGCTTCGTGACCGAAAATCGCAAGGAAGAGGGGCTGGTCCTCAGCCACAGCGTCGAGGCCAATATTTCGATGGTGGCGCTGAAGCACTATGCGAACCCGCTTGGCTTCCTCAAGCGGAGAAGCGAACGCAACGCGGCTCTGGACGAGGTGAAACGCCTGGCGATCAAGACGGCTTCGCTTGATACCGCCGCAGGATCCCTTTCGGGCGGCAATCAGCAGAAGATCGTGCTGGCCAAGTGGCTGCTCACGAAACCCAAGATTCTGATCCTCGACGAACCGACGCGCGGCGTCGATGTCGGGGCGAAATTCGAAATCTACAAGATCATTCGCCAACTGGCGGCGCAGGGCACCGCGATCGTGCTCATTTCCTCCGAACTTCCTGAGATCATCGGCATGAGCGACCGCGTCGTCGTCATGAGCGAGGGTCGCACGACGGCGACAATGTCGCGCGACCAGATTTCTCCGGAGACCATCATGAGCTTTGCGACGGGAGTTGTATCATGAGCGAGAAGACTGCAGCCAACGCTGCCTTTGTGAAAGTGATGAAGCAGTATGGCGGCATATTCCTGTCGCTGATTGTCCTGTGCATCATCTTCTCCGTCATGAACCCGCGGTTCATGTCGGTTGCCAATTTCCTCAACGTGCTACAACAGGTGGCTGTCATCGCCATTGCCGCTTTCGGCATGACCTGGGTGATCCTGCTCGGTGAAATCGACCTGTCGATCGGCTCGATCATCGCACTCGCGGGCATGGTCGCAGCTCAGTGTTTCGCCTTCGGGTTCGGCTTCCTGCCGACTTTCGTGCTGACCCTTATCGCCGGCGCCGTCCTAGGTCTGGCCAATGGCGTGCTGACCGCAAAGTTCCTGCTGCCCTCATTCATCGTCACGGTCGCGACGATGGGTATCTATCGCGGTCTCGTCAGCCTGCCGACCAACGGTGCGCCTGCGATGATCACCGATGCGACATGGACGGCAATCGGCACGCAGAGCTTTGTCGGCATCCCGATCGTCATCTGGTTCGTGGCCGTCTTGTTTGTCTTCAATCACGTGCTGCTCAGCAAGACGACCTTCGGTCGCCGTGCCTACCTCACCGGTGGCAACCGCGAGGCCGCGCTCTACTCCGGTATCAAGGTCGATCGCCTGAAGATCATCATCTTCATGATTTCCGGCGTCATGGCTGCCATCAGCGGCATCCTCCTGTCGTCGCGCCTGTTCTCCGCCCAGACCAATGCCGGCATGAGCTACGAACTGGACGCGATCGCCGCGGCGGTCCTCGGCGGCACGAGCCTTTCGGGTGGCGTCGGCACGATGATCGGCACGCTGATCGGCGCACTGATCATTGGCGTGCTCAACAACGGCATGAACATGCTGTCGGTGCCGTATTTCTACCAGCTCATCGTCAAGGGCGTGGTCATCCTCATTGCCGTCGGGCTCGACGTCCGCGCCAAGCGGGCCAAGCAGTAATTTCAATCCAAGCGGTATTTCCATGTCGAAAATCCTGACCATCGGCGAGATCCTCGTCGAGATCATCGCCACGAACCGCGGCAACGGCTTTCGCGAAGCCGTTCCGCTGATCGGTCCCTTTCCGTCTGGCGCGCCGGCGATCTTCATCGATCAGGTCGGCAAGCTTGAACAGGACTGTGCCATCATCTCGCGCGTCGGCGACGATGATTTCGGCTGGGTGAATATCGACCGCCTGACCACCGATGGCGTCGATGTCTCCGGCATCGACGTTGTGCCGCAGGGCACAACCGGCAGCGCCTTCGTGCGATATCGCGAAGACGGAAGCCGCGCCTTCGTCTTCAATATCCGTCACAGCGCCTGTGGGGTGATCGATCTCTCGGACAAGATGCTCGCACTCATCGACAGCTGCACGCACATGCACGTCATGGGGACGGCGCTTTATGCCCCAAGTGTTGTCGCAAGCATCCTGACGGCCGTTGAACGCATCAAGGGTGCCGGCGGCACCGTGTCCTTCGATCCGAACCTGCGGCCGGAGATCCTCGACAGCCCCGGCATGCGCGAGGCCCTGCAGACCGTTCTGTCGAAGACGGACCTTTTCATGCCGAGCGGCGAGGAGCTGTTCCTGTTTGCCGAGGCAAAGACCGAGGCGGATGCCGTTGCCGAACTCCTTGCCAAGGGGATCAAGGCGATCGTCGTCAAGCGCGGCGCCAAGGGTGCCACCTACTTCGACAGCAAGACGACATTGAGCCTTGATGGCTTCGAGGTCGAAGAGGTCGATCCGACAGGAGCAGGAGACTGCTTCGGCGCGACCTTCGTCACCTTCTGGCTGCGCGGCGCGAGCCCGGCCGATGCGCTTCTCTACGCCAACGCCTCGGGCGCCCGTGCCGTCACCAGGGCCGGGCCGATGGAAGGCGCGTCCACCAAGGCGGAACTCGATTCCCTGATCAAACTGCAAGGTAAGGCCTGACATGCAACAGAGCTATCTCTCGGACATCGCATCGTGGCGCCAGCGCGCCGGCTCAAAGGGAATTCCGTCGATCTGCTCGGCGCATCCTGTTGTGATCGAAGCGTCGATGTTGCACGCATTGCGCCGCGGCGAATATCTCCTCGTCGAAGCGACTTGCAACCAGGTCAACCAGGACGGTGGCTATACCGGCATGACGCCAGCCGATTTTCGCGCCTTCGTTGAGAAGATCGCGGCCAAGACCGGCTTTCCGCTTGAGAAGCTTATCCTTGGCGGCGACCATCTTGGGCCCAACCCATGGAAGAGCCTGCCCGCAAGCGAAGCGATGGAAAAGGCCAAGGTGATGATCAAGGCCTATGCCGAGGCCGGCTTCACAAAACTCCATCTCGACACCAGCATGGGATGCGCCGGTGAGCCCGTCGCCCTTCCGGATGTCTTGACCGCCGAACGCGCCGCCAGCCTGGCTGCTGTTGCCGAAGCCGCGCTTGACGGCTCTGCCGGCATCAAGCCGGTCTACATCGTCGGCACCGAGGTACCGATCCCGGGCGGTGCCATGGAAGAACTCGAGGTTCTCGAAGTCACCAAGCCGGACGCGGCACGCGAAACCATTGCCGTGCATCGCAAGGCATTCGAAGCAGCCGGCGTCGGATCGGCATTCTCGCGCGTCGTCGCGGCGGTCGTCCAGCCGGGTGTCGAATTCGGCAACGAGAACGTCATCGCCTATGAGCCGGAAGCGGCCCGCGCACTCAGCGCGACGCTGTCAGATGTGCCAGGATTGGTATTCGAAGCGCATTCGACCGACTATCAGACGCAGGCAGCGCTGCGCCAGCTCGTGCTCGACGGCTTTGCCATCCTCAAGGTCGGGCCCGGGCTTACCTTTGCCCTTCGCGAAGCACTCTACGGCCTCGATCAGATCGCCGCCTTCCTGTTCCCTGGCAAGCGCAAGGAAACACTCGTTTCGATCATCGAGCGCGTATTGACGCAGGAGCCGGGGAATTGGCAGAAATACTATCACGGCTCCATGGATGAACAGCACCTGCAGCGCCATTTCAGCTACAGCGACCGTATCCGCTACTACTGGCCGCACCCGGAAATCAATGCCGCAGTCAGCGAGCTCCTCGCCATTCTTGAGGGCGTCGAGATCCCCGAAACCTTGATCAGCCAGTACCTGCAGGGCAACTATCCCGCCGTGCGCGACGGCCGGGTGAAGCCACAGGCCCAGGATCTGGCGCTCGCCGCCGTCGACCGCGTCCTCGACGACTACTTCACAGCCTGCCGCGCCTGATCGGACGCGGCTTGCGCCTTGCCAGAAGTTTTGGTTGATAACTCGAATAGTTTAAATCGATTGACACGGGGGTGGACGCGAATTTGTCAGATAAACCCATCAGAACTATGGAAGACTTCTCCGAGTTTGTGGGCTTGTCGCGCCCGACGGTCTCGAAGTACTTCAGCGATCCGGCGTCTGTCCGGCGGAAGACCCGTGACATCATCGAGGCTGCACTCAAGCAGAGTGGGTTTCGACCCAACCTCTTTGCGGTAAACCTCAACCGCAGACGCAGCAACATCATCGGGATCATCATCCCGAATTCGACCGATCCATTCTACATGGCCCTGACCCGGCGCGTGGAGCTGATTGCGAATGCCGCCGGTTTTCTCGCCTTCGTGCTGTCTTCCGACGGCAACGCGGAGATGGAGGCGCGCGCCATCGAGACGCTGAAGTCGATGAACGTCGCCGGTGCCATCATTGCCCCGCTGGGCGTGCAATCCCAGCACAAGACGCTGCTCTCGCTCTCTGCCTCGATCCCGCTCATCTTCGTCGATTCACCCCTGGATGATGTTTCGCCCTTTGTCGGCACCAACAATCGCCAGAGCTTCCAGCTGATCGTCGACTACCTGTGTCGCTCTGGCGAACCGCCCTGCTATCTCGGCATGCCGCCGGTAAACACCAATGCCGTCACGCGCGCCTCGGCTTATGGGGAGGCCATGTCGCAGCTGCGAATGGAGCCCATCGTGCTTCCGATCGGCAAACCAACGGACTGGGACTTCGAGAAGTTCGGCTATGAGGAGACGACCCGCATCCTCCAGGGCGGCGGCTTCCCGACATCGACGGTGTTGTGCGCAAACGATCGCATCGCCTTCGGAGCCATTTCGGCAGCCTATCATGCAGGGATAAAGGTCGGCCGGGCGGCCGGCAGCCAACTTCGGATAGCCGGGCACGACGATCACCCATTGTCGCGCTATGCCTGCCCACCGATCACCACCGTCGCCCAGAGCTACAATGAGATCGGTCGCATCGCCATGCAGCTGCTCTTGCGGAAGCTTGGCGAAGAGGATGACGAAACCAGCGGCTCGGCGCTCGATGAGCAGGTGCTGCTGAACGCAGAGATCATCCTGCGCGAATCGGCATAAGGCCGCTGCCCGCGAAGCGGGCACCGGCACCATTTCAGAAAAGTGAGTTGACGCCGCCGACGCTGCGTTAGCGGAAGGTATAGCCGCCGTCGCAGAAGAGCGTGCTGCCGGTGACATTGGTATTGTCGAGAAGGAACAGCGCGGCGTGCGCCTGTTCTTCCGACGTCGCCGGTCGCCCGACAATGCAAAGCTTCTTCCAGTAGTCATATGCCGGTTCGCGGACGCTATCGGGCCGATTGCGCCAGAGCTCGCTGTCCGTGGTCCCCGGGGAAAGGCAATTGACCCTGATCGGGTTGAGCTCGATCGCCAGACCCCGCGCAAGTCCTTCCAGCGCCGAATTGCAGGCGGCGTAGGCCGGTGCGCCGATCGGCCGAACGGAGGCAGCACCAGACATGAGGACGACCGATGCCTCCGGCAGGAGATGCCGAAGGGCTGCGTGCACCGCCCAGTACTGGCCCCAGAATTTCGCCTTGAACAACCCCTCGCTTGTTTCCAGGTCGCCGTCGGCAAAGCTGCCGGTCGCATAGGACGCGGCCGGGGTAAAAAGACCTGACAGGGCTGGCCCTTCGGAGAAGAAGCGCTGCAGCGATGAACGGTCGGTGATGTCGACGGTGACGCCGGAGGCGTTCGGCCCCAGCGCCGTCAGTGCTTGGCCAAGACGCTCGGGGGAACGTCCGCCAAGGACGACGCGATCGCCTCGATCGACAAGATTGCGGGCGAGGGCAAATCCGATACCGGACGTTCCCCCGATGATGGCATAGGTACGATTGTTGTTCATGCTCTCAACCTAACAAGGCCCAGGCTTCCGCAAAAACACCAAATATTCCTTCAATTGATGACATCATTTCGCTAATAGGAACCATGCGACACCAACCCGGCGATGACATCCGCGTATTCCTGGCCGTCTGCGAGGCGGGAAATTTTGTCTCGGCCTCCACCAGGCTCAGGCTTACCTCATCGGCAGTGGCGAAGGCCATTGCCCGCCTGGAGGACAGATTGGGCACGAGGCTTTTCCAGCGTACGACACGCCGCGTGAGCCTGACGGAGGAAGGTCGGATCTACCGGGATGTCTGCAGCCGCGCGCGCCTTGATATCGAGCAGGCCGAGGCGACGATCTCTGGGCTTGGCCGCGAGCCGGCCGGCAAGCTCCATGTTACGCTTCCGCCATTGTTTGGTGCTGAGGTCGTTGCCCCGGCGCTCTATGAGTTGTGCAGGCAGTACCCTGGCCTGGAGTTGGAAATCTCCACCTCGACAGAGGCGGTCGATCTCCCGGGGGAGGGGGTCGACCTAGCCGTGAGGATCGGCGAACTTCCCGATGTGACCGGCTTGATGGCGCGACGACTTGGCACGCAGGATATCGTCCTATGTGGCTCTTCGACATATTTCGAAGAGCGCAAGCGGCCTCTCGATCCCGGCGATCTGTCGGGTCACGAGATCATCGGCGCGCCGGGGAACGGAAGGCCCGCTCCATGGCAATTCCGACACCCCGATGGCAAGCTGGTAAGCTGGGAGCCGAAGGCAAGACTGCTGCTTGACGGGAGCCTGTTGGCGCTTTCCGCGATCCGGGGCGGACACGGGCTTGGCCTCTTGCCACGCTGGCTGGTCCAGGACGATCTCGACACCGGGCTGCTTTTATCTGTCCTTGACGATTACATTGCCGGCCACCGTCCCGTGCATGTGATCTGGACAGCGTCGGCAGTCATGCTCCCGCGCCTGCGCGTGGCCATCGATGCCATTGTGAGGGTTAGCCGGCCTTTGCTGCTGGGCAGCAAGCATGGCTAAGTCAGGAGCACAAGGATGTAACCGCTGTGAAAAAGGCGCCGCGGCCTTCACGGGCCGCGGAGCCTTGATGTGCCCATATTACAGCTGGCTTATTCCGTGACCGTCAGAGCGGCATGCATGCCGGCCTCGTAGTGGCCCTTGATATTGCAGAACAGGAGGTAGGAGCCCGGCTTCAGCTTGGCTTTCAGCGTGCCATCCGCACCAGGCTTCAGGTCCGACACTTCACCGAGGCTTTTCAGCTTATTCTCGTCGATGCGATGCTTCGACTGAACAACCGGGATCGTCTGGTCCGCAGACTTGAGCTTGACCAGCACCATTTCGTGTTCCTCTGTCATAGCATCGTTGTGAACCGAGAAAACAACGTCACCGGCCTTCACGGTCGGCTGGTCCAGCGAGATTGTCATGGGTCCACCGCCTTCGCCGTTTTCCATCACCTTGACCGTAGAGGTCGCAGCAAATGACGGAGAAACAAGAGAAATCAGAGCGAGTGCAGTCAGCGTATTTCGACGAAATGACATACCGTTGATCCTTTAAATGCCAGCCCGATCCGCGATCTAGCGGCTCTTGCTGACGGACAACTGAATGTCATGTATTACGCTCGCCGGCCCGAGAAGCCGAGCGCTGGCAACAAACAGCTGGGCAACGGCGCCCATCCCCGGTTGAACACGTCCCCTACAAGGGCCGCAGGCAATTGAGACGCTGTGGACATAGATTTCTCGAGCCGCATTACCGAACAGATACGTTTCCTTGGTAAAAAAATGCGTCTTTGGAGTAACATCCAATCAAAGACGCGACGGAATATATCGCGCATAGCGTGAATTAAGTGGATATTTTCTTCTATAGCCCTGATTAAAGATTCGGGAGGGGGCAATGCTGAAGGCGGATCTTTGCGATCCGACGAGGCGTCATTTCATCGCAATGCGATCGTTGCGCAGCAAGCGCATATCCCGCGCCGACATTTTAGATACCGATAGTCAATTTTTGACACAAAAGTGATAGATATTAAGATGTTGCCAAGAGTAGCTCGTGCCGCATTCACGTTCCTTGCCATCATGAGCGCCATGTTGGCGGCGCCCTTCCGGTCAGTTCGAGCAAGGTTCCCGCGCACTGGGTATGGTGCTCATTTGGGGCGACTAGCCCGACAAACGGCATCGCTCTGCAGCGGAGCAATTGCGCGGATTCGCCGGACCGTCGCGGTATTTTTATTAACTTCATTGCTGACGCCAGGCCTGGCATTGGCGTCTTCCGGTTGTGACGCCGTCAACAGTCTTTGGTCGTCGGGAGTCACGTACGCGAACCAGCTCGAGTTCTGGCAGAACATGGATTTCGCGCCAGGCGACGTAATCAATTACAGCGTGCAAACTACGGGGAGCACAAATGATTACAACTCGAATAAGTACATGGGCGGTGGATTCGCCATCTACAAAGACAGCGAACACACCATAATCTATGAGGAATATGCCGGGGCGGGTCGTGAAATCTCTCTATCGCAATCCTATACTGTTCCGGAACCGGCAGGAAACTACTACAATATTTACCCGTGGTCCGGATCTAGCGGCGCCACGGTTACCTTGACGGCCACATGCGCCGCCGCTCCTGGACCAATCTTGAGCGGAATTACACCAGCTACTGGCAATGAGGCCGGCGGCACGTCGGTAACCATAACCGGCACTCACCTTTCTGGCGCGACAGCAGTCACTTTCGGCGGAACCGCGGCCACAAGCTACACAGTTGACAGCGCCACACAGATCACCGCAACGACACCCGCCCACGCGGCCGGTTCCGTGGACATTGTCGTCGCCACGCCAGCTGGCAGCGGGACACTGACGAGTGGGTTCACCTACCTCGGGCCGCCCATCGCCTCGAACGTGACCGCGACGGTCCCGGCGAACGCGGCCACGCCGATCACGCTAAACCTCTCGGGCGGCACGGCGATCTCTGTCGCTGTGGCGTCGGCCGCAAGCCACGGCACCGCAACTGCATCGGGAACCACGATCACATATACCCCGGCGCCCGGCTACTCCGGCCCGGACAGCTTCAGCTACACAGCGACCAATGAGTTCGGCACGTCTACCGCCGCCACGGTCACCATTACAGTCATTCCTGCAACTCCGACAGTGAGCAGCATCTCTCCGGCCTCCGGCACCACGGCGGGAAACACGTCGGTTACGATCACCGGCACCAGCTTATCGGGCGCCACCGCCGTGACCTTCGGCGGAACCGCAGCAACCAGCTACACGGTCAACAGCCCTACGCTGATCACGGCAACGACGCCCGCCCACGCAGCTGGTGCTGTCGATGTCGCCGTCACCACCCCGGGTGGCAGTGCGATACTTAGCAACGGCTACACCTTTAGCGCTCCAACAGTGCCCGGCGCACCGACGATCGGCACGGCTACGGCGGGCGATGAACAGGCCTCCGTTACCTTCACGGCGCCGGCAACCAACGGCGGTTCGGCGATCACCGGGTACACGGTCACGTCCAACCCGGACGGCATCACGGGCTACGGCGTGGCAAGCCCGATCACCGTGGCGGGGCTCGCAAACGGCACCAGCTATAGTTTTACCGTGACAGCCAGCAACAGCACCGGCATGGGCGCAGCGTCGGCGGCATCGAACTCGGTCACGCCGTCCAATCTGGCCGCGCCCTTGGCGGGCAACGTCAACGCCACGGTAGCAGCCAATTCGACTGCCAACCCTATCACCCTCAATCTTTCGGGCGGCGCTGCCACATCCATTGCCGTTGCATCAGGGCCATCGCACGGCACGACGAGCGTGTCTGGAACCACGATCGCCTATACGCCGACGACCGGCTACTCCGGTTCGGACAGCTTCACCTACCATGCAACGAATGCCACCGGCACATCCGCACCAGCGACGGTGACGATTACAGTCTCCGCCCCCGCTATAACCTTGTCGCCTGCGGGCGGAGCGCTGACCGAGGCGATGGCCGGTGAAGACTATAGCCAGCCGATCACGACGACAGGCGGCGTAGCGCCGGTGATCTACAGCCTTGCATCCGGAGCCTTGCCGGACGGCCTGACGCTGAACATCTCCACCGGAACGCTCACAGGACCGCTGGCAGCCGGCAGCGAAGGAGATTACTCCTTCACCATCCAGGCAAGGGACAATACCGGCGCCATCGCGGTCGCGAGCTACACTCTGAAGGTTAAGCCCAACGAGGTCACCGCCCCAGACAAAGTCGTGAACGTCCCAGCCGGATCAACGCCCCCTGATGTCTATCTCAACCGCGGTGCGACGGGCGGCCCGTTCGTCTCCGCAAATGTGAATTCGGTGGAACCTGCCAATGCAGGCACCACGGCCATTGTTCGCGGCGTTGTTGCCCAGGCCGGGCCGGTTACGCCGGTCGGCTGGTATCTGCAGTTCACGCCCAACCCCGCCTATTCCGGACAAGTCCGCGTTCGCTATACCCTAACCAATGCCTCCGGCGCTTCCAGTTCAGGATTTGTGACCTACAATCTCAGCTATGATCCGGCCGAGGTCGCGTCGCAGATCGACCAGCTCGTGCATGACTTCGTGCGGGCGCGCCAGAACATGATCTCTTCGTCAATCAAGGTTCCCGGCCTGCTGGAACGCCGACAGATGGAACAGGCAACGGATCCCGTCAGCGCCCGCATGATGCCCTCCGAGAACGGCTTGACCGTCGGCTTCTCGACCAGCTTCGCGCAGCTGAGGGCGACCGGCGGCGATCCGGATGCGGCTGAGGCTCCGTTCAATATCTGGATCGACGGTGCGTTTCTCGCACACAGCGGCGGGGAGGGGAGCGATAGCAAATGGGGCAGCTTCGCCCTTCTCAACCTCGGAGCGGACTATCTGCTATCAGAAAAGGCGCTGGTCGGACTGTCTTTCCACTACGACCGAACGACGGACCCGACGGACGAAGACGCCGAACTGACCGGCAACGGGTGGCTTGCGGGTCCCTATGCCTCGCTCGAACTGGGCAAGAACGTCTTCTGGAATGCCAGCATGCTCTACGGTGGCTCCTCCAACGATATCGACACGGCATTCTGGGACGGTACCTTCGACACGCAGCGCTGGATGATTGACACCTCGCTTGAGGGACAGTGGACGCTTGACGAGGACACCGTACTGACGCCGAAGCTTCGGGCAGTCTACTTCTCCGAAAAGGTGGATGATTACACCGTCAGGAACAGCGGCGGCGACGCGCTCACGATTGACGGCTTTGACGAGGAACAGTTCCGCCTCAGCCTGGGAGCCGAAATCGCGCGATCCTTCACACTCGAAAGCGGGGCCACGCTGACGCCAAAGCTCGGCCTGACCGGAGGCTTCTCCGGGCTCGACGGTTCCGGCGCGTTCGGGTCGGCCACCGCCGGTCTGACCCTGCAGACCATGGACATGTGGATGCTTGAAGCAAGCCTGCTTTTCGACATCGAGGGTGACGGTGAAAAATCCGCAGGCGGTCGGGTCGGCGCAAGCAAACGGTTCTGACGCGCAGGGCGAACCGAGGCGGTGACACAGTGACATTTCACCGCCGGCGGCATGTGCGGACGATCAGCCGATTTAAACGATGAGCGCGTGAGCCTCTACGCCGTTTCAAGTGCATGCTTGACCCGCCACACCGCGATGAACACGGCGCAGATCACGATCGGGATCGACACCAGCATGATCAGCGGGCTGAGGTGATAGCCGGCATGGTCCAAGGTCTCGAAGCCGGTCTTCAGCAGGCTGAGGAGGTAGTAGCTGATTGCGATGATCGAAAAGCCTTCAACGGCCCTTTGAATCTTCACCTGCGTCGCTGCGCGATCGGCCATGGCCTGGATCTGAACGGCGTTCTGGTATTCGATCTCCACTTGTATCCGCGTCTGCAGGAGATCGATCAGATGCATGGTCGCGTGGGATAGCTTGTCCAGGCGCACTGCAGTGGCTGCGCATGTGCGAACTGCGGGCTTGAACCGGCGTGCGACGAATGTGCCGTACCGCTGAAACCCTTCAACGTGCGTTTCGCGCAATTCCGCAATGCGTTCTTCCACGATCTGCGCGTAAGCAGCCGTTGCGCCAAAGCGATTTCGTGTTGCCGCAGTTGCCGAAATGATCTGCGACGAGAGCGCGGTGATTTCATCCAGCAGCGCCTTGTGCTCGGACGAGGGCGTGGCCACATTGCGATCTGTCAGTTCCACAAGCTTCGAATCGAACCGGTCGAGCCGCGGCGCAAGCCGGCGCGCTTCGGGCAGTCCAAGCAGCGCCATCGAGCGGTAGGTTTCGATTTCATAGATCCGCCGGACCATTCTACCCAGCCGATAGGCGTTCAAGTCCTTGTTGAACAGGATAACGCGGCTTGCTTGATCGGCCCGCACGCGAAAGTCTGAGCATATCTGCGCAGCTCCGCCCCCGACAGACGAGGCTGCGGTATCTCCAAACCCAAAGGCCCTCAGAGTCTGCCCGAGGTTCGAAGGAGCCGGACCGGCGACAAGAATTGACGTCCTGCAGACGAGCTCGGCCCCTGGTGCGCCGGCGAGCCGCTGCGCCTCTGACAGCGAAAGGCTTTCACCGGGCCACTCGGTGGCTTCCGTGTCGAGCTCCCTGACAACGGTGAGGGTAACAAACTCCGTATGATACTCGACCTGCCTGTGAATCTTTTCGCTTTGGCCGACCGTGGATGCGACCGCATTTGCCGTTTCATGCAGCCCCGATCGCTCAACCGGCATGAGAGCAATGTGCTCGACGAGCGCCGGACCATTGAAATAGATCGACGGTCGAGCATGTAGCTCTGAATTGAAATTCTCAGACATCTGATCCGCCCCCAACGTTACATCAGACCGCTTAGCAAGACAGGGATCGGTTGGCCAAATCTTTTAGCCGCTGCGACCCCATGTCACCCACACTACATCGAAAAGTTCGCGCGGGGTGGCAACCCGGGTGCCTGGCTAACCCCGGTGTGACAGACTTCAACGGGGATTGGCGTCATCCATGGACGAGCAGCCTCGCCGACCGCTCGTCCATGCGGAGCACAAGTCGGCCGACCTATACTGCTGTCGGCAAACGCCGGCCACGTACGCCTGCGTCAGCAGCGTCCATGATGGAAGCCGCGTCTATCCCGAAATGCGCGTAGAGATCGGCGATCGTACCGGTTTGTCCGAAATGCTCGACCCCAAGGCTGGTGGTGGTGTGGCCTTGCACCGAGCCGAGCCAGCCGAGCGTGGCGGGATGCCCGTCCGTGACCGTGATCAGGTGCGCATGCTCGGGAACCTGTGCCAACAACCGTTCGGCGTGGCTCTGGGCCTGAGCGAAGCCGTGCCGACGGGCCCGCTGAGCCGCAGTCCAGCCGGCATTCAGCCGGTCGGCCGACGTCACCGCCAGCACCGCAACGTCACGGTGTCGCTCCGCAAGCCGGCCCGCCGCCATCAGGACTTCGGGCGCCACGCAGCCCTGATAGGCGAGCACGAGTCGCGTATTGTAACTGGGCTCGCGAAGCCAGTAGGCTCCGTCGACGACACCTGTGCGGAACGGCGCCCCATCCCGTCGCATCGGCTGTTCGAGCGGGCGGGTTGTCAGCCGAAGATAGACGGAACCTCCGGCCTCGTCGCGCAACCATGTGTGCGGGTCGTGATCGCTCTTTCCCTCGCGCTGCATGTAGTCGAAAGACCAGTCCATGATGATCGACAGCTCATCGAGGAAGGCGGGCTCGAAACTTGCAAGTCCATCCTGGCTCATCCCGATCAACTGCTGCCCGATGGATTGGTGGGCGCCGCCCTCTGGCGCCAGCGTGACCCCTGAAGGCGTGCCGACGATCATGAAGCGCGCATCCTGGTAGCAGCCGTAGTTCAACGCATCGAGCCCGCGTGCGATGAAGGGATCGTAGACCGTGCCGATCGGGATCAATCGCTCTCCGAACAGCGAATGCGAGAGCCCTGCAGCAGCGAGCAGCAGGAATAGATTCATCTCGGCGATCCCAAGTTCGATGTGCTGTCCGCTGGGTCCGAAGGCCCATTTCTGCGTCGATGGCACCTTCTCGTCCTGGAAGGTGTCGGCTCGCGGGGCACGCGCGAAAAGCCCCCGGCGGTTGACCCACGGACCGAGATTGGTCGAAACGGTGACATCGGGGGCTGTGGTCACGATGCGGCTCGAGAGATCATCGTCGCGTCGCGCCATGGTATCGAGGATCTTTCCGAACCCCGCCTGCGTCGACAGCTCACGATCATCAAGGAAGACCGGGCCCTGTGAACCGATCTTGGCCGAGGCGTAGCGCCGCGGGCCTTTCGCGAAAAACGGCACCGACTCCAGGTAGGTTTTCACAGGGGCCGGATTGTCGATCGCCCCGAACAACTCCCATTCCCGTCCCGGCGCCACGCCGACACGCTCCTGGAAGTGCTCCATCTGTGCCTTCGTCATCAAGCCGGCGTGGTTGTCCTTATGGCCGGCGAGCGGGGTGCCCCAGCCCTTGATGGTATAGGCAAGAAACACGGTCGGGCGATCGTGATCGATCTCCGCGAAGGTGCGGACAAGCGTATCGAGGCAATGGCCCCCAAGGTTGCTCATCAGCGCGGAGAGCTCATCGTCGGTCCGCGCGCTGAGAAGGCGGCTGACATCTCCCTGATCGCCGATCTCGTCGTTGAGGCGCTTGCGCCATGCCGCGCCACCTTGAAAGGCGAGCGCCGAGTAGAGTTGGTTCGGGCAGCGGTCGATCCAGTCGCGCAATGCCTCCCCGCCGGGCTCGCGGAAGGCCGCCTCCTGCATTGCGCCGTAGCGCAGAACTTTCACGTCCCAGTCGAAGGACTTGAAAATCGTCTCGATCCGCTTCCACAATCCTTCATGCACAATGCCATCAAGGCTTTGGCGATTGTAGTCGATGATCCACCAGGTGTTGCGGAGGTCATGCTTCCAGCCTTCCTGCAGGCATTCGTAGATATTGCCCTCGTCAAGTTCGGCATCGCCAACGAGAGCGACCATTCTTCCGTTCGGGCGCGCCGTGGCGAAAGGCTTGGTGGCAATGTAATCCTGAATGATCGAGGCAAAGGCGGTGATCGCGACACCGAGACCGACAGAACCGGTGGAGAAATCCACGTCGTCAATGTCCTTGGTGCGGCTCGGGTACGACTGCGCTCCACCGAAGCCGCGAAAATTGACCAGCTGCTCGCGTGTCTGGTTGCCCATCAGATACTGGATGGCGTGGAATACCGGCGAGGCATGCGGCTTCACCGCAACCCGGTCCTGCGGCTTCAGCGTATGGAAATAGAGCGCCGTCATGATCGATACCAGCGAGGCGCACGACGCCTGATGCCCGCCAACCTTCACCTCGCCCTTTTCGCGAATGTGATTGGCGTTGTGGATCATCCAGCAGGCATGCCACAGGACCTGCTGTTCGAGATCTTTCAGGACACGCAGGTCTTCCCGCGACAAGGCACTCGTCATTGATGCTCCTCCTCCAGAACAATGACGGAAAGCTAGCATAGTGACCGGGGAAACTTTGGTCTTTCTCACTTGAGAAAAGCTCTTTTCTCGGTCAACTTCACCCCAACGACAGATCGAAGAGGTATTTCATGCCGGAAATTGCGTTTGACGCGGCAACGCTCAAGATCCTGGATCTCCTTCAGCAAAATGCGGACCTGAGCACGGCCGAACTCGCGGCCGCCGCGGGTCTTTCGGCCTCACCGTGCTGGCGGCGTGTCAACGACCTGAAGGAGAATGGGGTCATCAAGGGGACGGTGGCATTGGTCGACGCCCAAGCCCTTGGACTTGCCGTCAACGTCTTCGTTCATATTTCCCTGAAGCAGCAGGACCGAGCCTCGCTTGAGGTTTTTGACCAAGCAGTCCGCTCGATGCCGGAGGTCATGGAGTGCTACCTGATGACCGGTGAATCTGACTACCTCCTGCGCGTGGTTGTCGAGGATCTCAGGAAGTACCAGTCCCTGGTGATCGACCGTCTGACGATCATCGAGGGGGTTGCTAGCATTCGATCGAGCTTCGCGCTCGGGCAGATCAAGTACACCACGGCGCTTCCGACGGATCATCTGCGCGGCAAGATCAGGATCTAGGTCCCAATTCGGCAATTGCCCGTCATTCGCTTCGCCATCACGCGTTCCGGCGAAGCGACGCCGCCTCTGCCAGGGTATTTCTGGCAAGCTCGACAATGGTCTTCTGGTCGCGAACGCCTTGCTTCCAGAGGGACATCAGCAAGGTCGCCACCTGCAAGACCTCGCGTCGATCCCGCTCGATTCCAGCTTCGCGGCACAGGATCTTGAGCGCCGAGTTGATCAGGCCGAGGTCGGCGATGGGTTCAATAGGGGCTGGCATATCTCAAGCTCGCACGGCACGTTCAATAAGTGAGGAAATATCTGATTCCCTCTCGGCGCGCCTCACCTGAATGATGCCACAGGCCAACGACCCGCAATTGCACGTCCTGCGAAGGGCCACCACGCACTAGAACGAGATCCCGGAGTGGGGCTTCAGATCCGTTGCGAACAGGAGGCTCAGTGCCTCGATCGTCGCCTGATCTGCCTGCACCCGGCCTGCTGCCGCAAGCGCCGTCGGGGGCTGTGCCCCAAACGCGAGTTCCGTGATCGTCTCCACCGACAGTTTCAATGACGGCCTCTCATCGGATCGCGTGGCGCCATCTGCCCCGATGGACCAGACGCCGTGGTTCGCCGCGATCAGCGGATCGTCAATCTGGATCACCACGCGGTCAGAGCCGCCAAATTTCCGAGCGTTCAGGAATTTTCCCAGGTCCAGCGGCCGTATCCAGCTCTCGTCGCGGAGTTCCGACGTCTGAACGGCACGTGGATTGTCGACGAGCACCGGTAGCGGATCATCCACGGGACGCGACGGCAGGATTACCTTGTGCAGGATATCTTGCGACAGGACATGGCCCAGCAATGCACGCCAGGCATCGCCGTCATACGCGATGAAATCATCGACGATCACGGTTCTTTGCGGCGAGGTGAACCAATTGTCGGACGGCTGGACATGGAATCTCAGATACCCGCGTTCGGCTCCCTCTGATCCCACGACGACCGCATAGTGCGGGACAGAAGACAATCTGGTTCGAAACTCCTGGATCGTCCACCAGGCATCCCAGCGCACGAGCGTTGCAGCGCGCGAGGCGGGCGCGTTTTTGGCGATCCGGCGAAACAGGTCGAAACTTGCCAGGGCGTCAACGCGTCTCACATCGCCGCGACGTTCCGGAAAGAACTGCCCGCCATTGGAGAGGTCAACCTCCTGGCGCACGGACCAGGACGCAATGCCATAGCCATATCGGCCATATATCCGGGCGTCCGAGGCACGGAGGCCTGCCACGACGAAGCCCTGTCGGTGCGCACGGCGCAACTGCTCGGTCAGGAGATGGCGGGCTACCCCACGCCGTGTGTGCATAGGCGAGACGGCGACATGGGTCACGGCCAGATGGCTGACGAGATTGCCGCCTGGCACCACGACAGCACTGTCGTAGCCGTTGACCACGCCCTGGAGCTCACCGTTGATGAACCCACCAAGGGGCTCACCGCCTGCAAGATATGCGGTTTCGGCATCGGCGCTTGAGCGCGCGATATCGGGGATGCCCAGCATGGATTGCCGAAACAGAGCGAAGGCCTGGCGACGTCCTTCGTCGCCCGCAAGTGATCGAACCTCGACGTTCGCGATCCGGTCGGTCATCTGGATGTCTCCCGCCGGCACAGAAGGTCAACTTGGGAAGTGTCTGCGTGGAAATCGTAGGTTCTGGGCGTTGCGAAGCCGGATGACATCGAATGGTCCTTGAGATTTCAGTTAAACGGGAGCCAGAAGGCCACGCGATTTCAGAAGGGCGGCGGCGCCCTCGCCAAAATGCCATGCCTCTTCGAGGTGCGGCTGGCCCGAGAAGATGAAATGGTCGAAACCCGCGTCGTGATAGGCTTGAATGAGGTCTGCGACCTGGCTGTGGCTTCCGACGAGAGCTGTGCCGGCGCCGCCGCGCACGAGCCCGTAACCTGACCAGACACCCGGATGGATCTGCAGGTCGCGTGCCGATCGCGGCAGGCTGTCGTGCCCCTGAAGAAGCGCCGACATGTGGCTCTGCCCAACGGACTCGGATTTGGATGCAAGGTCACGCGCCTTGGCAACCTGCTCCGGAGAAACCCAGCTGAGGAGTTTGTCTGCGACTGCCCAGGCCTCGCTCTCGGTGTCTCTGGAAATCACGTGCAGGCGAATGCCGAACTTCAGATGGCGGCCCTTCTCGGCAGCCCGGGCTTTCAGCGTTGCGATATTGTCCGCCTCAAGCTCGGGTTGACGGCCCCAGACGAGGTAGACATCGGCGTGCGACGTCGCGACCTCCGTCGCAGCGCTACTCGCCCCGCCAAAGAAGATCTCCGGGAGCCCATATGGATCGGCGCTGATGCGCGCATCGCGGATATCATAATGCTTTCCCTTGAAGGAAAAGGGCTCCTGCCTGCTTTCATCCGTAGCGCCGCGAAGCACCTGAATGAATTCCGCCGTGCGCTCGTAACGCGCATCGTGGTCGAGATGATCGCCAAAACGCGCCTGCTCGAAGCGATCGCCGCCGGTGACGACATTGAGCAGCAATCGGCCCTGCGTCACGCGTTGGAATGTCGCCGCCTGATGCGCGACGAGGGTTGGCGAAATCAACCCCGGACGAAAAGCGACGAGAAATTTCAACCGCGTCGTCTCGCGGGACAATGCCGCTGTTGCGATCCAGGCGTCTTCACACCAAGTGCCAGTGGGTGTCAGCACGGCGTGAAACGGCTGTGCTTCGGCGGCCCTTGCCACCTCGCCGAGATAAGAGAGGGTAGGTGGCCTGTGGCCACCCGCAAAATCTATGATGTGGCTGTCACTGCCGGAACCGGTCAGGCCGCGGCTGTCACCATTCGTCGGCAGATACCAATGCAGATGGATATTGCCGCTCATGCGCCCGTCTCCCGCTTGCTGCCCATGAGGCAATGGGCCCGTCTGAGGAGAGACGAAGGAAAGGCGCTGGCATTGGTGGTGTCACTCATACTGTTTCTCGGCGAGAGGGAAGGGACGCACGCCTTTTGCTCTTGCCGGTTCATTTCGGCACGGAGGCGATAAGGGCGCACGCGGATGCGGATTTCGGCAGGTGGATGAGCACGCCCGCACAGAATGCAATTGGTCGAAAGGCCCGCCTGCTCACTACCGAATCCCACATTAATCTACATCATTCATAGATATGCTATAGATCGACACTAGAAGCGCAGCACGTTCATTCTAATTTCCGGCGCCGTGGCGAAATCCTCTGCCGCCAAAGCGCCGACCGGAAATGATTTGCGCCTCCAAGGCTCCGTCGACGCGCCTTCTTCGCTGCATCTGGTGACTCATTCTCGAGCGATTGACCAGCAGCGTTGTTTCGCGGCCGGCATTGAAAACAGCCGAATATTTTCTTCGCGGAACCGAACTTTGGAAGTTTCCACCGTTTTCCGCGCACCGAATATCTATAAACCTTATAGATATTATCAATAAAGGTCTCACCAATGACGCATTCCTTCTCCCGTTCTGCGACACGACTGGCAGCCTCTGCGCTTGCGATAAGTGCTGCACTTTCGTCGCAGGCCTCGGCCGGCGAACCCAAGTACGGAGGCACCTTGCGGATTGCCTCCTTGCAGGCGGATCTCGACGCATTCGATCCATTGACGGGTTACAGCACTGATTCCTGGGAGGTTCTTCGCGCGGTCACGCGCCAGCTCGTCACCTACCCAGGCTCGCCGAAGGACATCAAGGACGACACGACGCTCGTTCCCGACCTCGCAAAGTCATGGGATATTACCGACGACGGCAGGACCTATACCTTCCACCTGAAGGACGACGTGTTCTTTTCCGGGCCGATCGAGCGCAAGATCGTTGCTAGCGATTTCGTCTACGATATCAAGCGCTTCTGCGATCCCAACAAGCAGGTCGCGGCAATCAACTACTTCAACCTCGCCATTTCCGGTTTCAAGGCCTACTGCGAGGCGTTCGCCAAGGTTCCGACCGGCGACCTCGCAGCCACCAAGGCATTCATCGACAGCCATGAAATCGCAGGCGTAAGTGCGCCCGACGAGAAGACGCTCGTCATCAAGTCCGACACGAAGAACTACGACTTCCTCAATATTCTTTCGATGAACTTCGTCTCGCCGCTGCCGCCCGAGGTCGCGTCGAAGTACTTCCCGGACTCTGCCGAGTTTCGCAAGAACTTCCCGTCAAGCGGTCCGTACTACGTGGACTCGTATCAGGATGGGCAGAAGCTGGTCCTGAAGAAGGCCAAGAACTTCAAACCGGAGAGCGACGAAGCCCGCAAGGCCTATGTCGACGAGATCATCGTCGACTTCACCGCCAACAGCGAAGACAGCATCGTCCAGAAGATCGAAGCGGGCGAGGCGGACCTCTCGCTCTATCTCGACACGCCGCCGCGCAGCGCCATCAAGCGCTTCCAGACGCAGAAGGCAGAACAGCTGCACTCGTCCAACAGCGGCGCTGCAAACTTCATTACCTTCAATGCCCGCCCAGAAGCCCAGAGCGACGGCGCAAATGCACTGCGCAAGCCAGAAGTGCGCCAGGCACTGACCTACGCCGTAAACCGGGCGCACCTCGTGCAGGTCCAGGGAGGTCCGATTGCGGCGGTTCCGCTGTCGCAGATCATCACCTCGACGATCCTTGGCTATGAACACTTCGATCCCTATCCGACGGAGGGTAGCAAGGGCGACAAGACAAAGGCCAAGGACCTTCTTGCAAAGGCCGGCTATCCGAACGGCGTGAAGCTCGACGCCATCTATCGTACCACCGCACAGTTTGAGGCAATCGCCGTTGCCGTGAAGGAAGATGTCGCGGCTGCCGGAATCGAACTCAATCTGATCCCGATCCCGCCCACACAGTGGTACGCGTTCATCCAGGACGCAAAGAGCAGATGGGATATCTCGCTCGGCAGCCAGTTCGCTCCCGACTGGCAGGGCCCAAGCACCCGCATGCTGCTTGGCGGCTGGCTGAACTCGGATGCATCGCCGTGCGGTACCGGCAACGTCAGTTCGATTTGCTACAGCAATCTCGAGCTGAATAAGCTTGCAGCTGCGGCTTACCCCTCGGACGAGCCAGGCCCGATCTGGGCGAAGGCAGACAAGATCGTCTCTGCAGATCTGCCGTGGATCCCGTTGTTCGAGAAGCGAAAGATCGCCATCACCTCCGACCGCATTACGCACTGGGCGTGGTCGTCGCTGGCGGTGCAAGCCGACATCACCAATATCGCTGTGAAGAACTAAGCGTAATGAGCGTCTTTTCCGTTCGCGATTTGCAGGTTCGCTTTGGCGCCGTCGAAGCGGTGCGAGGTGCGTCATTTGATGTCGAGGCGGGAAGGACGCTGGCAATTGTCGGTGAATCCGGCTCGGGCAAGAGCGCCAGCCTTCTCGGGGCGGTTGGTCTCTTGCCTGCGTCGGCATCGGTCAAGGGTAGCGTCCTCTATCAGGGGCGCGAGATCCTCAGGGCGCCCTCGGCCAACCTGCGCGAGATCTGGGGGGCGCAGATCGGCTTCGTCTTCCAGGACCCTTTGAGCAATCTTCATCCCCTGAAGACGGTCGGCGATCAGATCGGCGAGGCGATATCGGCTCATCGCTCCATCAGTCGAAAAGAGAAACGCGAGCAGGTACTCGCGCTTCTCAACGACGTTGAAATTTCCAATCCGGCACAACGGTTCAGCGACTATCCACGGCATCTGTCGGGTGGAATGCGCCAGCGCGTCATGATCGCGATGGCAATTGCGCTTAACCCTAGCCTTGTCATCGCGGACGAGCCGACCACGGCCCTTGATGTAACCGTGCAGGCATCCATTCTCGAGCTGCTGAAACGGCTGCAGGAGCGGCATGGAACCGCACTCGTCTTCGTCAGCCACGACCTTGCCGTCGTCTCCGACATTGCCGACGACGTGGCGGTGATGCGCGACGGGCTTGTCGTCGAGCGCGCCTCTGCCGACGCGATTTATTCCAGCCCGACACATGCCTATACGCGCCAGTTGCTCAGCGCTGCACGGTTGGACGGCCCGAGACACTACACACAGTCCGTCTCGGCCAGTTCGCAGGAGACCCTGCTCGACGTCAATCGGCTCGGTCGGTCCTTTGTTGCACACCAGACGGTTCTCGAGGACGTGTCGTTCTCGATCGCCAAAGGTGAGATACTGGGATTGGTCGGGGAATCGGGCTCGGGAAAGTCAACCATCGGTCGCCTGATCGCTGGCCTGGACCGCCCGGACGCAGGGACAATCGCACTTGCCGGCCAACAATATGCGAAACCGGGGCGCGTCGGCCCGCTGACCGACGATCTGCGCCGAGCAATACAGGTCGTCTTCCAGGATCCCTACGCAAGCCTCAACCCCCGGCGATCCATCGAAGCCATTCTCTCTGACCCATTCGTGATCGCAGGCGAACGAGACCGCGCCCGGCTGAAACAGATGGTCCGGCAACTGCTGGCCGACGTCGAACTGCCAGAAGACATGCTGTCGCGCTTTCCCTCGCAGCTATCAGGAGGCCAGCGACAGCGCATTGCAATTGCGAGAGCCATCGCATCCCGACCGTCCCTCGTCGTTGCCGACGAGGCCGTTTCGGCGCTCGACATCACCACCCAGGTAAAGATCGTTGAACTTCTACGTCGTCTGCGCGATCGGCTTGGAACCTCGTTCCTGTTTATCTCCCACGACCTCGGCGTGGTCGGCGAGCTGTGCGATCGCGTCATCGTGCTGGAAAAGGGCCGGATCGTTGAGGCCGGTCCGACAAGACGGATCTTCGAACGCGCGGAACACGAATACACCAGACGACTGCTCGCCTCGATGCCGGGTCGCAAACGTCAGTCGGAAAGCTTCATCTCCAAGGCGGCTTCGTATGGCCATTGACGTGATCGCAGAGCCCGCCCCTCGTAACTGGGCCGGCGACATTCTAGCATTGCTGTGGCGCGAGCGCAGCGTACGCATCGGCGCCAGCATCGTTATCCTGATGCTTTCAGCGGCCCTCCTTGCGCCGCTGGCCGCGTTCTTGTCGGGGCATGGACCTACCGATCAGTTTCCTGATGTGGCGCTCGATGAGATGGGGCTGCCGGTGGGCCCGTCACTGGCGTTTCTGCTCGGTGCCGACGGAAACGGACGCGATGTGTTTGTCCGCACGCTTTACGGTGCGCAGGTCTCGCTGCTTGTCGGAATTCCAGCAACGACGGCCGCGATGATCATCGGAACCATCATCGGAACCATAAGTGGATTTTTCGCGGGCCGTGTGGACCGCATCGTCAGCCAGGCGATCGACGTGGCAATGTCGTTTCCGTTCGTCGTAACCGCCCTCAGCCTCCTGTCCCTCAATCGAGGCGATCAGGGCCTGCCGCTGATATCGCCAATCCTCGTTGTCATCCTTGTGATCACATTGTTCTCATGGACCTACTTTGCCCGCCTGAGCAGAGGTCTGGTGCTGGAGCTGCGAACAAGCCCGATGGTCGAGGCTTCACTGGTTGTCGGTGCGTCGAAGGCACGGATCATCGTTCTCGATATTCTGCCGAACATCCTTCCAACATTGCTCGTGTATTGGGCAGTGCAGCTTCCAGCCAACATCGTAGCCGAGGCGACGCTGTCGTTTCTGGGGGTCGGCATCCAGGCTCCGGTGCCGAGCTGGGGCAATATGATCGCGGAAGCACAGAGGACCTCACTCTATCAGGACCAGCCATGGTTTCTGGCCGGTCCGGGCCTCGCGCTGTTCCTAACAGTGGTGGGTTTCAATACGCTGAGTGCGGGGTTGCGGTCCGTGCTCGATCCGCACCAGAGGCGCTCCTAGTCATGACAAAGAATATCGTCTCAACCCTTTTCCGGTCGGCGTCGACCCTTCTCATCGTGCTGGTTCTGTCATTCTTCATCACGAGGGTTGCCTACCGTAACCCGGCGGCAATGCTCGCGCCCCGCAATGCCACACAGGAAACGATCGATGGCGTGGCTCGGGCGTTGCGTCTCAACGAGCCCTGGTACGATCAGCTCTGGTATTACCTTTTCCGTGGCCCCAATATTCAAGGCGCGCCGATGGGTCTGCTGCATTGGCCACCGGCGCTTGGCTACTCCTTCAGAAAGCAGGCGCCGGTCACCGACCTTATCCTCTCCAAGGCTCCTGTGACGATTTCGCTGGCGCTTGGCGCGCTGGTCATCTGGATGGTCCTCTCGATTATCTCCGGCGTCGTTGCGGCGCGATGGCAAGGCCGCCTCATCGATCACTTGCTGGCGTTCTTCGCCTATGTCGGCTTGTCGGTGCCAACTTTTCTGAGCGGCATCCTGATATCCTATTTCTTCTTCTTTCAGCTCACGAACCACGGCTTCGCCTGGTTCCCAAGCAGTGGCTACGTCCCGCTGTCGGAAGACCCGCTTGAATGGGCGAGACATCTCGCTCTGCCATGGGCGACGCTGGCGATCGCCGAGATCGGCATCTTTCAACGGATCGTCAGGGCAGGGATGCTCGACATGCTGAGTCAGGATTACATTCGAACGGCGCGCGCCAAGGGACTGACGGAGACCAGGATCTATCTCTCGCACGCACTGAAGTCGGCTCTCAATCCCATCATCACGCTGGGGGGGCTCGAGCTCGCCGTTATCATGGGCGGCGCGATCGTGACCGAGACGATCTTCGGGCTGGACGGCGTCGGGCGGATGGCAATTACCGCCGCCCTGGATGGTGATTTCCCGCTCGTGATCGGAACGACGATCTTCGCGGCCTCGGTCTTCGTCGTCTGTACCTTGGTCGTCGACCTCCTCGCACAATGGCGCGATCCCAGCCAATCCAGCTCATCTCGCTAGAGGCTGGAGCACCTCGTTCAACCAGACACCAAGGCCGGAACGCGCCGCCGATCCGGACAACACCCCATCACAACTCATGACGCACGCCACTAAGAAGGAGAACAAACATGACAGTAGTGGATGCCCCCGCTTCACTGACCTATCTGCGCCCCGCCACCGCAGAAGAAGACGCCCTTGTTGCGCGCTTCCAGCCGGTCTTCGATCGCATCGCCGCGGACAATGTCGAGCGCGAGCGCAATCGCACCTTTCCCTTCGAGCAGGTTCAGTGGCTCAAGGACGCCGATTTTGCTCTCGTGCGCATCCCCGAGGAATTTGGCGGGTGGGGTGCCTCACTTGAGCAAACCTACTACCTGCTGGCCTTGCTGGCCGAAGCTGACGCGAACGTCGCCCACATCTGGCGAAATCATCTCGCGTTCATCGAAGATCGCCTGAACGCGAAACCCTCGCCAACCAACGACCGCTGGTTCCAGCGTTTCCGTGATCGAGAATTCGTCGGCGGCGGCTGGACGGAAGCCAACAACGGAACCTACGCCACCATAAAGACGACCGTGACGCGCGAAGCTGATCACTACAAGGTCACCGGTGCGAAATTCTATGCCACCGGCAGCCTCTATGCCGACTGGCTCGACGTCATCGGCAAGGACGAGAGCGGCTCGCTCATCACCACCTTGGTCAACCGTCACCAAGCGGGCGTCGCGCTGACGGACGACTGGCCAGGTTTTGGCCAGCGCACCACGGCCAGCGGTAGCGCGACCTATCAGGAGGCCATCGCGCACGAAGGGGATGTTTTCCCGGCGAGCGAGCGAGTGGTTTATCAGGGGCACTTCTACCAGACGGCTCTGCTGGCCGTGCTGACCGGCATTACGCGCGCAATTCTGCGCGACGGTATCGCCGCGCTCAAGTCGCGCGGGCGAAACTACCCGCAAGGTCTCGATCCGGTTCCCGCTCTCGATCCGCAATTGCTGCAGGTCATCGGCGAGGTGTCGGTACGGGTATTCTCGACCGAGGCCGCGTTGCGTCGAGCGGCACACTCGCTTGACCTGATCGCCGGCGCTCACGCGGCCGGTGACATTGCCTTGCGTGACAAGCGCGCCCTGGCGGGGGAGGTGGCTGTTTCGCAGGCGCAACTGGCAATCATCGATGGCGTCCTTTTCGCAGCCACACACGTCTTCGGCGCCCTTGGCGCATCGGCGACCTCCGAGGAAACGGCACTCGATCGCCATTGGCGCAACGCGCGTACGCTGGCGTCCCACAACCCCGTTGCCTACAAGGCACGCATTCTCGGCGACTACCTAGTCAACGACAAGTCGCCGGTCTCTAGCATCGGTCGGCTCGGTCGCGGCGGGCAGGGCAACTGAGGAGGCTGCACCATGGCTCAACCGTATCTTGCGCTTGGTCTTGCCGGACCGCACCTGGTGGAACTCACGGCAAGTCGCGAGCTGCTGTCCCGGTGGGATGCATTGCCCGTTGCTTTCAGTGTTTTGGGAATCGACCGCATCGACGGAAGCCCACCGGCATCGGCCACGCTCACCAGCAGTGCCGTCGGCGCCACCTTGGCCGGCGTCACGAAGCACGGCCGCTTCCTCATCACGGCAACGCCGCAACGTGACCACCCGTACAACCTGGCACGCCGGGTCGCCTCGCTTGCCCACCTGTCTCATGGCCGCAGCGGCTTACTGATCGGGGTGCGGGACGCCTATGCCCCCGAAGGTCCAAGGGATGCCCCTGCCTGGGGTGGAGCGGGTCTTGGCGGCGGCGCGGCGCTCAATGCCCAGACCGCTTACGATGCAGCCCGCGCGGTACGGGCGCTCGAGCAGAGTTGGCCACACGACACGATTATCGGCAACCGCGAGACCGGCATTCTGGTGCAGTCAAACCGCATCGTGCATGTCGATATCGACAACAGCTTCTCGATTGCCGGGCCATTGAACACCCCCGAGCCGGCGACAGGCGCGTCCGTGATTGCCTGGTACGCCTCAAGCGTGGCGGACAACCCGCCGGCAGGTGATGACGATCCGATCGATCTTGTCCTCGGTCCCGCTGGTTCCGTCCCAGTGGTAGCGCTGGGCGATGCGCCGCCGGCCGGTTCGTTTACTGGTGTGGTGTTGCGCGCAGGCCTTGAGCAATCGGTAGCCGCCCTTCTCGACACTGCCGAGCAGTGGCTCGCCGACGGCTTCGCCTCAAGGCCGCTCGGCGTGCCTCTGCGCGCCGCACTCGCCCTGCCGGCACCCACGCCGCTGCCGTCCACCGCACGCGCCGCTTTTCCTGTGCCGCAACCGCACGTCTCTCTATAGGACGGCGACGGAGACATCTCGCATGACAAACAAACGATCTGGCCACGTACTCCTCGGGATCAACGTTCTGGTGTTGGGCTATCTACCCGCAGCCTGGAAGACGCCGCTGCTGGAGAAAAACGCCTTCATTGACCCAGACTACTGGGCGAACATCGGCAGGACCGCGGAACGCGGCACACTCGACGCGCTCTTCCTCGCCGACGGACCGCTGTTGAACGATCCGGCTTATGACGCCAATCCGATCCGGCTTGAACCCAGTGTGAACTGGGGCCAGGTAGCCGCAGCGACTTCACGGGTCGGCCTGGTTGCCACTGCCTCGTCGACGTTCAACGATCCCTTCGAACTTGCCGAGCGCTTTCTCTCATGGGACCACCAGACGGGCGGGCGCGCGGCGTGGAATGTCGTCACCACCCGCGGGGTATCTGCGGCACGCAATTTCGGCATGCCGGATATTCCGTTTCGCGACGACCGCTATGAACGGGCCAGCGAGTTCGTGGACGTCGTGCGGGCGCTGTGGGACTCTGCTGCCACGAACCGCGACGTGCATCATCACGGCGAGTTCTTCGACATCGACGGTCGCTTGCGCGTGCCGCCATCCAGGCAAGGCCATCCCATCATTTTTCAGGCAGGTGGTTCGCCGCAAGGTCGCGCTTTGGCGGGGCGCGTGGCCGAAGGCGTGTTCGCTGCTGAACTCACCAAGAACCAGGCCATCGAGCACTACCGCCTGGTCAAAGGTTTCGCACAGAGCAATGGCCGCTCACCTGACGATATCAAGATCCTTCCTGGCCTGTTGCTGAGCCTGGGCAGCACCGAGGAGGAGGCGCGCCGCCGCAGCGATGAAATCCATGACGCCGGCCCGCCATCCTATTCGATCGGCTGGCTCTCACAGGCGATCGGCTATGACGCCTCGAAGCTCGAGCTCGACGAGCCTTTCCCCGAGGACGTGCTCGGCCCCATCAAGGACCCCAAGACCTTTCTGGGGAGCATCGGCTTTCGGGAATCGATCATCACACAGATCCGCAAGACCAATCCCACCGTGCGCGACTACCTGAAGCAGACGCGCTACACCGGCTCAGGCCACGCCGGATTTGTCGGAACGCCGGAACAGCTTGCCGATCACATCGAGGATTGGTTCCACGCCGGCGCCATAGATGGCTTCAACCTGCAGCCGGATCGCCTGATTGACGGATTGGCGGTGATAGTCGACGAACTCGTGCCGATCTTGCGCAAGCGCGGTCTCTATCGCCACGAATACGAGACCGAGACCTTGCGCGAGCACTTCCGCGCGGCATCACAGACGCCGCCGTTCTAGAAGAGCGGACGGTATCCAATCGAAGGCGGCATACGCTCCTGGACGAGCGTTGCCGCGCAACCAATCGCGGCCGCTTCGATATCGGCTCCGGCGTGCCTCGGTCTTGGACCGATACGAACTCCCCGAACCCATCAAGACAACTAACGAGCTGCCCCGACGATATCTTCTATGTGTACGAGTAATAATTTGTTAACCAGGCTTGGATAGGAATCGTTAACCGTCCCGCCGATGTATGGCGGTGCCTGTTAGCGTCGGTCGATCCATATGAAACCACTGCTCCCGGCATTTTCCCGCCGCCTCGGCTTGTTCACGGCATTGACGGCCGCCGTTATGCCTGTGCATGGCTTCGCCCAATCGGCCTGGACCGGCAGCACAGACAACGAGTTCAGCAATTCATCGAACTGGACTCCTGCAGCACCCGGGGCAGGCGATGCGGCGAGCGTCGATATGGGGTCTCCACAGGTTACAACCGATGCGACAGTCGGCAGTCTGGATGTGGACGGTGGAAACGTCACCGTCACGAACACCGGCACGTTGAACACGACGTCGGGCACCACCATCAGTTCGGGCAGTCTCAGCATCAATGCAGGCGGGGTGGCGAACTCGGATGTCAGCCTCGACGGCGGCAGCCTCTCCGTTGACGGTGACCTCAATGGCCGGCTGGAGCTCAACAATGGTAATGTCACCGTTAACGGCACCCTCGGCAGCGCCGAAGTGGGAGCCGGCACCGCGCTCTCCAACAATGGCTCCACCGACGCGGTGGATGTGTCCACGGGCGGCACCTTCGTCAACAACAGTGGCGCGACAGTTGACACGGTCACCAACGCCGGCACCACATCCAATTCCGGAACGATCGGCAGCCTCATCAACACGGCAGGCACCTTTACCAACAACACTGGCGGCACGGTAACGGGAAGGACGACCGTTTCGGGTGGAACCGTCACCAACAACTTCGTCATTACCGACGCGGATGTAGCGGCAGTCGCGACATTCGTGAACAACAATGGTGCAACTGCTGGCGCGATCGGGAATTCCGGCACGGTCACGAACGCAGGCACGATCGCCTCCGTCCAGAACGACGGCGGAACGTTCACCAACAATGCAGGCGGCATCGTCACCGGCAGCACCAACGTCAGTGGCGGCAGCGTGACGAACAACGCCACCCTGAACGACGTCAACGTCGGCGCAGCCGGGACGTTCACGAACACCAGCGGCGCCACCGCCGGTGCCGTGACCAATGCTGGCACGGCATCTAATGCAGGGACGATCGCCAGCCTGACCAACACGGCAGGCACCTTCACTAACAATGCCGGTGGGACGGTAACGGGAACGACGACGGTCTCGGACGGAACCGTCACCAACAACTTCGTCATTACCGACGCCGATGTCGCGGCAGTCGCGACCTTCGTCAACAACAGCGGCGCCACGGCCGGTGCCATCAGGAATTCCGGCACTGTCACGAACGCAGGCACGATCGCCTCCGTTCAGAACGACGCTGGAACGTTCACCAACAACGCAGGCGGCATCGTCACCGGCAGCACCAATATCAATGGCGGCAGCGTCACAAACAACGCCACCGTGAGCGACGTCAATGTCAGTACCGCTGGTACATTCACGAACACGAGTGGCGCCTCGGCCGGCGCCGTGACCAACGCCGGCACTTCATCCAATGCGGGGACGGTCGCCAGCCTGACCAACACGGCCGGTACTTTCACCAACAATGCCGGTGGGACAGTGACGGGAACCACGACTGTCTTGGGCGGAACGGTCACCAACAACTTCGTCATCACCGACGCCGATGTCGCCGCAGTCGCGACATTCGTCAACAACAGCGGTGCCACTGCCGGGAACGTGAGCAATTCCGGCACCGTCATAAACGCGGGCACGATCGCCTCCATCGAGAACGACGCCGGTACGTTCACCAACAACGCTGGCGGCTCGGTGACGGGGACGACAACCGTGACCGGAGGCAATGTCGTCAACAATGCGACATTGGCTGATGTCGAGGTCGGTAGCGCGGGCACCTTCGTCAACAACAGCGGCACAGTGGCAGGTGCAGTGACAAATGCTGGAACAGCTACAAACGACGGAACCGTCGCGACCCTCGATAACGTTGGCGGCACATTTTCCAACACCGGCACGATCGCTGGAACGGCAACGGTTTCGGGTGGCTCGCTGATCAACGATGGAACCATTGCAGGAACGGTCGCCGTCGATGATGGCGGGCTCCTGTCGGGTAGCGGTGTCGTCGGCGGCCTCGTCGTGAACGCCGGCGGCATATTGGCACCGGGGCCGGGCATCGCAACGTTCGGTGTCAACGGTGACGTGACGTTCGCTGCCGGCTCAACCTATCAGGTGGACATCGACGCCAACGGCCATTCCGACAGCGTCGCTGCAACGGGAACCGTTTCCATCTTGGGCGGCACGCTGAATATCACAGCAGCCGGCGGCAACTACAATACGACGACCAGCTATACGATCCTGACTGCCGGCAGCATCACCGGCACCTTCGACACGGTTTCCAGCGACTTTGCCTTCCTGTCGCCGACGTTGATCTACGACGCCACGGAAATCGACATGCAGCTCGATCGCAACAGTGTCCAATTCGCCGATGTCGCCGATACGGCAAATGCCAGGGCAACGGCTGCGGCGGTCGAAGCATTGGGTTCGGGAAACGCGGTATACGACGCAGTCTTGTCGCTGAATGCCACCACGGCGAACGAAGCCTTCTCACAGTTGAGTGGCGAGGTTCACGCCTCGCTCAAGAGCGCGCTTCTGTGGGAGAGCCGCTTTACGCGCGAGGCAATCCTCGACGAAATCGCCTTCGACACCGATAGGCGAAACGACGAGGCGACGTTCTGGACATCAGGCTATCTGTCCTCCAACCGGTGGTCGAGCAATGGAAATGCAGCCGGGATCGATACAAGTCTCGCCGGTGTTGTGTTTGGAGCAGACGCTCCGATCTCCGATCAATGGCGGCTCGGCGCGATCGCGGGTTACAGCGAGAACTCATTCGATCAGGCGAGCACAAATTCCTATCACGCCGGTCTCTACGCCACCGGCGACTTGGGGCCGGTGACCCTCGTTGGCGGCGCTATCTACTCGCATAACGAAGCATCAACCCGGCGTGACATCTCGTTTGGTAGGTTTTCCGATCGGCTGAGCGCGAACTACGCGAGCGCCACCAGTCAGGTTTTCGCGGATCTCTCTTGGATGCACGAGTGGGATGCCGTCAGGTTCCAGCCATTCGCCAATCTCGCCTACGTCAACCTCAAGACCGACGCGTTCCAGGAAGGTGGCGGAGATGCAGCTCTGTCGGCGGCAGGGAGCAACGACGCGATCGCCGCCTCCACGATTGGGCTGCGCTGGTCTACCGACTGGTCGGAAAACGACGTGCCGGTCATGGTCTCAGGCATGCTGGGTTGGCGGCATGTCGCAGGTGACGCGACACCCTATTCCAGCCTGGCCTTTGCGGGCGGCTCGCCTTTCATCATCGAAGGTGTCGAGATTCCAGGAGATTCCCTAGTGGCGCAGCTTGGCGTTTCCGCAAAAATCTCGAAGTCAGCTCGCCTGACGCTGAGCTATTCCGGCGAGTTTGGCAGTGGCCTCCGCTCCAGCGCGGCGCAACTGAACCTGGTGACGCGCTTCTAGGGAAGCTTTCCATGCAAGGGATTTCGCCGCAAGCCCCGCATGTCATGCAGATTGAGGCTTGATAACGACGTGCCCGGGTTTCGTCCACATAGCCGGAGTGAACCGCGAGGCGCACTCCGCATACTGCATGGCTGAGCGCTCGGCACAGTACCACGAGATAAAGGCGGACCGCTCTTCAAATCTACGAAGCGAACTGGGCTTCCGAGGGATCTTCAGGCTGGTGTCAGATTCTGACTGCAAGTGTCCCACAGATGAAGGAGTTGGGACCGTTATGTATGCTGTAGCGACTTGGGCAGGTTCTGTTACGGATTATACCGCCAATTTCGACCGGATCGCGACATTGACTCCTTCAGCAGCAATGGGAGTTTTCGTCGGCGCGGCTTTGATCCTTTGGTGGTTGGGGACGAGCAGAGACTACGGCCCTTATGTCCCACTGACGGCCTTGATTTCGGTATCGATCACACTCCTTGCAGCGTCAGTGGTTCCTGTTGCGAGTTCGGTCGCAATCGCGGCTACATTTCTACTCAACGGAAACTTCAGGACTTTTGCCTTTTTTTGTGTCGGCGCATTCTTTATCAGTATTGCTGTCGTTCTGACGGGCTCTCATAGTATCATTACGCTTCTAGGCGATGTCGTCATTGGTGCGTTTTCCGCGCTATTGGCAAATCTGGTTTTCGCCGGATTAATCTTGGCAGTCTTGCTGCGTGCATGCGATTCTTCAGACCGAGAATAGCGCCAGAAGATCGCAAGGCGACGGCCTTCAATGGGTAGCAAGCGGGTCCTAAAGCTCAAGCGGCATTCTCGAGCAGAACCCGAAAAGTTGCTTGGTTCGATGTCCAAGCGGAGCCGACGTAACTACAAAGAAATTAGCGCCTTCTTTCAATGCACGGGAAAGCGAGTGAGGCGCCCGCTGTCGGATCCTGCACGCGCAAAAAGCAATGCCTTGTGCCGGTCCCCAATCTAGCCCAACGGCTGAGCCTCGCTGGCGGCGCCTCCTTGACCACTTCGATGTTGAGTTTTGTCTCTAAGTCGGCCCTGAATTTCGCGGCGTTGCGCGCGCCCCAGATACCAAAGAAGCACATCCCAGTTTCATCGTTCTTGTATATAGCTGCACCACCGAACGCATCCGAAAGTCCGCCTTCCCCAGGGCCGCCGGGGCCGTAGACTGAGATAACCGCCTCCATTGGCGCTACAGCCACAACGGTATTAGGCGACCGGGAGAAACCTTCGCTTCGGAACTGATACACAGGGATGATAGCGTGGGCATGATCGAACTATACTCGTGGCAAGCGGGGCCACAAGTCCGCTTCGGGCGATAGTCGACGTTCTCATATTCCCGCCTTGGGCCGGCAGCAGCCATAGGTAGATGACAATCTTTCACCAACAGCCACATCAAGCTGCCTTCGACAAGTCAGGCTTCGTGGCGATATTCCCACTTGCCTTCGGAGCTTAGTCGTCGCCACGTCTTGCCGCTCTTCGGTGTCCACGTGCCATCAATCGTCTTTACGGGGGCCGATGTGTAGCATCGTCGCCAATGTTGTAGCTGATCGAGGCCCCAGAAACTGCGGAGAAAGTTGAAGAGCAAATTTAGCATGGCAACAATTATGTCCGTCTAGTCGGCTCTGTCGCGTGACATCGGCGCGACGCCTACGCCTCCACCGCTCCGCATCGCATGTGGACGATACCAAATGGCGAGAACTCCCTACCGCGGTGTCTGATGAGCTACCGTTCCCGCCACCTTATCAGGCGAGATTCGTCCTTTCAGGCAGTGCCGATTTCGAGGAACTTGAGGCCGCTCCCTCGTATTATGGCGACTGGGCCAGGACGCCAGAGGCGTCCATGGGGATGGTGGCCACGCTCACATTCCCACACAGGCCGTCATCCCCCTCAGCGAGTAGTATCATTGGTCTGGAATGCAACAGTCCGTTCTCAGCCACGCAATCTCGCACGGCTGAGAGGAACTCATTCACAGCGTCACCGGTAGGACATGCAAGCTTACCTGTGAGATTTTCGACCCGGCTTTAATGGTTCAGGCTTTGATTGATCCTGATCGGGTATTGACAAAAGGTCCCCAACATCAACTTGAAGTGCTCTCGCGAGACGATCAAGAAGGTCAATTGAAGCGTTATGCTTTCCCCGCTCAAGATCACTGATAACTGTTCGATCAACAGTCGCATCGACCGCCAAGTTCTCTTGCGTGACGCCTCGCGAAGAGCGAACTCGTCGAAGATTCCAGGCTATGCGAGCTCGCGTGTCCATTATTGATGGGCACCATCTTGCATTGCATATATCCATCGGATATATCCGACATATATTGTTTTTGGTACTCTTGGGGTCCGTCAAGACCAAAATAGGCGGTATCAGTGGAACTGCGCCAACTATCCCTTTTCAGAGCCGTCGCCGAGGAGCTTCACTTCGGTCGGGCTGCGATCAAGATGAACATTGCACAGCCAGCCTTGAGCAATCATGTCATGGCGTTGGAAAAAGAGCTTGGTTGCCCGTTGTTCATCCGCTCCACTCGCCGCGTGGAGCTGACGAGGGCAGGGGAGACGTTTTATGATCGGGCTGTCCGCATCCTCAGCGAGATGGAGCTCACGACCGAACTGACCCGAGCCGCCGGCGGCAGCCGCATCCGTCAGATCAAGATCGGTACCGTCTATCCAGCCACCATGGGCATGCTGCCTTTGTTCCTCGGCAAGATCGCCCGCAAGTTTCCCGATGTCCGCATACACATCGCCTCCGGCAATACAGGAGACATCATCCGCGGGTTGGAGACCGGACAGCTGAACCTGGGCTTCATCAGGCCTGTTGAGAACATCGGCTCACTGCGCTTCTTCTCCATTGCGCATGAGCGCTATCTTCTCGCAGTTGCCGAGAGCAATCCCCTGGCCGCGCTCAACGAGATCTCAGTCGAAGATTTGCGTGATCAGAAGATCATTGCCTTCGACCGGCAGAACCTCTCCTTCACCGAGCGGTACTTCAATGAGAAATTCGAGGAATACGACCTGACGAAGAACGTTGCCTACAGCTGCGATGACACCTATTCGCTGGTCTCCCTCGTTTCTGCCGGGCTCGGCATCGGCTTTGCACCAGAATGGACGATGGGTATCCCCAATCGCACCTTCGTCCTGAAGAAGGTGAGGGGGATCGACTTCAAGATCGGGCTTGGAATTGCCTGGTCGAAGGAGGATCCAACGGCGTCGCGTGATGATATCCTGGAGATCGCCAAGTCGCTGGTGCGGAAGGGGTGAAGCGACCTCGAGAGGGGAGCGCGACTGACATTCAGGTCAGTGGGCGTAATGAGTTGGTGCAAATCTGCATTAGGAAATGTGCCGATATCTATGGCCATAAAGCTACAACAACGACAAGTGTATATGGTCGCAGTATTCGAATGACGGCAATCACCCGTTCGCGCCGGCGCCATATTCACCACGTCGACCGAACAGCGCGGCCTTTGCTTATTTATGGAAGGTGAGAGCGTATCGCGCGAAATGCACGGGAGATAAAATGATCAAGACCGACCATACTGATCTACGCGATTTGACTTTGAGACCGGTTGCCGGGCTCCTAAAGGGTGTGCCGGAAGACGTGGTTGAACAGCTGACGGTGACAGCGATCAAAAGACACCGCGATCTGGTGAGCAAAGCCGATACGCTGTTTCATAAGCTCCCTCCCGATATCAAGGCAGGCAACGAGCCAACCGGACTTGACCATGTTGAATATCTTGACGCAGCAATCGAGATGCATTCGCAAATGTCGGCGCTAACCACGCTTTTGGATATTCTCGGCAGGACCCCAAAAGTCTGACCGGATCAAATCAAACCACGTCTGATAGCCAAAGCCACCAGCTGCGTGTTGTTGCACAGATCGTATCGGCCCCTCAGCTCCTCCATTGTCTTGCGGACCGTATTGTATTTCACCTGTTCGACATCGGCGACATCCTGGACCGTTTTCCCGAGTTCGAGCCAACGCGCGAAAATCACTTCCTTCGGGCTGAGATAAAACGGTTCCTCGACCGAGGGAGTTGCTTGCAGCGCTTCAATGCGGGCATGGATCTGCGCGACGGTAGAAGCCGCCATTATTGCATCAACCTCGTGATCCACTGCCAGCTGCGGCTTCCTTGAGGCGAAAGTGAGCATAGCAGCCCCCCGGTTCGGGAGCGTGATCGGAACGGTTATTCCCGATCTGATATCAAAGTCGGTGGCATCGGCGAAGAAAGCCAACTCGCTCTTGGACATGGATCCCATATCGGCTTCTGCTGACCATGAGAAAGTACGGCGCAACTTCTTTGCCCGCCGGATGACCGGGTCCACCGATTTTAGATCGCTCTTGAAATAGTGATCCTGCCACTCGGGATGATAGTTCGAAATAGCAAAGGTCCGACCGAAACGGAGATCGATGTAGGCGTAGCCCGAAAATTCGAAGCGTTCGGCCAGATCAGAAAGTGCGGACTTGAGTGTCTTTTGGTCGCGAGCGATGACGGTGATATCGAGTAAGCTATCAAGCCAATGAGACAAGGTGAGGTTCCTTTTCTGGTGGCGCCCGTGTGCAAGCGGGGTATTTTAACTTGCATCTTACAACATATGCCTATTAACGCGAGCATTTTGCTAGCCGACGGATTGTCGAACTGAGAGGTGACTGGCCCTGAGCAGTCTACTCGCCGACTTTTCGACGCTGGGCCGCCTCAAATGAGTTCGAGACGTGGTGGGGTAGAGAGGTTCTGTCTCGCCGAGGTTAGATCGCAAGCGGGCGACTTAGCGCCTGCTGTGGGCCCTTTTGCGGTGGCAATCAGGAGGCACATTTCAACGCCGCGCCCCCGTCCAAGTTTGCGCTTTTGCGGGAATCCGTGTAATAAATGGCAAGTAGTTGGCTCAGGAGGGCCTCGACGATGACAGACATCCAGCTGGAGGCGCTTATCGCGCTCATGGAAAAGCGGGCAGAAGACGCCGCCAAGTCTCCAGACGATGCACGCCGTCATCTGATGGACGCCGGCATTGTGTCTGCCGATGGCAAGCTCGCCCCAGAATATGCGCGCGACGACAACGCTGAGGAAGCGGCTGCCGCTTGAGTTCCAATTACCCTGCATACGTGCTCGGCTACCACGGCTGTGATAAGGCGGTGGGGATCGCTGCATTAACTGGCGCGTCTCCCCTTCTTCCGAGCGAGAAGGCGTATGACTGGCTTGGCTCCGGTATCTATTTTTGGGAAAATGATCCTGAGCGTGCCCTAGAATGGGCGACGCAGAAAGCTGAGTCCGGCGCCTATAAAGAGCCCTTCGTGCTTGGCGCAATTATCGATCTCGGCAATTGCCTGGACCTCATTACCCGCAAATACGTTCCCCTGATCCAGACCAGCTACCGCATGCTGAAAAGCCAGATCGAAGCCACCGGCGGAAAAATGCCGGTGAATTCCGATGCCAGAGGCGATAAGAATTCCGACAAACTGGTTAGGAAGCTGGATTGCGCTGTTATCAACTACGTTCACCAGCTCGCCAAGGAAGCCGCCCTTCCAGCATTCGACACGGTTCGAGGGCTTTTTCCAGAAGGCGATGAAATCTACTATGGCGCTCGCTTTCACGAGCGTACCCATACGCAGATCGCCGTTCGCAACGACGCGTGCATCAAAGGCTTTTTCCTTCCACGGGGAGACGCGCCGGCGCTGACTTTTCCGGTTTCGCCACAGCGTTAACTCATTTCCACCGCTCGTTATTTTTGTCCGCCTATCCTTGAAAGATCGATCCTAATTCCTGCCTCGGTGGGCTTACCCGGCTTGGCTGATTGGGAGCTATCTTCACTCTCGGGAGGAGGTGCTGCAGGTTCACCATCGTCAGCCGGCTTTTCTGAGCTTCTATTCATGAAGGTCGCACCACCGGGATCGTTGGCTCGGAACACGTTGTCGCCCTCGAAGGTTCCTGTCTTCCAAGCATAGATCGTATCATCGACCAACTGCGGAAGGAGCTCGCTGTTCGTGGGACGGCCATACCACTTGGTGACGATGCGGGCGACCTTCGCAAATATGCCCGTCCCCGTTCGCAAGTTCGCGCAAGTGTCGAACATGTCTGGCTGAAGCTGTGACGGGTCGCCAACGCCAACGCCCGCGGGAAACTGTGTGATGCCGACGCGAACGATTGCATGACTGACATAGTCCTTGACCACAGCCATCGCCTCGTCGGGAGAGCGAGGCTTGGGGATGAGAACCAGCCGACCATCCGCCTTCACGGTTACGGCCAGTGGATCGTCGGAACCGACGGCCGAAATGAACTGTTCGACGATAGCAGAGGCAAGACTTGGGTCGGCGCATTTCGCGATAAAGGCTGCGTCCATGACGATGGCTCCAAGGATCAGGTGTTGAAAGACATCACGAAAGGCTTGCCGAACAGCCGTGCCCAGGCTTCTGTGCCGGCACGCTGGATGGCGATGATGGAGGTTTCTTTGGTCCACCAGCCATTCCCGATTGCTATGATGAGATCAGGATCATGAAGCATCGACTGCAGGATGGGCCAAATGACAGCTGCTCGTAGCAGATGAGTGGGGCCAAGCGCTGGCCGCCAACTGATACGATCGGGTTTGCAAAGAAGTCCGCTCGGGCTCCGCCGCTCCTTCCAATCAGAGGCAACCAGGGCTGCCACATGGAGCCAGGCACTGGCATGCGTTGGCGGCAGAGGATTTCGCTCTCAGTGGCCGAGATGCGAACCAGGACGTTGTCATAGCCTTCCGGATCGACGACAGCCGCGCCGGCGATGACGTCTAGATCAGTCCCGGCAAGCTGCAGCCTCCACAGGCGTTCGGCCGATGGCGTCCAAAACCCGAGAGCACTTTCAGCCAAAATCACTTGGGTGGTGTCTGTGCGACGCTGACGGCGCAGCGTTGCAACAAGGTCACTATGCCGAACAAGACTGTTATCTCGACCAAGACTATTTCCGAGCTGCAGGTCGACGCCTTGCCAGCCCCGCCCTATGTCGGGAGCGGTCCAGAATGCGGCGGACCAGAGCCAGAAGCCTACGAGGGCCATGGCTGCAGCCGGTCGATAGAGTGTCGTCATGATCGCGAGACCGGCTGCCATGCCCGCCAGTCCCGCCCAGCCCCATCCTGGAAAAAGTGCGCCGGCCGTCGTTATTGGATGCGCCCAACCGACAATCCCAAAAGGGGGGACCGCCATGAGGACCATCACGATCGTATATCGCAAGGCTTTCCACCCCCTTGACTGGGGCGACCACAGGGCGGCGTGGACGATAACGAAGCCGCTTGACGCGACGATCCACAAGATCAGTCCCGGCCAGATGTCCGATTGATAGAAGGCAGCCACGCCTTGTGGGAGACCACGCGACGCCGCCAGAAAATAGGACGCCGAAACGATACCAGCGGTGCGGCGACTGCGTGCGAGCGACCAGAGAGCGGGAAAGGCGATTGCTGCGGGAAGCGCCAGCACATGTCCGCTCCAAGCAAGGTATCCTGTCGCTACAGAAGCCATTGCGAGGGAAAGGGGTTGGAGCAAATCACGGCGCATATGTGAGCACCTGCTTTGCAAGGCCGAGGACGCCGGAGGCAGGGACCGGCCCGAAGTATCGCGAGTCCCGCGATCCGGGAAATGGCGAGTGGAGGAACAGGAAGCCGGCTGGAATCGTCCCTCCCGAAAAAGCGCGCTGCCGCCGCCCCGGGCCGTCCTGAGCCACGAGGTCGGAGTTCGCTATCTGCCGTCCATCGATCGTGACGGCCTCGGCGACATCGATGCGTTGACCGGCAACTGCCGCTACCGTCTTGATGAGGGGACCAAAGTTGCCCGGGCAAAGACCCGAACGCAGGTAGCCTCGTTTAACCCCCTCGGAAATCGCATCGGTCTGTGGCGGGCAACGAACACCATGTCGCCGACCTGAACCGGACGATCAAGGGGCGCGATACGCCAGAGACCGAGCGGCTGGCTAGGTGTGGTGTTGATCCGCAGTCCGCCAATAGTGCCGCCGAGGATCACCGCTAGGGCAGTGCCGCATGAGGCTGCGAGAAGAGCGAGGGCAGGGCGTCTCTGGTGCACTATGGCAGGGGTGGGTTTTTCGCGAGACGTCATTTCAGCGACAAACCTTTCGTTTGGGTTTGGCGCATGGTTTCCGCCTGTTTCAGCGCCACAGCTGTCCGTTCATGCGCGGCCAATTGCTGAACAGTCCGGATCGTGTCCCAAGCCGACCGCAGCTCTTGTCTCTGCGCTGGCTGCATACCCGCGGATGCTGTCTCGAACGCCTTCCCCTCCGCTGTCTTTGCCGCGAGCGGAAGGAAGGTTCTCTCTCCGAAGCGTTCCGACACCGCCTTGGCGAGACCTGCGAGCTCGGCCTTCACTTGTTTGTCGGCCAGGGCAAACTCAAGACCTGCGGGGATATCGTTTCGATCGATCGCATCGCGTACGCGCTCGAGCACCTGCTTTGCCGATGCGGAGAGTGCGGGAATATCGAGCGAGAGCTTGGCGCGGACCGCACGTTCCTCCTCTTCATAGCGGCTGCCTGCCTCGGCGCGTTTTGCAATGAAGTCCTGAAGATCGCGGGCAAGCGCTGGGGCGTTGAGGAGCGCTCTATGACGCGCCTGCTTGTCGGCACTGCCGGCAAAAAGTCCAGTCTTCCCCTTCAACGCACCGAAGCTTTCCGGCCGTTCTGCAATCCGCACAATCGCGGTTGCCGCCACTGTCCCATTCGCCAGCATCGCGTCAACATTGACCACCTTGAAGGCGGCCTGCGGATCCGCAAAGACGTGATGGAAGCGAGCGGAAACTAGCCTCCAGCTATCCTTCAGGCCAGCGTCGGCCGAGAGCCTGTCTTCGACCACCTGACTGATCGATCTGGGGAAGATCGTCGTGCCTGAGACCATCGGTTTTGGCTCCTTGATTGCAGGCAGTGTCGATGGGGTCGATCTCGCTCCGCCAAGGCCGAGCTTCACTGCGGCGGCGGCAAGGCGCGCGCCAAGCGCGGCGAGTTTCGATGATTGCCGAATGGTCCATTGGAGCCGATCGTGCGCGATGGTGCGGGCAACATTCATGAGATGGAGGCCGCGCGCCTCAGCGAACCGAAGCGCAGCGCGATAGTGCGAGGCGTCCTGATAGTCGAGCGTCGTTGCCTTCGATCCGGCACGCGCGAGCCGCTCATGAAGGCGGGCCATCGCCAACTCCTCGATCGAGACAACCTTCCAGGAATTCCGGTCGACCTCTGTTCCGTCGGGAAGCGTGACCCGCTGCGATCCGACGTGTTTCAGGCCGATGCGATCACCGATCTCGGCTTTCGATTCATTCATCGCTCGCGCGAGATCGACGCCCCAGACGGTGCGCTCCTGGCCATCAGAATGACCGAGCGTCACATAGTAGCTGCCCCGGTTGCCAGGCTTGTGCTCGTAGGGCGCTTCGCCATGGGCGATCAGCACGCCGCCACGCCGTTGCGCGAACTCTTCCAGCCCGACATAGAGCTCCGCCGTCTCGCGGTGGCGGGTCATCGCGACATAGGAGAGGTGCCGGTCCAGCGTGTTCGACGCCAGCACTTTGACGCGGTCGACGGTGGCGCCCTGGCTCTTGTGAACCGTAGTGGCGTAGCCGTGATCGACATTGGCGTAGAAGCGCTGTTCGATGACGACTTGGCGCCGATCGTCGCCATTCCCGATCTCAGCAACGATGCGCCCTGGCTGGGCCGCGACGACACGCGCCAACATGCCGTTCTTGACGCCGAGCGATCCTTCATTCTTCAGGAAGACGATCTGATCGCCGGCTGCAAACTGCCTCGTCCCGTCTTCGGTTTTGAACGCATGGCCGGCCTCGATCACGCCTCGCTCGACCAGCTTGCCGCGCGCCATCTCGTTCAACAGCCGCACATCGACACGGCGATGGGCGAGGATCAGGGTTGCCTTGGCCGGATCGTGTTCGCGGTCCCAGTCGGCGATCAAGGAGGTGATCGCCTCGTCCCTGGTCCAGGCGGTCCGCACCATATCGCGATCCGCATAGGCGTCGAGCGCAGCCGAGACGTTTCCGCGCGCCAGATCGAGCGAGGCATCGCGCATCCATTGTTCGCGCTGGCGGTAGATCGTCCCGAGTTCCGCATAGCCGATCCGCTCGGCAATGGCGCGGAAGGCAGCTCCGGCTTCGATCGGCTGAAGCTGTTCAGGATCCCCGACCAGGACGAGCTTCGCACCTGATGTCGTGACCGCATCGACGAAGCGCGCCATCTGGCGGGACGAGACCATGCCCGCCTCATCGAGGACGAAGACGCTCCTCTCATCAAGCCGGTCTCGCTGCTGATCCCATCGCAGCTCCCAGGCCGAAAGCGTGCGGGAGACAATGCCGGCATCCTTCTCCAGGCCTTCTGCCGCCTTGCCGGCAAGCGCGCCGCCGACGACCCGATATCCGGCCGCTTCCCAGGCTTCGCGCGCCGCCTTCATCATCGTCGTCTTACCGGCGCCGGCGCGACCGATCACGGCGGCAATCCGCTCCGGACCGGCAACATGTTCGATTGCAGCTTTCTGTTCGTCCGACAGGCGCTCATTTCGAGAAAACACGCCGCTCAATACTGCGGGTTTGACGGCATGGGAGGATCGCTGCGACAACCAGATCGCCTGATTGGCCATCTGTGCTTCAACGCGGATCAGCTCCCGCGTCGTGTACTTTGCCGCTGCCCTGACGCCGGTGATGAGATCCATACGCTCACGGTCGAGCCGTAGCGTCTGCGGGCTCTGCAGAATCCGCGCCATCAAGTTCTGGAAGAGCGCCGCATCGTCGATATAGCGATAAAGAACCTTGGCGACATCGCGTTCCTCGAAGACGCTTTTCTCGCGGGTGATGAGGTCGAGCACGATCTCCGGATTGCGCTGGATCCGCATGGCATTCTCCGCACGCCTATCTTCCTGCAGCTCCAGCCGCTCGAGCGCGACCTTCTCTTCCCCGCCGTCGCCTTTCCGTTCGATCGCCTTGGTCCCGACGCCGAGATGGATGGTCGGCGTCAGCTCGATGCCTTGCTTCTCGAAGGACCGCCCATCGACACGAATGTCCAGCCCGGCAAGCGCCAGATGCCGGTTCTGGATCGCAAACCATCCATCCCGAAAGGCATTGAAATCGTCGGCTCCGCCAGCCCAAAGCTCATAAACGATCTTGCCGGCATCGTTGCGAAGAGGATTGCCGTCAGGTCCCGAGACCGCAACCTTCTTGGCCCCGAACCCATCCTCGGTCAACGGCCGCAAGGTCGTCATCAGGTGGATGTGCGGATTGCCCGGGGCATCGTGAAACACCCAGTCGGCAACCATGCCCTTGGCGGTGATATGGCGCTCGACAAAATCACGGACGAGGGCGATGTTCTGATCGGCGGAAAGCTCGATCGGCAGGGCAATCGTCACATCCTTGGCGAGCTGTGCGTCACTCCGCTTCTCGAATCCCTCGACCTTGTTCCAAAAAGCCTCGGAGGCACCAGAGACCGAACGATCGGCAATCATCGCCTGCAGCCATTCCGGTGCGTCTTCGGGGATCACGAACTCCTCATACAGCAGCCCCTGCTTACTGGAGTAGTCGATCGTCCTGGCTTCCCGCTCGAACTCCATCTTCGCGCAGTGCCGATAGGCCGCCGACAGCAAAGCGCTGCGGCCAGAGCCGCGGGCAACGATGCTGACTGAGAAATGCGGAACGGCCACGAGTAGAACTCCCCCTTTACACAAATGATTCCAATCAGTTCGAAGATGACGGCGGCCCCGCTCGGCCGCTCTTCCGAGCACGTCGCGTCAGCGACGTATAATTGCGCCCTTCGGATCCGCTTCTTCGAAACGGCGGGATCATTCGCCAAAAGCTGGCGCTTTGGCGAGGTGCAACATTGCACCTTTCCAGCGGGAGAAAATTCGGGGCAGGGTTCGTCTTCATCGAACTATCAGCAACGAAGAAGCCACGCCCATGAAGAAGCCAACTGCCAAAATTCGGGAAGAAATTGCTCGCCTGCAGGAGAAGCTGAAGGAGGCGGAAACACGTGACGCCGAGCGCATCGGTCGGATCGCGATACGGGCAGGGCTCGGAGAGATCGAGACCGAAGAGGCCGACCTTCTGTCGGCATTCGAGGAGGTCGCCGGCCGGTTTCGCGAAGGAACGAAACCCGCCCAAGGACGCAAGCCTGCTGGAGACAGCGCGTGATGCCGGCCGAAAGTACGGCATCACGCTGACGATGATCTATCAGTCCATCGGCCAGCTCCGAGAAACCTATGGTGGGCGCGACGCGTCCAGCAAGTGGTTCGAGAGCGCCAGCTGGATCTCGTTTGCGTCAATCAACGATCCGGAGACAGCTGACTATATCTCGCGTCGGTGCGGCACGACCACGGTCGAAATCGACCAGGTCAGCCGCAGTTTCCAATCGCGCGGCTCATCGCGGTCACGCTCGAAACAGCTTGCCCCGCGCCAGTTGATCCAGCCCCACGAAGTCCTGCGCATGCGCGCTGACGAGCAGATCGTCTTCACGGCGGGCAATGCGCCGCTGTGATGCGGTCGCGCGATTTGGTTCCGTCGGCCGGACATGACGTCGTGCGTGCGGAAGAACAGGTTTCAGCAACGCGAAGCGGATGTCGACGAACCTGTTTCTCCCGAAACAATCTGAGCGCAGGAGGATCGTCGATGCGATATTGGGAAGCCTGCGAGGCACAGGTTACGGCAGACGAGGCCATCGAGGAATGCCGCATCCACGAAGTCGCGGCTGCGGTCCGCGGCGACGACAAGGCATTGGTCGATGAAGCCACCGGCGAGGTCATCGCCGATGCCGACGAAGAGGGTGAATATTATAGCGCGGATATCCTCGGCTATCTCAGGTACTGAAGGCTGCCGCATTGCCTGCGAGAGGATCGTGGTCCGAATGGGCGGAGACCGCTTGCGGGCTTCGTTTCCCTCGGCGAGTAGAGCCGTACGCCGAAGGCGGATCGCCCAACACCTCCCTCATGGAATGCTTCACCAGATTGAATCGATCACGCGACACCGATTCATAATTGTCGTTGGACCGCAGGCGCCGAAATGCTTTTCGGAACTCGATCCGACGACGGCCACCTCTCCGTGATGTCCTTTGAACACTCCGAAAAGCAGGGGGATGAAGCGAAACTGTTGACACCTGCGACGGCTCAGCGAAAAACTGCCTCGCCACTACAGGAGAGAGATATGGCCGACGAAACAAATGCAGTCGTGACCCCGGAAAGCGCAAGCACGGATACGGTATCGCCAGTCCCGGAGAAGAAACGCCGTGGCCCGCGTCCAAAGAGCGCAGCACTTGACGCAGCTTCAGAGATGAGTGCGGCGCCCGAGGACGAAAAGCCGGCCAAGAAACCGAGAGCAAAGCGAGCAAAGTCCGCGGCTAGTGCTGCCGAAACGAGTGCTGCGGTGAAGAAGCCACGCAAGGCGCGGACACCGGCGCCGACTGTTGCAGCGAAAGCGACAGCGAACGCAGGCGACGAGATGGCGGATCTCCTTAAGCTGGAAGAGGAAAATCGGAACCTCCGGAAGCAACTGGCCGATAAGCTGCGCGCTGAAAACGCCGATCTTCGTAAGCGCCTCGGCCACTCCTAAATTCCCTTAGGACGCGCGCTCGACCGGGCCGGTGAAATCCAGATTCGCTTTTGCTGAACATTCCCGGCGATAAGCAATTGTTGCCGGGGTAGTCGTCTCCAGTGACGATAGAGGAGGGTGCGCAACGAAGATGAAGTCTCCGTGGAAATTTCTCAGCGGCCTTGCCAGGCGACACGACAAGCAAGACGCGCCAGACGTCGACGTTGCGTCGAGCGATAGCGACAAGTCATCTCCTGTCGAGCAGGCCATAGGTCCAATCGAGCCTGAAGACGCCGCCGTCCTGAAGGAAACCGATCAGGGCGGAGCCGACAGCACGACAAGGGAAGAACCTCGGCGCGACGAGGTATTGGTTGCACCCGTTTCAGCGACCAAGCCCGAAGAAGTGGAGGCAGTTGAAAAGCATGCTTCCAAGGAGAGAGCCGCGATAAGAACGCGCGGCAATAAGGCCGTCCGCCATAGGCGGGCGGAGAGCACGAAAGTCGCTCCGCCGCCAGTGGCGACGCCAAGTGAAAGTGCCCATGAACTCGATGACGAGATCAACGAACTGCGAACGCAGCTGGCGAAGAAATTGGAACTGCAGAATGCCCAGTTGCGACGCATGCTGGCACGGTTTGAGAATTGACCCCGCGAGGGAATGGCGGGCAATGGAGCATCGGTTAGAGTTATCGGTAATCAATGCTGCATTGAAGGTACTTTGCAAGGAGTACGGTGTTGAGCGCGACAGAAAATGCGTCCTTCAAATTGCTGCCCTCCTGTGCGGCTTTCGCAAGAAGGTGTGTTCGCGAGGCGGAAGAATTGGCGCACAAGGCGCGACAGCAGTTCGGCATTAATTTTGGAATGGATCGCACCGGGGACGAAGAACCCATTTCGATTTAGTCCGTATTTCTCACCCGAGGGTGACGCGTAGGTCGTTGCTCGCGACTGTGCGAGGGGCAGGACACTAACGCTATATCCGCGGCCGCCAGCCCCTCTACGAATGGGCAGTCCGGCAAAGACCGCGCCCACCGATATGCCTCGCAATCGGGGACGTCTGCGCTCTTCTCCACATGGGAGTGTTGGTAGGCAGCGTTTTCTAACCTCGAGAGCCCTTTCGGCTTCCTGCGTTGCTTCCAGGAAGTTGAATGGTTTCCCCGAAAAGCGAACTGAATTCGTCGTTTGTGGACTTGCATTTGTCGTTATTAAAATATCTGTTCACGCCTCCTAAAACAGAGGAGTCAAACATTGGGCATACGGCAACGCGTGGGTTTGAAGTTCAAGGACGAGATCGAATTCTTGAAGGGATGGAAACGTGACCGTACCGCGGTCGGAGCAATCACGCCCACGTCTGCTGCGACAGCCCGAAAGATGGCCAGCGTTATACGACCGGACAGCGGACTTCCGGTTCTTGAACTCGGACCGGGAACGGGAGTGATCACCAAGGCAATTCTGAAGCGGAGCGTTCACCCCCGCGATCTCATTTCCATCGAGTATTCGCCGGAGTTCTGTCGCCACCTGCGCCATCAATTCCCGGAAGTCGACGTGAGATGCGGTGACGCCTTTGCGCTTGATCTTACGCTTGGAGCACAACGGCAGGCCAAGTTCGATGGCGTGATCTCGGCCATCCCGCTTCTTCACCTGCCGCCAGAAAAGCGGCTCTCGCTCGTGCTCGACCTGCTTGAGCGTGTTCCCGTCGGCAGGCCCGTCGTCCAGATAACCTATGGGCTGCTGTCCCCGGTCGTTGCGCTGCCTGCGGGATACGAAATCCGCCACCTCGCGTTCATGATGAGGAACATTCCTCCCGCACAGCTATGGACCTATACAAAGCGACCGGAGCGGAAGAATTGAAAGCGGAAAGTTGAAGGTGACGGGCGTTCGGAACCCACCGCTCGTATCCGCAACGTTCGCCCTCACTTCCGATTTCGGTGGGTGACCGACAGGCACGCTCGACAGCGAGTTCGACAGCTTTTATCTATAAATGATGACTGCTGCCACTGAAGACACAATCGCCAACCGGATCAGCCGCGTTCTCGCGGAGCGTATCATCACAGGTGCGCTCGAAGCTGGCAGCAAGCTCAGGCAAGACCACATCGCCGACGAATTCGACACCAGCCACGTTCCGGTGCGCGAAGCATTCCGGCGCCTTGAGGCTCAGGGCCTTGCGATTAGCGAAAGCCGCCGCGGCGTCCGCGTCGCCAGCTTTTCCAGGGCTGCGGTGGAAGAGGTTGCCCTCATGCGCTCGGTTCTGGAGGGACTGGCATTGCGCCACGCGGCGCCGCACCTGACGGCATCCATTCTGGACGAGGCAATGTCAGCCATGATCGCCGGTGATACCGCACCGGACGCGCGCACCTGGGATGAGGCAAACCGGCGTTTTCATCATCTGTTGCTGGCGCCATGCAAAATGCCGCGCCTGCTTACCACGATCGATGATCTGCAAATGGTGGGCTCGCGCTATGTGTTTTCAGCCTATGGCACGGACTGGACCCAGCGGATCGACTTCGATCATCATTCGATTCTCGACCATCTGCGAAAGGGCGAGGTCAACCAGGCCGTCGTCGTCCTGGAACGACATGTGCAGCGGATTGGTCCGATCCAGCGCTGATCCGGGTCTCGTGTAGAAAATCAGACGCCTAGTGCCCGAGGCCCTTCGCCGCACTCGCGGCTCAAAGAACTCGCCTCCAATTCGCGCCAAGATTGATTTTGAACCACCGATATTCCCCGGCTGGTTTGTTGCGCATCCTCTGCACGTTCATTTTTATAGATAATTATAGATTCTATCTATCATTAACGAAGAGGAGCATGGAATGGCGCAGGCAGACGCGGAGATAAAATCCAGAGTAAGCGAAGAAGCGGCCACTATTATCTATAATCTTCCATTCAACGATCTCCTTTTCCGCGCCCAGCAGGTTCATCGCGAGACCTTCGATCCAAACACCGTGCAGATGAGCCGTCTGCTATCCATCAAAACGGGCGGCTGCGCCGAGGACTGTGGCTACTGCAGCCAGTCGGCTCACTACCCGACGGGCCTCAAGGCTTCCAAGCTGATGGAGGTCAAAAAGGTGCTTGACGAGGCGCGCCAGGCTCGCGACGGCGGTGCGACACGCTACTGCATGGGTGCGGCGTGGCGCAGCCCGAAGGACCGCGACATGGACACGCTCGTCGCGATGGTTGAGGGCGTCAGGGCCCTTGGCATGGAAACCTGCATGACGCTTGGCATGCTCAACCCTGAGCAGTCCGCACGCCTCGCCGACGCCGGCCTCGATTATTACAACCACAACATCGACACCTCCGAACGGTACTACCCTGACATCATCACCACCCGCATTTTTGAAGATCGGCTGGAGACGCTCGTCAATGTCCGCGACGCGGGTATCAAGGTGTGCGCTGGGGGTATTATCGGCATGGGGGAGACTGTCGGCGACCGGATCTCCATGCTGGTCACGTTGGCCAATCTTCCCGCGCCACCTGAGAGCGTGCCAATAAACATGCTGATCCCGATCCCCGGATCGAAGCTCGCGAACGCCGCGCCGGTCGATCCGATCGACTTTGTGCGCACCATTGCCCTCGCTCGTATCCTGATGCCGAAGTCCCATGTCCGCCTGTCGGCCGGGCGTACTGATATGAGCGACGAGATGCAGGCGCTCTGTTTTTTTGCCGGAGCCAATTCGATCTTCGTGGGCGATACGCTCCTGACGGCTGACAATCCTGGCGAGGACAAGGATGCCATGCTGTTTCGACGCCTGGGTCTGCAGCCAATGGCTCTGGGGTCCCGCTCTTGAGCGCGGCGGCGCTCGCCCGGTTTGAGAAGACGCTCGCAGGCCTGCAGCGAAAGTCCCGCTTTCGCTCCCTCGTCGTGGGATCGGGCATCGATTTCGCCTCGAACGATTATCTCGGACTCGTCAATTCTCCCCGCCTAAAGGGGGCAATCACCGCGGCAATCAAGCGAGGCGTGCCCGTCGGCGCGGGTGGCTCGCGGCTGCTGCGCGGCAACCACATCGAACACGAGATGCTCGAAGCGGAGGCCGCGCAGTTTTTCGGCGCGGAGAGGGTGCTCTACTTCGCGAACGGCTATGCCGCGAACTCCGCGCTCTTTTCCACACTTCCACAGCGCGAGGACCTGATCGTCTACGATGCGCTGCTCCACGCAAGTGCGCTGGAGGGCATTCTCGCCAGCAAGGCCACGACATGTGCCGTGCCGCACAACGATGTCGGCGCCTTCGAACAGGCAATCCGGGATTGGCGCACGCGGGGTGGAAAGGGCGTGCCATGGATCGGCGTCGAAAGCCTCTATTCGATGGATGGCGATAGAGCGCCCTTGCGAGAACTGGCCGAACTTGCCCAACGATACGACGGCTTCCTTGTCGTCGATGAAGCGCATGCGACCGGCGTCTTTGGCAAAGATGGTCGAGGGCTTGCTGCCGATCTCGAGGTGAGAAGCAACATTCTGACGCTGCACACCTGCGGCAAGGCGCTCGGGGCCAGCGGTGCGCTGTTGGGTGGCCCCACCATCATGATCGACTACCTCGTCAACCGCGCCCGCAACTTCATCTACTCCACCGCGCCGTCGCCATTGACGGCCGCTGCTGTGCGCGAGGCGATCCGTATCGTTGCCGATGAGCCGGAGAGACGGACCCACTTGGATAGGCTCACCGGCTATGCAGGGGACCAACTGCAATCGCGGTTGGCCAAGATGCCAAGCGGCTCGCAGATCCTTCCTGTTGTGATCGGTGACAACGGACGCGCAGTTTCGATCGCCCGCCGGATGCAAGCCGAGGGGTTTGACATCCGTGCAATCCGCCCCCCCACCGTCCCCGAGGGGACGGCACGATTGCGGATCTCCATCACGCTGAATGTCGACGAGGAAAAAATTGCAGCGATGTTCGAACGGCTCTCAAAAGCACTGCAGGAACATGCACTATGACGGCTCGTTTTGTTATCAGCGGCACCGACACCGGAATCGGCAAGACCGTGTTCTCGGCGGCTCTCACCAACGCTTTGGGCGGCTATTACTGGAAACCTGTGCAATCCGGCCTCGATGAGGAAACGGATGCCGAAACTGTGGCCCGATTGGGGGCCGTGCCAGTAGAGCGCATCGTGCCTGAGGTATACAAGCTCGCAACCCCTGCCTCGCCACATCTCTCGGCCCGAATTGACGGAGTCTCAATCGACCCGCAACGGCTCGTGCCGCCGCAGGTCGACGGACCTCTCGTCATCGAAGGGGCAGGGGGCCTGATGGTTCCGCTCTCTGAGCGCCTGCTATTTGCCGATGTGTTCGCGCAGTGGAGAATCCCCGTCATCCTGTGCGCACGAACAGCGCTTGGCACGATTAATCACACGCTGTTGTCCATTGAAGCCATGCGGCATCGCGCGATCCCGATATTCGGCATCGCCTTCATCGGTGAGGAGAACCTGGAGACCGAGACGATCATCATCGAGTTGAGCGGTGTTCGGTCGCTCGGTCGATTGCCGCTCCTCGCGAGCCTGACGGCGACGGCTGTGAGCAAGGCCTTCCACGAGAATTTTGATCTCCCCACATTTTTGGAAGCCCGGCCATGACAAATCCGATCATCTGGCATCCGTTCACCCAGCATGCGCTGGAACCTCCCATGAAACGGATTGTCTCGACGGAGGGAGCCTATCTCTTCGACGAAGACGGCAATCGAATTCTCGACGCCATCTCGTCATGGTGGGTGATAACCCACGGCCATAGGCATCCTGTGATCATGCAGGCCATCCGCGATGCAACCGAGGCCTATGACCAAGTCATCTTTGCCGAATATTCCCATGAGCCCGCGGAACGCCTGGCCGAAGGGTTGGTTGCGGCTGCGCCACCTGGACTAAGACATGTCTTCTATTCCGACAGCGGCTCGACCTCCGTCGAGGTCGCTTTGAAGATGGCGCTCGGCTACTTCCACAACATCGGTGAGGCGCGAGACCGCATCGTCGTGATGGAGTACGGCTACCACGGGGATACGATCGGCACCATGTCCGCCGGTGAACGTGGCGTGTTCAACGCCGCCTATGCGCCACTGCTCTTCGGCGTCGACCGGATACCATTTCCCGAACCGGGGCTCGAGCAGCAGACGCTCGACGCCTTCGACGCCGTCTGCCGGAGAGGCAACGTCGCGGCCATCCTGCTCGAGCCGCTGGTTCTGGGTGCAGGCGGCATGAAGATTTACGCCCCTGACGTCCTCAGAGCTATCAGGCAAATCGCTGACCGGCATGGGTGCCTGGTCATCGCCGACGAGGTGATGACGGGATGGGGGCGAACGGGAACAATGTTTGCCTGCGAACAGGCAGGGGTTTCGCCGGACATATTGTGCACGTCGAAAGGATTGACCGGCGGCGCCCTGCCGCTGGCGGCAACACTTTGCACTTCCGATATTTTCAACGCACACCTGTCGACGGATCGGCGCAAGACGTTCTTCCATTCCAGCTCCTATACCGCGAACCCCATTGCCTGTGCCGCCGGTGTCGCGAACCTCCACGTGTGGAAGCATGAAGACGTCGGCGCACGTATCGAGGCGCTGGGAGAGCGCCATCGTGAGAGCTTGCAACGATTTGAGGGTGACGACCGGTTCTCCGGCGTCCGACAGGCGGGAACGATCGCAGCGCTCGACCTGAACGTGGCTGCCGGTGGCTATCTGGCCGATGTGGGTCCGCGCATGCGCAAGCTGTTTCGCGAGCGTGGTCTGCTCATCCGTCCGCTCGGTAATGTGATTTACCTCATGCCGCCCTATTGTGTCAGCGCTGCAGAGCTTACCCACGTCTATGATGCCATCGACGAGGTTGCCTCCATCATTCTCGGGAGGTCACGATGAGACCAGCCGCTTCCGCCCGCATGGCCGGGTTCGGGCACGCGGTGCCCGGTCGTTGTGTCTCCAATGCCGAAATCGAGACGACCTTGGGCCTCGAGCCAGGGTGGATAGAACGGCGGACAGGCATTCGCACCCGCTACTGGGCAAATGACGGCGATACTCTGAGCGGTCTCGCAGCAGAGGCTGGCCGAATGGCACTCAACAACTCGGGCGTTGCGTCGGATGATGTCGCCTTGACCCTGCTTGCGACCTCGACTCCGGATCATCTCCTTCCGCCCTCCGCACCACTGCTCGCCCATCACCTGGGCCTCAAGCGATCTGGCGCGATCGATCTTGCCGGCGCGTGCTCGGGCTTTCTCTACGCACTGACTTTGGCCGACGCCTTCGTGCGCCTGCATGGTCGCTCGGTCCTGGTGGTGGCGGCCAATATCTTGTCACGCCGTATCAATCCCAATGAACGTGCGACGGCCGTCCTGTTTGCCGATGCAGCAGGCGCTGTCGTACTGTCCCCATCCGATTATGGCGAAAGTGGACTGAGGTCGGTCGAACTCGCCGCCGATGGCAGCGGTTATGACCTGATCACCATTCCGGCCGGCGGTAGCAATCGACCGTTCACGAGTGAGATTCCTGGCGAGGAGTTTCTGATGTCAATGAAGGACGGGCGAGAGGTGTTTTCACGCGCCGTCGAAATGATGTCGCACTGTTCACGGCAGGCGCTTGCGAGGGCAGGACTGACAGCATCGCAACTCCACCGGTTTATTCCGCACCAGGCCAATAGCCGGATCTTCGATGCCATCTGTAGCGAGCTCGGCATTGAGCCATCGAGGACCGCGCGAACGATCGAGGCATTTGGGAATTCGTCAGCTGCGACGATCCCGCTCTCCCTGTCCGTCGCCAACTCGACAGAACCATTTGTTCGTGGTGAACAGTTGCTGCTTGCGGCAGCCGGTGCAGGGATGAGCGGCGGCGCCTGCCTATGGGTCACATGACCTACGAAGACGGGGGCCGGTTTGGCCGATGCACAGCAGACACCAAATCCTCGTCGCAATTCTTTACACGCCCCATGAAGTCGAACGAAGAAAGACAAGGTTGAGAACATGAGAAAACTCGTCGCCGGCAAACTGCATGGCATTTTTGTCACGGAAGCGAACCTCAACTATCATGGCTCAATTACGCTGGACCCGGATCATTGCGAGGAGGCAGGGATCCTGCCGATGGAATTCGTTGAAATCTGGAACAAGAATTCAGGTGCAAGAATTTCCACCTACGTCATCTTGGGAGAACGTGGCTTAAGGTGCTGCATCCTGAATGGAGCAGCGGCCAGAACCTGTCAGCCCGGCGACCAGATCATTGTTTGCAATTCGATCTATCTCGGGGAAGCGGAACTCACATCGCTGAAGCCGAGGATTTTGACCTTCGACGAAAACAACAATGTTCGCGACAGGCTTAGTTACTCGGTAGCCCAGGAACAGAACGGTCGCTACCAGTTCAGTATTCGCGACGAGAACAGCAATCTGCTTCCCATACCGGCATTGGTGTCGGACCGGTAGGGCAGAGCCCAACAGAAGCCGTGTCACGGGATCCGCACCTTATAATGTTCAAATGGCACGGTCGCCAAGAGGGCGGGCGGCTCCTGGCGCGAAGGTATCCTGATACCACATTTGTGGCATAAGACAATTTATGGAACTTTTACAGCTATATCAATTGAGAGGTGAAACGCTGCGCCCAACTACCCCTCCGCGCCATTCAAGAGGTGCTGGAGCGGAATGGTATCGAGTTCATTGCCGAAGACGGCCATGCAGGTGTTGGCGTGCGTTTCTCACAAGCCAAGAGCAACGGCGTTTAGAATCGAGTTGTTCCGGAGTTGTGCCTTCTGACTTGCGCTTGCGCGCGCCAGCGTTGAGGAATTCCCTCCTAGATTGTCGTGTAGAAATGCGCCGAAGCCAGTGCGGTGGCCCGGATTATCCGCATCGCAGTCTGGTATGACTTACGCCATCAAGCATTTTTCTTGCAAATATAGAAAATATGGATATTCTGGAAACTTCTCTCGGGGGTCGTTTCATGCGCCAGTTCACGACGGGTGACTTAAATAAACAGGTTGGTGACGTCACCGATGCTGCCAGCCGCGAGCCGGTCGTCCTGACGAAGCATAGGAAGCCGCGCTTTGTTCTTATGAGCTACGATCACTACGAGCGCCTGCGCACCGGCGGCGATAGTCGCAAAGTATATCGTGCGTCGGAAATGCCCGCTGATCATATAGACCTGTTTGAGGCGGAAATCGATCGTCTGGCGCGTGGCGAGGGCTACGGCGATGAGCCGTGAATTTCTCCCCGGCCAGATCATCACCTATCCGTATCTCTGGGCTTGGCAGAACGACCGCGGAGAAACAGAAGGACGCAAGTCGCGCCCGACGTGCGTCGTCGTCGCGGTCCGCAGCGCCAAGGACGGCCTCACGCACCTTGCTCTTCTCGCGGTCACGACGAAGCCGCCGCTTTCAGATCGAGTAGCCATTGAGGTTCCTATACGGAAGCACGCCGAGCAGGCTTGAGCGACCTGAAGCGCTGTTGGGTAATGATCGACGAGTACAATTACGATATCGCTGAGCGGTCGTGGTATATCGAGCCCGATGAAAACGTTATCGGCCGTTTCAGCAAAGCGTTCATGATGAAGATCGCAGCGTCGTTTGGCGAAGCCTCCAGAAAGTCGGGTCGCCGAATTAGCCGACTTGATTGATCTACCCGACAAGGATTCGGCAAGCAGGTGCGCTCAACTCAAGCAGATTTATTGGCCGTGATGGCGACGATGACCTTCGAATCCTTCATGCCGGCGAGGTGCTGGATCGCACCCGAGATGCCGCAGGCGATGTAGAGGTCGGGGGCAACCACTTTGCCGGTCTGCCCGACCTGCCAGTCGTTCGGGGCATAGCCGGCATCGACGGCGGCGCGGCTGGCGCCAACGGCGTCACCAAGCCTGTCGGCGACCGGCAGGATGACTTCCTGGAATTTCTCGGCCGAACCGAGAGCACGGCCGCCGGAGATGATGATCTTCGCTGACGTCAGTTCCGGACGGTCGGAGGCCGAGAGAGAAGAAGAAAGGGCTGCCGTCGAGATAACCTCGACGACAGCAGCTGGGCCTTGGGAGGCCTGGGAGAACGAAGCCGTACGCACGGTGATGACTTGTCTGGCATCGGTCGATTGGACCGTCTGGATGGTGTTGCCGGCATAGATCGGGCGCTTGAAGGTATCTGCCGAGACGACTTCGATAATCTCGGTTATCTACGGCAGTTGATCTGGAGTCGCAAATCAGCAAAAGCCGGGACAAATCACGGCCGCAAAGGTCACGGAAACCGCTGGTTTGAGGGCAGGAACCGCACGATAGATCTGACGCTGCAACTGACACGCTACCCCGGCCTCGATGATCGCATCACCATCCTGTGCGCCGCCGACGAGGTCGATGCCGGACGATTGGGAAAGCGCCATCTGCGCGTTATTAATGCGCGCACACACGACCATTGCTGAAAAGATCGCCTTCACGTTCGATCCGTTGGTCGTCCACATGCATAAGTAGCGCTCGGGCCTCTGATTGCGTTACACCGCAGTCTTGCGCGCCTCGTCGAGATAGATCTCGCGGAGGCGGGTCGCAATCTGGCCGGGGGCGCCCGTGCCGATCGTCGCGCCGTCGATCTCGACCACCGGCATCACGAAAGTCGATGCGCCAGTGATGAAGGCTTCGTCAGCGCTCTGAGCTTCTTCGACGGTGAAGTTTCGCTCGATCACTTCCATTTGCGCTTCCTTGGCGTAGCGCAGGAGACTGGCGCGGGTGATGCCATGCAAGATGTCGTTCGACAGCGCGCGCGTGATGATCTTGCGACCCTTGACGATATAAGCGTTGTTCGCGGTGCCCTCGGTCACATAGCCGTCCTGCACGAACCATCCGTCGTCAGCGCCAGCCGTTTTTGCCATCATCTTGGCCATCGACGGGTAGAGAAGTTGTACCGTCTTGATATCGCGACGGCCCCAGCGAATGTCGGGGATCGAGATCACCTTGATACCGGTCTTCGCCTTCGGCGCGTTCACAAGAGTGGGAACCGACTGCGTGAAGAGGACGACAGTGGGCTCGACCTCATCGGACGGGAAGGCAAAGTCGCGATCACCCGGGTTGCCGCGCGAAATCTGCAGATAGACGACACCCTCGTTCAGGTCATTTCTCGCGACGAGCTCCCGGTGTATGGCGAGCAGCGCATCGAAAGACAGCGGATGGCGAATGCCCAACTCCGCCAGCGAGCGCTCCAGCCGCGCGACGTGGCCGCCGAAATCCAGAAGCTTGCCGTCGACCACCGAGGTCACTTCGTAGACGGCGTCTGCAAAAACGAACCCGCGATCAAAGATCGAGATCTTCGCTTCGTCTTCGGGCAGATATTCCCCATTCAGATAGACAATTCGGCTCATGTGTACAGCACTCACTCCAGGTGTCTGGTCGATCGGATCAGGCGCGTTGCCGTGCCAAGTGTCAGTTCAACAGCGCGTCGCAGAAGATGGTCCCCATCTCCGGCAGCACATTCGGATAGTCCTCGCATATCCCCTTGCCCTGCGTCATCAGGCAAACGATGATCGGGGCCTTTCCTTCGACAGCAACACGTATCAGATCGTGTTTGTAGTACGAAGCCCGCGGATCGCCCGTCCACGAATTCTGCCCAGCTTTGCTCCACAGCCGGGCGTCAGCGAGCACGCCGCCACCGAGGAACTCCGCGACCTGGAAATGCGGTTGCTTCGCTTCCATACTGGCGCGATCGCGCAGGAGGATCGCCTGTGCCCTTTCACGCGCCTGGCCGGAGAGCGGAACCGTGCCGGCGAATATCTCATGGAACAGTCGTGCAGCCGCAAGCGGGGTCAGTGCATTCAGATATTCGCCCGAGCGGCCAGCATACTGAGCCTCGCGGCCATAGCGGATATCGTCCATGAGCTTCTGGGTAATGTTGCAGTTTTCGAATTCTGGCCAGCCAAGTTCATGGAAAAACTGGTTCAACCGCTCACGCTTCCGGCGCCATGTATCGAACTCCGGACCTTCCAGCAGCGTATCGCCTGTTGACCCGGTGATCAGATCGATCACGTAGTTCGTCCCCGTGTTCGACGACCACAGGATCATGTCACGCATCGCACGCGAGAGCTCCTCGTGATCGGTCACCCGGCCGGAGTCGATTGCATGCAGCACATGCACCAGATGAAAGGCCTTGACCAGGCTGCAGGGATAGCAACGCCAGTCACCGCGATAGGAATATCCGTCGGGCGTGTTGCCCGGACCATTTTCGCGCAGCGCGACGTAGCCGAAATTGTCGGCCGTAAGACCCCGATCTGCAAAGCGCTGGAGGAGCTCCGCGGTAATGCGTTCACAGCGGCCGGACCAATCGGCGTCGGATTTGAAAAACATCAAGAATACCTTCTGATAGACAAATGGGTCACCCGGCAGTGCGGGCGGATTTCCAGCAACGGACGAGACCGCCCTCACCGACCGGCTGCATGGCCTGCGGCGATTGGCAGCCTACTTCCGCCAGCGAACAGCGTGGAGCAAAGCGGCAACCGGGAAGCACGGCGAAAGGGTCGGGAATCTCGTCTGCGATCGGCTCACGCACGGATTGCGAACGCCGCACATCCGGCACGGCCGCGATAAGCGCTTGCGTGTAGGGATGCCGGGGCGCGGCAAACAGGCTGGCGCTGTCCTGCAGCTCGACGATCTCACCCAGATACATCACGGCGACACGGTCGCAGAGATAACGGACGACATTCATATCGTGCGAGATGAAAATGATCGTCAGCCCTTTCTCGCGGTTCAGGCGCTTCAGCAGGTTGATGATCTGCGCTTGCACCGAAGCATCGAGCGCCGAGACGGGTTCGTCGGCAACGAGCACCTGCGGATCGGCGCACAGAGCTCGCGCGATCGAAACGCGCTGGCGCTGGCCACCGGAGAGGGCGTGGGGAAACTTCAGCGCAGTTTCGGGGACGAGACTGACCTCTTCCAGGACCCGCTGAACATTGGCTCGGCGCTCACTGCGCGTCGAGCCGGGGTGATAGTGAGCGATCACCTCTTCGAGCTGAGCGCCGATCGTGATGCGCGGATTGAGCGAGGAGTACGGATCCTGGAACACCATCTGCAGGCGGCCGTCGCGATCAGGGCCGTCCAACGGCTTGCCGTCGAACACAACGCGCCCACCATCGCTGGCCTGCAGCCCCACGCCAATGCGCGCCAGCGTGCTCTTGCCGCAGCCGGATTCCCCGACGATGCCCAGTATTTCACCGGGTTCGACGCCCAGATCGACGCCACGGACGGCGTGGAGATAGACCTTTTCGCGCCCGGCAAGCATGTCCAGAAGACCCCACTTGACCGGAAAGCGCCTCTCGACCTTCTGAAAATCAAGCAGCGACATGAGAGACCTCATTCAGAATGCAGGCGTCGAGATGACCCTCGGCAGCACCGGGACGCGGATGCAGCGCCGGCGCCGTCCCGACTACGCACTCCTGCCGAACGTACGTACAGCGCGGAGCGAAGCGACAGCCGTCGGGCGGCGAGATCAGGCTGGGAGGAGCACCCTTGATCGGAACCAGTTCGCTCTCCCGACTGACCTGTCCCGGCAATGCGGCCAACAGGGCGCGGGTGTAGGGATGCGAGGGCGCATCGAGCACTTCACGTACCCTGCCCGTCTCGACCACGCGCCCGGCATACATCACCGCCATCCGGTCGCAAATCTGGGAGACCACTCCCAGATCATGCGTGATCAGAATGATCGACGTGCCCAGGCTGTCGCGCCGTTCCTTCAGCAGCCGCAGGATCTGATCCTGCACTGTTACGTCGAGCGCGGTCGTCGGTTCGTCGGCAATGATCAGGCGCGGGCGCAGAGCCAGCGCCATGGCGATCACGACCCGCTGCCGCAACCCGCCCGAAAGCTCATGCGGATAAGCGTCAAGCCGTCGCTCCGGCGACGTGACATGCACATCACGAAGAAGCTGCAGTGCCGCTTCCCGGGCCTGCGCGCGGGTTACCTTGCGATGACGCCGGATCACTTCGGCAATCTGATTTCCGACGCGCATGGTAGGGTTCAGCGCCGTCAGCGGGTCCTGGAAGATGAACGCGACGTCGCGCCCGCGCACCTTCGCCAGTTGGCTCTCGCTCATGCGTGCCAGATCGCCGGCCCCTTCGAGACATATTTCGCCGCCTGCGATGCGAGCCGAGGCGCCGCCGAAAAGACGCACGATCGAGCGACAGGTCGCCGACTTGCCACAGCCGGATTCACCGACGATGCCGAAGATCTCGCCGGGGTGGACATCGAAGCTTACCCCGTCCACCGCCCGGGCGACACCGGACGGGCTGCGGAACTCGGTGACAAGGTCGCGGATGGTCAGAAGGCTCATGACTTACCCCTTCGGCTTGAGTGCTGCGGCAAGCCCCTCGCCCGAAAGCGAGAAAGCAATGCCGATCCAGACGATGGCGAGGCCGGGAAAAATGGTCATCCACGGGGCTTCGCGCATGTAGTCGATGCTTTCGACGATCAGCAGCCCCCACTCCGGCGCTGGTGGCTGTACGCCAAGCCCGAAGAAGGACATGGCAGCGACCGCCTGTACGGTCAGAACCACGTCGGACATCGAGTAGACCAGAGCAGGCGTAACCGTGTTCGGCAGAATGTGGCGCAGCATGACGCGCGACTTGCCGAAACGTAGAACGCGCGTCGCTTCGATGAATTCCAGCCGCGAAACCAGGAGCGTCTCGCCGCGCACAATGCGGGCATACCCGATCCAGTTGACGATAAAGAAGGCGATGTAGAGATTGCTCTCGCTTGGGCCCAACACGCCGACGATCGCCAGGATCAACACGTAGAAGGGAAAAGCCCATACGATATCGGTAAGGCGCATCAGCGCGGCATCGACACTGCCGCCGAAAAAGCCGGCGACGAGCCCGATCATGATGCCCATGACCATTGGCCCGAAGACACAGATCAACGCCAGCCGCAGATCAAAGAGCGCGCCGGCCATGATCCGCGTGAATATGTCACGGCCGAAATTGTCGGTGCCGAACCAATGCGCGGCGGACGGCGGCTGCATTGCATTGCCGAAATCGAGTGCGAAGGGATCATACGGGGAAAGCATCGGGGTGAGGACCGTTGTTGCGACCGTCACCGCCAGCATCAGCAGTCCGATGGCACCGGCAGGGGTGCTCAGAAATTTGCGAAGGATGTGCATTGTTCAATCCAGCCGGACGCGTGGATCTGCCAGCGCGTAGCAGATGTCGGTGATGAGGTTGACGAGGACGACCAGGATGGCAAAGAACACCGTCAGGCCCCTGATCACCGGCAGATCTCGCGAAACGATGGCGTCGATCAGCAGGCTTCCGAGGCCCGGCACCGAGAAGATCTTCTCGACCACAACGGTGCCGCCGACGATCCAGCTTACCCGCACCCCGATGATCGAGATGGTGGAGATCAGGCTGTTCGGCAGGACATGGTGCAGGAAGACTTCATACCCGCGCAGCCCCTTGGAGCGTGCGGTATCGACATAGTCGGCCTTCATCGTGTCGATGAGGGCGGCACGCAGGCTCTGTTGGATCAGCGCCGCCGTGGACAGGCCCACCACCAGCGAGGGCAGAAACAGTCGATGCAGATTGACGAGGAAACCATCGCCGACACCACCGGTCGAAAACCACCCCATCCCGAGAGCAAGCCAGATGATCAGCACGTAGCAGAGCCAAAACGGCGGCATCGCAATCAGCACGACGAAGATCTGGCGGATGACATTGTCGATCAACCGACCGCGGTTTGCAGCCGCCAGAATGGCGAAAGGCAACGCGATCAGCAGCGCGATGACGGTGGAATATCCGACGATGGCGAGCGTGTACGGCAGGCGTTCGGCCACAAGAGTGATGATCGGCTGCTTGTGGAAGATCGAGATGCCGAAGCTGCCGGTCAGGCAATCGTGGAGGAAATACAGGTATTGAACCCAGAGCGGCTTGCCGAGACCCCAGAGCTCCCGCATCGCCTGCAGCTCTTCAGGGCTGGCTCTCGTGCCCATGGCACGTGACGCAGGATCGCCCGGCATGATCTGGAGAAGAAGGAAGCTGGCCAGTGTGATCCCGATCAACACGGGTATCAGCATGAGCAGACGTTTGAGAATGGCGAGTATCATGGTCTTCCGCTGGCAAGGGGCACGCTAAGGCTGGCAGATACCCCCGCCGCTATCAGGCGGGGGCACGCGTATCAGTTGGCGATCTTCACGTCTTCAAGCCGGAAATTCGAGGTCGGCAGGATCTCGAAACCCTTGACCTTGTCCTGGACGGCCCAGGCGGAGGCGGGATGATAGAGGAAGACATAGGGCGCGCCGTCATGCAGAATCTGGATCATCTGCTTGAACATCGCCCCGCGTTCCGGGCCATTCACGGTCTTGCGCTCATCGGCGTATAGCGCGTTCAGGTGATCGTCCTTCCACTGCGTGTGGTAGGCGTTCGCACGTTCCGGGTTGACCCCGACGAAGCCGATGATTTGGTCTGGGTCGATCGTGTCCGATGTCGTGTAGGAGACCGACATGTCGTAGTTGCCGGCCTTGGTGGTTTCCCACTGAGTGCCGCCCTCCAGCATCTGCACCTTCAGCTTCACGCCGACCTGCTGCAGCATCGCCTGCAGGGCGATCGCAGCATTGCGGCTGGTCGCGGCACCGGAATCGACGACGACCTGCGCCTCAAATCCGTCCGCATAGCCTGCCTCGGCAAGCAGCTGCTTGGCCTTTGCGGGGTCATAGGCGTAAGGCTGGAGGCCTGGATCGGCAAAGGCCATGACCGGCATGGCGGAAGCCGCAGGTTTGCCGGCGCCGTAAAGCACGCCCTTTACCAGCGCGTCCTTATCAACGGCGTAGTTCAGAGCCTGGCGCACCCGGACATCATCGAAAGGCTTGCGCGTGGTGTTCAGCTGCACGAAGTCGGCGCGATAAGGGATGGTCTGACCGACAGTGATGCCGTCCTTGCCATCCAAATCCTTGAGCTGGTTCAGCGGCGGGTCGAGAGCCACGTCCACTTCGCCTGCTTCCAGTTTCATCACGCGGGCAGATGGCTCGGTGACGACTTCCAGCACGGCTTCGTCAACGTACGGCTTTCCTTCCTGCCAGTAGTTCGGATTCTTCACCAGGTCCACGCGTGAACCGCGCACCCGTGACTTCAGCATGAAGGGACCGGAACCAACCGGGGCTTCGAAGAACGCATCGCCTTTTGCTTCAACCTGAGCCTTGGGGAGGATCGCGGCGGCAAAGAGCGCCAGGTTGTTGAAAGCAGGGGTAAATGGCTGGGCCAGCTTCATCGTGATCTCGTGCTCGTTGCGGATCTCGAAGCTGGTGATCGGACGATAGAAACGTCCCCAGCCCGAAGCTTCAGATGCCGCGCGCTCGATCGAAAACTTGACATCTTCCGCCGTGACGGGTGTGCCGTCCGAGAACTTTGCGTCGCGGAGCTTGAAATTCAGCGTCAACCCGTCGTCCGAAATGGTCCAGCTTTCGGCCAATCCCGGCTCCAGCCCCTCGCCTGTCTTGTCGGGGCGGATCAGGGTGTCGAAGATCAGCAATTGCGTCCAGATCGATCCGTTATCGCTCGAAGCGATCGGATCGAGGCTGACCGGATCATAGCCCATCGCGACGTGCAAAGTCTGCGCATGAGCTGCCGCCCCGGCGAACGCAAACGCCGAAGCGAGAAGCAAACATTTCAAATTAAATCTCTGGATCATGAAAGAGGTTCCTAACCTTTCGTGGAGGACGCGTTCTTTTGAATCGGTCCCGGGCGATCGCGCAGTCGCCCCGGGTTGAGATGGATGTTAGACAAGCGCCCCCTACACGAATAATAATAAATAACTGGCCACCTATCAGCAGGTTGATAATGGATCTTCGCGAACTTGAACTCTTCGGAACCCTGATGCGGGTTGGAACCACAACCGAAACCGCCCGGCTGCTCGGGATATCGCAGCCCGGCGTCAGCGGACAGTTGAAGCGGTTGGAAAGCCGGCTCGGAGTTTCGCTGTTTCACCGCACCGGAAACCGCCTCGAACCGACCCATGAGGCGAATGAACTCTTTGCGCTGGCCGTGCCCATCTTCAACACGCATGCGCTGATCCGCTCCAAACTGCCCGCGTTGCGCAATCTGGCGTCCCGCCCGGTGTCGGTCTCCGCCACCCCGGCGCTCGTTGAAGGTTTTATCGGCCCGATCCTGATCCGCGCCGGATATCGCAATTGGAAAAAGCGGATCGTGCTCAGGGTCCACTCCCCGGAGGATGACTTACGCAGCGGCGAAGCAGACATTGGTTTGCAGATGGCTCTGCCGCCCAAGGCCGAGTTCCAGGCCTACAAGATCGGCCACATTCCGCTTGTCGCTGTCCTGCGCAAGGATCATCCGCTGGCACAGATGAAGGAACTCACATGCGCGGCAGTCTCAACGCATCCGTTGGTCTGCTACAACGCCGACTGGTCTCCGATGGGCGGCACGATCCGCGCCGCCTTTACTGCCCAGGGGCTCAGCTACGATCCGGCGTGCGTCGTTCCATTCTGTGCGAATGTTTGCAGCATGGTGCGCGCCTGCGGTGGAGTGGGGATTGTCGATGCCATGACCGTGCGGGACTACGTGATGCAGGGGCTTGTTTCGAGGCCGATCACCGACATTCCCAATGTATCCATCATAGCGTTCCACCGGCGCAATGAGCCCTTGAGAGCGCCGGTGCAGGACCTGCTGACCGCGCTAAGAAAGCCGGTGGCGTAGCTGCGCCGGCCAGGGCAGTCGTCGGGGTGGGCAGTCGGTCGCACCGCGCTGAAGCGTCTACTGGCGATCCAAGTCGAAGTGAAAGAGAGCCGCCGCTCACGCTGACGAGCGCCGGCCCCGTATCTCGAGAAACTCTAGACTATGCGATCTTGGGGATCAGATCTCCGACCGACTTTTTCGCATCGCCGTAGAACATGCGGGTGTTCTCCTTGAAGAACAGCGGGTTCTCAATTCCCGAATAACCGGTGCCCTGGCCGCGCTTAGAGACAAACACCTGCTTTGCCTTCCAAACTTCGAGCACTGGCATGCCGGCGATCGGAGAGTTTGGATCTTCCTGCGCGGCAGGATTTACGATGTCATTCGAGCCGATGACGATCGCAACGTCAGTTTCAGGGAAATCCTCGTTGATCTCGTCCATCTCGAGAACGATATCGTAGGGAACCTTCGCTTCGGCCAATAGCACATTCATATGGCCCGGAAGACGGCCTGCGACTGGATGAATGGCGAAGCGAACCTCCTTGCCGGCAGCCCTAAGTTTGCGGGTAAGCTCGGAGACGGCTTGTTGAGCCTGAGCCACGGCCATGCCGTAGCCGGGTACGATTACGATGCTGTCGGCGTCGTTGAGCGCGGACGCCACGCCTTCCGCATCGATTGCGACCTGTTCCCCTTCAATCTCCATTGCCGGTCCTGTAACGGCGCCAAAACCGCCAAGGATGACGGAGACGAAGGATCGGTTCATCGCCTTGCACATGATGTAGGATAGGATGGCGCCCGAGGAGCCGACCAGTGCACCGGTGACGATCAGGAGGTCGTTTCCGAGCGTGAAGCCGATCGCCGCGGCAGCCCATCCCGAGTAGCTGTTCAGCATCGAAACCACCACCGGCATGTCAGCGCCGCCAATGCCCATGATGAGATGATAGCCAATGAAGAAGGCGGCGAGCGTCATGACGACGAGCGTCCAGGCGTCAGCGCCATTCACATACATCAGCAGAAGCATGACAGAGAGGATGGCTGCGCCAGCGTTCAGAAAATGGCCGCCCGGAAGCTTCTTGGCCTTACCATCGACCTTTCCGGCCAGCTTGCCGAACGCGACAACCGAACCGGTGAAGGTCACGGCACCGATGAAGACGCCGAGGAATACCTCAACCTTCATGATGGAAAGCTCGACCGGTGTCTTGTGGGCAAGAATGCCGGCGAAGCCGCTGAGTGCCGCCCGTGCAGCGTCGTCGAGACCTGCCACACTTTGAGCCTCGAGGTGGGCGTTAAAGCCGATGAAGACCGCCGCCAGTCCCACGAAGGAGTGGAGTGCCGCCACAAGCTGGGGCATCTCGGTCATCTGCACCCGGCTTGCCACGTAGTATCCAAGGACGGCGCCGCCGCCGATCATCAACACGATGACGAACCAGTTGCCAACGCTTGGTCCGAAGACCGTTGCGACAACGGCCAGGGCCATTCCTGTTATGCCGTACCAGACGGCACGCTTTGCGCTTTCCTGCCCGGAAAGTCCGCCGAGCGACAGAATGAAGAGAACAGCCGCCGAGATGTAGGCAGCGGAAACGATACCAATGGTCATATGATCCCCCTACCGATCAGGACTTCTGGAACATGGCGAGCATGCGCCGTGTCACGAGAAAACCGCCGACAATGTTGATTGTGGCCACCAAGACAGACAGGGCGGCAAGTGACATGACGAGTTGGCTGCTGGAGCCGATCTGCAGCAGCGCTCCAAGGATGACGATACCGGAGATCGCGTTCGTCACAGCCATGAGCGGCGTATGCAGCGAGTGCGATACGTTCCAGATCACCTGGAAGCCGACAAAGCAAGCAAGGACAAAAACCACGAAATGGCTCATGAAGCTTGCCGGAGCGTATGCGCCGACCAGCAGAAGCAGCGCCGTGCCGAAGACCAGGAGAAAGCCCAGGTTCTTGGTCTGCTTCCTGAAAGCAGCGAGTTCCAGCGCCCGCTTTTCGTCAGGCGTCAGCTCCTTCGCCTTCTCCTTCGGCTTCTGCGCCGCGATTGCCTGCACTTTTGGCGGTGGCGGCGGATAAGTGATCGCACCTTCAAACGCGACCGTCGCTCCACGGATGACGTCGTCCTCCATGTTGTGGACGAGCACCCCGTCCTTGCCGGGTGTCAGGTCCGCGATCATGTGGCGGATGTTCGTCGAGTAGAGCGTCGAAGCCTGCGCCGCCATGCGACTTGGGAAGTCGGTGTACCCAATGATCACCACACCGTTTTCCGAGACAGTGCGTTGATCTGGCACGGTGAGATCACAATTGCCGCCGCGTTCGGCGGCGAGATCGACGACGACCGAGCCGGGCTTCATCATCGCAACCATGTCGGCAAGCCAAAGCTTCGGAGCATCGCGACCCGGGATCAGCGCCGTCGTGATGACGATATCGATCTCTGGCGCCAGTTCCCGAAACTTCGCGAGTTGCTTCTCCCGGAATTCAGGGGAAGACGGCGCTGCATAGCCGCCGGTAGCAGCTCCGTCCTGCTGTCCCTCGGCAAAATCCAGGAACACGAATTCCGCGCCCATGGACTCGATCTGCTCTGCCACTTCGGGACGAACATCGAAGGCATATGTGATAGCACCAAGCGACGTCGCCGTTCCAATCGCGGCAAGGCCGGCCACGCCAGCACCGATCACCAGAACCTTTGCTGGCGGGACCTTGCCCGCGGCCGTAACCTGCCCGGTGAAGAACCGGCCGAAGTTGTTGCCGGCCTCGATGACCGCACGATAGCCGGCAATATTGGCCATCGACGATAGCGCATCCATCTTCTGGGCGCGCGAGATTCGCGGAACCATGTCCATGGCGATGACATTGGCACCCTGGTCTCGGGCCAGCCCCAAACCCGCACTGTTTTGCGCTGGATAGAAGAATGAAATCAGGGTCTGACCCTGCCGAAGCGCTTTCAGTTCCGCCGCTTCTGGAGGACGGACTTTCGCGACGATATCGACTGTCTCGTAGAGCTCGCCGGCGGTCTCGACGACAACGACTCCGACGGCGCGATAAGCATCATCGGTGAAGCCGGCGGCCTTCCCCGCCCCGGCTTCCAGCAAGCACTGGTATCCCAACTTCTGAAGTTGTTGTGCACTATCTGGCGTCATCGCGACGCGCGCTTCCGCCAGGGCAATCTCCCTGGGAGAGCCAATTCTCAACACCATTCAATCTTCCGGTCGCCCGGCCCCTCTGCTCCAAAGACGAAACAAGTTTCAAATTCGGGCGATCAAGGATCAAGCTGCGGCGTTCTTGTCCAGTGCACGGACAGCCTAAGGCGAGGAATCTAATCGATATTAGGTTTCTTCAATCGATTTTATTTTGTGCTAAAATAGCGACATCGGGACGGTGATATATCTGTAGTCGGGTTTACTTCGCCCAACCACATGACTGCCAATCCCGCGAGTTGCCTCCAAGGGCGCCCTAAACGAGCGTCGAATTCTCGCTCAGCAATCTCTCAAACTTCGAAATCGGCTTGGTGGCCGAAGACGGTCCGAGCTCCGGGACAAAGTGACCATAACGCACTTGCGGCTCCGACGCCTTCATCGGGCGTGGAGCCGCAAATCGGTCTCTTGATTATCGTCGACTACGGGTGGCGGCGATCAGGCTTGGCCGATCTTGTCCTGTGTCTTGGTATCGAAGTCGGAAGCGTCGTGGCGCTCATGCAGCTGCTCGGACGGGTCGCCGGACATCCGGTTGACCATGCGTCCACGCTTCACCGCCGGCCGCTCCGCAATCTCGGCGGTCCAGCGCTGGAGGTTGCGATAGCTCTGGACATCGAGGAAGTTGCCTGCATCCCCATAGGTCTTGCCCTGTGCGAGGGCGCCATACCAAGGCCAGATGGCGATATCGGCGATGGTATACTCGCTGCCAGCCATATAGCGATGATCGGCCAGATGCCGGTCAAGAACGTCGAGCTGGCGCTTGACCTCCATCGAGAAGCGATCGACCGCATACTGGATGAGCATCGGCGCATAGGCATAGAAATGACCGAAGCCGCCGCCGAGATATGGCGCCGAAGCCATCTGCCAGAAGAGCCAGTTCATGGTCTCGGTGCGGGCCTTGTGGTCCTTCGGCAGGAACGCGTCGAACTTGTTGGCAAGGTAGAGAAGTATCGAGCCGCTCTCGAACACCCGGGTCGGCTCAGCCGTCGAATGGTCCACCAGTACAGGAATCTTCGAATTCGGATTGGCAGCGACAAAGCCCGACCCGAACTGCTCGCCTTCGCCTATCTTGATCAGCCAGGCATCATATTCCGCGCCGGAATGGCCTGCCGCCAGTAACTCTTCGAGCATGATCCCGATCTTGACGCCGTTCGGCGTCGCGAGCGAATAGAGCTGCAACGGATGCTTTCCGACCGGAAGATCCTTGTCATGCGTGGGCCCGGCGATCGGGCGGTTGATATTGGCGAACTGGCCGCCATTCCCCTTCTCCCAGGTCCAGACCTTGGGCAACTCGTATCCGGCGGGAAAGTTATCGGCGGGGGACTTCTCGGTCATCAGTATCTGTCCTTGCTCAGAAACACACGCATCGTGGAAGCACAAACGAGCGCTATAGGTATGGTCGAGCAGGCGCCGATGCTATAGCGGCATGCTGTTTTTTCTGGTGTTTTTGAGTTGAGGCACTTGCGGGTAGAGATGTGGATGAGTGGGCGATGCGTTCTCGAAGCGGTCCCCCGGCTTAACTCTTGTCCGTGTTACCCCTCAACGCAGTTGAGTGTGCCGTGCAGGGGAGATTTGCGGGTCCGACATTGGATAGGCCTATGAGCTTGTCAAATAAATTGTGGCGTAAGGTTCGTGACAGATCCTTACGCGCGACTCTACAAATCCCAATGCGAAGCCGGCACCTATTGCCCCGACAACCGCCTGAAGCTGGACATCCACCGCCCAAGGAAGCGTGTCAAATCACTGGGATTGTCATGCTCCGCCACCTCGGCCTTGAGGTTTGGAAGGCCGGCTAGGCGCTTGAAGATATCTTCCCACTCGTTGATGCCGTGGCCGAGATCGGCCCAGCCGCCCTCGGTCGCTGTCTCGTGATTGCGCTGGATATCCTTCAAGTGCACGGAGACGATGCGATCCGACCGCATTGAGAGCCATTCAATCGGGTTCGCGCCGGCGCGAAGGATCCATCCGAGGTCTGCTTCCCAATTCATGGTCGGCGCGGTGTCCAGAAGGATATCCATGGGGGTCTCGCCGGTTTCCAGCAGCACCAGTTCAAAATCGTGGTTATGCCAGGCGAAATCGAAGCCTTCGTCTCGGCACTTTCGATCAAGCAGGTCGAGCCTTCTTCCCAGGGCGCCCCAGCCGTCCCTGTCGACGGGACGATCGGCGGGCTGCAGATAAGGCGCGATCACGGCGTCGACGCCAAGTGTTCGCGCCGTGCGGACCGCTTCGGCAAAGTTGCCCTCGAGCAGATCGAGCCCGAAGTGTCCTTGCGGCATGATCAGTCCTCGCTCGTCGAGAAGAGCGCGGAACGCGGCAGGGTCGACATAGGTGGCAGAGAAGCCTTCTACACCGTCGTAACCGGCGTGCTGAACTTTATCCAGAACGCTGTCCCAGGGCTGAAAATCACGGGCGGAAAAGAGTTGAACGAGAGTTTTCATTGTGTGTCTCCAAGAGCTAGGCGCTGGCCGGTCGCTTTGTCGAAAAGGTGGATTTTATCGGACGGAAGTTGAATGGAGAGCGTGTCCTCTGCCCGCACCGGCACGCGTTCGCGGAAGTTCGCGAGGATCTCGTCTGCACCAATGCGCAGAGCGATCTGTGTTTCGGCCCCCGTCGGTTCGTCCACGATCACGGTCGCGGTCAGGTGGCCTTCGCCATTGGCAAGGACGACATGTTCCGGCCGGATGCCGGCGACGAGTTCGCGACCGCCTGCTGCCTTTGCCATGTCAGGCGTGAGCAGCAGGATCGTTCCTCCGTTCGTCCTGAACGCGCCTCCCTCAATGCGACCGTTGAGGAAGTTCATTGGCGGCGATCCCAGGAAGCCGGCGACGAAGAGGTTGGCGGGGCGGTCGTAAAGGTCGAGCGGGCGGCCTGCCTGTTCGATCCTGCCACCGTTCATGACCACGATCCGATCAGCCATCGTCATCGCCTCTATCTGATCATGCGTGACATAGATGGTCGTCGTCTTCAGCCTTTGGTGCAGAGCCTTGATTTCCGTTCGCATCTGGACGCGCAGCTTGGCGTCGAGGTTGCTGAGCGGTTCGTCGAACAGAAACACCTCCGGCTCGCGCACAATCGCGCGTCCCATGGCCACACGCTGCCGTTGACCGCCCGAAAGCTGTTTTGGATACCGGTCCATCAGTGGCCCGAGCGCCAGGATGTCGCCTGCGGCTTTGACCTTGGCTTCGATCTCCGCCTGCGGCCGTCCGGCAAGCTTCAGCGCGAAACCCATGTTCTGCGCGACCGTCTTGTGCGGATAGAGCGCGTAGGACTGGAACACCATCGCTGTGTCGCGGTCCTTCGGGGCGACGTCGTTTACTCGCCGACCACCGATGGCGATCGTTCCTCCAGAAATGCTCTCCAGCCCGGCGACCATGCGCAGGAGGGTCGACTTTCCGCATCCGGAGGGGCCTACCAGGATGACGAAGTCGCCTTCCGCGATATCAAGCGAGACGCCGTTCATCACATTTATCGCGCCGTAGCTCTTGGTTACATTGGCGATCTGAACTGGCGCCATCGTCACGCTCCCTTCATGTTGCTCATCATCTGCGCAAAGATCTCGAGGTCCTTGCGGGCATCGGCGATCGTGGTCTTCGGCGTCTTTCGCTCCAAAATGGCGTCATGAAACCGCTTCCACTCGGCAACGAAGGCATCACCACGCGTGATGTGGCCCCTGTTTTCCGTCACCCCATGCGGCGTGTTGGCCGATGTCAGCGAAAGGCGCGCCGGCTGATGGCGGATGTAGGGAGTGTCGTACTCGACGCGGATGACCTGCTGCGGCGTGTAGACTTCCAGGTGCGCATCGAAGCGGGCGATTGCATCGATGCCGGTCTCGAACTGGCAGATGAAATCGCCATAGTCGAAGGCCGCCGTCAGGAATCGGCCGTTTCGCCGATGAGCGGCATGGATGACGCTCTTCGGCATGCCGATGAGTTCTCTCATCGCCGAAATATCGTGGGAGGACAGTCCGAGGAGCAGGGAATAGACGCCGGCTCGCGGATCCTCGGCTGTTCCGATCGCCTCGATCAGCTTTGCGTCGGTCTCCGCTTTGGTCCGGTCGATCACGCTCTGCGGGATATCGTTCGGCCTTGCCACCGGCGAGGTCGCGCCGATGAAGGCGCTGTTCGGTCCGATGAGCGCGTGAACACGCGCAAAATTGATGTCACCACGCACTTGGGCAACAAGACGCGTGGCCTCTTCGAACGCCGGAGCATAGCGTCGCATGTAGCCGATCTGCACGGTCATACCGGTCTTCGCCTGTGTCTCCTCCAGTTCGTCTGCTTCCTTTAGCGTGATGCACATCGGCTTTTCGATCAGGACATGCTTGCCCTTGCGCATCGCCTCGACGGCCGTAGGCGCGTGGTAGGTGTTGGGATTGGCAATCACGACCGCGTCGACATTCATGTCATCCAGCAGAGCTGAACTGTCGGTATAGCGGGCGGCTTGAGGTAACCCGAGGCCGACGGCATCGACGACTGTTTTCGATGCGTCACAGAGCGCGGTGATTGCGAAACGATCGCTAAGTTCGCGCAGCGTCGGGATGTGAAGGATCTGTGCGGCCTCGCCGCAACCGACGACACCAACATTGATAATCTTGGACATTATGTGCTCCGATTAGCCTTTCACGCCGCCGGCAATGGCGCCATGCGTGATGAATTTCTGGACGAAGAGAAACAGGATGAGCGTGGGAAGCATCGTCACCGACGCCGCTGCCGTGAGGCTGCCCCAATCCGTCGCGAATTGTTGAAGAAACATCTGGATGCCGACAGGCAGCGTCATGGCCTGCTGCGTGCGCAGGAAGACATTGGCGACGAAGAACTCGTTATAGGCGAGCAGGAAGGCAAAGATTGCCACAGCCGCCAGACCCGGCCCCGACAGCGGCAGCACGATCCGGAAGAAGGCACCGAAGTGACCGCACCCATCGATCAGCGCTGCCTCCTCGAGTTCCCGCGGGATCGTGTCGAAGTAGCTGCGTGCCATCCACGTCACGAACGGCAGATTGATTATGCCGTACACGATGATGACCGAGAGCGGATTGTCGATAAGCCCAAGCGGCCGGAAGAGAAGGAACAGCGGTATCAGGGCCAGGATGATTGGGAACATCTGGACGGCGAACAAGGCGGTTCCATACGCATCGAGAAGCCGGTTCCGGAAGCGCGACAAGGCGTAGCCGGCAAGAACGGCGCAGGCGAGCGAGAAGCCCGTTGCTCCCAGGGCCGTGAGCACGGAATTCCTGAGGTATGTGAGGAACGGCGTTTCAGCCATCAGGAACGTGTAGTTCTGAAGTGAGGGATGGCTCGGAAGGAGCGTCGCACGCGCAAGGATGTCTTCGTTCGTCTGCAACGAATTCAAGACCATCACGATGATCGGCAGGTTGATCACGACGACGACGACACCGACAAATGCGGTCAGCCCCCAGCGGGCGAGTGGAGTTCTTTTTCTCATCCTCGCTTCTCCCTTTGCAGCCGCAGGATGACAGCGAAGATCACGAGCAGCATTCCGAGCGTGACGAACGAGACGGTGGCGCCCATGCCGACATCGTTGCGGGCGAAGGTATAGCGATAGGCGAGGACGACGAGATTTTCGGTCGCGTTGGCCGGACCGCCTTGGGCGAGAAGCCACGGCGTGTCGAAGTCGTTCACCGTCCAGATTGTCATCAGCAGGCAGAGGACGACGGATATCCCCCGGATAGCCGGCATGGTCACATGCCAGAAGCTCTGCCATCGCGTTGCCCCGTCGATCTCGGCTGCCTCGTAGAGCGTCCTGTCGATTGTCTGAAGCGCGGCCAGCAAAGACAGGAGCATGAATGGGAAGGAGCGCCAGATCTTGATCAGAATGACCATGACGATCGCCCAATTCGAGTTCGACAGGAAGAAGACCGGATCGCCCCCGAATGCGGTGATGATCTGGTTGAACAAGGCATGTTCGTCATTCATCAGCCAGCGCCAGGAAACGATGGCGACAAGCGACGGCACGATCCACGGCAGGAGAAGCAGGACGCGAAACAGACCGCGCAGCGGGAAATCCCTTTGCAAAAGCAGCGCGAGGCCAAGCCCCAGTGTGTAGCAGCCGGCGATGTTTGCGACCGCAAACAGCAGCGAGAACCGGAGCGAGTGCCAGAAAGTCGGCTCACTCAACAGCTTCGCGTAATTCTGAAATCCGACGAACTTGCCCGGCTTCAGCAGCGAGCCATTGGTAAAACTGTAGAGCAGTCCCTGCGTCATCGGATAGGCGATGACGACTGCAATCAGAAGGATCGACGGCGCCAGCAGGATCGCGGTCGTGCGCACGTCAGGGCTCAGGAGCGGTCTGGCGAAACCTCGCCAGACCGTTGCCGTTGGTGATGAAGCCTGCATGGTCATTGGTCCATTATTTCCTGCAGGTGGTCCTGTGCAGCTTGCACCGCTTCCTGCGCGGGCTGGCCCTGCCAGATCTTCTGCACGAGGCTCATCAGGAAGCCGTCACCATCGATCTCGTTGAGCTGCGGAAACGTACCGCCCTTCGATGCGCTCATCGGCTTTGCGATCGGCAGGTAGTTTTCGATCACGAACTTGACCTGTTCGTTCTCGACGAAGAAGGGATCCTTCTGGAAGGAAGCACGCGCAGGAATGCCGCCAGCCTTGCCTTCGCTCCATAGGACAAGCTGGTGGTCGGACCACCAGCGGAGGAAAGTCATCGCCTCCTCAGGGTGCTTCGACTGCTTGTAGATCATGATGTTGTTGACCCAGTTGATAGTGCCCTTTTCGCCCGAGGTGGACGCCATCGGGGGAAGGACACCGATCTTGTCCTTTTCGGCTCCGGCCCCATCCGCGGTCGTCGGATTGGAGTAATAGAATGCCGACTTGCCGGCATAGAAGCTGCCACGCGCATCATCGCTCTTGTAGCCGGCCGACGACGGGTTTACCGAACCATCAACAACGAGGTCAGAGAGGAACGAGACGGCCGCCATCGACTTTTCGCCGGTCAGGTCCGGCTTGCCGTCCTTGTCGAAAAGACCTCCGCCGTTGTTTAGCATCAGCCCGAGAATCCAGTGCATGCCGCCCGAGTCTCCGGATGCGGCCACGCCATACACACCGTCGTGGGTCACAGCCTTGCTCGCCTTCCGGAATTCGTCCCAGGTGGTGGGCGGCTTGATACCCGCCGCCTCGAGTACGTCCTTCCGATAGAACATAGCGCGGATGTCGATGCCCCACGGCAGCGCCACGTAGTGGCCGTCGTATTTCACGGCATCCAATGAACCGGGCGTGAAGTCTTTCGCTGTGCCATCGGCCTCCATCTTGGCGACGAAGTCGTCGAGCGGATAGATCGCGTCGAGACTGTAGAACTGTACGGCCTGAAATCCCGCCCCTGTCGAAATGTCAGGCGCCGAGCCGGAGGCGATCGCCGTGACATAGGTTTCGTACCAGTTCGCCCAAGGAACGGAACGATAATTGACGTGGATCTCGGACTGGCTCTTGTTGAACTCGTCAACGAGCTGCTGGGCGCGCTGCGCATAGGGCTGCGGCCCCCATACCTGATCCCAGAAGTCGATGTTGACCTGCGCCTGAGCCGAGACCCCGACGCTGCAAAGCATGGCGGCAGCCGTCGCGACCAGTTTCAATTTGCGAAATGCCAAAGGCTCTTCCTCCCTCAAAAGACAACACCCCTCCCAGGGTGCACACCGAATGTGGTGACGTCACCACACATTTATGATGACGTCACCACATTGCACATCTATAATGATGGTGCAAGAGAGATTTGGCGAAGCAGCAGAGAGGATCCATGAACGTAAAGGCGACAATGGCCGATGTGGCGCGGATGGCGAAGGTATCGCCGGCCACGGCATCACGCGTGATCCACAACAATGGCTACGTATCGGAAGAGAACCGAAAGCGCGTTCTCGATGCCGTCGAGGCAATAGGGTATCGCCCGAACCTCCAGGCCCGCTCGCTTCGAATGCAACGAAGCTACTCGGTGGGGCTAGTGCTCTCCTCGGCACGGGAGAACCCCTTCTTCACCCACATTTCGCACGCGATCCGCACGTCGGCCATGAACCGCGGTTACTCAATGCTCACAGTCAATCATGGGTATTCGAGCGACGCCGAGGCAACCGGCGTGAGCCAGTTCCTCGAACACGGTGTCGATGCTGTCGTCCTCTGCCACGGCCTGGACCCGAAAAACTTCGAACCGATCCAGGCGGCTGCACTGCCCATCATCGAGATCGAGCGACATATCATCGAGGGAGCAAGCGTCATCGAGATTGACCCGCGGACTGGCATGGTCGAGGCCGTAGCGGCGCTCCACCGGCAAGGCCATAGCAAGATCGCTTTCGTGGGCGGCAAGATTCCGGACGAACTCGCCATGAGCAAGCCGGTCGCGGCCGAAACTTTACGCGCCGACGCCTTTCGCGATGCGATCACGGCATCAGGACTTGCCCTGGAAGATTGCCCTGTCGTGCTCGGAGACTACAATCCCTCCCACACAGGCGGCGGTCCGCCCGGCTATGTGATCGGAAAAGAACTGCTGAAAAGCGAAGGACCGACGGCCATCCTGACAGGCTCGGACATACTGGCGGCCGGCGTACTGCAAGCCATTTATGAACGCGGCTTGCGAGTGCCCGACGATATTTCCGTTATCGGTTACGACGACAGCATAGCCCGACTTCTGGCGCCGCCATTGACGTCGATCGCCCAGCCCTATCACGCCATCGGCGAGGAGGTGATGCGGTTGATCGAGAGGTCGACGTCTCCGTCCGACGAAGAAGCTTCCGCTTCGGTCGCGACCACCCTGATCGAACGGTCATCGGTTGGACCGGCTACGCCAAGCTGACATTGCGCCCGGCGTGCTGCCGCAGATTGCTTCTGCACGCTGGCGCCGCCTACACATAGAAATCGAGGTCATGGAGCGCGGCGCGCACCTCCAACAGCAATGTCACCAGGGAGGCGGCGAAGAACAGGAGCGCTATGGAGAACATAACTGCTGCGCCGTATTCATGCTTGAGGTTGAGAAGAGAGCTGGCAAAAGCCAATATGACGAGCGCGGTCGTGCATATTCCGCTTATCACGGCAAACTCGATTGCCTTGTTGAGCAGCCTCGCGCGCCGCTTCAATCGTGGAAGAACGATCTGAAGGTGGCTGCGACTGATGTCCCCCTCGGGAAAGGCGCTTAAGACATTGCTGCGATCCGCGATCCGGTTCATGCGGGTGATCAGAACCGAGATGAATGCTGCGACCGCACCCAATAGAAAGGCCGGGGCCGTCGCTTGCGAAATCACGCGAGAGATCTGTTCAGCGGTTGTAACGTCGTTCAGCATCACATCTCCTATGTTGAGCCCATCTTGAGAGCTTGAGCACGAGGGTGGCCTCGTGGCTCAGCAGCGCTTGTTTTCCTGGCCTGTTTGGCCAACGGCGACGTCGCGGACTATCGCCACGCCGCTTACCAAGGACAGTGGGGATGAGTTTTCATCCAAGCGCAAGCCAATGTTGCAGCAGCCTAACGATCGCAGTTCTTCGCTGCTGTCTGCCTGGTGGTTTCACACTTGCTTTTGGCCGTATATGGCTTCGATTCACGACCCGGCGGGGACGAGCGTCTCGGCATAGTGGCTGTATTCTGCCGCGTGTTCTGATCGACGATCGCGACGGGAGCGGAAATGACCACGCCAGCAGCGGGGACGTTGCCCAGACGCGGCGGGAGAGAGCGAGCGCGCGGTCGTCGCGGGAGACGAAGAGCGTGAAATGCGGCCGTTGCTTACCCATGTCGACAATCTGTGAGCCGAAAACGTCGACATCAACGTCCGGCGACGCCAACATGACCCCGGTCGAGCGCAATGCGCCCTCATCGCCAACTTAGCCGAGGAAAAATTAGCATCCCATGCCGGCGCAGGCCCGTAGTATCCCGTAACGTCTCTAGTACCAGGATCACACCGAGTGCATTCCCTTACTCATTCCAGCGCGGAGATCAGTTGGAAAGCACCAGCCTCCCCGAGGTGGTTGCGGTAATATGCTCAGCGATCGCACGCCTGATATCTGTCACCGTATCGAACACACGATTATCGAGGTCGATGACGTGGAACCGGACAGCGATGAACCGCAGACGGTTATCGACCGGAACGGCGATCCCGACTTCCTGACCATTAAAGATGACAGCTTGCTTGCGCATGCCAAACCTCCGCCCTCGCACAACCATGCGCACTATTAGCAATAATGAATGAAAGATTTGCGACGCCCTCAGGGGCTTGAAAGCCGGTATCGGGTCCAGCCGGCGCAACACGTTCGCTCCGCCACCATGGAGGCGGGCAGTCGAAAAGATTGGCTCATCGTCCCTCCCTCCCGGCATCACCAACCAGATGCAATCCGAAGATATATGCAGGGTGAAGCACACCGCCGCCTTGGGCAAAAACCTAGCCCAGATGAACGCCTCAAGCAACTGATTTTCCGATGATTTTAGAACATCTAATTATATGACAATTACCGCACTTGCGAACAGGATTTGATGTACGTCCATCCGGCGCCTCCGCGGAACGGAACTTGCAAGGTTAGCAATCTGTAAACCGATCGAGGTGCAGTTGTAGTGAATTGGGACAGAAATGAAGACTTCCTGCCATTGTTGTTGGTGATGGGTGGACGAGATAAATACAGGCATATCGGATCACTGCGTGATGTCGCAGAAGCGCTAATCATTGCGTGGCCCTCGGATGACGGTGAGGAATACATGGGAGCCATCAAGGCGTGCCTGGAAGCAATTCACGGCAGGGTCCCAGCGAAGGAAGCGCGCATCGCCCTCATTCGAGCCGCCGAGGAAGCTGGTATCCCGGTGATCACCGTCGTCCACTAGAGGCGCAAGGCACCATCCAAGATCCCCGTGTCCGCGCGGTGTGCTTGGCTGAACCTAGCGTCACTTATGCCTGATTGGGCGGGTGCCATCATTCGTAATGCACGCGGAGCAACTGATGGCCGGCCTACGGGGGAAGTCCACGCTACACTGCCCTACCGACCAGCGTTCCGATTCCAGCGGTCAGCGCCATGGCAAAGGCGCCCCAGAAAGTGACGCGTGCGGTCGCTTTCAGGACGTTGGCTCCACCTGCCTTTGCTCCCACGGCGCCGAGCACTGCGAGAAACAATAGGGAAGCGATCGAAACCGCCGTCACCAGGCTGGACGCAGGTGCAATCAAGACCATCCCAAGCGGCATCGCTGCGCCGACCGCAAATGTAAGGGCAGACGTAAGGGCGGCGATCACCGGTCGCGCCGTCGTGATTTCCGATATGCCGAGTTCATCTCTTGCGTGGGCTTCTAGCGCATCTTTTTCCATCAATTGGTCCGCAACGCGCCGGGCAAAGTCGATCTCGACACCACGCTTGACGTAAGCTGTGCCAGTTCCTCGCGCTCTGCCTCTGGCTGGGTCGCCAGCTCCTGCCGCTCGCGGGCGAGATCCGCCTGCTCGGTATCCGATTGGGAACTGACCGAAACATATTCTCCGGCCGCCATCGACACGGCACCTGCCACCATCCCCGCGATGCCGGCGATCAGGACGTCGGAACTTGCTGCCGAGGACGAGGCAACCCCTACGATCAGGCTCGCCGTCGAAACGATCCCATCGTTGGCGCCGAGAACAGCCGCACGCAGCCGCGGTCTGCTCGGGCGGCGATCAGACGCCAAAGCCCGCTGTCTCTCCAAATATATTAGATGCTTACAGGTCCGCAATTTGATCCAGCACAACGTTGCAACACCGGATTTACCCTATTGATCAAAGCGGCCCCCCATTTGTGGAGCAAGACCTGAAAGAGGAGACACGAAATGCGCACCTTCAAGCTGGCGACTATCGCCCTCCTTGCCCTTGCCGGCACAATCGGGATCGCCTCCGCCCAGACAAATGGTCCGGACGTTGCGCAGTCGGGCGATCAGTCTCATTCCGATCCGTCGAAGATGATGCCCGGCATGATGGATCGCGGAACCATGATGCAGCCCTGGATGACCGAGGACATGCCCGCTATGGGACCCATGCGCGGTCACATGATGAAGATCATGTTCGCCATCGCGGATTCCGATGGGGACGGCGCGATTTCTTTCGATGAGATGGTTGCGATCCACAAGCGGATCTTCACTGCGGTCGATACCAACCATGACGGCAAGATCACACCCGACGAACTGCGGGCGTTCATGCAAGACAGGTGAGCGCAGATTCACCTGGTCAGAGTGGTGTTTCGGCCCGTGAACAGCGGCGATGTCATGCCATTGATCCGGTCGCGCCGATGCAGGAAATCGATACTGAAACACTGAAGCGCCTGGCGAAGGCGACTACGGCCGCACCGTCTTCGTCAGACAAGACATATTCAGTGCCCCAACGCATCCTTTGGAAAACCTGCGGCGATGCTGTCGATGAATTTGCGGACGCCGGGCGGCAGGCCGTGGCGGGTGGTGAACACGAGATGCACCAGACCCTGCATGCCGCTCCACCCCGGAAGAACCCGTACGAGCCTGCCTTCATCAAGCGCCTCGCGACACGTGTGGTCTGGAAGCAGTGCGATGCCGAGGCCCGCCACGGCGGCGGCGCGAACAGCCGTAAAGTCGGCGCAGCCCATCCGTGGGGTATGGCTCAGAATATGCCGTCGGCCATCATTCGTTTCGAGATGCCAGTCCACGTCACCTTGATCGTCGCTCGTCGAAAGAGTCGGATGATTGCCAAGATCTTCAATGCCGGTGACCCGACTGGCAATCTGCGGGCTGGCGACGAGGATACGCACCGAATTTCCCAGCGAGCGCATAGTCAGCGAAGCGTCGCCGTCAAGCGACGTTCGAACCCGGAGTGCGACATCGATCCGCTCCTCGATCAGATCGACAGGGCGGTCGATCGCGACGAGTTGCAGGCGCACTTTCGGATAGCGCTCGAGAAACTGCGTCACCAGTCTGGAGACCAGCTCGACCAGGCCAGTCGGGCAGCTCATCCGGATCAGCCCATGTGGCTCCGAGCGCGCTTCTGCCACCAGCGCTTCGGCCTGCTCCGCCTCCGCGACCATCGCCTTGCAATGTTCGTAGAAGGTCTGCCCGACATCGGTCACTCGAAACCGTCTGCTCGAGCGTTCGATCAGTCGGACGCCAAGCCGGGCCTCGAGACCGGCGATACGACGGCTAAGCTTCGACTTCGGTTCGCGTAGCGCCCGCCCCGCGGCCGCGAACCCACCATGTGACACCACCTCCGCAAAGTACACCAGGTCGTTCAGGTCAGATCGCATCATCGTTCTCCAGATAGAACGCTAAGTAACATTATTGCCGACTATTTGCATCAGCGTTCTGCTGGCATGTTCTTTCTCAACGGCAAGCGGCCGCAACACAAGGAGCTAAGCAATGACCAAGAAGTTCGAAAACAAAGTAGTGGTTGTCACCGGAGGCACGAGCGGCATCGGGCATGCCACGGCAAAGGCCTTCTCTGAGGAAGGCGCTTCGGTATTCATCACTGGTCGCCGCAAGGAAGCGCTTGATGCTGCAGTCAGGGAAATCGGCGGACGCGTCACCGGTGTCCAGGGCGACATGAGCAACCTCGTCGACATCGACCGTCTCTACGACGCCGTCCAGCAGAAGCACTCCCATATCGACACCGTCTTCGCCAATGCCGGGGGCGGCGAGTTCGCACCGCTTGGCGCGATCACCGAAGAGCACTACCAGAAGACCTTCGATACCAACGTCAAGGGCGTGCTCTTCACCGTCCAGAAGGCGCTTCCGCTGCTTCGCGATGGCGGCTCCGTCGTCCTGACCTCGTCGACCACTAGCGTCTCTGGCACGCCGGCATTCAGCGTCTACTCCGCGACCAAGGCGGCCGTCCGCAACTTTGCCCGCAACTGGATCCTGGATCTCAAGGATCGCCATATCCGGGTCAATGTTGTCAGCCCCGGTGTGACGGACACGGCTGGCCTCAACGAACTCTTTGGTGATGGCGACAGCGCCGAAAACACCAAGAACTACCTCGCCGGCCTTATCCCGGCCGGCCGCATCGGCAAGCCGGAAGAGATCGCCAAGGCGGTGCTGTTCCTTGCCTCCGACGAGGCCTCGTTCGTCAACGGCGTCGAGCTGTTCGTCGACGGCGGTCAGGTTCAGATCTGATCAGCTAGTCTTCGAGAACGGAGTATGGCAGGCATCGCCATGCTTCTCGATCGACTCGCAGATAAATCTTCGGGAGGGCGACAGCGCCCTCCCCCTGATACGAAGAAGCGCTCATGCGGCCGTATGCTTGAGGCAGGAATGAGCGGCCAGTTATGCCCAATCCCTCGGCATCGAGCAAAGGATAGGCTTCGGCGGCGCCGCATGTGACGATCCGGTGACGCAATTGGAAGAACGGTGGAAACGGTTGTTACCAGCCTGACATTCGGGGGCACTAAAGAGGCGACAGCTTAGAGCCCGGCGCCGGTTTTCCGGCGGGGGCGCATCGAACTGGAGAGCACCGCCGTGAAGATTGTTCAGATCACCGATACCCATTTCAGCCCGTCAAAGCCGCATTTCAACGGTAACTGGCAGCCTCTGAAGGAATGGCTCGAGAAGAGCGGTGCGGACCTGATCGTTCATACCGGCGATCTCTCCGTCGATGGTGCGGACAAGGAAGAAGATCTGCGTTTCTGCATGGACCTGATGCGACAGGTTTCCATTCCAATGCTGCTCGTGCCGGGCAATCACGACGTCGGGCATCTTCCGGGCTCCCTGCAGCCGGTCGACCAGGTCCGGCTCGGGCGCTGGCGCAGCGTGGTCGGCCCGGACTATTGGGCCGAGGATGTCGCCGACTGGCGGCTGATCGGCATCGACAGCCTGCTCCTCGGATTCGAGGACGCCGAAGAAGAAGCGCAGTTCGAATGGCTCGAAAAGACGCTCGCCGAGCGCTCCGGCCGGCGCGTCGCGATGTTCGCCCACAAGCCGCTGTTCGTCGATGCGCCCGATGAGGGCGACACGGGCTACTGGAGCGTTCGTCCGGCACAACGTCGCAGGCTCTTCGATCTGATCGCGGCCCACGATGTCGCGCTGTTCGCCAGTGGCCACCTGCATTGGGCATGGGCCGGGCGCCACCTCGACACGTCGCTCGTCTGGGGTCCTTCCGCAGCCTTTATTCTCGGCGGCATGGAACGCGACATGCCGGGCGAGAAGCTCATCGGTGCTGTCGTTCACGAGCTCGATCAGGGCGTAACCAGCCAGATCGTCGCCGTTCCTGGCATGGTGGCGCATGTGCTCGACGACATCGTTGCCGAGGTCTATCCGCACGAGGCTCACAAGGTCCAGACGGAGCCGGCGCAATGAGCGCGCTCTCCCTCAAGGGTATTGCGAAATCCTACGGCGACAACGCCATCCTCAAGGGTGTCAGCCTGGATGTGCAGCCGGGTGAGTTCATCGCGCTCGTCGGCCCCTCCGGCTGCGGAAAGAGCACGCTCCTTCGCATTCTCGCCGGCCTCGACCATGCTGATAACGGCGAGATCAGCATCGACGGCCGCGAAATGTCGGGCGTCGCCGCGGCAGACCGCAACATCGCCATGGTCTTCCAGTCCTACGCGCTCTATCCCCACCTGACGGCGGGTCAGAACATCGCCGTGCCGCTCGCGATGCGCCGGCTTAGCCGGACACAGCGGTTTCCGTTTGTCGGACCGCTCATGCCCGGCCACCGCGCGATCCGTTCCGGCATCGCCCGCGATGTCAAGGAAACGGCAAAGGCGCTGAAGATCGATCATCTGCTCGATCGCAAACCGGCACAGATGTCAGGCGGCCAGCGCCAGCGTGTTGCATTGGCCCGTGCGATGGTGCGCCATCCGAGCGTCTTCCTGATGGACGAACCGCTCTCCAACCTCGATGCCAATCTGCGCGTTCATGCCCGCGGCGAGATCGTGGAGCTTCACCGCCGCGCCGGCGTGCCGACCGTTTATGTGACGCACGACCAGGCAGAGGCGCTTTCGATGGCCGACCGCGTCGCGGTCATGATCGGCGGAGAATTGCTGCAACTTGCAGCACCGCAGACGATCTACGACGATCCGGCCCATGTCGAGGTGGCCCGCTTCGTCGGCCAGCCGCGCATCAACCTGCTTCCAGCCCGCGTCGAGAATGGCACAGTCGCTTTCGGCGATATCAGGCTGAAACTCGATGACAGGGCTTTTGCTGGCTCCGAGGTGAAGCTCGGCATTCGTCCGGAATTCGTACAGCTTGCGGGCGATCGGCAGGGAGCGTTGTCATCGCGGATCGAACGCATGGAGTTTCTCGGTTCCGAAGTCCTGCTTTTTTGCCGCCTGGACGCAATCGGGGAAGCAATCGTCGCCAAGCTTGCACCGGCCGAAGCCGCAGGCCTTTCCACCGGTATGCAGATCGGCCTTTCACTCGCTTCGGACAAGGCATTGGTCTTTGCCGAAGATGGCCGCCGGCAGCGCACATTGCCGTTGACGGTCGATGCTTCCAGGGAGAAAGCCCATGGCTAGCATCGCCATCAGTCACGCGGGTTCGGTTTCGGCTGCTGTCCAGCACGAGCGCAGCGAGGCGCGCACCGCCTGGTTGCTGGCGGCGCCCGCAATCGTGCTCCTTGTCCTTTTCGTGCTGCTTCCCGTCGTTGCCGTGCTGATCCTCGGCTTCACAGATTTCGAACTCGGCGTCGGCAACATCCGCTTCGTCGGCTTCGAAAACTATGCCCATCTCTTCAGCGACCGCATCTTCCGCAAGGCGCTCTGGAACACGACGCTCTACACTGCAATCGTCGCACCCGTTTCGATCCTGCTCGGCCTTGGCGTCGCGTTGCTGATCGAAAGCGAAGGCTGGGGGAAGAGCTTCTTCCGTACCGCCTATTTCCTGCCGGTCGTTTCCCTGATCGTCGCGATGGCAACCGTGTGGCAGTATCTGTTTCATCCGACCATCGGTCCGATCAACGCGTTGGCCGGCCTCGTCGGCCTCCCCAAGCTTAACTGGCTCGGCAGTTCATCCACCGCGCTCTACAGCCTTGCCATCATCGGCATCTGGCAATCGGTCGGCTTCAACATGGTGCTGTTTCTTGCCGGATTGACGGCAATCCCGCGCGAGCTCTATGCCGCGGCCGAGATCGACGGCGCCAAATCGTCGCTTGATCGCTTCCGGCTCGTGACCTGGCCGATGCTCGGACCGACGACGCTTTTCGTCGTCATCATCAGCATCACCAATGCCGTGAAGACCTTCGAGACCGTGAAGACATTGACGGATGGCGGTCCGAACCATGCCTCGGAGGTGCTGCTCTTCACCATCTACCAGGAAGGCTTCGTGTACATGAAGGTTGGCTATGCCTCCGCCATGACCATGGTCTTTCTCGCCATTCTCGTCGTGCTGATGTTCCTTCAGTACCGTATCCTCGACCGGCGGGTGCACTACACATGAGAACACAGTCTCGTCTGACGCCCGGCCGCCTGTTGCGCCTGGCGCTCCTGATCCTCGGCGCCGTTATCTTCCTGGCACCCTACATCTTCATGATCTCCACGGCCGGGAAGGCGCAGGACGATATCTTCACCGCCGCCCTGTCGCTTATCCCGCAACAGTTCCGCTACTTGGAGAATTTCAGCAAGGCGCTCGAAAAGGTCGATATGGGCCGGCTCCTGTGGAACGGCGTTCTCGTCTGCGCGCTGATCTTCTTCTTTCAGGTGGTCGTCGCCATTCCTTGTGCCTACGCCATGGCCAAGCTGCGTTTCCGCGCGGCGCGCACCATGATGGCTCTTGTCATGCTGGGGCTGCTTGTGCCGATCCACGCCACGGCGCTGCCGCTCTATGTCGGCTTCGACAAGCTCTCGCTGCTCAACAGCTATACCGCGTTGGTCGCGCCGTTCACGATCTCGGTTTTCGCGATCTTCCTGTTCCTGCAGTTCTTCCGCGCCATACCTGACGACCTCATCAATGCCGCGCGGCTCGATGGCATGTCGGAACTCGGCATCATCTCCGGCGTGATCGTGCCGAACGCATGGCCGGCGGTCACCGCATTCGCGATCTTCTCGGTCGTCGCGCACTGGAACGATCTCTATTGGCCGCTGATCGTGATCAGCAAGCCGCAATACGCCACGCCGCCGCTTGGTCTCATGAACTTCCGCGCCGCGGAAGCCGGTGACGACTACGGGGCGCTGATGGCGGCCACCATCATCATCACCATCCCTCTCGTCGCAGCCTACCTGTTCGCCCAGAAGCGCTTCGTCGAAGGCATAACCATGACCGGTCTCAAAGGCTGACCGGTCGAACCCAGGAGAACCAGCGATGAAGCATTTCACCAAGTTCCTCGCAGCGGCTACGCTGTCGATGGCTGCGGCCCTGCCGGCCTATGCCGAAACCACGCTGACCGTGCACTATCCCATGCCAGGTTTCTTCAAGGACGTTATGGATACGGTCTCGAAGAAGTTCATGGAAGAAAACCCGGACATCAAGATCCAGTTCGCCGCGCCGTCCGCGACCTATGAGGATGGCATTCAGCTCATCCTGCGCCAGGCCGGCACCTCGGAAATGCCCGACCTGACCTTCATCGGCCTCAACCGCCTTCGTATGCTCGACGCACGCAATGTCGCTGTCGACCTGACGCCGATTGTCCAGAAAGAGGGCAACATGGCGGAGCAGGGTTTCTCCGACACGATCCTGAAACTCGCCCAGGTCAACGGCAAGCAGGTCGGCCTCGCTTTCGCGACCTCGAACCCGATCATGTACTACAACGCCGATCTGGTGAAGGCTGCCGGTGGTGACCCTGATAACCCGCCGAAGACCTGGGACGAAGTCATCGCGCTCGGCGGCAAGATCAAGGCTCTCGGCAATGGCGTCGACGGCATCGACTTCCGCTGGCAGGGCGACGACTGGATGTTCTCGGCGCTGCTCTTCGGCGCCGGCGGATCGATGCTGAGCACGGACGAACAGAAGGTCGCCTTCAACGGTCCCGAAGGCCAGAAGGCCGTCGACCTGATCGCCCGCATGATCAAGGAAGGCGGAATGCCGGTGTTCACCAAGCCGGCAGGCGAGCAAGCTTTTGCTGCCGGCAAGGTTGGTTTCGAGTTTCAGACGACTGGAGCGCTCGTCAACACGATCAAGAACGTCGGCAAGAAGTTCGATCTGCGCACCGCGAAGATCCCGCTGATCGATCCTGAAAAGGGCCACCTCCCAACGGGCGGCAACGCCGTAGTCATCCTGACTCACGATACGGCCAAGCAGGAAGCCGCCTGGAAGTTCGCGAAGTTCGCCGCCGGTCCTTACGGCGCTTCAGTTGTCGTCCCCGGCACCGGCTACGTCCCGAACAACGAACTCGCCGCCAAGTCGGCTGAGTATCTCGGTGACTTCTACAAGAAGAACCCGCTCTTCCAGGCCGGCCTCAGCCAGATGCCCCTGATGGTTCCGTGGTATGCCTTCCCGGGATCGAACGGCGTCAAGGTTACCCAGACCATCGTCGACAACCTGTCGCGCATCGTCGACGGCTCTGCCGAACCGAAGGAAGCGCTTGACGATGCAGCCGGTGATGTCGAAGGCATGCTGCCGCGCAGCTAAGACGCATTATGAATGATACTAGGAACCGCCGCGCCTGACGGTTGCGGCGGTTTCGCCTTGTTCAAAGGTGCGCACGGTGCCTCCTTCGCGCAGGGCGTAGGGGAGCTCGAGATGCCGGCGCGGCGCATTGTTTTCGGCGATATCGAGCAGCAGCGAGGCGGCCGTCGTCCCCATGATGGCATCCGGCATCTCGATGGTCGTCAGCGGCGGATCGATGAGCTTGCCGATCGCGATACCGTCGAATCCAGCGACAGACACATCACCGGGAACGGAAAGCCCTTCGCGCCGTACCGCGCCGATGACGCTAAGCGCGATCAGATCGTTCGAGCCGATGATGGCCGTGGGGCGATGAGCCTGCAGGGCGCGACCGAGATCCAGTTGGTCGTAGCCGCTCACGAAGGACGTCTCGATCGCATCGAGCGGCACCACGCCCGCGTCCTCCATCGCCTTCCGATATCCGTGGTATCGCAACAGCGCCCGGTCCGAGGCAGCGAAATTGCCGGAGACATAGAGGATCCTGCTATGTCCCTTCGACAGCAGGAATTCGGTCAGCCGGTGCCCTGCCCTGTAGTTGTTGACCGTCACCGCCGCGGGAAAGCGCTCGCTTGGCGAACTGCCGAGAAGCACGGTCGGCGGCAAGTCGCGTTCGGCCGCAAGACTGGTGCCACCGTCGCAGACCGTGAGGATGAGACCGGTCGGACGCTCGCCCAGCAAACTGGCGACAGCATGCGCTTCCTGGTCCGGATCATAGTTCGACTGGGCAATCAAAACGCTATGGCCGGCGGCCAACATGCGATTCTGTATGCCTGAGAGAGAAGAGGCAAAGACTGGATTGGTGACGCTTGGCACCAGGACACCGATGACGGGGCGTCGGGTATTGCGACTGAATGGAGCACCGAACCCGTAGCCGATCTCTGCTGCGGCCCGCCGCACCCGAAGCGCGGTCGCCTGGCTGACGGGTCCGCTCAGGTTCAGGACCCGGCTTGCGGTCGCTGACGAGCACCCCGCCCGCAACGCAACCTGTTTCAGAGTCGCCATCAATCGTCGCCCTCTTCTCGGAAGATAATTTGGGGCAGATCAATACACACGGCTTGTCATGGAACGATGACGGAAACGCAGTGGATACAAAGCTGTCGCACGACTGCCCGCGAGCGCATCGTGCCCACCAGAGCGCGCTCAAGATGAGTGCACGCGTCGCTTGCCCATCATTACAAATCCTTTCAGCTCAGCAATCATTTGAAACACTGCGGCCACACCGAGGTCACGCTTCGTGGTCAAATGCTTGCACATCGCAACGCAACAGGTCGGCAAGAGAGATGCCAGTCTGACAGTTGCGTAAGGCAGGTTTTGCCGGACTTATGTTGATGATTTTTGATTGGCCCGTCCAAGAGCCGGGTCGTGAGTATCGCCCTTCCAACCCCTCAAGGAAAATGGCGATGGGCCGGATAGGCTCTCGATCGCTCGGCCTGAAAACGGCGAGCGATCGATCTCTTTGCTACGAGCGATATTAGAGCGGAAAGACAGATGTCAGAGACAATCCAGAAGCTGTGCGAGCTTCGTACACAGATCAGTTGCTGCGACGCAACCACCGCGACGCTGCTCCCAAAAGCAACACACAGCCTGATCGTGGAGGTCCTCGACGCCGCGCCTGCATGTGCTTATGTTGTCGATTGCCTTCCTGCTATCAGCGTCTCGATGAACACGCTTTTGCGGGCGTTGGGTACTTTCGGACGTCAACCCCGATCTCAAGGCGCGATCGCAGACGCGCGCAGCGACCTCCTGCGAATGATCGACATCTTCTTTGATGAGGTTCGCCTCCAGCTTGCGCCTCAGAGCAACGTCGTCTTTTTTCGCGCGTAGGCTCGTCGATCAGCCATCCAAGTAGCCGGCACGAATGGTGTTGTCGGTCGTTCGACAACTGCCGGATGCAATATTGACTCCGCGAACTCCCCTGATCCGGCAACAGGTTCATCGGCATCTCGCGACCGCTCAACCGCTTACGCCTAAATAAGCGCGGACACACCGTCCTCGGCTGCCAGATGTCTTTTGATGGCCTCCTCTGAACAAAAAATCGCAGGTCATTTATCGGGTTGCGGAAGTCAGCTTTATATTTACGGTACTATAAGGTACTTTAATGATTCACCGCTGACCGGCCTGAGTTAAAGCAAGTGTCAGCGTGCGTGTGCGGATGATCCGCACGGCTAAAGCCAATCCCAACTTCCCGCCAGACAACACGGTCGACACATGTCTTCCGTGCGGTTGTTGCTGTGGCTCGAGTTGGCGGCGGCATGTCTCTCAAACCAAGACAGGGAAGCGCCATGAGCATCTTCGGCAGCATGAAAACAGCGGTATCTGGAATGGCGGCGCAGGCAAATCGCTTGAGCACGGTCGCCGATAACATCGCCAACTCCAATACGACGGGTTACAAGTCGGTCTCCACTGCGTTTTCCTCCCTCGTATTGCCGTCCACGACTGGCAACTACAGCTCAGGCGGCGTGCAGACGACGGTGCGCCAGGCCGTCGCCGAACAGGGTGATATCTCCTATACGACGTCGGCATATAATCTCGCGATCTCAGGGGACGGCTTCTTCATCGTCACTGGCGCAGACGGTACGCCGGTCTTGACGCGCGCAGGCGATTTCTCCGTCGATTCCAGCGGCAATCTCGTCAACAGTGCCGGCTACACGTTGATGGGCTACTCCTATGACTCAGGCGCTCCGGCCGTCGTCGTGAACGGCTTTGATGGCCTTGTTCCGATCAATGTCAGCCAGTCGGGCCTTAGCGCCGTGGCTTCCACGTCAGCCTATTTCAGCGGCAATCTGGATGCGAGCGCGGAAGTTGTTTCAGACACCAGCACATTGCCGAGCGCCAACGACGCAACGACAATCACCGACGACACCAAGAAGATGTCGCTGGTGGCCTATGACACCCTCGGCAACACGGTGCAGTACGACTACTACTTCACCAAGACCGGCGAAATTACCGATGCGAACGGCGCCGTAACGGGCTCGACCTGGGAGGTGGCGGTCTATCGCAATGCCGACGCCACGACAGGCGGTACGACCTCTTTCCCCTATTCGTCCAGCGCCGTCAGCGTTGCCACGCTGAACTTCGATGCGAATGGGCAACTCGCATCGGCCACCGATACGGACATCGTCGACCCGGTAACGGCCGGGACGATCACGATGGACTACTCGGACTTTACGCAGCTCGCATCTGATTTCGCGGCCACCGGGTCCGCCGACGGTCAGGCCGCAAGCACGGTCAGTTCCGTCAGCATCGGAACCGACGGCGTCGTGTCGGTTTCCTATTCGAACGGAACGACAAAATCGCTGTATCAGATCCCGCTGGCGACCGTTGCAAGTCCCGACAATCTCACCTTGCTCAGCGGAAACGTGTACAGCGCGAACGGCGCGTCGGGTGTAACGGTGACGGGCTTTCCGCAGTCGAACGGGCTTGGTTCCATCCAGTCGGGCGCTTTGGAAAGCTCCAACGTCGATCTGGCCGGCGAACTGACTGAGATGATCGAGGCTCAGCGTTCGTACACCGCCAACTCCAAGGTCTTCCAAACCGGCTCGGACATCATGGACGTTCTCGTCAACCTGAAGCGATAAGGACAGCCGCCGATGTCATTGTCCGCCGCGCTCAAGACGACAAAAAGCATATTCAGCACGACGACCTACCAAAGCAGTGTTGTCGCCAACAATATCGCCAACTCAAGCAACACCGACTATGTGCGCAGGGAAGCATCGGTCACGACCTCACTTGATGGAGCACAGGTCGTTGCCGTCTCTCGCGCGCAGGAAGATGCACTGCTGACGCAATATTTGCAGGCGAATGCGAGCGATAGCGGACAGCAGACCTTGCTCGACGGATTGGAGCAACTGAAATCGATCCTTGGGGGCAACGATTACGAACGTCCCCAAGCATATATCTCGCCGCTTTTCACGAGGCACTACAGACCTTTGCAGCATCACCGAGCAGCTCTGTCGCCGGCCAGGCGGCAGTAACCGCGGCGCAGGATCTGGCAAACTCGCTCAACGATGCCAGTGACAGCGTTCAATCTCTTCGCGAGGACGCCGATGCGGAAATTGCGACCCAGGTCGACACGCTGAACAGCCTTCTGGCGCAGTTCCAAGCGGCAAATGATGCCGTCAAGGTCGCAACTGCAACCGGCGCGGATACGTCGAGCGCGCTTGACCAGCGGGATGCGCTGCTCAAGCAGATATCGTCGATCATCGGGGTTACCACGATGACCCGCGATAACAACGACATGGCGCTGTACACGAGTGACAGGACAACGCTGTTTGAGACGACGGCCCGCAGCACGAACATGACCAGTCGGATCAGTGCGTCCGAGACCGCCACATCCTCAACCAATGCCAACTCGGACGGAATGCGTTATCTCGCCCTGGCGGCGACCGTTATCTCGGCGATCGGATCGCAGGACATCAGTGCTGATGCTCTAAGCGCGGTAACATCATCGGCAATAAGCTATGCATCTCAGGCCAGTTCAGCCTTGGTTACCAACAGAGCGTTCTTGGGCTGTCGCAAGAGCGCGTCGAAAAGGCCAACGACGCACTGGACGCACAATCGTCTCTCCTGACGACCCGGCTGACCGAACTGCAGGGTGTTGATACCTACGAAGCATCGACATTGATCAACACGTTTCAGACGCAGCTCGAAACCGCTTACACGCTTGTCTCGAAGCTGCAAAGTTTGAGTTTGGTGGACTATCTGTGACGGGAGAAAATCGTGGCTGGTCGCGATTTGCCGTGGGAACAATATGCTATTGGCAGATAGACTGCAGGCCTGCGGCCAACAGTCGTCAGGTCCTGCTAGGCTGTCCAGTCTTCTATTCGCAAGCCCGGAACGCGGTCGAACTCACGCCGATTGTTCGTGACCAGTATCAGGCCCCGTGAGCGCGCATGACCGGCAATTAGCTGATCATAAGGTCCAATCGGTGTTCCGCTCCGTGCGAGTTCGGCCCGCAATTGGCCTGTATGGCTTGCTGCCATTTGGTCGTAGGCGAGCACCTCGAGCCGCGCCGCAAAGCCTTCGACGACAGATAAGTTTCTTTCTGGAATTGCTGATTTTTCGGCGCCGTAGACTAACTCCATCAAGGTGACCGAGCTAATGCACAGCTGGCCATTGTGACGGTTGAAAGCCTCTCGTACTTGCTGTGGCCTGTTCTTCACCGTGAAAATGCAGATGTTGGTATCCAGCATGTACTTCAGCATTAGAATGCCTCGCGCTCCTGCAAGGCTGGCTGGTCGCGCTCGTTCATGAAATCGGATGTTACTGCTTCACCTTCGAACCAACTGTCCCAAACTTCTCCGGCAGGGGCAATAATCCTCGTGCGCCCGACAGCAACGATGTCAACGCGCTTCACGTCATCAGGCAGGGCAACAGCCTTCGGCAACCGAACGGCCTGGCTACGATTGTTTTGAAACACGGCTCCCTGCTCCATCTTCAGCTCCATGGATATACAAATAGCATATCCCATTTAGTTTCGTACGCGGGATATGTCAATGGGATATACAACGGTTCCAGGTTGCTGAGTTGGTGAGCGATGCCCACCAATCCTGCAGCTGATCCACCACGCCGATACAAGCCGCCTAGGTGCCAGGCGCGAGCACGAAGTTATGCTCCACCTCCCAAAACCTGTCCGAGAAACCGAGCTCCTTGGCGCGTTCGGCGTCGTTCGTCAGGCGAAACTTGGCCAGCAGACTTTCCTTAACTCCGAATACCGCGTCGGAATTAATGTAGGGATCGTCGGGATCGAAAATATGCGTTGTCAGCGTTTCGAACCCATTCGCCTTGATGATGTAGTGGAGGTGCGCAGGGCGATAGGGATGACGACCGAGCTGACCGAGCAACTGCCCGACCGGCCCGTCATCTGGTATCGGGTAGAACTTCGGCTTCACTGCGCGGAACCAATACCGTCCATCGGCGCCTGTCCGGAAGATTCCACGCAAGTTGAAGTCCGGCTGAATGCCCTTTTGCTGGACGTCGTAGAAGCCTTCGTCGTTGGCCTGCCAGACATCGATGACAGCGTTCGCGATCGGGGCACCCTCCGTGTCGAGGATCCGGCCGCTGATCACCATATCCTCGCCTTTCTGGTCGAGGCAGATATTGGCACCCATCGGCAATTCCGGTGCGTCGGCGACGTGGAATGGCCCGAGCACGGTGCTCTCTGAAGCTCCCGAGGGCTTTCGATTGTTGATTGCGTCCACAAGCATCGATACACCCAACACGTCCGACAGCAGAATGAACTCCTGCCGCCAGTCGGTGCAGGTGTGCCCCGTACGCGTGAGAAACATGATCGCCTGCATCCACTCGTCCTGAGTCGGCTCCAGTTCCTTGACGGCTTCGTGCAGCTTTCGCGTCACGACCTCCATCACCTGCTTCAGCCGCTCGTCCTTTGCGTTGACGTTTCGGCTCGTGACGACTTCGACCGAGCTTGCCTCAGTGAAGTATCCTTTTTCTTCGCTACTCATCTTCATCTCACCGATCCAGGACGGCTTTCATGACGCGGCGCAATTCGCCTTCGGCGTTGGCCACCACCGCCTCGGCACGCCATGCGACGTGGTGATCAGGACGCACAAGCAGCACGCCGGAATCACGGATTTCATGGGCCCGTGCCCAATCGCCGCTCAAATCCTGCCAGACCTGCCGCGGTCCGATCTTGTGTACGTTGATCTGGATTCCGAATTCCTTGGAAACGGCCTTCGCAGCGGCGACCCACGCATCGCCGCCGATACCCGTCAGGATCGTGAAGACCCCATCGCCAGTCAGATCAAGACTGGAGACCTTTTCGCCGTCCTGGCCAAACAGCCAGACATGCGGCAATCGTGCGCCTGGCCATGACGTCGGCTGGAAATGAAGTTCGGCATCCCTCTCAAATTTCGGTTCCGGCTGTCCGTCCTTGACGACCGCCTCCGAATTGTAGCGGTGGTTCATCTCGACGCCGTGCGCGTCGAACTCATAGACCTTGCTGGCAATCGCCTTGCGAATGGCCTCGCGCTGACGCTCTGCGTCAGCCGTGTCGTTGCATCGAGCGTCCATGTTCTGCTGCATTTTCACCGGATCGACCGAATCCAGCAGACCCAGCGACTTGAAGATCGGTCCGAATTCCTCGATCGACTTGTTGGCACGGGTTACGATCTGTTTGGCGATCGGTGCGCGCTCGGCCTGGTAGCTGTCGAGCAGACCCTCGCCTGCTTGTCCCTTGAGCACCATGGCCAGCTTCCAGGCGAGATTGAATGCGTCCTGAATGGAGGTGTTCGATCCGAGGCCGTTGGATGGTGGATGCCGATGAATGGCGTCACCCATGCAGAAGACGCGACCCTTTGAAAGCGTGGTCGCATACATGTTGTTGACGGTCCAGGTCGACACGGACTTGATCTTCGGTTTCAGATCCGGAACGCCAACGAGCTCCCTGACGACCTTGGTCGCGAATGCATCGTCAACCTGCGGGGCCGGTTGATTGATGTCGTAGCCCCAGACGATCAACCACTCGTTCCATGGCCGGACCATGCGCACGAGACCCATGCCGATGCCGCCGACATCGGCGCCCGGTTGCAGCACCCAGTAGAGAACCGACGGCCGGTGGGCCACATATCTCGACAGATCGGCTTCGAAAAGGATGTTCATCGATCCGGCAACACCCATCTTGCCTTCGAAGGTCAGCCCGGCGTGCTCGGCGACCTTGGAGTTTCCTCCGTCTGCTCCGATCAGAAACCTAGACCGTATCGTCAATTCCTTGCCCGTCAGGCGGTCAAGGCACGTGGTCGTCACCCCCTCGCCGTCCTGAACGTGGCTGACATACTCGGTCGACATGCGCGATTGAGCACCGCGCGAACATGCGGTCTTGAAGAGCAGCGGTTCCATGAAAGTCTGCGGCAGGTCGTTCATCCGGCTGGGAGACGACAGGAGGTGCTCGGCCCTCGACAGCGGGTGGTTGCCCCAGCTTTGCATCCGGCCGATTTCTTCGCCTGCGACTGCCGTGCAGAACACGTTCTGCCCCATCAGATCCTGCTCGACGGCGAACATATAGGCCTCGTCCTCCACATCGCGGCCCAGATCGCGCAGAACCTCCATCGTTCGCTGGTTGGTGATGTGGGCACGTGGCGTATTCGCGAGCCAGCGGTAGCGGTTGATGACAAGCGGCTCCAGTCCGCAGCTCGCAAGAAGCGCCGCCGTCGCAGACCCTGCGGGCCCCGTTCCGATAATCAAGACGTCGGTGGTAATGTCAGCCATTCGGCCCTCCCTTTTCAGAATATGAAGCAGATCCGCCCCTCAGGCGTCGGCGGACCGGAAAGAGTTCCCATCCTGTGCGGTGGGAGATCAGACCCCAGAGCCCCTGGGGCGCGAAGAGCATCGTGACGATCGCCAGCGCCCCGAGCGCCAACAGGTACCAGGATCCGTAGCTCGAAAAGGCGTTCTGCAGCAGGAAAAAGACCAGCACGCCGAGGATAGGACCTTCGATCGTGCCGATGCCACCGATCACCACGATGAAGACCACATAAGCAGTCCAATCCGTGAGCGAAAACGCCGCATCGGGGGAGATGCGCCCCTTCTGCAAGTAGATGAGCGCGCCGACCACGCCGGTCACGAAGGCGGTCAGCAAATAGATCGCTGTCTTCAACCGACGGGCATCAACGCCCAGGGCCCGCGCCGCCGTCTCGTTGTCGCGCACGGCCGCAAGCCCGAGGCCGTGCTTGCTGCGCAGGAGTTTATAGACAAGCGCGATCGTCGCCACTGCCGCTGCCAGCGCCAGCCAGTAGGCCAACGCATCAGCAGCAGCCGACGGGCGCATGCCAAACCAATCTGCAAGCCCGGAAATTCCGACCATCTCACGCGTGGCGTCGCGCGGCAGCGAGGTGCCGGTACCGCCACCCAAGGCTTTCCATTGCGCAAGGATAAGCCGGCCGACCTCCGCGATGACCCAGGTGCCGATCGCAAAATATGGACCGTAGAGTCGAAAAACGAAAAAGGCCGTCGGGATGGCGATCAACGCGGAAAACAGACCGGCGACGGGGATGGCTAGCAGCGGATCCCAGCCTGCCAGGATCACGGCGGCAAACAGGGCGTATGCACCGCAGCCTACGAAGAGCTGCTGTCCAACCGAAATCAGCCCGGCATAACCGGCAAGAAGATTCCAGCTCTGCGCCAATGTCAGCATGGTGAGGATGAAGAACAGATCCTGCACGACCCCGCGAGAGACGGCAAACGGCGCCGCCGCCATTGCGACGACTGCCACGAGCGAGACGATCGAGAAGATGCCGGACAAGGTGGTCCGCGTCTCGATCTTCCACTCGCTTTGCATGTCAATGTCCTTGGTCATGGTCTCGAAACCGGTCGTCATGATGCACCTCAATCCACGGCCCTGGGGAAGAGACCTCGTGGCCGAAACAGAAGCACGAGGAGAAACGCGATATGCCCCGACAGAATCTGCCATTCCGGATTGATCGAGGCGCCGACTGTTTGCGCCACGCCCAGGATCACTCCGCCGGCAAGCGTTCCCCAGAGCGAGCCAAGCCCACCGATGATGACCGCCTCGAAGGCATAGATAAGCCGGGCGGGACCCGAGGTTGGATCGAAATTCGCCCGTGTTCCGAGGTATAGCGCCGCCACCGTGACGATCACCATCGCGATCCCCGTCGCGATCGCGAAGATCGAATTCGGGCGTATTCCCATAAGCCGCGCCGTGACGAGGTCGTCCGATGTCGCTCTGAAGGCCCGCCCGAGCGCGGTCCGATAGATAAGCTGGTTGAGCGCCACGATGACAACGATGGCTGACGCGAAGGTGATCAGCGGCATCAGCCCCGCCGTTACCCCTGCCAACTGGACCGATGCCGTTTCCAGGGTGCCGGCGGAGACGCGCTTGCTGTCAGCGGTGAATGTTTCGAGCAGCCCGTTCTGGATCACGATCGACAAGCCGAAGGTGACCAGAAGTGGTGGCAGAATGTCCTTGCCAAGCGTTCTGTTGAGAAGATGATATTGCAGCAGCCAGCCTAGCGCGAACATGAGTGGCGCGGCGAGCATCGCCGCGAGAAACGGATTCAAGCCCAGCGTCGATACGATGAGAAGGATCAGGAAGGCCGCGAGGACGATGAGGTCGCCATGGGCGAGATTGACAAGACGCATGATGCCGAAGACGAGGCTGAGGCCGGCCGCGAACAAGGCGTAAAACCCGCCGAGCAGAACGCCTTGCAGAAGTGTATCAAGCCAGTTCATGGGTGCCCGCTCCGAAATAGGCCGCGTGAATATCGGCGCGATCGAGCTCTGCCGGACGGCCGCTCAGCGTGATCCTGCCTTCCATCATGCAATAGACGCGATCCGCGACCTTCAGCGCCTGGCCGATGTCCTGTTCGACGATCACGATCGCAGCACCCGCAGCGCGGATCTTCGAAAAGGCGCTGTAAATGTCCTTGATCACGACGGGAGCCAGCCCGAGGCTCAACTCGTCGCAAAGAAGCACTTCCGGATTGGACATCAGCGCCCGTCCGATCGCCACCATCTGCTGCTGCCCGCCCGAAAGCGCCGTCGCTGGGTTTCGCCGACGTTCCTTGAGTATGGGAAACAGGGCATAGACGGTATCGAGCGACCAGTGGCCTTGTGTCTTGCGTCCGTAGGCGCCGATCTGGAGGTTCTCTTCCACGCTCAGCGAAGGAAATAGCTTCCGTCCTTCGGGGACGAGCGCGATGCCTCGCCGCACCACGTCCGCGGCGTCTTCCGCCCCGATCGGCTCGCCACGATGGAGGATCATGTCGGGGCGGTTGGCAAGAATTCCGGCGATCGATCGCATGAGCGTCGACTTCCCGGCTCCATTAGCGCCGATGACGGCGATCGTCTCTCCGGCGTCAAGCGCCATGTCGACACCGAAGATAGCCTGGAAATCGCCGTAGAACGCGGTGAGCGCGCGTGTTTCAAGAAGGCTCGGCATCAGACCTCCATCCCCAGATAGATCTCGCGAACTTCTTGCGACGACATGATGGTCTGCGGTGTGCCGACTCCAATGACCCGTCCGAAATTCAAGACGAGTATCCGCTCGACCACCGCCGTCAGCGCATGAAGGACATGCTCGATCCAGATGATCGCCACGCCTCGGGCATGCACTCTCTTGATGGTTGCCACCAGTTGCTGACACTCTCCTTCGGTTAGGCCGCCGGCGATCTCGTCAAGCAGCAGAAGTTTTGGCTGGGTCGCAAGTGCGCGAGCGAGTTCGAGACGCTTGCGTTCGAGGAGTGTCAGCGACGACGCCTGCACGTTGGCCTTGGCGATGAGGCCCGTTTCCACGAGGATATCGGCGCAAATGCCCGCCACGTCGTTTTCGCTCGCCTGCGAGCCGAATGCACCGGCGACCAGAAGATTCTCATAGACGGTGAGCCGTTCGAACGGCTGCGGAATCTGGAAGGTTCGCCCCATGCCCGCCAGACAGCGTTGCATTGGGGAAATAGAGGTCACGTCCTTGCCATCGAAGCTGACGGAACCGCTCGCGACCGAAAGATTGCCATTGATCAGGTTGAACAGCGTCGATTTTCCGGCGCCGTTCGGCCCGATCACGCCGAGCGCCTCGCCCGGCTCTACCGAAAGGCTGATCGCATCGGCAACGACGAGCGCGCCGAACGACTTCGAGACATTGTTGAGCTGCAATATAGGCATGGATCGTCTCCGCACCGGAGCCGCCCGGCAATGTTGCCGGGCGGTTGCCGGTTCAAGCCAGCGCTTCGAGTTTTCCGCCGAGCGGCACGTTCGGCGCCAGCCCGTTTTCCACGACGACAAGATCGTAGCCACCGCCTGACTTGAGGCGCCATTGACCACCGACCAGCGGCGTCTTGGCCACGTTCTTTTGTGCGAACGGCGGCAGCTTTTCGTTGCCCCAGGCAATTGGGCCGACGAGCGTGTCGAGCTTGGTCTCGCCAATCGCCTTGGCAACCGCATCGCCGTCACCCGCGTCGCCGGCGCGCTTCATGACGTCGACAGCAAGTTCGAACAGCGCATGGGCAAAGCCGATTGGCTGCGTCCAGGGGCGACCGGTACTCTTCGTAAAGGCATCGGCAACGGCCGCGGTGGTCTCTCCGGTAAGTGAGGACTTGAAGGGATGGCTCGGGGTCCACCAGACTTCAGTGGAGAGGTTGTGCCCGGCGTCGCCAAGCGCCTCGACCGTCTGCGGAAATAGAAGTGCCTTGCCGATCGATGCGATCTTCGGCTTCAGGCCCTGCTGCTTTGCCTGGTTCCAGAAGGTCGTGAGGTCCGGGGGGATCATCACGCCGGTCAGAATGTCTACGTTGGCCTGTTTGAAGGCGTTGATCTGGGCCGAGAAATCGTCCGTCAGGTTCTGGTAGCGGCCCGTGTCGGTCAGCGAATAGCCCAGCTTCTCAAGGACCGGCGGGAAGCCGACGACCTTGTCGCCCCAGGCGTTGCCATCGCCATCGTTGGGGAACAGCCCACCGACCTTCTTGTTCGTGTCGATCTGCCCCCACATTCCGGTGAAAACCGCGATGATGTCCTCAAGGCCCCAGAAGAAATGGTAGGCGTAGTCGAACGGCTTCCACGAAGTCGGATCGCCGGGATTGCCCTGCTGCCCGATGAACCATGGCTGCCAGGGAGCCACGGTCGAGATACATGGCATCTGCTCGCCTTCGCAGGTCGTCGAGACCGGATTGGTCGTCTCAGGCGTCGACGAGACGAGCATCAGATTGATCTCGTCGGTGACAATCAGCTCCTTGGCAACTTCCGCGGCGCGGTTGGGATTGGATTGACTATCCTTGACGACGACCTCGTAATTCAGACCAAGCTTTTTCGTCGTCGCCAGAAAGGCGTCGATGACGAACTTGTCAGCCTCTCCGAACGCTGCCAGTGGTCCCGTCTGCGGGCTCACATAGCCGAGTTTGATCGCCTTATCCTGGGCAATCGCCGGCGCAGCCAGGCCTGATGTGGCGATGACAGCCCCACCGGCTGCGGTCGTCTTCAGAAAATCGCGTCTCGTAAACATGTGTCCTCCCATCATTCTCTCTCCTCCCAAAGAGCGCGCTCAACAGCGCGTCAAAAATTCATTCAGATGGCCGGCGGCCCTCCCAGGCATTTTGCAGAAGCTGCCGGATGGATTGGCGGTTGATCGGCTGCGGGTTCCAGTAAGGGTTCTCCACAGCTATGCCCGCCGCCTTGTCGAGATCCGCTTCGGTCAGACCGAAATCGCGAAGTGACAGCGGCGCGCCAATTGCCTTCGCGAAGTCCCAGAGACCGCCGCCAACCGATCCGCCGAATATTTCCGCGACCGGCGCAAGCTCTTTTGCCGCCGCCTTCGCATTGAAGCCGGCCGTGTGAGGCAGCATCACCGCGTGCGTTTCGGCGTGCGGCGTATCGAAGGAACCGCCGAGCGTGTGACAAATCTTGTGATGGAGCGCCATGCCGACGGTTCCGAGAACGGTGCCGCACAACCATGCACCATAGAAGGCGTCACTGCGCGCCTCCACGTCGTCGGGTGTCTTCACGATCGTCGGCAAGCTGCGGGCGAAGGCGCGAAGCCCCTCGATTGCCATCAAGGTCGAGATCGGATTGCGATCCTGCGCGTAGAGCCCTTCGACGGCGTGGGCCATGGCGTTCAAACCACTTGTCACGCTCATTGAAACCGGCAGCCCATAGGTCAGGAGCGGATCGTAGATAACGATTTCCGGGAGGATCTTCGCATCCTTCACTGTCGTTTTTCGTCCGCCCTCGGTTTGACCGAGAATGGGGGTGACCTCGGAACCAGCATATGTCGTCGGCACGACGATCTGGAGAAGGTCGGTCCGATAGGCGATCGCCTTGCCGAGGCCCGTTGTCGATCCGCCGCCGAGCGAGATGACGCAGTCGGCCCGCGTCTCCGCAACGACCTTCATCGCAGCCTCGGTGACATCCACGGGCGTGTGCATGACCGCCCCGGAAAAGACGCCGCAAGCAACGTCGCCGATTTCCCGAGCCAGTGCCTCGGCATCGGCCTTCTGGTGGGGAGTGGAGAGGACAAGCGCGCGTCTGGCGCCCGACTTGGCAATCCATTCCGACAGGCTCTTCCTCGCACCATTTCCGAAGATGATACGGGCAGGACTGCCGGCGTATGAAAACTCGACGCTCATATCGTTTTCCCCGGTTTCGAACGAACCATGGTGAAGGTGATTGCCACCGCCTTTCCTCCTCCATCGCCAAGTTCCACGGGCTCGAAGCGATGGACAAGCTCGGGGCGAACGCCGAAGAGCGCGTCTTCTGAAAGAATGGGATCGCTCGCATCGTAAATGTGCGTGGTAATCGGTTCGAAACCCTCGGCCCGTACCTGGAAATGCAGATTTGCCGGGCGGTGAAGCGGCAGCCCGGCCGCTGACAGCAACCGTCCCACGGGTCCGTCACCCGGCACGCCGTAGCCGGAAGGAACGATCGAGCGATACCGGACTCCGCCGTCGGCATCAGTGCGAAAGAGGCCACGCAGATTGTGCTCCGGCTGCAAATCAGGCTGCTGGTTCTCGTAGAAGCCCTGTGCGTTCGCTTGCCAGGTCACAACCTCCGCGTCCTTGATCGGCAAGCCATCGAGGTCCTGAACCCGAACGGACACCGCCAAAGGTTCGCCGATCCCGTCCAATGATATCGACGCACCCGGCTTACGCGCCGGAGCGTCGCCTCTGAAGAACGGTCCACGGATGGTGTTGGGCGTAGCCCCCTTCGGCCGTCGGGAATTGATCTCCTCGACGAGAGCCGAGGCCCCTGTCAGATCGGAAAGCAGCACCCATTCCTGACGTTTGTCGTCGGAAGCATGGCCGACCTCGGTCAGGAAGGCGATGACCTTGCGCCAGTCTTCCTGCGTTGGGCGGAACTGTTTGATGAGATCGTGAACATGGGTAACGGCTGCGGCGATCAGGCATGCCACGTCAGCATTCTTCTGGCTGGCGAGACGCTCGGCAAATACCTCCGATGAGGTCGCCTCGCTGAATGTGAGTGTCGGAACACCGCCCGCCATCGTCATCCTCCCAAATCGCCTGCCGGTAGAAAGTACCTTATCAACGACGTTGCGAGGCATTGATGATTTTATTGCTAGTCAATATAACGGATTGTTATGAAGATTGACGAACGCCATCTCATTCAACTGGCCGCGGTGGTAAAGACCGGCGGCGTGACCGAGGGCGCGGCCTTGCTTGGACTAGCGCAATCCGCGGTCTCGCGAACCCTCTCCATGCTTGAGCGCCGGGTCGGCGAGCCGCTATTCATCAAGGGCAGGCGCCCGCTTCAGCCGACATCCTTCGGCCTGGCCCTCGCCGAGCACGGTTTCGTCATGCTTGCGGCATCCCGAAAGGCCTCCGACCTGGTGGAGAGCTTTCGGATCGGCAACAGCGGCGTGGTGCGGGTGGGTGGAACGCCGTTTTTCATGGACTCATTGATCGCGGGGCTGTGCGCGGAATTTCAGGTCACACATCCCGATGTGCGCATCGATCAGAGCTATGGGTACTTCCCGGATCTGCGCGCCGGGCTGAAAGCTGACCAGATCGACATCGCAATCTGCCCCATCGACATCCTGGACGAAGGGTCGGGTCTGGAATTCCAGCAGATTCTTCCGGGCCGGAACGTCATCGCGTGTGGTGTGACACACCCTCTCCTTCTGAAGAGGAAACCGCAGCCAAGCCAGCTTCTGAATTATCCTTGGGTTGCGCCGCCGCCGGGAAGCCCGCTGCTGGCGGACCTCCGCGCCCTGTTGCTGTCGTTCGGTGGCACGGAGATAAAGGTGCGCTACTCGGGGGGATCCCTTATGGGGGTCATCAACTACCTGAAGGTCTCCGACGCGCTTACCGTCATGCCGCATAGCGTCGTCTTTGCGCAGCGCAAGGAGAGGTCGATCACCGCTCTTCCGATCAACATCCCCCACCCCGAACGAGCCCTCGCCATCCTGAAGCGCGTCGACGCGCCGCGCGCGCCGGCTGTCGAACAATTCGCCAATCACATCCGCTCCGGTTTCCAGACGCTTCGCCATCTCATCAAGCGCCACGAGGAAGCGGTTATCTGGGGCGGCTAATCGGGCCTTCAGTCTGAGCAAGCCGCACAGTGCGCCATCTCCCGGGTGGCCGCTCGCGGACAACGATTTTCGCCTTGGCTCGTCAACAATCACCTGGCCGACCTGACTGTGACGACAGACGCGCCAGCATGCTACCTGCTGCCCGACAGAGAAGACCGACCTCCGGCAGTGGCGTCTGGCGTGCAGCAACCTAGCGTATTCGGCCACCGCTACTAACTCCTAAGAACCCTCGACGACCCCATGTATCGACACGGCTTTTGTCCGCACTCATACCCATTTGTATTTTACATTTACATCTATTGTGTACACAAAGTACACAATCCGTTGACTCTCATTCTCGAAGGTGTATGGTTTGCATGTCGAGGAACGAGGAGTTGGCCCCAAAATGGCGAAGGCGATCAAAAGCAATCTCTACGAGGACCTGAAGCGTCAGATCCTGACGATGGAACTTGATCCCGACACCGATCTTGACGAGGGCAGCCTCAGCGAGCGCTACGGGCTCTCGCGGACGCCGGTCCGCGACATCTTTCGACGCCTTGCAGGCGAGGGATACATCGACATCCGCGAGAACCGTGGAGCGCGGGTCATCCCGATGAACCATGTTACGCTCCGAAACTTCTTCCTGGTCGCACCGATGATCTACGCAGCGATCGGGCGGCTGGCGGTGCAGAATTTCAAGTCGACGCAACTGGCGGATCTCCAGCAGACCCAGGAGCGGTTCCGCACGGCGAGCGTGAACATGGATCCGCTTGCCATGGTTCTCGAAAACAATCGCTTCCATGAGATTTTCGGCGAGATGTCGGCCAATGCCTACCTGCAGCCAAGCCTGGGCCGATTGCTGATCGATCACGCCCGTATCGGCCACACCTTCTTCCGCCCTCGCAACGACGACATGAAGCGTCGCCTGCAGGTCGCGGTCGAGCACCACGACGCCTTCATCGAGGCACTGAGCGCGCATGACGAGGATGCGGTTGTCGATCTCGTCTTCGAACACTGGGAACTGTCGCGCGAAAACATGGAGATGTTCATCGCGCCACAGGGCCTCAAGGCGGACGCCCTGGTCGGCACTCCGGCCACTTAATCACTGGAGAAGTCATCGTGAAATTCGAGGGGATCTACACCCCGGCCGTGACCCCGCTCGACGAGAGCGGGCAGATCGACCGGAAGGCGTTCGCTGCTGTCCTGGAATCGCTCATTGAAGCTGGCGTTCATGGGATTATCGTCGGTGGGTCGACGGGCGAATATTACGCACAGACCAGCCAGGAGCGTTTCGATCTTGGCGCCTACGCCAAGGATGTGATCGGCAACCGACTGACGCTGGTCATCGGAACCGGCGCTACCCGCACGGAAGATTCGGTTGAATACGCCAAAGCGGCGAAGGAGATTGGCGCTGATGCGATCCTCGTGTCGACGCCACCCTACGCCCTGCCGACCGAGCGCGAGAACGCCGTTCATGCAATGACCGTTGATCGCGCGGCGAACATGCCGATCATGCTCTACAACTATCCGGCCCGCATGGGCGTGATGATGGGCGAGGAGTATTTCTCCCGCGTCGGAAAATCCAAGAACGTCGTCGCCATTAAGGAAAGCTCCGGCGACATGGGCAACCTGCATCTGCTTGCCCGCAAGTTCCCGCACATCGCCCTCTCGTGCGGTTGGGACGACCAGGCGCTCGAGTTCTTTGCCTGGGGCGCAAGAAGCTGGGTCTGCGCCGGCTCGAACTTCCTGCCCAGAGAGCACGTCGCGCTCTATGAGGCCTGCGTCATCGAGAAGAACTTCGACAAGGGCCGCGCCATCATGACCGCGATGCTGCCCCTCATGGATTTCCTCGAATGCGGCAAGTTCGTCCAGTCGATCAAGCACGGCTGCGAGATCATCGGGCTGAAGACCGGCTCCGTGCGGGCTCCGCTGCGTCCCCTCAATTCGGAAGAGAAGCGAACACTTGAGACCGTCGTTTCGACGCTGAAGCGCACGGTCGGCCAGATCACATCGGGAGCCAATTGTCATGCATGAGCCCTTGACCGCCGCCGAATACAAGGCGATTGCAGCCGACCTTCAATTCCCGACGAACGCCTTTATCGACGGCACCTTTCGGCCTGCAAGCTCGGGCAAGACCTTCAAGGCGAAGAACCCGGCGACCGGCGATACGCTCGCCAAGGTCGCGGCCTGCGACAGCACGGACGTCGACCATGCCGTCGCGAAGGCCCGCGCGGCGTTTGACGATGGCCGCTGGCGGCTGCGCTCGCCTGGCGAACGCAAGCAGGTTCTCCTGGAACTCGCCAAGCTCATCGAGCGCAATCGCCACGAACTTGCGGTCATGGAAAGTCTCGATAGCGGCAAGCCTGTCCGCGAGTGCCAGACGGTCGACATTCCTGACACCATCCATACGCTGCGCTGGCATGCCGAGCTGATCGACAAGCTCTACGACAATACCGCTCCTGTCGGATCGAATGCGCTGACGATGATCGTCCGCGAGCCGATTGGCGTCGTCGGTTGCGTCCTTCCCTGGAACTTCCCGCTCCTGATGCTTGCCTGGAAGATCGGCCCGGCCTTGGCTGCCGGTTGCTCCGTTGTCGTGAAGCCTGCCGAGGACACGACGCTGACAACGCTTCGGGTTGCGGAACTCGCGCATGAAGCCGGGATCCCCGCGGGCGTCTTCAACGTCGTTACCGGCAGCGGCAAGGAGGTCGGCGAACCGCTCGGCCTGCACATGGACGTCGACATGATCGCCTTTACCGGATCGACGCCGACCGGGCGCCGGTTCCTGCGCTACGCCGCCGATTCCAATCTCAAGAAGGTCGTCCTCGAATGCGGCGGCAAGAACCCGGCCGTCGTTCTCGATGATGCCGAGGATCTCGATCTCGTTGCAGAACAGGTCGTCAACGGTGCCTTCTGGAACATGGGCGAGAACTGCTCGGCCACCTCGCGCCTCATCGTCCATGCCAACGTGAAGGACGATCTGCTGAAGCGGATCGGCGCTTACATGCGGGAATGGAGAACCGGCGATCCGCTCGACCCGGACAACCGCATCGGCGCCCTGGTCAACAAGGCGCATTTCGAGAAAGTCACATCCTTCCTTGACGATGCAAAGAAGGAGAAGCTGTCGGTTGCCTATGGCGGCGACACGCATGACGGCATCTTTGTGGAACCGACGGTCGTTGATGGCGTGACGCCCTCGAGCCGTCTCTTCAAGGAAGAGATATTCGGACCGGTGCTGTCGGTGACAACCTTCAATACGCTCGCCGAGGCGGTCGCGCTTGCGAACGATACCAACTATGGCCTGACGGCATCCGTTTACACCGGCAGCCTCCGCAACGCGATCCGGCTCTCGCGAGACATCCGCGCCGGCGTGGTTACGGTCAATTGCTTCGGCGAAGGCGACGCCACCACGCCGTTTGGCGGCTACAAGGAATCCGGATTCGGCGGTCGCGACAAGTCGGCATTCGCTCACGACAATTATTGCGAACTGAAGACCATCTGGATCGACATCTCCGAACGGTCAATCGACGAGAGCATCCGATGACCAGCAACCCTGTCAGACGGCTGCCGGTTGAGAACGGGGTCTCTGGCTGGGAGGCCATCAGTCAGCGCCCATTTCCCTTGAGAAAACTCGACGGCAACGTGTCTGCCGACTGGTTGGTCATCGGCGCCGGATTTGCCGGGCTCTCGGCTGCCCGACGCCTCCGTACACTGCGCCCGGGTGAAAAGATCGTTTTGGTGGACGCCGGCGAGATCGGAAAAGGCACGTCGGGACGGAATTCCGGCTTCATGATCGACGTGCCACACAATCTCTCGGCAAGCGAATATTCGAGCGGAGGCGACGAAGCGACACGGATCGAAATGGCGCAGAACCGCTCCGCCATCGCCTTTGCGCGGGAGGCCGCGGACGAGTTCGGGATGTCGCGCGAAACTTTCGACCCGGCCGGCAAGATCAATGCCGCGGCAACAGCACGTGGCATGAATCTCAATGCGAACTTTGGGCACTCCCTGGGAACGGCTGGCGAGAAGCACCTGTTTTTGAACGCCAAGGAAATGCGGGATCTAACAGGATCGAACTATTACCTCGGCGGGCTTTATACGCCTGGCACGGTGTTGATCCAGCCTGCCGACTACGTAAGGCAGTTTGCGGCGGGACTAACAAGCACGGTCGACATCTTCGAGCGCTCGCCCGTCACCGCTTTGGCAAGGCATGGTCGCGATTGGACCGCGACCTGTCCGTCCGGAACAGTTACGGCGCCGAAAGTCATCCTCGGCGTCAACGGACACATCGATGACTTCGGCCATTTCGGCGGGCGGCTGATGCACATCTTTGCCTATGCATCGATGACCGCTCCCTTTCCGGCGACATCCGCGATCGCAGGCGAGGAACGATGGGCTCTCCTGCCAGCGGACGCCATGGGGGCGACGATCCGCAAGATCACGTCCAACGGGCTTTCGCGCATCGTCATCCGCACGCGATATACATACGACACCAAGGTCGCCGTGAGCGAGCAACGCATGACGAAGATGGCTGCCGAACATCGGCGCTCGTTTGACGCACGGTTTCCGGAACTTGCCGGACTTCCCTTCGAGCACAGCTGGGCGGGGCGACTGTGTCTCAGTCGCAATCATTCGCCGGCATTCGGCGAGGTCGAGGAAGGCCTGTTTTCGGCATGCTGCGAAAACGGCCTCGGAACCGTGAAGAGCACGCTTGCCGGAATGATGGCAGCGGAGCTCGCCACGTCGACCGCATCCCAGGAACTCACTCGGTACATGGACCACCCGGCGCCGACCAGGCTGCCGCCCGAGCCATTCGCGTGGCTCGGGATCAATTCGGTGATCCGCTTGCAGGAATTGCGTGCAGGTCGCGAGGGATGATCCCTGGCCGCGCAATATGAAGTCACCGCCGCTCGCAGGGCTTCAACGATAATGGGAACGAAGAACTAGGAGTAAGAACAATGAAGACATTGTGGAAGGCGCTTTGCGCTGCTGCGATGGTCGGGATCAGCATGCTCCCCGCCCGTGCAGAAGAAAAGACCATCAACATGGGCACGCTGTCCTGGGAAGACCTGACGCCGATCACCGGCATCACCAAGAAGGTTCTCGAAGACGCCGGCTATACCGTCAAGGTCACTCAGTTCTCTGAATGGGGCATTGCCTACGCCGCTCTCGCCAAGGGCGACATCCAGGTTCTCGCCTCTCAGACCGACTATGTTGCCCAGGACTACTGGAACAAGAACAAGAGCCGCCTCGAGAAGATCTCGCCGGTCTCACATGGCCTCTACCAGGGCATTGCCGTGCCGAAATATGTCCCGATCGACTCTCTCGAACAGCTCAACGAGAACGCCGACAAGTTCGGCGGCAAGATCATCGGCATCGAGCCGGGCTCGGGCCTGATGCGTGACGCATCGAACGCCGTCAAGGACTATGGCCTCAAGCTGCAGCTCGTCGAAGGCAGCACCGCGGCGATGACGGCTGCGCTCAAATCGGCATACGACCGGCAGGAATGGACGGCTGTGACGATCTGGGAGCCGTCGTGGATGGTGCAGAAGTTCCCGATCAAGTACCTCAAGGATCCGAAGGGCGTCTTCCCGCCGCCGCAAAGCTACTACTGGATCGGTCATAAGGGCTTCTCGGCAGACAATCCGCACGCCCGCGAAGTCATGGCCAGCGTTTACGTCCCGCTTGCCGATATCACCGCCATCAACGGTGCCGTCAACGAGGGCAAGACCATGGACCAGGCCGTCCAGGATTGGGTCGGTGCGCATGCCGACCTGATCAAGCGCTGGGAAAACATCAAGAAGGATTGATGTCGCCACGGCCGTCCGGGCGCCGGACGGCCACTTCAAGCCCAAAGACAGAAGCCAGCACCAATTGGCTCAAGGGGATCGCTATGAAAGCCGTTAATACCGATACCAATGAAGTCCTGATTGACTGCCAATCCCTGTGGAAGGTCTTTGGCGACAAGTCCACCGCCGCCATGAAGTCCATCGCCGAGCGCGGTCTTGGAAAGACTGAGGTCCTCAAGGAATTCAACTGCGTCGTCGGCGTGTCAGACGCCAGCCTGCAGGTCAGGCGGGGCGAGATCTTCTGCATCATGGGTCTGTCAGGCAGCGGGAAATCGACACTGATACGCCTGCTGAACAAGCTGATAACGCCAAGCGCCGGCAAAGTGCTGGTGAAGGGCAAGGACATTGCGGCGCTGGCCCCGGTCGATCTCAGGCAGATGCGGGCGAAGAACATCGGCATGGTGTTCCAGAGCGTCGCCTTGCTTCCGCATCGCACGGTGCTGGAGAACGCTGCCTTCGGGCTGGAAGTTCAGGGCATACAGAAGGCCGAGCGCAACAAGACTGCGAAGGCGGCCCTTAAAACCGTCGGGTTGGCCGACTGGATCGACCGCTATCCGACAGAGTTGTCCGGCGGCATGCAGCAGCGCGTCGGCCTTGCCCGGGCACTGGCCTCCGATCCCGAAATCATCCTGATGGACGAGCCTTTCAGTGCCCTCGACCCCCTGATCCGCCGCCAGCTCCAGGACGAATTCCGGCAGCTCACCAAGTCGCTTGGCAAGTCAGCGGTCTTCATCACGCACGATCTCGACGAGGCCATCCGGATTGGCGACCGTATCGCCATCATGAAGGACGGCGTGATCATACAAACCGGCACCGCCGAGGACATCATCCTCAATCCGGCCGATGACTACGTTGCCGAGTTCGTGGCAGGCATCTCGCGCCTGCATCTGATCAAGGCGCATTCGGTGATGCATAGCGTGAGCGAGTTCCAGCGAGCCGCCCCGAATGCCGACATCTCGTCGCTGGCGCGCACCACGCCGGACGCAGATATCGACGAACTGATCACCCTGACCATGCAGACGGACCGCGATGCGATCGCGGTCGTCGATAATGATCAGGTGGTCGGCGTCGTCACCCCCCGAAGCCTCCTGATGGGAGTGAAGGGAACTTCAAGTCACGATCGCGCGGCCGCTTGAGTGCCGGCAGGAGCTGAATGACATGGACATTTCAAGCTTCACAGATGCCTTCGACGAATGGACCGATACAGCGCTCGGATGGTTGGGCGACAATGGCGAGTCCGTGTTCGAGTTCATCAGATGGTTGCTGGAGGGGCTCTATAACAGCATCCTCTTCCTGCTTGAGCTTCCCCCCTTCTATGTGATTGCAATCGTGGTTGCGGTCATCGGTTGGCGGCTCGTCAACAAGTGGTTCGCAATCCTCAGCGCCCTGGCGCTGGCGCTCTGCTTCTCGATGGGCCTTTGGCCGCAGACGATGAGCACTCTGGCACTCGTTCTGACCGCGACTGTCCTTGCATTGGCCATCGGCATTCCGGTCGGAATAGCAGCCGGCTTCTCAAAAGCGCTCAACAAGTTCATGGAGCCAGGCCTCGACCTGATCCAGACATTACCGCCGTATATCTACCTGCTGCCGGCAATTGCACTGCTTGGCTATGGTCCGGCCACTGCGCTGATCGCAACCATCATCGTCGCCGTACCGCCGACGATCAGGCTGACATCCCTCGGCATTCGCATGACGCCGCGGGAATTCATCGAACTTGGCGAGGCGAGCGGGATCACTCCGGCCCAGATGTTCTTCAAGATCCGCCTGCCATTCGCACTTCCAAGCATCATGGCCGGCATCAATCAGAGCCTGATGATGGCATTCGGCATGGTGGTTATCGCCGGCATCGTCGGTTCCGGTGGGCTTGGCGAAACTATCTACGGTGCCATCCGCACCCTCGATATCGCCACATCGATCAACGGCGCGATCGCGATCGTGGTTTTGACCATGGTGCTTGATCGCATCACACAGAGCGCAGCGCGTCTCGGAACGGGGAGGACGTCATGAATACTTCGCTTTTGCAGTTCTCGCCGGGCGCTTTCCTGGCGCCCGCTGTCGATTGGCTGAATACCAATCTCCATCCATTGTTTTCAGCCATCAGCACTATCGTTGAAACGGTCCTGTCGGCAATCGAGGCAGTCCTTCTCATCCTGCCGCCGCCTGCCATGATCGCGATCGTCGTCCTCGCGGCGTTCTTCGCCGTCAATCTTCGTGGCGCTGTCCTTGCCGGACTTTGCCTCGGTTTTTGCCTCATCGTCGGCTTCTGGACGGCATCGATGCAGACCGTCGCGCTGGTGACCGTCGCCGTATTCATCTCCGTGCTCATTGCGTTCCCTGTTGGAGTGTTGTGTGCCCGCTATCGGGCCCTGGAGGCCGCCGTCCGACCTGTCCTCGATGTGATGCAGACCGTGCCGCCATGGGTCTATCTCATTCCGGCTGTCATGGTCTTCAGCCTCGGGCGCGTGCTGGCGATCATCGCGACGATCGTCTATGGGATCCCACCTATGCTGCGTCTGACCACGCTGGCATTCAAACAGATACCGCGCGAATACATCGAGCTCGGCAGTGCGATCGGGGCGCATCCGCGGTCGGTGCTTTGGAAGATTGAAATTCCGCTCGCAAAGCAGACACTCCTTGTCGGCCTCAACCAATGCATCCTGCTTTCCCTGGCGATGGTTGTCCTGGCGGGGCTCGTGGGCGCTGGCGGTTTGGGCGCAGAGGTAACGCGTGGCCTGACGCGGATGGAAATGGGCCTTGGTTTGCGGGCCGGGCTGGCAATCGTCGCCGTCGCCCTCCTGCTAGATCGTCTGAGCCGAGGGCTGCTTGATCGCAACCGCGCGTCTGCTGCTCCCAAGTGATGGGGGAACACGCTCTTCTGCATCGGGGCGTTGCGCCTGCGTCGTTGGTCGCAACGCCATGGTCGTGGACGAGCGGTATCCACTCGCGTACGGATTCTAAGATCGCTTGATGATGGGCTTTCGAAACAGGAGGCATGACCGATGAGACCCGAGGATTTTCGAACCGGGGAAAATGCAGTCGCAACCAAGCAGCTCAAGGTTGGCTTCGTGCTTGCGCGGACATTCACGCTGTCGGCATTCGCCCTTTTCGTAGACACCCTGCGTCTCGCGAGTGATCAATTCGATCGCTCCGGAAGGGTGCGGGCCGATTGGCAGGTTCTGGGAAGCACGCGTCATCTCGTCACCTCAAGCTGCGGCGTCCAGGTCGCGCCGACCTCCGACTTCATCGACCCGTCTCGCTTTGACTACATCGTGGTCGTCGGCGGTCTGCTGACGGTTGACCGACCGGTGGACGACGAAACCGTCGCATTCCTGAAGCGTGCAGCCGCACAACGCGTTCCCCTGATCGGTCTCTGCACCGGGACCTTCATCCTTGCCGAGGCCGGTTTGATGGCAAATCACAACGCCTGCGTCAGTTGGCTCCACGCCCAGGATTATAGGGAGCGGTTTCCGACCTTGTCGGCTCGCTCGGACAGGCTCTTCAATCTCGACAACCAGCGCGGTTCGTGTGCGGGTGGAACCAGTGCTGCCGACATGGCTGCCCTTCTTGTTCGCCGTTACATCAGCCACGAGGCAGAACGAAATGCACTCGAGGTCCTTCAGATCGAGAAGGCGAGATCTCCCGGGGATGTGCAGCCGCATAGGCCGCTCTATGAGAACTACGAGGATGATCGCGTCAGGGCTGCGATGATCCTGATGGAGCAGAACATGGAATACGGCCTCTCGATCCCCCAACTCGCCTCCGCCGTCGGCTTGTCGCGCCGCCAACTCGAACGCGTTTTCATGGAGAAGGCTGGAATGTCCCCGGCGCAGGCTTACAAGCTGGTGCGTCTGAAAAGAGCAAGAGCCCTGCTCGCCAACCCTAAACTGTCGATGATCGAGATCGCGCTTGATGTCGGCTTCGAAAACGCTTCGCACTTCACGCGCGCCTTCAAGCGCACCTTCGGCGCCACCCCGTCACAGGTGCGGGCATCACCGGCGAAGATCCACTAGAATGCGACAAGTCGGCAAAATCACGGAGCTTTGGCGCTATCCCGTAAGCTCCGTGACGGGAGAATTGCTTGAGCAGGCCGAGGTCTCGGCAGACGGGCTGGCTGGTGACCGGCGCTTTGCCCTTGTCGAGGTGTCAAGCGGCATCGTCGCGCATCCGGAGCGGGACCGGCAATGGCAGAAGTGCGTCTTCGTGAAATCCCGCACGACATCGGCAGGCACGGTCGAGGTAAAGGCCCCCGACCACGATTGGCGTGGCGTGAATGATCCGCACCTTGCGTTGGAGTTGACGGATTTCTTCGGGTTCGACGTTGCGCTTCGTCCGTACGAGCGGACGCGGGCAGGAACATCGGACGTCGAGGTCGCAAAGGATCGCTACCAAGTCTCCCCCTTGCATCTTCTCACCAGCGCTTCGATTGATCACCTGAAGTCGATCCACCCGGCTGGCGATCCCGATCGCCGACGGTTTCGACCCAACATCGTGGTGGAGACATCGAAGGACATAACGGGATTTGCAGAGCTCGACTGGATCGACAAGGGCGTCCGGCTCGGTGAAGTGGAGGGCACGGTGATTGCCCCCACAAAACGTTGCGGCTTTACCATCATCGAGCAGGGCGGCCTGCCAAACGATCCCGAGATCTTGAGAAACATCATGAGGTTCGGCGGTCGCAACATGGGCGTTTACTGCGCGCCGGCCGAGACCGGTGTCCTGAAGGTGGGGGATCTCGTCAACCTTGATCAAGGATGACGCAGACGAAACCGATGGACGTCATGGTTCTTGACGTCGGGGTATCCAGCAACGGTTTCGGCAACGAGGAACCCGTCCGACGGCTGCATTTAAAGCGGCCGCGTTAGTGCGTTGGCGAGCCAGCTTGCCGCATGTTCCGAGGCAAGCGAACGGCGGCGCCTGTTCGGCAGAACAATGCAATATTGCTCGACCGTTGGCATCTCGCCTTCGGCAAGGGCAACCAGTGTCCCGTCGTCGAGAAACGTCTGGACGAGCAGGCGCCAGCCGAGTGCGAGGCCCTGCCCGGCGCGAGCGGCCGCAATCGTCTCGGTATAGTGACTGAAGCGAAGCTGAGGCTTTATCCTGAGGTGCCTGCCGGTCTCATCCGACCATTGCGACCAAGACAGCCAGGACCGATCCTGCACATCGGTTTCGATGAAATCATCCTTTTCGGATAGCTCTGTCGTGGGCCGACGCCGAAGATAGTCCGGTGAACATACGGGAAGAACGGCGTCCGTCTGGGAGGCGACAACCTTCGCATCGGCAAATGGCGGGATTCCGTAACGGATGGCGATGTCTACGCCCCCGGCATCCAGATCGATCCTGGCATCCTGAGAGATGACCCTTATCTGCACGCCCGAATTTTCCCGTCGAAACTCTGCCAACCGCGGCAAGAGCCAAAACGACGAAAAAGCAACCGTCGCACCGATCGTCACGACATCGGTCTGCGACACCCTGATGGCATCGACGGTGTCGGCGATGTTGGCAAAGCTCTGTGCAAGGGTGGCTCCAAGGGCGAGGCTTGCGGCTGTCGGCTCGATGGCACGATGCCTGCGCACGAACATCGGCACACCCAGTTCGTCCTCAAGAAGCGCGATCTGGCGGCTGACGGCCGCTTGCGTGACACCGAGTTCACCTGCGGCTGCGGTGAAGCTGCGATGCCGCAAGACTGCCTCCAGCGTCATCAGCGCTGTTAGCGAGGGAATGCGCCGTCTGAAGTTCATCCGCCCTCCTTCCCATTACATAATATTATGTATCCCTAAAAATTAATGCCGTTGAAGGATCGGATAAGCAAGCACAAACTGGGTCATCAAAACATAAGGGGATCTCATGCTCAACAAACTTCCGTCTTCCATATCCGCCCTGCTTGAAGCGCGCGCCAACGGCTATTCCCTGCCGGCTGGCCTCTATACTCGAGAGGACGTGTTTGACGCCGATATCGATGTCTTCTTTCACAAGCACTGGATCTGCGTCGGACTGGATTGCGACGTTCCGGAGCCCGGAGACGCAACCGTCATCGATATCGGCAAGACCAGCCTGATCCTTCTGCGTGACGATGACGGAGAGATCCGCGTCCTTCACAATGTTTGCCGCCATCGCGGCTCGCGCCTCCTCGATGCCGGAAAGACGATCGTCTCGAAGCTGGTCTGTCCCTACCACACCTGGACCTACGAACTCACCGGCGAGCTGGCCTATGCCCCGCACATGGGCAGCGACCTGGACAAGCAGTGTCACAGCCTGAAACCGGTGCACTTCAAGTCGATCGGAGGGCTGATCTATGTCTGTCTCTCCGATAACCCACCGGAAGACATCGCAAACCTGGAACGGGCGATGGTCGAGCGGCTTGCACCCTATGACATCCGCAATGCCAAGGTTGCCCATCAGACGGATGTGATCGAGGATGGCAACTGGAAGCTCACGATGGAAAACAATCGCGAATGCTACCACTGCTCCGCCAACCATCCGGAACTCTGCGTATCTTTCGTCGACCTCGACTTCGGCTTCGATCCTGAGACCTTAAGCCCTGAAGATCGTGAGCAGGCCGCAGAACACTTTCGCCTCTACGACGAGCGGACAAAGGCCTGGGAAGCCGATGGTTTTCCGTCGGCCGCGGTCGAACAGCTGGCCGATTGCGCAACGAATTTTCGCACACAGCGCCTGATCATTGCCGGCGCCGGCGAATCCCAGACCCATGATGCGACCGCCGCGTCCTCCAAGCTGCTCGGTGAGATGACGCGCAAGGATCTCGGCGATACGCATCTCTGGGGCCACAATTCCTGGAACCACTTCATGGGCGACCACGCCGTCGTGGCAGTCGTCATCCCGCTTTCGGCCGGAAAGACCCTCGTCAGAACGAAGTGGTTGGTCCACAAGGACGCCGTTGAGGGCAAGGACTATGATCTCGACAAGCTGACCGATGTCTGGATTGCCACCACGGACCAGGACGCCGACCTCGTTGCCCGTTCGCATGCAGGCGCCCTCGATCCGGCCTATCAGCCCGGCCCCTACTCCCGTTTTTCGGAAACCAACCTCGACAAGTTTGCGTCTTGGTACATCGATCGGATGCGCGCTCATGGGTATTGAGTTCACGCAAATGCAGCGTAACCTTGCTGCCACCTGGGATCCGGAACACGACGAAACGCTCGTGTGTCTCGACGTGCATCAGGAGACGCACGACGTGAAGAGCTTCACCTTCGCCTCCCCCGAGGGCAAGCGGTTCAGCTTCGACGCCGGCCAGTACTTCCTCTTCGACTTCCCGACCGGCTCGGAGGGCGAGACTCGCTGTTACAGCATCTCCTCGTCGCCCCACCGTAGCAACGCCTTCACCGTCACGGTCAAGCGCGTGCCCGGCGGCAAGGTGTCGAACTGGCTGCACGACAACATGGCCGCCGGCATGACGGTCAAGGGCCAGGGTCCGCTCGGCCATTTCGTGCGCCCAAGGGCTGCGCAGACGAAATTGCTGCTGCTGTCGGGAGGATCGGGCATCACGCCGGTGATGTCGATCGCCCGCGATCTCGCGGATAGCAGCGAACGGGCCGATATCGTGTTCCTGCACGCGTCACGCACGCCTCTCGACCTCATTTTCCGAGACGAGCTTTCCTGCCTCGCCCGTCGGATGAAGGGCCTGCGGCTGCACTTCCTGCCGGAAACGGTCGCCGGCGAGCTTGCCTGGCCCGGATTGACCGGCCGGATCTCGCCTGAATTCCTCAAGTTGGCCGTTCCAGATATCGCGGAGCGTGTCGTCATGTGCTGCGGGCCTGCACCGTTCATGGCGGCCGCCCGTTCGATCACGGTGGCTCTCGGCGTTCCAGCCTCGAACTATATCGAAGAAAGCTTCGATGCGGCCGTGATCGACGAACCGTGCCTCGACGTCGAGGCTCGGCCGTCGACCAAGACCTATCAGGTCGAATTCTCGAAACAGAAACGGACACTGGACGTCTTGTCCGACCAGACCGTGCTCGCCGCCGCGAAAAAGGGCAGCGTCCGGCTGCCGTCCTCCTGCTCCAACGGCGTGTGCGGCACCTGCAAGTCCAAGCTTGTGTCGGGTTCCGTCGAGATGAACCACAATGGCGGCATTCGCCAGCGCGAGATTGACGCCGGAATGTTCCTCCCCTGCTGTTCAAAGCCGCTCAGCGATCTTGTGATCGACCGCTGACCACTGCCTGCGTTTCCTGGTGAAGGATCAATCGAATGCTGCGTAGCGAAGACAATTCATCGGCGTCATCAACTGCTCCCGTGTTCAAGGATGATCGCAAGCAGGCCTACCTGAACCCTGATGGTGCTGATCGTCCCCTGATCAGCGCCATTCCTTCGTCCACGCTCGACATTGCTCGGCGCTATCGTCTCGGGCGTCTGCGTTCGAAGATGAAGGAGTGGGACTGCCCGGCACTGCTGCTCTACGATCCGGTCAATATCCGCTATGCGTTCGACTGTTCGAACATGAGCATCTGGACCATGCACAATCCATCGCGATACGCGCTGATCCTCGCGGATGGACCAGCGATCATGTTCGAGTTCGAAGGATCGGAGCACGTCAACGATGGACTGCCGGGGATCGATGAGGTTCGAACATCGAAGTCGTTCCTGTTCTTCACTGCGGGAAATCTGGTCGAAAACAGGATGGAGGCTTGGGCCGACGAGATTGCTGACATTGTGAAAACTCACTGTCGCAGCGGCCGGATTGCCGTGGACCGGCTTGAGCCGGCGCCGGCGCATGAACTGCAGATCCGCGGCTTCACGTTGCTCGACGGACAGGAACTGGCGGAACGGGCGCGGTCGATCAAGAGTGCCGAAGAAATCGAGTTGATGCGCTGGACGATCCGCGTTTGCGAAGCCGGGATGGCGCGGATGTATGAGGCCTCCGAACCCGGTCGCACCGAGCGTGAGATCTGGGCCGAGCTTCACTTCGAGAATGCGCGAAGTGGCGGAGAATGGCTGGAAACCAAGCTCCTGACCGCGGGCCCACGCACCAATCCCTGGTACCAGGAATGTTCCGACTACGTCATCCGGCGCGGTGACATGATCTCCTTCGATACCGACATGATCGGGCCGTACGGCTATTGCGCCGACCTGTCGCGCTCATGGACCTGCGGGCACGTGGCGATGAACGCCAAGCAGAAAGAACTCTACGCGGCAGCGCGGGATCAGATCGATCATAACCTTGCGATCATCCGACCGGGCATGACGTTCGGCGAATTCAACGCGAAGAGCTGGCGTATTCCCGAGAGGTACATTCCTTATCGCTACACCCTGGCTGCGCACGGAACCGGCATGGCTGACGAGTGGCCGGGGATCCTCCTGCACCCCGACTATGACGAGGGGTTTAGCGGCTGCATCGAGGAAGGCATGGTCCTGAATATCGAAAGCCTCATTGCCGAGGACGGATCCGAGAGCATCAAGCTTGAGACACAGGCCCTCATCACCCCGCTCGGCGCAGAACGCCTCGACAGCTTCCCTTGGGAGGAAATCTAGAAGACCCCACTCAGTTTGGCTGGGCCGCAAGATTGCGGCCACGCTTGTCCGCGCCTATCTCCGCGTATCGGCAGAAAGCAAACGCGGAAACCGAGAACGGCCGCAGGAAAGTTTCGGCGACGTCAGAACGGCCTCCCTCAAACTGACGTCGCCGTTCCTCCTAGGCGGGTAGCGCGCCGCTTTTCTTCGCTGTCCAGGTGGCGATGTAATCCATGAGACCCGGAGACAGGCAGTCATACGGCTCAAGGCCGGTTGACCTTAGCGTCGAGCGAACCTGATCCATCTTCGAAGGATCGAAGCCGCTTTCGATTATCGACGATACGAATGCGGCAAAGCCAGGTCCGGCCCAGCCCTTGGTCTCGAAACGCTCAGGGTGGACAAAGGACAAGCCCTGGAACGGATGCTCCCGTACAACTGGCCCGTACATGTGAACACCACATTCCTTGCAGGCGTGCCGCTGGATCAGAGCCGAGGGGTCGACGACGGCCAGTTTATTGCCATTTTCGACGACCTCCACGGTGTCTGTCGGCGCGACCGCCACGACAGAAAAGACAGCGCCCGCAGGCTTCCAGCACTTCGTGCAGCCGCACGCGTGATTGTGCGCAATGTCGCCTTTGATCCGGATCCTTACGGGATTGCCTTTACAATTGCACACAAGCGTCCCGCCCGAAAAACGGGCGTCCGTGGCCTGATAGCCAGAATCCACGACGGGATGGATATTGATGCTACTCATGGGTCTTTTCCTTCCCTCCTGGGCAGAAGCGGAATGCTTCGGCCAAGCTGCAGCACACGCGGGTCACGGCCGATGGGCCCGCCGACGATCATAACGAACACCACGCCTTCCCGTTCGCCCAGGTCAGGCGGAACGGTGATCACAACCCTTTCTGCAATTCCGGCAACGTCTCGAAGAGATCGGCGACGAGGCCGTAGTCGGCAACCTGGAAGATCGGCGCTTCTTCGTCCTTGTTGATCGCGACGATGACCTTCGAATCCTTCATGCCGGCGAGGTGCTGGATCGCACCCGAGATGCCGCAGGCAATGTAGAGATCAGGGGCCACGACCTTGCCGGTCTGGCCAACCTGCCAGTCGTTCGGGGCATAGCCGGCATCGACGGCGGCGCGGCTGGCACCAACGGCGGCACCGAGCTTGTCGGCGACAGGCAGGATGACTTCCTGGAACTTCTCGGCAGAACCGAGCGCACGGCCGCCCGAGATGATGATCTTGGCAGAGGTCAGTTCCGGACGGTCGGAGGCCGACAGCGCGTCCTTAACGAAGGTGGAGAGGGAAGAAGAAAGGGCTGCCGTTGAGACAACCTCAACGGCAGCAGCGGGGCCTTGGGAGGCCTGGGAGAACGAAGCGGTTCGGACGGTGATGACTTGTCTGGCATCGTTCGACTGAACCGTCTGGATGGCGTTGCCGGCATAGATCGGGCGCTTGAAGGTGTCTGATGAGACGACCTCGATAATTTCCGAGATCTGCGCGACGTCGAGGAGCGCTGCCACGCGCGGCAGCACGTTCTTGCCGGTCGAGGTGGCGGCGGCGATGATCGTGTCATAGCCGGCAGCCAGCGAGACAATCAGGTCGGCCAGCGGCTCGGCCAGATTGTTGGCAAGCTCATCGCTTTCGGCAAGCAGCACCTTGGAGACGCCGGCGAGTTTGGCGGCGGCATCGGCGGCAGCCTTGGCACCCTTGCCGGCGACGAGAACGGTGACATCGCTTCCCTTTTCCTTGGCGATCTTGGAAGCGGCCGTCAGTGCCTTGGCGGTCTGGTCGGAAAGGGTTGCGTTGTCGTGATCAGCCAGAAGAAGAATGGCCATGGTGATGTTTCCTTTCTCGAACCTTAGAGGACGCCGGCTTCGGACTTGAGCTTCTCGACGAGCTCGGCAACCGACTTGACCTTGACGCCTGCCTTGCGGCCGGATGGCTCCTCGGTCTTCAGCACCTTCAGGCGCGGGGCGGTGGAGACGCCGAAGTCAGCCGGGTTCTTCTTGTCGAGCGGCTTCTTCTTCGCCTTCATGATGTTCGGCAGCGAGGCATAGCGCGGCTCGTTGAGACGCAGATCGGTGGTGACGACGGCTGGAAGCTTGATCTCGATCGTCTGCAAGCCGCCATCGACTTCGCGGGTCACCTGAGCCTTGCCATCCCCGATTTCGATCTTCGAGGCGAAGGTCGCCTGGGCGGAGCCGAGAAGGGCTGCCAGCATCTGGCCGGTCTGGTTCGAGTCGTCATCGATCGCCTGCTTGCCGACGATCACAAGACCCGGCTGCTCGGCGTCAGCGACACCCTTGAGGATCTTGGCAACGGCCAGCGGTTCGACGGCGTCGTCGGTCTCGACGAGGATCGCACGGTCGGCACCCATGGCAAGCGCTGTGCGCAGCGTCTCTTCGGCCTTGGCAGGACCGATCGACACCACCACCACTTCCTCGGCCTTGCCGGCTTCCTTCAGCCGCAGCGCTTCTTCCACCGAGATCTCGTCGAAGGGGTTCATCGACATCTTGACGTTCGCGAGCTCAACGCCTGTGCCATCGCCCTTCACGCGGATCTTCACGTTGTAATCAACGACGCGTTTTACGGGTACGAGGATTTTCATGGGGGCGTCCTGTTGTGTCTCTTGGCCCTTTCCGTTGGCGTCAGGCGCGAGCTGCGCAGAACGCCGGAAGTGGCGTGTTGATCGATCGCATCGCATGCTTGATGTTAGGCACGTTACAAAAGGTTCCGCCGAGCCTTGGTCCGAACCGGGCGCCACTGCTTGGCTAAACCCGCCCTCGGAGAGGACGAGGTAGGTCTCCTGTGTGCTATGGCAATGGTCGAGATAGCGCACATCAGACGCCATCCGCGACAAACCCAGCAGCACGTCCTTTCGACCATCGCCCCGATCGATCGGCGCGAGATCATCATGGGCCGAGAAGGCGGCGGCTGGCAGCTGCTGGAGAGCGTCGCGTCGTCCACCCATGTCCGCTTTCTTCCTCGCTGGAGGGGCCACGATCCCGGCCGATCAGAGATCCTTGGCGATCCTCAATCCGTCGTAGATGGCGGCATGCGTATTGCGCGCCGCAACCGCATCACCAATCCGGAAGAGCTGGAACTTGCCTTGCTCATTCCGGACGACCGACTGGGCCTGCCCGGCCAGAAGCTCGTCGTATGACGTCTCTCCCAGGTTTCGCGAGAGCGGCTTGAGTTCAAAGTACAGCTCATCGAGCGGAATGGTGCCGTGATTGATCACGATCTGGTCCACGACGCGTTCCTTGACGACGCCGCCATAGTCGCTTCCAACCTTCGCAATGATCTGGTTGCCGCTCTTCTCGGCGGATTCCAGCCGGAACGTGACCGTGAAGGTGACGTCCAGCTTCTGTAGCGAGCGCATGTAGGGCACGAGGTTCATCGCCATGACCTCAGGAGCGAACGACCGGTCCGGCGTCATGATCTCAACCTTTGCCCCTGCCTTCGCCAGGAATTCGGCTGCCTGCAGGCCAGCATGATCACCCGCATCGTCGAAGACCAGCACATTGGTGCCCGGCTTGACGTCTCCCGAGATGATATCCCAGGAGGAGACGACCAACTCATTGCCCTTCGACAGCACGTCGGTATGCGGCAGGCCGCCTGTCGCAATAATGACCACGTCGGGATTTTCGGCCGTGATGGTGTCAGCCTCCGCCCAACTGTTGAAATGAAAGGTCACGCCAAGCTTTTCGCACTGGCTCATCCGCCAATCGATGATGCTGATCATCTCCCGGCGGCGCTCGCTCTGTGCCGTAAGCCGAATTTGGCCACCGGCGTCGCTAGCCGCTTCGAACACGACCACGTCATGACCACGCTCGGCCGAGACACGCGCCGCCTCAAGCCCGGCCGGACCTGCGCCCACGATGACGATCTTCCGGCGCGCATCGCTCTTCTTGACGATATGCGGCATTGTCTGCTCGCGGCCGGTCGCCGCGTTGTGAATGCAAAACGCCAGGCCTCCCTGGTAGATACGGTCGAGACAGTAATTGGCACCGACGCAGGGGCGGATATCATCCTCACGCTTCTCGATGATCTTCCTGACAATATGGGGGTCCGTCATGTGCGCGCGCGTCATGCCGATCATGTCGACCTTTCCAGACGCGATCGCATGACGGGCCGTCGCAACGTCCTGGATCTTCGCCGCGTGGAATGTCGGGAAGGCCGTCGCAGCACGAATTTCGCCCGCGAAGTCGAGATGAGGCGCACTCGCCATTCCTTGGATCGGGATGACGTCGGTGAGGCCGGGATCCGTATCGATATGGCCGCGGATGACGTTGAGATAGTCGATCAGGCCGCTTTCCTTCAGCCTTCGCGATATCTCGAAGCCTTCCTCCTTGCCGGTCCCGCCGGGAAGCCGTTCATCGGCGGTATATCGCACGCCGAGAATGAACTCGTCGCCGACGCGTTTTCGCATCTCGCGGAAGACGTCGAAACAGAAGCGCATGCGGTTTTCGAGCGAACCGCCGTAGGGGCCGTCGAGCTCGTTGGTCAGCGGTGAGTTGAACTGGTCAATCAGATGGCCATAGGCCTCGAGCTCGACCCCATCCATGCCGCCAGCCTTCATGCGTTCGGCGGCGTCGGCGAAGTCCTTGATGATGCGCTCGATATCCCAGTCCTCGAGCTTCTTAGGGAAAGCCCGGTGGGCCGCTTCGCGATGGTGAGACGGTGCCACAACAGGAAGCCAGTCGCCTTTGTCCCAGCGCGTGCGGCGGCCAAGATGGGTCAACTGGATCATGATCGCAGCTCCCTCCTCATGGACGGCGTCGGTCATGTCCCGGATCCACGGTACGATCTCGTCCTTATAGGCCAGCAGGTTGTTGAACACCGGCGGACTGTCGCGGGAGACTGCAGCCGACCCCGCCGTCATCGTCAGGGCGACCCCGCCTTTGGCGCGCTCGACCGTGTAGGCACGATAGCGCTCCTTCGGCATGCCATCCTCGGGATAGGCCGGCTCATGGGATGTTACGATGATACGATTGCGCAGCGTCAGATGCTTCAGCTGGTACGGCTGGAGAAGTGGATCGTTCGACATGTGCCGGCTCCAGATTAGGTATGGAGTGAGGCTAAACAAGAATGTACACATGTGTCAACTATGGAAAACAGACCAGTCATATATTTTGACACATATGTACATTCCTGTTGTGTGTGCATTAGCGATTTGATATGAGAGGCCTATGGACCTGACACTCAACGACAGCGGCTGGCGAGGATCGCAGGAAGGATGGCTGGAAGCGGCCTACACCTCACTGCTCGATTCCGGTGTGGATTCAGTCAAGATCCTGCCGCTTGCCAAGAAGCTCAACCTCTCGAGGACCAGCTTCTACTGGTTCTTCAAGGATCGCGAGGAATTGCTGTCCAGCCTTGTGGCGCGTTGGCGGGACAAGAACACCGGCGCCATCGTAAAACAGTCGGAGGCCTATGCGGAGACGCTCGCGGAAGCGATGCTCAACGTCTTCGATTGCTGGCTGGACAACCAACTCTTCGATAGCAAGTTCGAGTTTGCCGTGCGCAGCTGGGCACTGCAGTCGGAAGAGATTCTTGATGAGGTCCACAAGGCAGACCGAACGCGCATGGACGCGCTTTCGCGCATGTTCAAGCGGTTTGGCCATGCCGAGATCTCGGCGGATGTCCGCGCGCGCACGACCTATCTTGTTCAGATCGGCTACATCTCGATGCAAGCCAGAGAGGACATCGCCATCCGCATGAAACGGATCCCGGAATACATCGCCATCTATACCGGCGAAATTCCCCAACAACGCGAGCTCGACCGGTTCTTCGCAAGACACGGCTACAAGCCGGGCTAGGGAGAGGAACAATGGGCGCCACTGCGAGGATCGGAATCATAGGCGGGGCTGGCTGGCTTGGTACCTCTATCGCAGACTGCATCCTGGCTGCCGGCGTCGCGGCCGAACAAGATCTCACCCTGTCCTATCGCAGCTCTCGCCCAGATCGTTTCCCCCATGCGCACTGGACGTCGGACAACCAACAGCTTGTGGATCGCTCCGACGTCGTCATTCTCTCGGTGAGACCCCAGGACTGGAACCCCGACCTTTTCGACGCCAGGGGAAAGCTCCTGATCTCGGTGATGGCAGGCATCCGGCTGTCGGCGCTCGTCAGCGCGCACGGCTCCGAACGAGTCGTCAGAGCCCTGCCGAACGCGGCCGCGGAAGTACAGCATTCCTATACCCCCTGGCTGCCATCACCCAGCGTCAATGCGGACGATCGAACAATCGTGAGCCGGATCTTCGCCGCCTGTGGCGATGAAGACGAGGTGCAGAGCGAAAGTGATCTCGACTATCTGACAGGCCTGACGGGAACGGGCCCCGCCTACCCCGCGCTTCTGGCCGCCGCGATGATGAAAGACGCCATCGCTCATGGCCTGTCTCCGGCCATTGCCCAGCGCGCCGTCGTTGCGACGATGATCGGCGCCGGCCATCTTTTCGAAAAGAAACCGGATTGTCCTGACGACATCGTCGGCCGGTTTGTCGATTACCGCGGAGTCACAGCTGCCGGCATCGAGCAGATGCGCGCGGCAGGCTTCGACACCGCCGTTGCCAAGGGATTGGCTGCGGCGCTCCAGAAATCGGTGAGTATGGGAGACGCATCCTGACAACCGTGTAGGCGGGTTCGCGGCACCCCGTTGACGACATATATGCCGCTAAAGAGGGAACGATAAAATGAACAAGCTATTGGCATCGACATGTATCGCGTTCGGGCTGCTGGGAGCAGCGACCTCGGCAAATGCCGCTGACTGCGGCAGCGTCACCATCGCCAGCATGAACTGGCAAAGCGCCGAAGTGCTCTCCGCGCTTGACAAGATCATCCTGAACGAAGGGTACGGCTGCCAGGCGGAAGTCACTGTCGGTGACACGGTCCCAACCATTACCTCCATGGCCGAAAAGGGCTCACCGGATATCGCCCCCGAAGCGTGGATCGATCTTCTTCCTGATGTCGTGAAGAAGGGCACCGATGAGGGCCGCATCGTCAAGGTCGGTTCGCCACTGCCCGATGGCGGCGTCCAGGGCTGGTGGATTCCCAAGTATCTCGCCGATGCCCATCCCGATATCAAGACAATCCCCGATGCGCTTAAGCATCCCGATCTCTTCCCGAGTTCCGAAGACCCGAGCAAGGGCGCCATTTTCAACGGCCCTCAGGGATGGGGCGGCACGGTCGTAACAACGCAGCTCTTCAAGGCTTTCGATGGCGAGAAGGCAGGATTTACATTGGTCGATACCGGTTCGGGCGCTGGCCTGGATGGTGCGATTTCAAAGGCCTATGAGCGCAAGCAGGGCTTCCTGTCCTATTACTGGGCTCCGACCGCGCTTCTCGGCAAGTACGAGATGGTCAAGCTTGGTGAAGGTGTTCCCGCCGACCCGACGGAATGGAAGCGCTGCAACACGGTTGCCGATTGCGCCGATCCGAAGCCCAATGCGTGGCCGGTCGATACGATCGTGACACTGGTCGCCAAACCGTTCTCCGAGAAGGCTGGCCCCGAGGTCATGGGCTATCTCGAGAAGCGCTCCTGGAGCAATGAAACCGTCAACAAGGTCATGGCATGGATGACCGACAACCAGGCCAGCGGCGAAGACGGCGCCAAGCACTTCCTCAAGGAAAACAAGGATGTGTGGACGAAATGGGTATCGGAAGATGCCGCCAAGAAGATCGAAGCCTCGCTTTGATTGAAGGTCAGACGGCGCGCAACCCGCGCCGTCTTTTCTACAGCCGTTAGATAATCAGAACAATTGTGACGGCTCTTTCAGACAAAGGGGAACCGAATGGAATGGTTTTATAAATTCCCGCACATGAACGACGACAGTCTGCGCGATCTGAAAAAGGCCATCGACGACGGATTTCGTGGCTTCACAAGGGCTTATGGCGACACGATCGAAGGCCTGTTTTCTCCGCTCCAGCATTTTCTTCTCGCTGTCGACCGGTTCATGACGCAGACCCCCTGGCCGATCATCACGCTGATGGTGCTGATCGTTGCCTGGTTCGCGAGCCGCAGCGTGAAGATCGTTCTGAGCTGTCTCGTAACGCTTCTGCTAATCGGCTACTTCGACATGTGGGACGATACGATGAGGACGGTCGCGATGATCTTCGTCTGTACCGTTCTGTCAGTCGCAATTGGGTTGCCCATCGGCATTCTGATGGCCCGGTCAGACCGGTTTCAGCGGGTCGTACATCCAATCCTCGATGTGATGCAGACCATGCCGAGCTTTGTCTACCTCATCCCTGTTGTCATGTTGCTGGGCATCGGTCGCGTTCCCGGTCTGATCGCCGTGGTGATCTACGCAATTCCCCCAATGATCCGACTGACCGACCTCGGGATCCGTCTTGTCGACAAGGACGTCCTCGAAGCGGCCGATGCATTTGGCGTCTCCAACTCCCAGAGACTCTTCAAGGTTCAGTTGCCGCTTGCTCTGCCGACAATCATGGCCGGCATCAACCAGACAATCATGATGGCGTTGGCCATGGTCGTCGTGGCGTCGATGATCGGCGTGCAGGGTCTTGGCCAGCCGGTTCTGAAAGCGATCGCCAACCAGTATTTCACCCTCGGTATATTCAACGGCCTTGCCATCGTCGGCATCGCCATCATCTTCGACAGAGTCAGTCAGGCTTATGGCAAGCGGCTCCAGAAGCATCGGGAGATCTTCCATGGCTGACAATCACTTCGGCGGGATCGAGATCCGCAATCTCTACAAGATTTTCGGGCCGAACGGGCAGGCCTTTATCGAGGCCGTCCAAAAGGGCCTCAGCAAGGCGGACCTGAACCGAGAGCACGGACTTGTGCTCGGGCTTCGAAACATCAATCTCGAGATGCCGTCCGGCGCCATTCAAGTCATCATGGGCCTGTCGGGATCGGGCAAATCGACGCTCATCCGCCATATCAATCGGCTGATCGATCCGACGGCTGGCGAGGTGTTGGTAGACGGCGTCGACGTCGTGAAGATGAACGAAAATCAGCTGCGAGAATTTCGGCGGCGCCAGACAGCCATGGTCTTCCAGAAATTCGCACTGCTTCCACACCGCAATGTCCTTGATAACACAGTCTTCGGCCTGGAGGTTCAGGGGCTTGACCGATCAAAGGCGGTCGACGTCGCGATGCGGTGGATCGAGCGGGTGGGCCTGAAGGGCTTTGAGCAGAAATATCCCAATCAGCTTTCCGGCGGCATGCAGCAACGCGTTGGTCTCGCGCGGGCGCTTTCTAACGACGCCCCGGTTCTGCTGATGGATGAGGCCTATTCCGCTCTCGACCCCCTCATCCGCACGGATATGCAGACTGTCCTCCTGGATATCCAGAAGGAGATCAAGAAGACCATCGTCTTCATCACTCACGATCTCGACGAAGCGCTCAGGCTTGGCGACCAGATCGCGATCCTTCGCGACGGCGAAGTCATTCAGCAGGGAACGAGCCAGGATATCGTGCTGCGCCCGGCAGATGAGTATGTCGCAAACTTCGTCAAGGAGGTGAACCGCGGCCGCGTCGTTCAGGTCGAAGCCATCATGAGCCCCATCCGGCCCGGCGCGGGACTGAGCGGGATGACGATCGAGGCCCACACGACCATCGAGGAAGCCGTTCGGATGCTGGCATCGGCGCCAGATGGCGACGTGACGGTCCTTGGCCCCTCATCGCAGCCCGTCGGCGTCGTGAACTTCCGCCAACTGGCAGGAGCCATGGTGAACTCGCAGCCCCGCAAGGAGCACGAAAGCGCGGTTGCCCTCGTTAGGTGACGACGCCCTAGGCTCGACGACATCATCGCACGAGAACAGACCGCGCATGGAACTCCATGCGTGACCGTCAACCTTGTCTGGCAGTCGGGCCGCCTGCTGCCTTCCTCCCACCAACCACCATCACGAAATCGAGCTGCGCGACATGTCTCAACGATTTCCTCGCCTGTTTAGTCCTCTGAAAATCGGCCGGCACACGCTCAGGAATCGGATCGTGTTCGGCGCGCACACGGCCAACATGGCGGTCGATGGCCTGCCGTCGGCCCAGCATGTTGCCTACTATGCCGAGCGAGCGATCGGCGGAGCCGCAATGATCGTCGTCGAACCGATGCCCGTGCACGCGTCGACGGTTCTGACCAGAGGAAATTTTCGCCACTCGGACGACAGTGTCGTCCCGCATTTCAAGACGGTGGTCGGCGCCATCAAGGACAACGGCGCGATCGCGATCCAGCAGCTCTATCATGTCGGCGCACATGGAGACGCCGACAACTCCTTCCACCCGCACTGGTCGCCGTCCGGGCTTCCCAGCTATCACGATAGCGACGGCTCGCACCCGATGAGCGAGAAGGAGATTTGGGAGACGATCGACGGCTTCGTTCAGGCCGCACGGCGATGTCGCGAAGCGGGCTTCGATGGCGTCGAGGTCTGGGCCGCCTATCTTGGGATGGTCGACCAGTTCTGGACGCCGTGGAGCAACCGGCGTGACGATCGATGGGGTGGCTCGCTCGAAAACAGGACGAGAATGTCGCGCGAGATCCTCACGCGGATTCGCAAGACCTGCGGTCCCGACTTCATCGTCGGCCTGGCGGTCAGCGACGAACCTGATGTCAAGGCGGCGCTTCAAAGTGATGAGCTGGCCGAGATCATAAGCTTGCACGACAGCCTCGGCCTCATGGACTATGTCACCTGCGGCTCTGGCGGATATCTCGACTTCTACAAGCTGATGCCGACATTCATCTACCCCGAGAAACTCGGCGCCGATCTGGCGGCCACCTTGAAGAAGGTGGTGAAGAACGCCGTCATCATCGCGGAGAGCCATATCAGGACGCCAGAGAATGCCGAAACAGTCCTTGGCGAAGGAGCCTCGGATCTCGTCTCCATCGTTCGTGGCCAGATCGCCGATCCGCATCTTGCGAACAAGGCGCTGGAGGGCCGTCCCGAAGACATCAGGGGGTGCATCTCATGCAACCAGATGTGCTGGGGCCGCCGTTCCCGTGACTACTGGATAAGCTGCCTGATCAACCCTTCCGTTGGAAGGGAGGCTGAGTGGAATGGCGACCGCTTCACCAAGACAGAGCACCCGAAGCGGGTCCTTGTCATCGGTGGAGGACCAGCTGGCCTGGAAGCAGCAAGAGTGGCAGCAGAAAGAGGACACAAAGTCGTGCTTTCGGAAGCCGGAAGCCGCCTCGGCGGCAACTTCCTGCTGGCAGGGCTCCAACCGCGTCGCGCACAGATCCTCGACCTTCTCGCGTGGTACGAACGGCAACTCTCGAAGCTGGACGTGGAGGTGCGGCTCAACACCTATGTAGACGCCGACGAGATCGACGCGTCGAAGGTCGACGTCGTGCTCGTGGCGACCGGCTCCTATCCTCCCGAGACCGGCTTCCAGAAGGCCTTGCCGACCGTCGACACGATGCCGGGCATCGACAAGGGCGGCATTTTCTCGATCGAAGCCGTGATGGCGAGACAAGCAAGACCGGGCCGTCGCGTCCTTGTGCTTGATGAGGGCGGCGGATGGCGCGGCTGCGGCACCGCATGGCAACTCGCCGAGAGCGGCCACGACGTTACGATCGTCACGCCTGATCCGTTCGTCGGAAAGGAGCTGATCCGGACTGCCGCAGACGTTCCGATGAGGCGGATCCTGAAGAAGCTGGGTGTCCGTTGGATCACGGACGCGAGCATCCTCGAATGGCATGGCAACGGCGCGACCATCGTCGACAACGACATTGGAGAAACCCGTTTCGTCGAGGCCGACACGCTGGCCACAGCGACCACAAATCTGCCGATGAACTGGCTGATGGCCGGGCTTCGCGAGCGCGGCGTGACCACGCGCCAGATCGGCGATTGTGCCGCGCCACGCCAGGCTCCCTATGCCTTTTACGATGGCAGACGTGCGGGATTGGAGATCTGACATGGTCGAGGAGGTCCACCTTTCTTTCCAGGAGGCGGAGGACCTAGCAATGCGGGCCTGTCTCGCTGCAGGTGCAGCATCCTCAAGCGCTCGCTCGCTGGTGAACGCCACCCTATCGGCGGCTCGGCATGGCCGCGCGACCTTGGGGTTCCCGCACCTCTTGGATTATCTGACCGGCTTTATCGACAGGCGCATAAAGTGTGACCCGACCCCGCGGCTGGAGCGCAGTTTTCCGGCGTTCTTGGTCTGCGACGCCGACGGCGGCATCGCCCAGCTCGGCTTCGACCTTGCCCTCAACGACCTTGTGGGCGCCACAAGAACCTACGGCGTCGCCGTCTTCACCCAGCACAACAGCTTTACGACCGGCGAATTAGGCTACTATGTTCGCACCTTGGCCGACGAAGGCATAATCGCGCTTGCCGCTACCAATGCCCATGCCATGGTGGCGACGAAACCCGGCGACAGAGCCGTCTACAGCACCAACCCCCTGGCTTTCGGGTTTCCCCTTGGATCGAAGAGCCCGCCCCTGGTCATCGATCAAGCGTCGAGCGCAACCGCCTTCGTGAACATCCTTCACGCCGCCGAGGAAGATCAGCCGATCCCCGAAGGGTGGGCGGTCGACGCCAATGGCCAACCCACGACGGACCCAAGGATGGCGCTTTGCGGTACGCTGCTGCCGTTCGGCAGCCGCAAAGGTGGCAACATTGCCCTGCTCGTGGAAATGCTGTCTGCAGGCCTCTCAGGCGGAAACTGGTCCCTGGACGTGCCCGACTTCCGATCCGGCCCGACGTCTCCCGGAGTCGGTCTGACGATCATCGCCATCATGCCCGGCAAAAGCGGCGACGCACAGATCGACCGCGCCAAAGCTCAATCGCAGCGACTGCAGGAGTACAGCGTCCACGTGCCGGGCGTCACCGGCTACGAGCAACGCGCGGCTATCGAAGCGATCAGCATTCCTCGAAGCATCTTTGATCTGATCTCAGCGATCGCATTCAGGTGACAGAAGCCGGTCGTCGCCAGAAGGGCGACGCCTCTTTATCTCGGAGAGCGTGAACTCGGCTACGGGGCACCCAACTCTTCCAGTTGAATGCCCCGCATGCCTAAAGGGTTGTTGTCACGCCGGTTCATAAAGTCGCGTGCCGCGTGACCATCGCTACGCCGCAGGCAGGCCTCAGCGGCAGCGCGCTTCGTAAGTCCGACCATATCGGTCGCGATAAACACAATATCCTCGGCGCTCGGTTGATTGGCCGATGAGAGCTCCGGCTAACCCGCCTGCCACCGCGCCTACCGCCGCTCCGCCCCAGCTGTTGCTGACAGCACCGCCGATGACAGCACCTGTCCCGGCGCCAATTGCGGTACCCTTTTCGGTGGGCGTGCAGGACGCCAAAGCGCCAATCGTAGCGGTCACGATAACAATCTTCTTCAACATTATTGAACCTTCCTCGTTAGCCTTCCCTTGGCGAGTTAGTGCAGATTTACCAAAAGTCCACGGAGGGATTGCAAGAGGTTTTATTCCTGGCTCCAAAGACGGCGCTGTTTGCGAGGTGAAATGAACTATCGCAAACGCGGGCTACTACGCAGCCGAAAGCGTAGCCCGGGAACTACCGATCATGCTGAACAAGGTGATCCGATACCTCTTGCGTGACTATCGGAAGTACTCAATCGCTCGAACTCACGGCATCAATCCTGCCACTGTGACCGGTTCGATGAGACGGCATCCCACTTACGCAGCGCTTCATTGAGCTGGGCACGTGAGGGTGCCCCGATACGCCCCCCGAACATCTGGCACTTGAGTGCCGCGGCCATGGATGAGCACCGCATGGTCTGCTCGATTTCCATACCTTCAGCGATGGCAAGCGCGAAGGTTCCGTGGAAGATATCACCTGCGGCAAGCGTATCGACGGCCTTTATCCTTGGCGCGGAAAGATGGCGAACGAGGCCGGTCGCGTCGTCGTACCACAAGCAGCCATGTTCGCCGGCGGTGACGCTGATGAAGGCATGGGGAAATCTCTGCTTCAGCAGATGGACGACTTCGACCAGGTCGGTCGCTCCAGCCAGCCGCTCTGCAGCAGGCTGCGAGAACACGATATGGCTCGCTGCCGGCGCGAGCCTCTCGATCACGCCATCCCCAACGACATCTCCGTCGAGGATGCCAGGCTTGCCCGCATCATGGGCGGCAATCAGGGTTTGCAGAGCGAGTTCGGGCCAGCGAACATCGACGAGCACGGCGTCGAAGTCGGAGATTTCTTCGGTCGTGACCGGCTTGACGCTATCGTGCAGCCGCCGATCGTAAAACGGAACGATCAGACGCTCTCCGTCGTCATCGACGAGAATGGTCGAGACGGCCGAACGGGCACCTTCCGCTCGGGTCATGCCGCTAACGTCGATGCCGCTGTTGCCGAGATCGGCTATGATATGTTCGCCCGCATCGTCATCTCCGACAGCGCCCCACAGGCTGGCATGGCCACCCAGTCGCGCGACCGCGAAAGCTGCGCTCGACGCCATTCCCTCGGCGATATGCAGCATGTCATAGGGCAGGACCTTTCCCTGGCCAGTGGGCAACGAGTGCACGCGAAACAGGGTGTCAAGAACGGCAGCCCCGACGCAGAGAACACGGCGCGCCGGTCCAGCGGGCGGATCGAAGGCAGAAAATGTCGTCAAAATCGGCCTCTCAACTGGTCACTTGACCGCGCCAGCCGTGAGGCCGGCCACGATCTGTCGTTGCGCAAACACCGTCAGTATCAGCACAGGCAGCGTGACGATCAAGGCGGCTGCCGCAAGCGGTCCCCAGCTCACCTGCTCGAAAGACAGCATGTTGTAGACCGCGACCGGGAGCGTTCGCGTCTCGCGACTGGCCAGCACGATGCCGAAGACGAAGTTGTTCCAGGAAAAGATGACCGACAGGATGAACGCAACGACGATGCCCGGTCTTGCAATCGGCAGGGCGACGAGCCGGAAGACCTGCCATGGTGAGGCGCCGTCGATACTCGCGGCCTCCTCCAGCTCCATCGGCGTCGTTTCGAAATAGGCGATCATGATCCAGACGACGATCGGCACGGTGACGACGAGATGGATGATGATCTGCGGCAGGAGCGTGCCGAGCAGGTTCAGCCACTGGAACAGCAGGAAGAGCGGGATGAGGAAGGAAAGGCCGGGCGTCATGCGGGCGATCATGATCACCATCGCCGATTTTTCCGCCTTCAGTCGCGCGATGCCATAGCCGGCGGGCACGCCGATCAGAAGGGCCAGAAGCGTCGCGCCGCCCGTAACCAGCACTGAATTCCAGAGGTAGAGGAAGAAGTTGTTTTCCTCGAACACCTTGAGGTAGTTCGACCAGGCGAAGCGTTCAGGAATGAAGATCGGCGGATAGGCGCCGCTGTCGATCTCGTATTTCAGCGACAGCGAGATCATCCAGAGGAAGAACAGGATGACCGGCGAGATCATCACCAGGGCGACGAACAGCAGTCCGATGCGATCGAGCGTCTTGCGTTTCATCAGCGCGCCTCCCCGTCCGACCAGTTCGCGCGCGCCCGTACCATCAGCAGGACGAAAGACAAGAGCACGATGAGAATGAAGAAGACCACCGCCATGGCCGAACCATAGCCGATGTCGTAGTAGGAAAAAGCGGTGTTGTAGAGGTAGATGTTGATGGTCTCGGACGCCGTGCCGGGCCCGCCCTGGGTCATCGCGTAGATGATGTCGAAGCTCTTCACCGCATCGATGCTGCGGATGATGACGGCGGTCATCAGAAAAGGCGCGATCATCGGAAGCGTCAGATAACGGAACTTCTGCCAGACATTGGCGCCATCGATTTCTGCGCTCTCATACGGCTCGCGCGGAACCGCGGCCAGCCCGCCAAGCACGATCAGCATGACGAGTGGCGTCCATTGCCAGGTTTCGACCATGACGAGCGAGGGGATGACGCTGCTCTGGTTATAGATCCATTCCTGCGGCCCGATGCCGATGAAGGAGAGCAGGTAATTCAGAACGCCGAGCTGCGGATGGAACATCATGGTCCAGACGAGTGCGATGGCGACCGGGGTCGCCATCATCGGCATTACGAAGATACCGCGCAGAAATCCACGCAGTGGAAATTGCGCATCGAAGATCAGCGCAGCCAGCGTCCCCAGGAACAGCGGCGCCAGCACCGACAGCGACGTGTAGAGCACCGTATGCCACAGAGATTCCCAGAAGCGCATGTCGCCAGCGAGACGGACATAGTTGTCCATCCCGGCAAAGACCTGCGCCTGGCCAAGCGTCCAGCTGTTCACGCTCATCCACAGGGTAAACACCCACGGAAAAACGATCACGGCTGCAATGACGATCAGCGCCGGGACGACAAAGGGCCAATAGTTGGGGGCAAACCGGCCCGGCTTGCTCCCCTTGTTTGGTGCGGCCCTGGCCACTGCGGCCGTTTCGATGCTCACCGAGGCCATTATCCCTCACTTCTCGCCAGAACGGGTTCGAACTGAGCCGTTGCCGTCTTCAGTTCGGCCGTGGGGTCGGCCCCGCCGATCATGTTCGTCAGACCGACGCCGTAGATGTCACGGAACTCCGTCACGGGGATGATGACCGGCAGGGTAAGTTGCGAGACCTTGGCCGAGCCGACAACGGCATCGAGCCATGCGCCGGGCATCTTGACGCCTTCGCGAACCTTCGCATCCTCGAGGATGGACTGACGGAACGGAACGCCGGCGCCGGCCTGCAGCAGGCGGGCGCCCATGTCGTGCGAGATCGCCCATTGGCAGAAGAGATAGGCGGCTTCCTTCTTCTGGCTGGCAGCGACGACGCCGAGACCATCGCCCGTCGTGGCAGCGGCCTGCGCCTTTGGACCCTTGGGCATGATGCCGTAACCGACCTGGCCGACGACGCGGGATTTCTCCGGGTTTTCGATCGGTGGTGCAAAGCCGACGCCATCGAGCCACATGCCGATCTTGCCCTGCAGGAAGGCAGACTGCGCTTCCGCCCAGTTGAAGCCGGAGACACCGGGAGGCGCCGTCTTCGTCATCAGCTTCTGATAGAGCTTTGCGGCCTCGACCGCTTCATCGGATGTCGTGCGCAATTTGCCATCAGGCCCGAGCGGGCTCGAACCATAGCCGAGCATCAGCGTCGTCCACACCGGCGTATTGGCGTTCTTCAGACCGCGGGCAACGAAGCCGTAGGTGTTGGTGGACGGATCGGTCAGGGCTTCGGCTGCACTCGCCAGCTCGTCAAAGGTTGTCGGGTAGGAAAGGCCCTTCTTTTCGAAGAGCGCCTTGTTCCAGTAGATGATCCAGTAGTCGACCGAGAAGGGAAGCGAACGCAGCACTCCGTCTTGGTCCTTGGCGAAGGCCATGCCGGCCTCGGCAAAGTCGCCTTCCACAAGCGACGCGTCCGTGAGCGAAGGATCCTTGACGAAGCCGCTGATATCGGCGAGCCAGCCGCCCTTTTCGAACTGGCGCTTCTGAACGTGATAGCTCATGTGCACGACGTCGAAGCTCGGCTTGCCGGAGCTCAGTTCGATGGTTGTCTTCTGGCGTTGCTGCTGTTCCGGGGTTGCTTCGGCATTGACCTTGATGCCAGTCAGTTCTTCGAACTCGGACAGGTACTTGATCAGCGTCTCGCTGCGCGGGCTCTTGACGAGATTGACCTCGAGCGTGGTGCCGGCATAGCGCTTCCAGTCGACTGCCGCTGATGCGGAGCGCACGCCGAGCAGGCTGCCCGCACCGAGCGCCGCGGTGCCCGCGAGAAAGCCGCGCCGCGTTGGATTCAAGAATGATGTCATGTTGGTCCTCCTCCTTGTGCCGGCGATCTCCTCACCTCCGGCTGGTTATGTCCTGCTAAATCCTGAGCGCACGGTCCCTTGCGTGGTTGATGTGCGCCACAAGGCTGTTGACGGCGTCTTCCACCGATCGTCGCTCGATCGCCTCCAGCACCTTCAGGTGCTCCCCCATGACGGGCCCGACGCGACCGTCGATGCGAAAGCGCTCCTGGCTGATCAGGCGCATCTTGATCGAGTTCACGCGGTAGGCGTTCGATATGATGGTATTTCCAAGCGCATCGATGAAGGCATCGTGCATGCCCCAGTCAACCGCCTGGGCCCGCACCTCGAGCTCGTGAGACGCATCGCCATTTCGAATGGCGTCGGCGATATCCTGATGCTGCTTCAAGAGTTTGGCGATCGTTTCGTCCGATGCCGAGCGGGTGAAGAGCGCCACGGCTTCCTTCTCTAGAAAAACACGAAGCTGGAACGCCTCACGAATGAGGTTGAGATCGATATGGGCGATCTGCAGCCCCCGCTGCGGCACGGTCTTGATCAATCCCTCGGCCTCGAGCCGGGGGATGAGTTCGCGGATGGCGCCGAGCGTGAGCCCCGTCAACTCCACCAAGCGACGCTGTGACACGAATTGGCCGGGGCGCACGTCACGCGCGAGGAGGTGACGCGTGAAGCTCTCATACGCCTTTTCCCGCAGTGTCGGCTGCTCGTCCGTTCCGTCCATCGCCTCCCCCAAAAACATGCCTCGCCTATGCAGCCTTCGACCGGAAAAGAGAATCGAAAGCAAGGGCGAGTTGGCTTTGCCCTTCCTCGGATATTGAAACAAGCGGCGGACGAACCGCAAGCCACATTTCATCATCCGTCAGACGCGCCACCATCGCCTTGACCGCAGCTGTCACGGGAAATTTGAGGAGTTCCGCCACGAAATCTTCGATACGGGAATCGTCCCTGCCCTCTTCTGCCATGAGTTTGACCTCGTCGGGCACGAAGTTGGCCATGCCGGAGATTGCGCCCTGCCCGCCAAGGCGAACACCCTTTGCCAGATGGCGTTCGTCTCCGATCAGGATGACCAGATCGCCATGCGCCTTGAGCAGGCTTTCGGTAAAGGCCCAGTCACCGGACGAATCCTTGACGCCGACCACGACCCGCGGAAACGCGGCATGCAGCCGCCCGATCAACGACACCGTCAGCGGCACCATGGTTACAGAAGGGATATTGTAGACGATGACGTCAGCAGCCTTGTCGCCCAGGATGGCGAATACGGCGGAAAACCAGCGGAAGAGGCCATCGTCGCTGACGTTCTTGAAATAGGAGGGCGGAGCCAGGAGAATGTTGCGGACTCCCTTGGAGAGCGCATAGCCGGCCTGAGCCGCTGCATCTTCAGCAGCATCGACGAGGACGCCGACAACGATCTTGTCTGGGGCGATCCCAGCCGCGAGGAAAGCGGCAAGAACGCGCTCCCGCTCCTGCGTTCCGATGGACGATCCCTCACCAGTTGTCCCAAAGAGCGTCACGCTCGAGCATCCGGCTGCCAGGCAACGCCGGGCCTGCGCGATCATGGCATCGATCGCGATATCGCCGTCGCCATCAAACGGCGTGGCCAAAGCGGCAGAAAGCCCGAATTTCTCAGTCACATCATTCCTCCCATTTAACATGCCAATCGTAACCAGCTAACATGTCAGTTGTAAAGAGCTGATTACAGAATAACAGGTGAAGATCTGGCGACCGTCGCAGGGCCGGCTGTTCCAGTCCGCCAGTCGATATCAATAAGGGGGGCAAGCAACCGTCGAAACCGCGCGTGCTCACAACTTCGGCAACGAACAAAGACTTAGCATCGCCGCGAGCGATGCTCGCGAGACGTTGCAAGGTCTGCGGCTGCTCGCGAACGCCAGCCGATCATGCCAGCGCGCGCCAGGTTTCGATTTGCCTCATGCCTTCGGCAAAAGCTGGCCCATTGCTTAAAAAAGGGGCGCAAATATCGGCTCGCGAAGCGCTCACGCTGCGACCTGGATAAACTCGATCGGTCCGCCAGGGATGTTGTCGTCGAACACCGCGCATGACAATCGGCCGCCGAAGACGCAGGCACTGTCGAGGTTTGTTCGATTGCCGGTCGTCTGCGGGTTCTCGAGCGAAGGCGTGTGGCCGTGCACGAGATGCTTGCCCCAGTATTCGCTGGAGTAACCGCCCGCGAAGCGCGTCCACATGAGATCTTCGGCTGCCTGATCTTCGAAGAACGCCCCTTCCTTGACCCCCGCGTGTACGAAGAGACGGTACTGGTCCTGGTGGAACAACGGTAATGCTGCGGCCCATTGAAGATGCGAGGGCAGATCTCATGCCCGTACGACGCCAAAGTCTTGAGGCCTCCATTTTCAAGCCACCAACTCTCGTCATGACAGCCATCATGAGCGCCGACCATCATATCCTCGTGGTTGCCCTTGAGCGAGATCCAGCGCCAGCCGGCGGGCGCTTCTACCGTGAGCGTATCGAGGACCGCTTTGCTATCCGGGCCGCGATCGACATAGTCACCGAGAAAAACGACCGTGCCGCCCGATGCGTAGGCATCGATATGTGTCAACATGCGCCTGAGCGGGCTTATGCAGCCGTGGATATCTCCGATCGCAAACGTGTAACTCATGGCGTCTCTCCTATCGTCCTGATCGTGCGCGGCATATCGAACGGATGAAAGTTGAAGATAGGGCAGCTTGGGGACTTTGCTTCAGTATCTGCGCCGCCTGCGACGAAGGCCCTCCGCTGGAAGACACCATCGCCTCGCCCATCGCTGTGTTCACGATCTGCGGCGACAACTGTGCAATGCAAGCTCGGTCTGGAGCCAACCAGCGATCCGAAACACACTGAGGCGTCACTCTTTGGTTCCAGCTTTCTCGACACGCGATGGAACAAGGCCCGTTGCCGGTCATTAACGTGGCATCAGCCGCGAAAGGAGATTGGAACAATGGCCAAAGACGTCACAAATCGCCGGGCGAAGGAGCATGTCGACGAGGACCAGAATGGTGTGATCGTCGCCGGCCCCGAGGCGCATGAACGCGAGCGCGGGGGGGAAGATCCCGCTCACAGAGTGGTGCCGGACAAAGACAAGGGTATCACCAAGGCAAACCCGCGGACCTGAAGGCGGTTCGAGAGTCAAGTAACGGGGCCGGCTCCCGCCAGGCGCAACGCCATGGCCTGAAGGCCAGTTTTACGATGCGACTTTGCCTCCGGCCACCCAGCATCAGCCGATGCAAATAAAAAAACTCCCGTGTGCGGCCAGCACACGGGAGGGTCTTTTTTTGCGATGCCAGCGGCAGGCCGTTTCGCCGTTAGGCGACCAGGTCGAAGCGGTCGGCGTTCATTACCTTTGTCCAGGCGGCGACGAAATCCTGCACGAACTTCTCCTTGCTGTCGTCCTGGGCATAGACTTCCGCATAGGCGCGCAGCACCGAGTTGGAACCGAAGACGAGGTCGGCGCGGGTCGCGGTAAAGCGGGCAGCGCCCGTCTTGCGATCGCGGATCTCGTACGAGTTCCGGCCGGTCGGGACCCAGGAATAGGCCATGTCGGTCAGGGTGACGAAGAAGTCCGTGGTCAGCGCTCCAACCTTGGACGTGAAGACACCGTGGCTGGTGCCGCCATGGTTGGTGCCAATGACGCGCAGGCCGCCGACAAGCGCCGTCATTTCTGGTGCCGTCAGGCGCAGAAGCTGGGCGCGGTCGAGGAGCAGTTCCTCGGCGCTGACGAGATAGTCTTCCTTCTGCCAGTTGCGGAAACCGTCGGCTAGCGGCTCGAGCGGCGCGAAGCTGTCACCGTCGGTCTGCTCGGCAATGGCGTCGCCACGGCCCGCTGCAAACGGCACCTGGATGTCGAAGCCGGCAGCCTTGGCGGCCTGTTCGACGCCGTAGTTGCCGGCAAGCACGATGACGTCAGCAACCGAAGCGCCGCTGGCGGCAGCGATCGGCTCCAGCACCGCGAGAACGCGGGCAAGGCGTTCAGGCTCGTTACCGGCCCAATCCTTCTGCGGCGCGAGACGGATGCGGGCACCGTTAGCACCGCCGCGGTTGTCCGAGCCGCGGAAGGTGCGGGCGCTGTCCCATGCCGTGCTGACGAGGTCGGAGACCGAGAGGCCGGACGCGGCGATTTTCGCCTTGACGGTCGAGACGTCATAGGTCGCGCTACCTGCCGGGATCGGGTCCTGCCAGATCAGGTCTTCTGCCGGAACATCCGGGCCGACGTAGCGAGCCTTCGGGCCCATGTCGCGGTGGGTCAGCTTGAACCAGGCGCGAGCGAAGGCATCCGAGAATGCTGCAAAGTCATCGCGGAAACGCAGCGAGATCTCGCGGTAGATCGGATCGACCCGGAGCGCCATGTCGGCGTCCGTCATCATCGGGTTCAGGCGGATGCTCGGGTCCTCGACGTCGACAGGCTTGTCGGCATCGGCGATCGAGATCGGCTCCCACTGGGTGGCACCTGCCGGGCTCTTTACCAGATGCCATTCGTGCTTGAACAGCATTTCGAAGAAGCCGTTGTCCCACTTGGTCGGCTCGGTCGTCCAGGCACCTTCAAGGCCGGAAACGACGGTATTCCGGCCGATGCCGCGCCCCTTGGTGTTCATCCAACCGAGGCCCTGGAATTCCGGACCTGCCGCTTCAGGATCGGCGCTGAGGTCGGCAGGATTGCCATTACCGTGGGTCTTGCCGATGGTGTGGCCGCCGGCGGTCAGCGCAACAGTTTCCTCGTCGTCCATCCCCATGCGGGCAAAGGTTTCGCGCATCTGCGCGGCTGTGGCGAGCGGATCGGACTTGCCGTTGACGCCTTCGGGGTTGACGTAGATCAGACCCATCTGGACAGCCGCGAGCGGGTTCGAAAGCGTAGCGGGCTTGGCAACATCGCCATAGCGACCGTCGCTCGGCGCAAGCCATTCCTGCTCGTCACCCCAATAGACGTCCTTCTCAGGATGCCAGATGTCTTCGCGGCCGAAGCCGAAACCGAAGGTCTTCAAGCCGGCAACGTCGTAGGCGATTGTACCTGCAAGCGCGATCAGATCGGCCCAGGAAACCCGGTTACCGTACTTCTTCTTGATCGGCCACAGCAGGCGGCGGCCCTTGTCGGTGTTGACGTTATCCGGCCACGAGTTCAGCGGGGCAAAACGCTGGTTGCCGGTGTTGGCGCCACCTCGGCCGTCTGCCGCGCGATAGGAACCGGCCGCGTGCCAGGTGACGCGGGCGAACATGCCGACATAGCTGCCCCAGTCGGCCGGCCACCACTCCTGGCTGTCTGTCATGAGCGCGCGCAGATCGGCCTTCAGGGCCTCGACGTCGAGCTTCTTCAGCTCCTCGCGATAATTGAAATTCTTGCCGAGCGGATTGGTCTTTGTGTCGTGCTGACTAAGGATGTCCAGGTTCAGCGCGTTCGGCCACCATTGCGTGACAGATTTGCCGAGGGCCGTATTGCCGCCGTGCATGACCGGACACTTGCCGGCCGATTGTGTTTTCGTGTCCACGTTAACTCTCCCTAAAATTCGAACTGGGGTTGACGTCGCGTGCCAAATATTTTGCGCGGGTCGCTGAACCAGCTGTCGGGTCCAAGTCCCGAGATAGGCAATAAGCAACTCGGACGATAAATTCCAATTGTATATTCTGAATGGCCTGATAAGTTTAGGTTATGATTGGCCTATCCATGAAGCATCTGCGTTATTTCGAGGCTCTGGCGCGGTTGGGGCATTTCGGCCGCGCTGCTGAATCCTGTGCGATTTCCCAGCCGGCACTGTCCGTGCAAATCCGCGAACTCGAGGAACTGATCGGCGCTCCACTCGTGGAACGAGGCGGACGGCAGATCCGCTTGACAAGCCTCGGCGAGGAGTTTGCCGAACGCGTCCGCGCCATTCTTCGCTCGGTCGATGATCTCGCTGAGCTGGCGCGCGCCACCCAGGTGTCGCTTGCGGGCCGGCTTCGCATCGGCGTTATCCCGACGATTGCTCCCTATTTGCTGCCCGACGTGATCAAGACGCTGACGCAGCGCTATCCCGGGCTCGACCCACGGCCACGAGAAGCGGTGACCCAGCGGCTGATCGAGGACCTGCACGAGGCAAGGCTTGATGCGGCGATCGTCGCCCTCCCCGTGTCCGAACCGACGCTCGAGGAAGTTCCCCTGTTCAACGAGGAGTTTGTTCTGGTGCGGCCGCTCGAGGACGCGGGAAAGCCCGTGCCGAGTTCGGAAATGCTGCAGGAAATGCGTCTCCTCCTGCTCGAGGAGGGGCACTGTTTCCGCGAGCAGGCGCTCTCCTTCTGCAACATCGCCGCCGCGCCGCCTCGCGAACTCATGGAAGGAAGCTCGCTCACCACGCTGGTGCAGATGGTGGGTGCCGGCATCGGCGTCACGCTGCTGCCGCAGATGGCGGTGCGTACGGAGACGCGCTCGGCCGATGTCAGCGTGTTCCGCCTGCTGGAACCCCGCCCCTTCCGCACGATCGGCATGATCTGGCGCAAGACCAATCCCTTGGTAGCGCAATTCGGTCCCATCGCCGAAATTGTCCGTGACGCCGGCACCCGCAAGAAGTGCGAGCTTGAGGACCTCCCCGGTGTCAGCGGGGCGGCTGCTTCTCAATTTTCCATTGCGGGTTAAGAAACTGCCGGCTCATACCAAGCCGACACTGACGACAAAGGTGCAGTAAACGTCTTCCAGACGACGCTAGGACGCGATCGTCGAACTTTCTTCGATTGCGTTTCGCACGTCCACAAACTCTCGATGAATCTCGTGAAGCGCAGAGCAACCGTTTCAAAGACGTCGACGAGATCCGGATCGAAATGCTTTCCCTTTTCGCCGAGAATAATCGCGACGGCCTCCTCATGGGGAACGGCAGATTTGTAGACCCGTTCCGAGACGAGGGCATCGTAAACGTCAGCGATGGCCATCAGACGTCCCGCCAGGGGAATGTCTCTGCCCTTCAGTCCACGCGGGTAGCCGGAGCCGTCCCATTTCTCGTGATGCGTCAGTGCGATTTCTTGGGCGACGCTCAAGAAATTGTTCGACACGCCAAGATGCTGCTGCGCGTTGGCGATTGCCGACATGCCCAATTCAGAATGGGTTTTCATGATCGCGAATTCATCCGCGCTCAACTTTCCAGGCTTGAGCAGAATGCGGTCGGGGATGCCAACCTTGCCGATATCGTGGAGGGGCGCCGACTTATAAAGAAGCTCGATAACCGCGTTGCTCAGTTCCGACCGGAACGCCGGATGAACGCTCGCCGCCTCTGCCAGAACGCGGATGTAATGCTGAGTGCGCCGAATGTGATTTCCGGTTTCGTTGTCTCGGGTTTCGGCCAGCGATGCCATTGCCAGAATGATGGCATCCTTTGCACGCAGTGCCTCTTCCTTTGAAGCTGCCAGTGAATTGATCAGGGCAACATTGGTCATGCCGACGGCCGCGCTGTTTGCGATGCGCCGAAGTACGTGGACGCTTTGCGAGCACGGAACGTGTTGCTTTGCCCAGTAGGCTCCGATGGCGCCGACGGGATCCTCTTCCCTCACCGGCATCATGACAAGGCTGCGCACGAAGGTTGGACGGTACACGGCATGTGGAACTCGATCATCCGCATAGATGTCTTCGACGATCGCGGCCTGACGATTGAGGATCGCCCATCCCGAAATGCATTGCTCCAGAGGAAATCTTTGGCCCTTCCAAAGCGGCCCAATGGCATCCTCGTCAGCGTAGTGACAGATCCCATCTTCACGCAGCACGAAAGTAATGCCATCCGCGCCAACAAGTCTTCTCGCCGCCAACCGTACAGCGGACATGATGTCCGCCAGGCCCCGTGCCATGGAGATGTCGAGGATCAGATTCTCCATGTCCAACATGGAGTCCTCGCGAGTTTGACTAATGGGTATTGCGACCATGTCGAACCGGAACAGTTGGTATGATTAGAATATCGGGCTTTGACCGACATTATCCTCAAGACTTGTTCGGAAAGTATAAATAATCTACTCAAAGTCGCAATATTTTACTCTTCACCTCCGCACCTCCTTCGAACACGGTGGCGCACCTCACCTGCCTACACCTCACGCCGCTTTGCAGCGCCGGCGGCGATGGTCAACACCAGTTCGTCCACCTCAAGTGCAAGGCGCTCTGGCGGCAGCCCCACGAAACGGCCCTCCAGGCTGATGCTGATGACGCCGTGGACGGCGCCGAAGAGCGTGCGGGCGCGGATGGCGCGGTCCATCGCGGACATATCGGGCTGCAGCTCGGCCAACGGTTCGGCGATCACATCCATCAGGAAGAGATGCTCATCGAGATGCCATTGCGGCGTCGGACTGGTGTCGGGCGGAAAGTGGTCGAATAGCGCTTTCCAGAGATTACGGTGCTCGACAGCAAAGCTCAGATAGCCCTGCGCGAGGTTGCGCAGCCGGTCCGTCGGGCTGAGGTCCCTCGCCTCCGTGAGGGTCAGCCTTGACTCCAATGCCTTCAGCGTTGCGGAATTGACGTGGATGACGAGCTGGGCAAGGTCCGAGAAGACCGTGTAGAGCCCGCCCAGCGCGCAACCTGCGTCCTGCGTGATGTCACGGGCCCTGAGATTGACAAGACCGTCACGCGCGATGCGGTCGCGCGCCGCCTCGATCAGCCGAGCCTTCAGATCCTCGCGTTTTTCTTCCCGTCGACCGGCCATTAACCATTCCACTTCGATTTCCTGAACGATGTTCAAAATTATTCTTGAACGTCGTTCACGATTCTGCCATAACTCAACTCGTGAACAGCGTTCATAAACCGGAGGAAGGAAATGTTCAAACTGATTTCCATCTTGTTGCGAGGCAGGGCACATGACGCCGAACAGGCCTTTGCCGATCGCAACGCCGTGCCACTGCTCGCCCAGCAGATCCGCGATGCCGCCCAATCGATCCAGTCTGCCCGCCGCAGCGTCGCGATTGCCATGGCTCAGAACGAGCAGGAGCGGACGCAGCACGCTACGATCGCCTCCCGCATAGACGATCTTGAGACTCGCGCCTGCGTTGCGCTGGCCAAAGGCAATGAGGCATTGGCTCGAGAGGCTGCTGAATCGATCGCCTATCTGGAGGCAGAACGCGACCAGTCCGAAAAGGCTCAGGCGCAATTCACGACTGCTATCGACAAACTGAAGGGGACTATCCGCCTGTCAGAAATGCGCCTGCAGGAACTGCAGCGCGGCGAGCGCTTGGCCCGCGCCACGGAAGAAGCACAGAAGCTTGATGTCGCCGGCGCGGACGTAGGCCTTGCCACGCTCGACGATGCCGAGCAGACGCTTGCGCGGCTTCGCATCCGCCAGAGCCAGAATGAAATGACGGCCTCGGCTCTCAAGGCCATGGAGACCTCCACACGTCCTGCCGGAATCATCGAAAAGCTGGCCAATGCCGGTTGCGGCGCGCCGTTGCACGCCTCCGCCGATGACGTGCTGGCACGCCTGCGCAACCGCATCAATCCCGCCGCTTGACGTCAACAGGATCACACAAGGGTTCACGACAATGAACGACAGTTTCCAGAAACATTCCGCAAGCTGGGTGAGCTTCTCCTACATTTCCTTCGGCGCGGCCGCTTTCATGCTGACGCTCGGCCTCTACCTGATGCCGCTTGATCTGTGGGGCAAGGGCTATCTCGCCATGGGCATCCTGATGCTGGTGCAGACCACGGTGAACATCACCAAGACCCTGCGCGACAATGCCGAGTCCGAAAAGCTGATCCGCAAGGTCGAGGATGCCCGCACCGAAAAGCTGCTGGTCAAATTCAATCGTAACGGTGAAGATTAATCTTGCCTAACTACAGCGCAGGGTTGTTATCGCATTCAACTTTTGCGTAACAACTCTGTGGCCTTCTCTAGCCATCACAAGAGGGTCCTGCCGTGCAACACAAGCTGATGACGTCGAGGAAATTCGCGCCGCTGTTCTGGACTCAGTTCCTGACTGCCTTCAACGACAATTTCCTCAAGAATACGCTGGTATTTCTCATCCTGTTCAAGATGTCGGCAAGCGAAGGCGCTGCCCTTGTGACGCTTGCGGGCGTCATTCTCATCGTGCCCTTCCTGCTGCTCTCGGCAATCGGCGGTGAGATCGCCGACAAGCACGACAAGGCAAAGGTCGCCGAACTCCTGAAGCGCTGCGAGATCGCGGTCGCCGCCCTTGCCGTCGTCGGCCTTAGCTTCTCTTCCATCTTCGTGCTGATGGCCGCACTCTTCGGCTTCGGTGTCGTCTCGGCTCTGTTCGGGCCAATCAAATACGGCATCCTGCCCGATCATCTGGAGCGTCGCGACCTGCCGAAGGCCAACGCCTGGATCGAGGGTGGCACCTTCATCGCCATTCTCGGCGGCACGATCGTCGCAGCCCTTGCCTTTTCCAACGGCGACAACGTCGTCCTCTTCGGCTCGATGATGATGGGGCTTTCGGTGATCTGCTGGCTGGCCAGCCGAATGATCCCGCCGACCGGTTCCAAGGCACCGGATCTGACAATCGACCGCAATGTCATCCGCTCCAGCTATAACCTCGTCATGGAGATCCGTCAGGACAAGCGGTTGTGGCGGTCTGCGCTGATGAACTGCTGGTTCTGGCTGGTGGGGGCCTTCACCCTCTCCATCCTGCCGACCATGGTCACCGAACTGCTTGGCGGCTCCGAGCTCGTCGTGCCGGCCTATCTCACGGTCTTTGCGATCGCCGTTGCCGTCGGTTCGGGCATTGCCGCCTGGATGTCGTCGGGCCGCATCGTGCTCTTGCCGGCGCCCGTCGGCACGGCGCTTCTCGGCCTCTTCAGCCTCGACCTCGCCTGGAACCTCTGGGGCCTGCAATCGACAAGCCATGCCACGACGATTGCCGGATTCTTCGCTGGACAGAACACCATCCGCGTCGCCGTCGATCTCGCCGGCATGGCAATCTCGGGCGCCTTCATCGCTGTCCCGACATTCGCGGCGCTTCAGACCTGGGCACATGAGGATCGCCGCGCTCGCGTCATCGGCGCAGCCAACGTGCTCTCCGCACTCTTCATTACCCTCGGCCTCGGCCTCGTCGCCGTTCTGCAGGCATTGGGCGCCTCCATCCCGCAGATCCTGATCGGCCTCGGCATTATCAACTTCGCGGTGGCCTGGCTGATGCTGAAGACGCTGCCGACGAACGCCTTCCGCGATTTCATTTCGATCCTGTTCCGCGCCTTCATGCGGCTGGAAGTCGAGGGACTGGAGAACATCAAGAAAGCCGGCCCGGCGCCGATTATTGCCTTGAACCACGTCAGCCTGCTCGACGGCGCGTTGGCGCTTGCCATCACCGAAGAGGAGCCAGTCTTTGCAGTCGATTACAAGATCGCCCAAGCCTGGTGGGTGCGCCCCTTCCTGAAGATGTGCAAATTCCTGCCTCTCGACCCGACAAAGCCGATGGCAACCCGCTCGCTGATCAAGGTGGTGCAGGAAGGCAATCCGATCGGGATCTTCCCGGAAGGCCGCCTGACGGTGACTGGCACACTGATGAAAGTTTACGACGGCGCTGCCATGGTCGCCGATAAAACCGGTTCGATGGTCGTGCCGGTCAAGATCGACGGGCTGGAGAAAAGCTATCTCTCCTATCTCGGCGATGGCAAGATCCGTCGTCGGCTGTTCCCAAAGGTCAAGGTCACGATCCTGGAGCCGGTGAGGCTCGAGGTACCGCCGGAGCTCAAAGGCCGCAAGCGTCGCACCGTCGCAGGCGCCGCCCTCTACCAGGTGATGTCGAACCTTTTGTTTCGTACCGCCGATACCTCTTCGACCATTCTCGACCGGGTCATACAGGCAGGCCACGAATTCGGCATGAAGAAGCTCGCGGTCGAAGATCCGGTCACCGGCCGGCTCACCTACGGCAAATTGCTGACCGGCGCGGCGGTGCTCGGGGCGAAATTCCGTGCCCGGTTCCCCGAACGAAACCTCGGCGTCATGCTGCCGAATGCCAATGGCGCGGCCGCCACACTGCTCGGCGTCATGACGGCGGGCAAGGTTCCGGCCATGCTGAACTTCACCGCCGGTGCTGCCAACATTCTCTCAGCCTGCAGGGCGGCGGAGGTCAGGCACGTGCTGACCTCGCGGGCCTTCGTGACCCAGGCAAAGCTCGGCCCCGTCATCGAGGTTCTGGAAAAGGAACTGACGATCGTCTGGCTTGATGACTTGAGAACCGAGGTCACCCTCAAGGACAAGATTGTCGGCTATCTCAGGAAGGCCCGGCCGCTCGTCAAGCGCCAGCCCGACGACCCGGCCGTCATCCTCTTCACCTCGGGTTCGGAAGGCACACCGAAGGGCGTGGTGCTGACCCACCGCAACGTGCTGTCGAACGCTGCCCAGGCCGCCGCCCGCATCGACTTTCACAGCGGCGACAAGGTGTTCAACATCCTGCCGGTCTTCCACTCCTTCGGCCTGACGGCGGGCACCGTATTGCCGCTGATCTCCGGCGTGCCGGTCTACTTCTATCCCTCGCCGCTGCATTACCGCATCGTGCCGGAGTTGATCTATGTCTCCAATGCCACGATCATCTTCGGCACCGACACATTCCTCAACGGCTACAGCAGGACGGCGCATCCCTATGACTTTCGCTCGATCCGCTACATCTTCTCAGGCGCCGAGCCGGTGAAGGCCTCGACGCGCCAGACCTACATGGAAAAGTTCGGCCTGCGCATTCTCGAAGGTTACGGCGTTACCGAGACAGCCCCTGTCATCTCGATCAATACGCCGATGTACAACAGGTCTGGCACGGTCGGCAAAATCCTGCCGGGGATGGAATGGAAGCTGGAAGCGATGCCGGGCATCGATGAGGGTGGCCGGCTGCACGTGCGCGGCGCCAACGTGATGGCAGGCTACTTGCGTGCAGAAAATCCAGGCGTCATCGAACCGCTCGCGGACGGCTGGCACGACACGGGAGACATCGTCACGATCGACGAGGACGGCTTCGTCAAGATCCGCGGCCGGGCGAAACGCTTCGCCAAGATCGGCGGCGAGATGGTCTCGCTTGCAGCCGTCGAGGCGCTCGCCGGCGAGCTCTGGCCCGGCGCCCTTTCGGTCGTCTCCTCAGTTCCCGATGCCAAGAAGGGCGAGCGTCTGGTACTCCTGACCGAGGCCCCGACTGCCAGCCGCGCCGAATTCCTCGCCTTCGCCAAGTCGAAGGGCGCCATGGACATGATGGTGCCGGCCGAGGTCAACATCGGCAAGGTGCCGGTGCTCGGCTCGGGGAAAGTGGATTTTGTCACGGCGCGCAAAATGGCCGAAAGCGCGTCGCAGCAGCAGGTCGCATGACGTGAAGTGCCACCGCAAGTGACACCAACCGAGCAGGAAGTCGGGTTTCCCTCAAGGCCCGACTTCCGCCGCTGCAAGCAAGTGAGCGAAAGCTCATGCGTGAGAGTCGGAAAACAAGTTCGTCCGAGAGGCTGTCAGACGGACGCCCAACTCGCTTCCGGCACTAAGGAGGCCAGGTGTGATGACGTCCTATCGAGCCAGCCAGCCGCCATCGACCGGCAGCACCGTGCCATGAACATAATCGGAAGCGCGTGACGCCAGATAGACCGCAGTGCCGACCATATCTTCGGCCTTGGCCCAGCGGGCGGCCGGAATGCGTTTCAGGATATCGGCGCTGCGCTCCGCGTCGGCGCGAAGCGCCTCGGTGTTGTTGGTTTCGACATAGCCGGGGGCGATGGCGTTCACATTGATCCCCTTCGACGCCCACTCGTTCGCCATCAGCCGTGTGATCCCCGCAAGCCCGCTCTTTGCGGCCGTGTAAGACGGAATGCGGATGCCGCCCTGGAAGGAGAGCAGCGAAGCGATGTTGATGATCTTCGCCGGCGCTTGGCGTGCGACCGCGGCTTTAGCGAAGGCCTGGCAGAGGAAGAAGACGGATTTCAGGTTGGTGTCAAGCACCGCGTCCCAATCCTCCTCCGTAAATTCCAGCGCGTCGGCGCGGCGGATGATGCCGGCATTGTTGACGAGGATGTCGGGCGAGGCGCCGGCGGCAAGGGTGCGTTCGACAACGGCCTTCGCCTCCTCGGTATCGGACAGGTCCGCCTTGAGCGATACGAACCGGCGCCCAGTCGATGTGACCGCGTCCGCCGTCTCATCCATCGCCGAGCGGCCGACGCCGACGATGTCGGCACCCGCTTGACCCAGCCCAACGGCAATGGCTTGGCCGATGCCGGTATTGGCGCCGGTGATGATGGCCCAGCGGCCAGTGAGATCGAAAAGGCTCATCGCAGGTCTTCCATCGGCACCTTGTCCATGTCGGTGAAGCTCATATTATCGCCGGCCATGGCCCAGATGAAGGCGTAACGGCCGGTTCCGGCGCCGGAATGGATCGACCAGCCGGGCGACAGCACTGCATCGTGGTTCTTCAGCACGACATGCCGCGTCTCGCTGGGCTCTCCCATGAAATGGAAGATACGCGTCTGCTCCTGCATGCCGAAGTAAAGATAGACCTCCATTCGGCGATCGTGAACATGCGCCGGCATGGTGTTCCAGACCGAACCGGGTTCGAACATGGTCAGTCCCACCAGCAATTGGCAGCTATCGCAGACATCTGGGTGCACATACTGATTGATGGTGCGGGCGTTGGATTCTTCCGCCGAACCCACGACCACCTTCCTCGCCATCTCACGGGTGATGTGCACCGTCGGGCACGTCCTATGCGCCGGTGCGCTTAACAGATAGAAGAGCGCCGGCTCCGCCGGATCGCGGCTGGCGAAGCTCAAAGCACCGTCGCCCATTCCGACGTAAAGCGCCTCCTGAAAGCCGAGTTCGTAAGGCTTTCCCGAGACGCTCACCGTGCCGGCACCGCCGATATTGACGATGGCGGCCTCGCGCCGGTCGAGAAAGCGCTCCGTGCCGGTCTGTGCGATGGCGGCGATCTCCAGAGGACCGGCAGTCGGCGTTACGCCGCCGACGATCATGCGATCGAGGTGGCTGTAGGTGAGATTGGCCTCACCAGGGCGAAACAGCTCCTCGATCACGAAGCCGTCGCGCAGGCCCTGCGTGTCGCGCCCTGCGGCATCCTCAGGTCCGACGACCTGGCGTACTGATACTGAAATGGTCACGGGCTATGCCCCTTCTGTCTGTTGGGTGGGATCAGGTGAGCACGACATATTCGGTCAGTTGGTTGATCGTCGTGTCCGCCTTATCGACATCGAACACCTTTGTGCCGTGGCTCATGATCACGAAGCGGTCGCAGACCTGATAGGCGTGATAGATATTGTGGGTCACAAGCACGCTGGAGACGTTTTCCGCCTTGAGCTTCAACACCTGGTTCAAGAGTGCTTCGGTCTCGCGCACCGACAGCGCCGAGGTCGGCTCGTCGAGAAGCAGCACGCGCTTCTTGAAATAGACGGCGCGGGCGATGGCGACCGCCTGCTTCTGGCCGCCGGAGAGATTGCCTACCAGCGTATCGGGGCTGTCGATGCCGGAAATATGGACCGCGTTCTGCAGCACCTCCATGGCGATCTCGCGCATCTCGCGCTGCCGCAAGAAGCCGAAGCGATCAGTGAGTTCGCGGCCCATGAAGATGTTGCGGGTGATCGAGAGCGAATCCACCAGCGCCGTATGCTGATAGATGGTTTCGATGCCGGCATCGGCGGAATCGGACCGGCAGGTGAAGGCGGCCTTCTTGCCGTCGACGCTGAGGTAGCCGTCCGTCGGCTTGTGTATGCCTGAGATCAGGTTGACCGTGGTCGACTTGCCGGCGCCGTTGTCGCCGAGCAACCCTACCACTTCGCCTTCGCCGATATGGAAGCTCAGATTGCGTAGCGCCGTCAGCGCGCCGAAGCTCTTCGAGATGTTGTGCAGTTCAAGAAGATTGGGGGCCGACATCACGCAAGACCTCGCCGCTCGATAAGATGGTTGAAGATGGCGGCCAGCACGATCAGCGTCGCGATGAACATGTCGAGATAGAAGCCCGGCGCGCGCAAGAGAAGGAGCACGTCGGTGATGGTGTGGATCAGGAGCACACCGAGGAAGATGCCGATGATCGAGCCCCGGCCACCGCGCAGCGACAGTCCGCCGATGACGCAGGCGGCGATCGCCTGAAGTTCCAGTCCGGCGCCCTGCCCCGGCTGCACGCTGCCGACGCGGGCCGTTGCAATGATGCCGGCCACGGCCGCCATGCCGCCGGCGATCGCGAAGGCCACCAGCTTGACGCGGTTGGTGTTGATGCCGATCGCCTCGGCCGCACCGCGATTGCCGCCGGTAGCGAACACATGGTTGCCGAAACGGTGACGATGGACGAGGTAGTGGAAGCCGACGACGAAGAGAACGATCCAGATGAACGCCGCATTGATCCCGAGCAACGTGCCGGAGAACAGGCTGGTGAAGATCGGCTCCGGGTCGAAGCGCACCTGGATAGCGCCATTATAGAGCAGCACCGCGCCGCGCCAGAACAACAAACCGCCCAAGGTGACGATAAAGGAGGGTAGGCCGAAGCGCAGTGTGATGTGGCCGTTGAGCAGCCCGATCATGATGCCGGCCAGAATGCCGAGGGGGGCGGCTATGAAGGCGCTCAATCCCGCGCCGACGAGGCTTGCCATCAGGATGGCGGTGAAGGTGTAGACGGAGCCGATGGAGAGGTCGAACTCGCCCGCGATCATCAGCACGCCGGCGCCGAGCGCCAAGCAGCCGAGCACGGGGATCGCCTTCATCAGGATCGTCAGGTTCTGCGGCGAGAGATAGCGAAACTGATCGGGGTAGAGCAAGGCGCCCGCGATGCAGACGATCTGCAGCGTCATGAAAACGAGGAAGATCGCGCCTGCCGGCATCGCCATGATCTGCCGGATAATAGGTTGTTTCTGCGTCCGCGACCGGGGCGCGGCACTTGTCTCAAGAATTGGTGTCACGGTCTGGTACTCGATCGATTGGAGACGGAGAACCTGCCGGCACCGCCGACAGGCTCCCACGAAGCGCGGTTAGCGGAAGCTGCCGATCAGCGGCTTGACCGAGCTGATGCGCGACTTGTCGAGGAAGGCGCCCTGCCCGGTGTCGACGTCGGTCGGGGTCAGGCCGTATTTCTTCGAAAGCGCGATCTGGGCGATCGGGTAGTAGCCCTGAAGGTAGGGCTGCTGGTCCATCGTCGCGAACATCGCGCCGGATTCAACGGCATTGACGATTTCGACTGCCAGATCGAAGCCGCCGAACGGGATCTTCACGCCTGCGTCCTTGATGGCACCGGCACCGACCGTCGAGGTGACGGAGCCCGTTCCGAACAGCGCCTTGACGCCGGGATTGGCGATTAGGAATTGCGCCATAATGTTCTGCGCCTCGGCCGGATCGAGACCAGCGCGAACCGTCTCAACCTTGATGCCGTTTTCCTTCATCGCCTTTTCGATGCCGCCGCCACGCGCGACCGCGAAGCTCGCTTCGGGGATTTCGCGAGGATTGAAGACGACGTCGCCGGACTTCAGGCCGAACTCCTTGATCATCCGATTGCCGAGCTCATAGCCGGAGGCAAACTCGTTCATGCCGACATAGGCCTGGCGGCAATTGCCCTTGGCGCCTTCGAGGTCATCATTGTTGAAACCGATGACGACGATGCCGGCCTTGACGGCCGCGCAGATGCTTTCATCGAAGGCATCGGACGAGGAGATGGAAACCGCGATGCCATCAACACCGGCTGCCGTCGCGCTTTCGATCAGGTCGTTCTGGCGAACCGGATCGTTGTTGGCGTACTGCACGTCTAGATCGACGCCGAACTGTGCCGCCGCGTCCTTGGCGCCCTTCACCACGGGGTTGAAGAACTGGACACTCGGATCGAGATAGATGATCATCGTTGCCTTGACGTCGGCGGCCAATGCCGTAGATGTCATCATCGTGGCGATACCCGCGGCGAGCGCTGCGGTTTTCAACCTGGTCAATTTCATTTGCGTATCCTCCCTTTGGATGTGCAATACGGGTCGAAAGACCCAAGTCTCGGCTGGCGGGCTCCGACCAAAGATCACGCCGGCCGAGATTTTCCTCCGAGACGTCCCGCCTTCTCCCAAAAGCGGAAACGCCCTATCCCTTTAATTCCCTGTCAGCCGAACCACGGCGCCGGTCGCCCGAACGTCACGTGCACGCCCTTGAACTGGGAATATTCATCGAAGCCATAGCGACCGAGTTCGCGGCCGAGGCCGCTCTTCTTGTAACCGCCGATCGGCAGTTCCGGCGTGCCGTCGATGACGCTGTTGATCCAGCAGCGGCCGGCGCGAATGCGGCGGATGCTCTGCATCGCGTTTTCCAGATTGGTCGACCAGACCGAGGCGGAAAGGCCGAACTCGCTTGCATTGGCGAGCGCCACGGCCTCGTCCGCGGTCTTGAAGGTCAAGGTCGAGAGCACCGGACCGAAGATTTCCTCGCGGGCGATCGACATCTCGGGCTTCACGCCGGCAAAGACGGTGGGGGCGTAATAGATACCCTTGTCCTTGCCGACGCGCTCGCCGCCGAGCAGCAATTCGGCACCCGATGCGATGCCGGCTTCCACATAGGAGTGAACCTTGCCAACATGCGCTTCTGATATCATCGCCCCGATCTTCGTGCGATCGTTCAGGGGATCGCCGAAGGTCACCTTGCGCGAGATATCGAGCAGGCGCTCCATAAGCGCATCGCGAATGCCTTCCTGCACCAGCAGCCGGCTGCCGGAAATGCAGCACTGCCCGCCATTGTGATAGACGCCGTAAGCAATGCCATCGGCGGCGGCCTCGAGATCCGCATCGGCAAAGACGATCTGCGGCCCCTTGCCGCCAAGCTCCAGCCCGACGCGCTTGACGCTCCGCGCGGCGATCTCACCAAGCTTGGTGCCGACCCGCACCGAACCCGTGAAGGCGACCATGTCGACGCCGGGATCTTCAGCGAGCACTTGGCCGGCCGGATCGCCGTAGCCGGTGACGACGTTGAAGACGCCATCGGGAATACCCGCCTCACGTGCCAGTTCCGCCATGCGGATCGACGTACCCGAGGTGAATTCCGACGGCTTGAGGACGACGGTGCAGCCGGCGCCGATCGCCCACGGCACGCGCTCGGAAGCGATGATGAAGGGAAAATTCCAGGGCGTGATGATACCGACGACCCCGACGGCTTCGCGCAGCACGAGACCCAGCCGATCGTCACCGATATTGTTGTGCGCCTGGCCTTCCAGTGCACGCGCCTGACCGGCGGCGTAGGACCAAAGGTCGGCGCAGAAGCCGATCTCGCCGCGCGCCTGGGCGATCGGCTTGCCGACCTCAAGGCTTTCAGCCAGGGCCAGTTCTTCCTGGCGCTTGAGGATCAAGTCCGCCACCTTGAACATCAGGCGCGAGCGCTCCGCGCCCGACATGCGCGGCCATGGGCCGGTATCGAAGGCACGACGCGCTGCCACGATTGCCAAGCGCACATCGTCAGCCGAAGCTTCCGGCCAGGTACCGACCACGACGCCCGCGTGACCGGGGCTGACACGGTCGATCGTGCGGCCAGATGCAGCATCCACCGACTTGCCATCGACAAGCATCTGGTAGCGGGATTTAATGTTCAGCCGCGGATCACTGGAATCAGGCGCAATGAAATTGGACAGCACGTTTCCCTTAAAGCCGACACATCGTGCCGGCCCTCCCTTTTTACCCGGTTTCAGACCACCGGATTTATGTTGCGTTTGAATTGTATGGTACTGTATGGTGGTTTAAATTGGATGTCAACGCATGACGGCGACGAAAGACATGAACCTAGAATCCTTGAAGATTGAGACCGGCGAAACGGCGGCGGCGCAGGTGGAACGCGACCTGCGCGAGCAGATCATCAGGCTAGAGCTGGCGCCCGGCACGCGGCTTTCCGAGCAGGAGATCGCAACCCGCATGGGCGTATCGCGCCAACCCGTGCGCGAAGCCCTGATCGCACTCGGAAAATCACGGCTGGTGGATGTGCGTCCCAACCGAGGCACTGTCGTCGTCCGGATTTCGGCGCGACAGATGATGGAGGCGCGCTTCGTGCGCGAGGCGCTGGAGACCGCCGTTGCGCGCCGTGCCAGCGATAGCTTCGACACCTGGACGCGCCGCCGCATCGACAACATCCTCGGACGGCAGAGGGCGGCGATGGAAGCACACGACCACAACGCATTCCGACGCGAGGACGAGCAGTTCCACATCGCGATCGCTGAAGGTGCCGGCTGCAGCCTAGCCTGGAATGCGATAGCCGACATCAAGGCTCACATGGACCGCGTCTGCAATCTGCAGCTTCGCCACCCCGATTCGATGATGCGGCTGATCGCCGAGCATGAGGCGATCATCACCGCCATCGACGGACGCGACGCGGACGCCGCCGCCGCCGCCATGCGAGCGCATCTCAACGGGATTTTGTCGGATCTACCGCAGATCGAGGCGGATAATCCGGATCTGTTCGAATGATGCCAGATTGAAGAGCCATTGCGCGGACCATGAACCCGCAATGGCCGCCCTCGGACGTGGTTGAGCAGCGGCGCACCAAGGCTCCAAGCTAGAGAGAGACGCTGCGCCCAGTCCTGACGCTCTCGTCCGCCGCAATGCAGATGCGCAGCGAAGTCACGGCATCATCCATGTGACGGGTAAGGTCCAGGTTTTCGACCACGGACCGGTAGACGAAATCCTGCTCCCGATCGCACAGCGCCTGATGGCCCGGCTCGTCATGCATATCAAGCCAATCATCCGCTTTTGCCGGAGATCCATCTGCCTTCAGCTCTGCATGATGGACGCGCAATCTGGATGTCCGCGTATGCGCGTCCAGATCGGCGGAGCTTGCGCCCTCGTCCATGACAATGGAAACCGAGCCGTTCGGCGAAATGACGTCCTTCACGAAGAAGGCGGTCTCTGACATCATCGGACCCCAGCCGGCTTCGTACCAGCCGACGCTTCCATCCTCGAACAGCACCTGGAAATGGCCGTAATTATACATGCCGTCCGGCAGCCCCCCCGCCATCTTCACGCCCATGCCGCGCACTTCCACCGGCTTTGAATCGGTGATCTGGCACATGACGTCGACATAGTGCACGCCGCAATCGACGATCGGCGATGTTGTTTGCATGATCGATTTGTGGATCGCCCAGGCAGTGCCGCTCGACTGCTGGTTCAGGTTCATGCGGAAGACATAAGGACCGCCAAGGCCGCGCGCCTCGTCGATCAACCGCATCCATGATGGATGATGGCGCAGGATATAGCCGATGACCAGTTTCCGGTCATTGGCTTTGGCGGCGGCCACGACGCGCTCCGCATCGGCGACATTGGCGGCAAGCGGCTTTTCGACGAAGACATGCGCGCCGCTTTCCAGCGCCGCGACGGCCATATCCGCATGGGTGTTCGTGTGGGTCGCGATGCAGACGACATCGGGCTTGAACTCTTCAAGCGCCTTCAAATAGTCGTGACGCAAGGGATAGGAGCGCAGTTCTTCCGGCAGGTCGGGAACCGAGCGGTTGACGAGGCCGACGATCTCGAAACCGGGGTGATTGTGATGGGCGAGCGCATGGCTCTTGCCCATCTGGCCGAGGCCGACCACCAGAACCTTGAGTTTTTGTTGAGTCATTCAGGCAGTCTCCAAGTCAAACGGTGCGGCGAGCGCCAGCAATCTGGCTGGCGCCGATGCTGGCGAGAGCGACGCTGAACAGGGTCGGGTTGGTCGCTGTCACCGTCGGGATGACGCCGTTGCCGGCGACATAGAGATTGTCGAAACCCCAGACCTTGGAGTTTCGGTCGCAGACGCTGGTACCATCGTCGCGCTCGCCCATCCGGATCGTCCCTTGGTAATGCAGCGACGAGCCGACCGGCTGCACGAAGGTGGCAAAGCCGGGGGCCGGACGACCGATGATGGCGGAAATACGCTGCGCATGGCCCTTGGCCTCTTCGAGGCGCGCCTTGTCACCTTCCGACTGCCGCCAGTGAATGGAAATGGCCGGAAGGCCGAGCCAGTCACGGCTATTGTCATCGAAGGTGACGCGGTTGTCGGCGCTGATGTCGGAGGCCACGAAAAAGCCCATGCCGATCGGCTGACCACTCATTTCGCTGGCCTTCGGCATCGTATGCAGGCTGGTCGCGGCAATCGTGACGGAATAGGGAAACTCCGTGGTGGACGGAATCCAGCTCATAGACGCCATCGGCACATCGGTCTGCATTTCGCTGATCTGCGAGACGATATAGTGGTCGTTGATGTAGCGGCCGAGCGCTTCCGGGCGGATACCCGAGGCGTAGAGCAGTTGCGGCGAGTGCAGCGAATCACAGGCAACGACGACCGTTGCGGCCTTGACCACGAAGGCTTCTTCCGAGCCGACGCGGACAAGTTCGACACCGGTGACATGGCCATTCTCATGAATCACGCGGCGGCAAGCCGTTTCGGATAGAATCTGGAAGCGTTCCTTCGGTTCATCGACGAGATCGCCGAGAACGACGTCCGTGCCGTGATAGCGCAGGCCCTCGGGGCCAGGCGTTGCGGCAAGCGGCATGGGCTGAACGAAGCGATCAGGCGTGCGACCGGGATTGAAGACTTCGCCCAGGCGCTCGCGCATGGCGATGGCTGCAACATCGCCGGCGCGCGGGTCCTTGTTGGTCCCGAGCAATTGCGCCGACACCGCCAGAGCCTTGTGCATCTCGTCGGTGGGGATGAAAGGCACCAGTTCGATCTCGGAGGGCACCGGCGTGCCGGTCGACCACTTGGTTCCCATGCCGCCGACATTCGCTGCCGAGAAGCCGGCAAACAGGTTCTCGTCCTGCGGATCGGCTTCATTGGCGATGAAGAGGCCCGAACGACGCAACATCGATCCGTCGAAACCGCCGGCGCGACGCGCTTCCCATTCCTCCTTGTTGATCGGCATGCGCGGGCTGCGATCGCCGCCCTGAGCTTGCAGTTCGAAAGCCGCGCGCTCATCGAGATCGACGATGTTGTCGAGATGCGCACCCTTTTGCGGAAGAATCTGCGGGCCGGCCTCGACCATCAGAATACGCGCTTGCGGCCATTCATTCCTGATCACCCGTGCATAGGCCGAGCCGGTCGGGCCACTCCCGATGATGACGACGTCGGCGGATTGCTCAGACATTATGCTATTCCCTATTCTTCGGTATCAATTTGATATCAAACAAAGATGTATCCTAGCGGATGTCAACCGGGATCGTTAGTCTGCGAACAAAGTTTGATAACAGCGATCGAGGAGATGCCACGATGAAGATAGGTCTGAGTTCATATAGTTTCCGTCCGTTGATGCAGAGCGGGGCCATGCAGATCGAGGATGTGTTCGCCTGGGTCGGCAAACATGGCGGCGATCATGTCGAGCTGGCAACGCTTTCCGTCGCCCCTGAAGGGCAGGATCTGCAATATGAACTCATCGATGACGCCGAGATGCTGGAGCGGCTGACCGGAACATCCGGCAACAGCGGTGTACCGCTTGCCGGCCTCTGCACGTCAGGCAATTTCATCGACGATAGTGAACGGGTATTCCAGCTTGCCCGGTTGAAGCGCTACGTGGAGCTTTGTGACAAGCTTGGCGTGCGCTTTCTGCGCCACGACGTCGTGCCGTGGTCACTGCGCGCAACTGCGCCTGGCCAGTTCGAAGAGGCATTCCCTGCTATCGCTGAAGCGACCCACGAACTTGCCGCTCATGCCGGCCGCTATGGCGTGACGACGAGCGTCGAGGACCATGGCTTCTTCATGAATTCCAGTGAGCGGATCAAGCGGCTGCTGCATGCCGTCAATCTGCCGAGCTTCAAGCTCACCGTCGATATCGGCAATTTTCTCTGTGTCGACGAGAATCCGCTGACGGGAACGCGCGCCTGCCTCCCCGACGCGAGCTTCGTCCACATCAAGGACTTTTATATGCGGCAGACCGCTCCCGGAACCGATTGGCTGCAGACGGTCGGTGGCCAGGCGATTCGCGGTTCGGTCTTCGGTTACGGCGATCTCCCTGTTCAGTCGATCATCGAGGACATTGTCGCCTCGGGCTACGACGGCTTCGTCTCGCTGGAATACGAAGGCAACGAACCGACGCAATACGGCTGTGAAATCGGCCTGAAGAATGCGAAGACAATGTTTGCGGCGGCTGCCACCCGCTGAACATTGCCGCCTGCAATCTTGAGACTAGAGCGCGGCGATCCGATCGACACGCTTCTTCAGATCGGCGAGGCGATTTCGGTCGCCTCCCGGCACCTCGATAGAGGCCCAGCCGGAATAGCCGACATCCAACAAGGCCTTGTTGACGGAACCCCAATCGCAATCGCCTTCGCCCAGCTCGACATCGAAGCCCTTCCACGGGCCTTCGCTGTTCATTTTTCCGAGGCTGTATTCCTTGATGTCGACCTTGAGGACGCGCGGCCCGAGCGCCTCGATCCAATGCGTCGGTCTGCCGTAGCGAAGAACATTACCGACATCGAAATACCAGCCGAGTTTCGGATGCTTGAAGCGATCGACGAAATCCGCCGCCTCCAAGGGGCTCAGCAGGAAGTCGTTCCAGACATTTTCAAGCGCTATAGATACGCCGGTTTCTTCCGCAGCAGGCAGAATCTTTGCGATCCCCTCGATGGCTCTCGCGTAAGCGGTTTTGTAGCTGGTGCCTGCGTTGACCACGCCCGGAACGAGCAGCACCGTCGTGGCGCCGTAGACCTTGGCATCATGGAGCGCCTTGACCATCGAATCGACACAGGCCTGACGCGCCGCCGGATCAGGATCCGTCAGCGGGTGTTTCCAGTGCACGGCATTGACGAGGCCGGGGATCTTGAGGCCAGTCTTGTCGCGGGCATTCAGCACCTCGTCGAGCGGCAGATCATTGGGCGAGTCGAGCTCAACCCCGTCATAACCGAGATCGCGCAGGAGCTGGAATTTCTCCAGGATGGAAAGCGACGGCTCCTCGACCATACTCCATTTCAGGCTGATCTTGGCCAGGGGACGAGCGGAAACGGACGCGGAAGATTGATTGGCTGATGCGGTCATTGATGGATCTTTGCTTGGTAGGAGCGGATGCGCGGCGGGACTATGTCAGCCAATCCCAAGCCAATCAATCGGTCATTGGAAGACCACAAATAATCATCGCCATGGGCACAGCCCAATATTGGTACCGCCGCGGCGTGACCAGTCACTATGCGCCGGAACGCCGCGTTGCGGTCGACCCGGCTTGACGTTTTCCGCCAACGAGGAGTAGCATCGACTCCTCAGCACTAGGCGATACACGTCTTGCAGTTGCGTTTTCTACCCAGCATTTCTCTTCGCATACGAACAGCCAATCGCTCAACGAATTGACGGAGGAAGCCTTGAGGACCAGCTCTGAGGGGGGCATTGCGCGCTGCTTCGCTACGATCTTTTCGATTATGTGCTTCGCAATGGTTGTAGCCGCTCAGCCCCTGGCCGCACAGACCGAACCGACGGTCGGTGTCAGTAGCGTGGCTGTTGCCGACGTTTCTCCCAAGCATGAATTCGTCGGACGGGTCGAGGCAGTCGATGCGGTTGATGTGCGTGCGCGCATCGAAGGCTTTATCGAAAGCCGTTTGTTTGCCGAGGGGCAGTTCGTTCGAAAGGATCAGGTTCTCTTCGAAATCGACAAGCGCTCCGCGGAGATCGCTCTCGAAGAAGCAAAGGCAGGCTTGGCGAGCGCGCAGGCAACGCTTAGCGATGCACAGCGCCGGCTAGAGCGCAATCAGTCTCTGAGTAGCCAGACCGTGTCGCGCGCGGTGCTGGAAGAAAGCCAGGCCGCCAGCGAAACTGCGCAAGCCAATCTCCTGTCCGCCCAGGCAAGGGTCGAGCAGGCCGAGCTTAACCTTAGCTTCACGCGGATATCCTCGCCGTTTGATGGCCGCATCGGCGCGGCTGCCCTGTCGGTCGGGAGCTACGTGAATACATCATCGCCTGCGCTCGCACGCGTGGTGGCGATCGACCCGATCCGCGTGGTGTTTTCCGTCAGCGACCGCTCGATCCTGGAGTTGCGCGCAGCGGCAGGAGGTATCGGCAAGGACGAGCTGGCCAAGCGATTTACTCCCGGCCTTCGCCTCTCGGATGGTCAGCCCTATGCGCAGTCGGGCAAGATAGAGTTTTTCGGAAACGAGATCGACGAACAGACCGGAACGCTCGCAATACGCGCGCTGTTTCCCAATCCGCAAGCGCTGCTCATACCGGGGCAGTTCGTCACGGTCGTCATTTCGCAGGCCGAGCAAAAATTGCGCCCGGTCGTGCCCCTTGGCGTGGTTCAGCAGGATCGCGAGGGCAAGTACGTCCTGTTGGTCAATGCCCAAAGCGAGGTCGCCGTCCAGCGGATCAAGGTTTCCGAGCAGTCCGATGGGAATTGGATCGTTGACGAGGGCCTCAAGGGCGGAGAAAGCCTGATTGTCGAGGGACTGCAGAACGTGTCGGAAGGCACGCACGTCAAAGCGGTCCCCGCATCGCCGGCCGCCACGGCAGGCGCGTCTGCGCTGGTTCCAGTGACCCAGAGCCCGTCGCCATGAACATTTCCGCGCCCTTCATTGCAAGACCACGATTTGCGATGGTGATCGCTGTCGTGATGATCATCGCCGGCGTGGTGGCGCTGCTGCAGATCCCGGTCGCGCAGTTCCCGCAGATCACCCCGCCTGAGGTGCAGGTCACCGCCAGCTATCCCGGCGCCAATGCCAGCGTGATGACCGACAGTGTCGGCGCGCCCATCGAGGATCAGGTCAATGGTGTCGAAGACATGCTCTACATGTCTTCCTCCAGCACGAATAACGGCACCTACAGTCTGACCGTGACCTTTGCCGCCGGAACGGACCCAGCAATCGCACAGGTCAACGTGCAAAATCGCGTCGCCATGGCCACGCCCAGGCTTCCTGCCGCCGTCACGCAGACCGGCGTGTCGGTGAGGGCGCGATCCTCCAGCATGTTGCTCGGCTTTGCGATCTATTCGCCAAAAGGAACCAGAGACGACGTCTTCATCAGCAACTACGCGACCATCAACATTCGCGACGCGATTGCCCGCATTCCCGGTGTCGGCGAGGCAAGTGTCTTCGGCCCGGCATACAGCATGCGGATATGGATGAACCCGGACCGGATGCAGGCGCTTGGAGTCACAGCGGCCGACCTTACTGCCGCAATCCAGGCACAGAACGCCCAGGCATCGGCGGGCCAGCTTGGTTCGCCGCCATCGGCAACCGGCCAACAACTGCAGCTGACCGTGATGGCACGGGGCCGGCTTGCTGACGAAGCCGAGTTTGGCGACATCATTGTGCGCACGAACCGAGATGGCGCGATCGTGCGGCTGCGTGATGTGGCTCGCGTCGAGCTCGGCGCTCAGTCCTACGATACGGCTTCGACCCTGAACGGCAAGCCGAGTGCGACGGTCGTCGTCTACCAATCCGCCGATGCAAACGCGCTGGCCGTTTCTGACGCGGTCCTATCGGAACTCACGCGCCTGTCGAAGCAGTTCCCCGAGGATGTTGCCCCCACCGTGGTATTCGACACCACCGCCTTCGTTCGAGAGACGATCCGGGAAATCTTCATCACGCTTGCGATCACCTTCGCCCTTGTCGTTGCCGTGGTCTACGCCTTCCTGCAGGACTGGCGCGCAACGGTCATCCCGACACTGACGATCCCGGTCTCCCTGATCGGCGGCTTCGCGGTGCTCTATGCACTGGGATATTCGGCCAATACGATCACTCTCTTTGCCATTATCCTGGCAATCAGTCTTGTCGTCGACGACGCGATCATTGTCGTCGAGAATGTCCAGCGCGTGATGAGCGAGACTGGCGTCGGCGTTCGGGATGCGACCCTGCGCACGATGAACCAGGTCACCGGGCCGATCGTCGCGACGACGCTGGTGCTCGCGGCTCTCTTCGTGCCTGTCGCCTTCCTCGCAGGAATAACCGGTGAATTGTACCGCCAGTTTGCCGTGACGATTCTCGTCACCATCACCTTCTCGACGATCAACGCCCTGACCCTCAGCCCGGCGCTTTGCGTCCTCATGCTTCGCCCACCCGAGCACCAGCGCGCCGGGATTTTCAGAAAGCTGAACAATGGGCTTGATGCATCTCGGCGCTTTTATCTGCATCTCCTGCCGTTCTTTGCGCGCAAGGCATTCATTTCGCTGCTCGCCTTCCTGGTCATAATCGCGGGCATCGCTGGTCTCTTTCGGATCCTGCCGACGGGTTTCGTTCCTGCAGAGGACCAGGGCTACCTGTTCATGAATGTTCAACTTCCAAACGCCGCCTCCTTGGAGCGCACGCAACAGACGATCGCCACGGTGAGCTCCATCCTGCAGCGAACGCCGGGTGTGGCCAATACGATCGGGATCGCCGGCTCAAGCATGGTTGGCGGCGGTGGCTCCAACTCGGGGATGATCATTGCAGCGCTGAAGCCGTGGGGCGAGCGTGGCCGCGACCAAAGCGTCTTTGCGCTGATGAACCGGCTTAGGGCAGAATTTGCGGCCGTTCCGACGGCCTCCGTGGTGGCATTCAACCCGCCGGCAATCCCGGGACTTGGAACCACCGGTGGCTTTGACTTCAGGCTGCAGGCGCGGGCGGGTCAAAGCCAGGAGGAATTGGCCGAAGTGATGCGCGGCCTGATCACCAGCGCCAACAAGACGCCGGGGCTCGCCAGCGTTTTCAGCACGTTCTCGGCCGATGTTCCCCAGCTCTATCTCGACATCGATCGCAAGCGCGCCGAACTCTACGGCGTCTCCCCGGCGACGATCTTCAACACATTGCAGGCCCATATGGGCTCGTCCTATGTCGACGACTTCAATCTGTTCTCGCGCGTCTATCAGATCAGGATCCAGGACGAGCCGGGTTTTCGCACCCGCGTCGAAGATATCCAGCGCCTGCGCGTTCGGGGCCAGGCGGGCAACATGGTGCCATTGCAAGCCATGGTGTCGATCTCCGCCGTCTACGGCCCCAATGCGGTCAACCGCTACAATCTCTTCCCATCCGCGGCGATCAACGGCCAGGCCGCAGCGGGAACGAGTACGGGCGAGGCTCTGAACGCCATGCAACGACTGGCGGACGCGACCTTGCCGGCTGGGTTCGGATACGAGTGGACGGGGCTGGCACTGCAGGAAAAGCAGGCCGGCAATCAGACCGTCATCATCCTGATCATGGGCATCATTTTTACCTACCTCTTCCTCGTGGCGCAGTACGAAAGCTGGAGCGTGCCCGTCGCGGTCATGCTCTCGGTCACAGTTGCGGTACTCGGAGCGCTCGGCGGTCTGCTCGTTGCCGGCCTCGATCTCGACATCTATGCGCAGATCGGCCTGCTCCTGTTGATCGGATTGGCTGCGAAAAACGCCATCCTGATCGTCGAGTTCGCAAAGGAGAGACGGGAGGCCGGCATGAGCATCATGGAAGCCGCGACCGAAGGAACGTCGCAGCGCTTCCGCCCTGTCGTGATGACGGCGATGGCCTCGATCTTGGGCGTCATTCCGTTGGCGATCGCGACAGGTGCCGGCGCCGGCAGCCGGCAGGCAATCGGCACGACCGTTCTCGGGGGCCTGCTGGTCGGAACGCTGATCGGCCTGCTGATGATCCCCCTACTGTATATCGCCGTGCAAAGCACGCGCGAGGGGATCAAGCGGCGCCTGTTTGGACCAACGGCCAACGACCCGTCTGTTCCCGGTGGTACAGCCGACTGACTCATGGCGCGCCGCGATCATAAAACGTTGCTGCGTTAGCCCCCGCCGCGCAACGCTTGGGCAGGTAGTGCCCGTCTGCTGAGGAGACCCGCCGTGAGGGCGGTGGACTCGACACCCCTCGCTTAGAGAGCCGAGCCTCATTGGGAAACCACCAGCAAGGCTGGTCGTATCAAAGGTTCGGCTACGACCTGACGGGCCGAGGCCAATGATCCGTATCGTGATCCGGATGTTGCCGATTTGAGGCTTGGATTCGTGGCAGGTAACCTTGCGGATCCACGGCATAGGTCGGCGCATCCCCGGGAAGCGATACCAGCATGCCGTACCACGAAACACGGCTCTCATTGCCATATTGCACTACGGGCGGAACCTCACTGGGATTATCGAAGCTTCCTGCCATGACACCGATGTCCGGAAACTCAGGATAATCGAAAATCATCGGAGTGCCACACTCACTGCAGAACCCCCGGCGAGCAAGCTCGGAGCTTTTGAACCACGACAGCTTGCCGCGCGTCACCTGAAAATCGCTCTTCAGGACCGGGCAGATCACCGCAAACGGCCCGCCCACCGCCTTCTGGCACATGCGACAATGGCAGACATGAACATTCTCCGGCTGACTATCGCACCGAAAGCGCACCGCGCCACATTGGCACCCCCCAGTATGGGGACGCAACCCACCCTCCGTCATGCTCTCTCCCTCGTCGGCGCCATAATGGACGCGGTACGACATCGTAGTCGTCACATGGCGGGATGCAACCGTCTACTCAAACCGCTTCCACTGACCGGGAGAAGTGGCGACACCTTGACCTCCAAACCCTGCCTGTCATCCTTGATGAAAATCGGCACCTCTTGAGCCAAGCCCGTCATGGAATCAACAGGTTAAAGTATTTATTGAATTAATCACTTAGTAATCCGCACGCATTACAGAGTAGTTTATATTACGTGACACACTCATATTTGAGTTGCATCAGGCAACCCATGTCTGTAGGTGGATAAATACACTCACCAATATTTTTATATGCACAAAATCCGATTTTATAGTGACAATACAGCAGCGATAGAAACGGGCGGGCTTCTTCACATACAGGACATTCCCTTGATGAAGACAATTGCATATTTGACATATGGAAACCGGCGCGAGTACGGGCTGGAGCTAACTTACAGTGTAATGTCAGCCGTCCATTTCCTCCGGCAGCGCAATGACAACATTCAGATTGTGTTGATAACCACGGCTGCGAGCCGGCGTGACGATCTCCCCGTTCGACATCTTATCATTGATGATGACGAGATGGATCGGTGGATGCTTGACGGAAAATACGCCCATGCTGCGAAATACGCGGCTTTTCTGCGCGCTTTGGACGAGTTTCAGGGACAGGTCATCCTGATTGATACGGACACCTACTTCACCCAGCATCCCGAAACTCTTTTCGAACGGGTCGGTCCAGCGCGCGCGTTGATGCACGACTACGATACTACGCTTGGAGCTCACCCGGAATGGACCAAGTTGCTGGCAAAGATCGGTGGTCCAATTGCCGGCTATAGAGTTGACGGCGCCTCGGTTATGCTCAATTCCGGGATCGTCGGCGCAGATTGGTCAATTCGGTCACAGATTGACGAGGTCTATGATCTCATGAGCGGACTCTTTGCGATCGAGCCCGTTTTCAACATTGAGCAGTTCGCCTTCTCCGCCGTACTGGGGAAGTACGCTTCGCTGTCGGTGTGCCCGGATGTTGTGAGGCACTATTGGGGTTTTGATAGACCGTTCGTCCAGGCCCAGATCGACGATCTGTTCCCACAATTTTCACGGGATCTGTTCGATCAGCATGTCGGACAACTGTGTACGTTCGGGACGCCCCCAAAGCCTCTGCGGCATCGCCTGAGAGCCAGGCTCATGGCGGCGTTACGCGGCAATAATCGGCAATATGGTTTTGCCTATCTCTCATATCTGTGCGCCTTGTCGAGTGAGAACCCAAAACTAGCCGATGCATGGGCAAATACGGCCTTGGATGTGCTCCTGGAAAACCCAGCGGGCTGGGCCGACATCAAGACCTATGTAAGGCAGGACTTTCGTGAATTTGTCACCGAACGCCTGGAGCAAAACTCATGGATGCAACCAGCTACCCGCCAACGATGGCGAGAACACTGGGGTGATGCACCCCTTTCGAGTGAGCGACAGCCTTGTGATGTCCGCACCTTTGCCTAGACGCCGACGTCGGACGGAAAAAGGAAGGGCCTTTGCATGTATCCTGATTTCGCTGCGACAGAGCGCTCGAAAGGTTCCGAGGCCAACGGACTGAACAGTCCCGCTAGCCGTTGATCAGGGAACGCGATCTCCCGCGGCATCAAAAAGGTGAAGCTTTGCCAGATTGATGCTGAGTTTCACACGCTCTCCCGGCTGAACGTCGACACGATCGCGAAGCATTACCGTCGCCGTCTGGTTCCCGATCTTCACAATGAGCATCGTCTCCGGGCCGGTCGGTTCAACCAGAATGATCTGGGCCGGGACACCGGTGTCATCCGCTGAGAGGGCAACGTGCTCCGGCCGAATACCATACTGGGCGATCGCGGCGGTGCCTCGATCGTTGGGCAAGGGCAACGCCGGGCCGCCATCCAGCACAAAGCGACCCTCGACAAGCGTCCCGTCGAACAGGTTCATGGCGGGAGAGCCGATGAAGGTCGCGACGAAGGTGTTTACAGGACGATCATAGAGATCGAGCGGTTTTCCGACCTGTTCGATACGTCCGGCGCGCATGACGACAATCTTGTCGGCCATGGTCATGGCTTCGATCTGGTCGTGCGTGACATAGACGGTCGTCGTCTTCAGGCGTTGGTGCAGTTCCTTGATCTCGGCGCGCATCGTTACCCGCAACTTCGCGTCGAGATTGGACAATGGCTCGTCGAAGAGAAACACCTTGGGGTGTCTCACGATCGCCCGGCCCATCGCCACGCGCTGGCGCTGGCCACCGCTCAACTGCTTCGGGAGCCTGTCGAGGAGTGGTTCGAGCGCCAGTATCCCGGCTGCCTCGCGCACGCGCTTTGAGATTGCGGTCTTGTCCTGACCCTGAAGCTTCAGGGCAAATCCCATGTTCTCCTCGACCGTCATGTGCGGATAGAGCGCGTAGCTCTGAAACACCATGGCGATGTCGCGCTCCTTTGGCGGCACCTCGTTGACGACGCGCCCGCCGATGCGGATTTCGCCGCCGCTGATATCCTCGAGGCCTGCCAGCATACGCAGCAAGGTGGACTTGCCGCAGCCTGATGGACCAACAAGTGTAACAAACTCACCGTCGGCTATGTCCACGGAAACGCCGTGGATCACGGATGCTGCGCCATACTGCTTCTTGACTTCGTCGATTGCGACCGATGCCATGATATCCCCCCACCAAAATTAAAGCTTGAGTTGCCAGACGCGGGCGCCGGCGATCGAACCATTTCCTTGAGATAGCTGTGCCGCCCTGACACCCGCGAAGGTCGGCAGGCGCTTGGTTCCTGTCCAGCGGCCGTTGTCGGCGAAGACTTCGATCGATCCGGCGTCCAGAAAGACGCGTACCGTTGACGGTCGAGCACCGGCCGCGAGGTAGCGGGGCGAAGCCTTGCCACTGCGATCGTTGAAGAGGATCTCCAGACCTTCCGCTTCGAGCCGAAGTGAAAGATCGATGTCTGGATGGTCGAAACGCAGTTCGAAGGCCGCGCCTGGGCTTGAAAGCTCCAACTCGATCTCGACAGCGCCGTTCTCTAACGGCAGCCGTTCGCCCGCGGCCAGACGACCGGTGCCATCAAGCTCCGCATGGCGAAGCGCGTTGACACCTTCGACCGGCGGCGTCAGTACCGCCGTTCCGTCCCACAGAACCCGACGTGGCAAGGTCATCGCCGTTGGAAAGTCTTCCTTTTTGGAGACATCTGTCCAGTTGGCGAGCCACGCAATCCCGACGGGCCCGCCGTCATCGACGAAGGCCTGGAAGGCATAGGCGTCCGACCCGAAATCCAGCTCCTGCTCCAGCTCTGGCGTGAAGGTTTGGCCATCGAAACGCCCGACCGTGACGCTGGTCATATTGCGGCGCCCCCTCTGATCCCGGCTCGTCAGAAGTCCGAAGATCAACGCCCACCGCGTTTCGGAAGTCCCGGCATCGCCAAGCGGCACCATGCACGGGCATTCCGCCGCCGTCATGCCGTAGCGATTTTCCCGGTGTAGCGTACCGAGGAAGGTCCATCCATCCGCACCCACCGGATCAAGCGTCTCATAGAGCAGAACGACGCCGCCAGCCTTGTCGCGGCTGCCGATCAACATCTTCCAGCGCCCGTCTGGCCCCTTGAAGACGTAGGGATCGCGAAAATCGAGCGTCAGGTCCAACCGGCCTGGTCGTTCCGGGAGGATCACGGTGGCCGGCTCCGCCGACAAACCGTCGCGGCTGGTGGCCGTCAGCTGGATCTGCTCTTCCGGTTTTCGATCGCGCATCTGCTCTGTGTAGAAGACGCGGATATCGTCTCCGCCCGCCGCTATCGCCGAACCGGAAAAGGCGCCGCCGCGTCCGTCATTGCGCTGCGACAGGTCATCGGACGGAAACAGGAAGACCGGCAGATGCCGCCAGTGGACATAGTCGTTCGACACGGCATGTCCCCAATGCATGGTGTTCCAGCGCAGGCTGTGAGGATAGTGCTGGTAGAAGAGATGCACCTGACCGCCAAAACGGCCAAAGCCGTTCGGATCGTTCATCCAGCCGAACAGCGGCCGAAAATGATAGCCGTCCGAAAGGGCGGGAGGCGCGTTCTCGGCGCTGTGGTGGAGAACACGGATCCCCTCGTTCTGCACGCGCGTGGGGAGGAAGGCGTAGATAACCGAAACGTCAGCTGCTTTGGCATCGTAGGACAATTCGAGACTGCCGCCGCGAGGCAACGCAACCTTGCAAAACTCGAACTCTTCCGTCCTGGCGGTCGCCACCTGTTGAAGCTCGATACCATCGAGCTCAACACTCATCGTCGCGACCTCGCCTGGTCGGCGCGATTTGAGCCAGAGGTGGATGACCGTTCCAGTGTCGAGTTCGGCACGCACGGATTGGCGGGCAGACGGGATGGTCGTTGCCTGGTAAGTCATCAATCAACCTTTCACGGCGGAGCCGACGAACGAGCTCACGAACCAGCGCTGGAACGCGAGATAGAGGGCGAGAATAGGGATCATCATCAGGACCGAGGCTGCCATGGCGCGATCCCAATAGATGCTGTCCTGACCAAAGAAGGTGGCAATCGCGACAGAGATCGGCCGGGCATAATCGGTCTGCGTCACCAGGGTCGGCCAGAGATACTGGTTCCAGCTTTCGATACCCATGAGGATCGATACGGTTGCCAGAGCAGGCAGACTGAGTGGAAGGTAGATCGAGCGGTAGATCCTGAAGATCGACGCTCCGTCGATCTCGGCCGCCTCATAGAGCTCCTTCGGAAGCTGGGCGAAGAACTGGTAGAAGAGGAAGATGTAGAGCGGGCTGGCGACCCAGGGCAGGATCTGGACGGCGAAGGTATCCGTCAACCCGGCGCGCGACATCATCACCACCAGCGGCATGATGATGCTTTCTTGGGGGATCACGTAGAGCGCGACGACGAGCGACAGAAGCACGGCCTTGCCGCGCAGTGAGCCCCAGGCGAGGATGAAGCCCGCCATCGAATTGACGACAAGGCCGGACGCGACGGTAACAGCCAGGATCACCAGCGAATTGAAGAGATAACGGCCGTAGGCGAGTTCGCCCGAAAAATGCGCGATCTCGTTGAAGTTGGAGAGCGTCGGGTTCGAAACCCAGAAGGCGCGAAAGCTGCCCATGTCCGCCAGAATCTGGAAGCGGTCATCCTTCAGGCTCGCGATCAGGAGCATGAAGAGCGGCGAGATCACGACAAGCGCGATAATGAAGATTGCGACCGTCTGAACGAGGCGAAGCGAGATCTTTCCGGAGCGTTCGGCGGGCACGACACGGGGGAGAGCGATATCAGACATCGAAGCGTCTCAGCAGTTGGCGCTGAAGCAGCGCGATTACGAGGACGATGACGAAGAGGATCACCGATACGGCGGAGGCGTAGCCAAGCTTCTGCTGCTCGAACCCAGTCCTCACCATGTAATGAACGACCGTTTCCGTGCTTCCGCTCGGTCCACCTTGGGTCAGGATGGAAACCTGGGTGTAAAGCTTGAAGGCCTGGATCGTCGTGATCACAAGCACGAAGACGTGGGTCGGACGAAGGCCCGGCATGGTGACGTGCCAGAAACGCTGGAAGACGTTGGCTCCGTCGATCCTTGAGGCATCGTAGAGTTCATCGGGAATTCCCTGGAGACCGGCGAGATAGACGATCATCTGGAAACCGTAAGCCTGCCAGGCCGACAGAAGGACGATGGAGAACATTGCCCATTTGGGATCACCGAGCCAATCGATCGGCTGGATGTGGCCGGCGGAGAGAAAGCCGACGATCTGGTTCAGCGGGCCGCTCGGATACTGGAAAAGCGTGCCCCAGATAACGCAGACGACGACCATCGAAGTGATGGCTGGCAGAAAGAACATGCCGCGAAGCAGGTTGCGACCGGGGATCTTCTGGTGGAGCAACAGTGCTGTGGCAAACGCCATGCCGCACTGGACGGGCAGCACCCAGATGGTGAAACGCGTCACATTCCACAACGAGGTCCAGAACAGCGGGTCGTTGAAGATGCGCATGAAGTTCTGCAGGCCGATGAAGCGCACCGGTGTCGGGCGCGGCACCAGCGGCTGGTTCGTCATTGACGTCCAGAACGACAACAGGAACGGCGCAATCAGGAAGCAGGCGAGCAGGATGACTGCCGGTGCAATCATCAGCATTTCCTGCATGAGCCGGCCCGGATCCCGGCGTCTGCCGACGCGCGGTCGGGCAGCGGCAGGTGATTGTTGCAGTGTCATCGTCTCCTCCTCGCAGTCTGTTCTGTCATGACGGGCGCTTCCGGGGCCGGACTTTCCGGCCCCGGCGCTCAACGCTTATTGCTGGGCATCGAACGGCGGATAGCCGTCATTGTCCTCGATATCCTCGTCTATCTTCTGGGCGGCTTCAGACAGAGCCTGCTTTACGTCGCTGCCGTTGAAGGCCTTGTCGACGGCCTGCATGAAGGCTGAGGTGATCGCCGGATAGGCTGGATGCGGCGGACGCGCGACCGCCGTCTTCGACGCCTGCTCGAAGGCCACTGCCATTGCACCGCCCGGAGCGTAGAGCGGCGAGGATTCCGCGAAGCTCTTCAGGCCGGGGAAGGCAGACTCGTGCTTGGCGTATTCGCGATAATCCTTGTCCTTCAGCATAAAGCTCAGGAACTTTCCGGCGACATCAGGATGCTCGGAGGTCTTGGTGATCCCCCAGATCCAGGTGCCATTGGGGCTGACGCCCTTGTCGCCGAGTTTCGGCAGCGGCATCACGACGATATCGTCCTTCATGGCCGCCGCGGCTTCTGCGTAGAACCAATGCCCACCAAGTGCCAGCGCTGCCGGATGGCCCTCCGCATAGAACTGGTTGGTGCCCGATGATCCAGGAACAACCCAGCCGTTCTTCACCCATCCCTGCATCATCGTCAGCGCGCCGACGCAGGCATCGCTGTCGAGTGTTCCGGTCGCCTTCCAGGTCGTGCGATCGATCAGGTCGCAACCGGCGCTCTCAAGCAGCGGGCCGTAGGCATAGGTGATCCATTCGGTCTTGATGCCGTAGCCACGGAAGGTATCGATCGGCCATTTCACGCCATCAAGCTTGGAGAGTTTCTCGAGATAACCTTCGAACTCCTCCTTGGTCCAGGCATCGTCGACCGACTTCGGAATGCGTGCGCCGATGGCTTCCAGGTATTTCTTGTTGCCGTAGAGCACGACCGACGAGTCGGTGAGGCCGACAGCGTAGAGTTCCTTGTCGATGGGGTAGGTTCCCTGCGACACGTTCGAAGACGTCATGTCGTCGATGACGTCCTTGTCGATAAGCGGCTTGATCGGCTGCAGATAGCCGGACCAGGCATAGTTGGCGAGGAACGGCGCATCGATCTCCATGATGTCAGGCAGCTGCTTGGACATGACAGCGGCGCTGAACTTCTCATTGTAGGCGTCGTGGGGCGCATAGATGAACTCGATGTCGACGTCTGGATTGGCCGCTTCGAAGCGCTTTGCGACATCAGCATAGGCTTTGACCCAACCCGGATCGCCCTGATGCATCATGTGGATGACGGTCTTTGCGTCGGCAAAGCCGGCGGTCGCCGCCAGCGAGGCCGAAGACAGAAGCAGAGCTTGAAGTAAACGTTTACCCATTTATATTCTCCTCCATTGATAGGCATGCGTCGATGTTTAAACGGAAGACCGTTCCACGAGCTGGAACGGCAGCTTTCGCAGCATGGGCCCGCCGGCTTCCTCGGCCAGCAGGATCTCGGCGGCAAGGCGGCCCATGGCCCGATGCGGCAGCGCCATGGTCGTCAAGGGCGGATCGAGACGCGAGGCGATCTCGATTTGGTTGTCGAAGCTTGCCACGGCAACGTCGCCGGGGATCGAGGCCCCGACCCGACGGAGCGCGGCATAGACCTCCATGGCAACGCGATCATTGCCACAAAGGATGGCGTCGGGTCGGTCGGCGGCCTGCATCAGTGCCGTGACATGCGACAGGACAAGGCTGGGCGCGCGGTCGCTGTAGATCGCGCGCCGGACAGCCGGCAACACGGCAACAGGCGCAAGGCCAGCCTCGGCCAAGGTGATCCGGAAGCCCTGCTCGCGCAAATCGCCCGCCAGCAGGCCTGGAAGATTGATGAAGGCAACGCGACGCCGGCCGGCGTCAAGCAGGTGACGGGTCATCTCCGCGGCGGCCGCCTCTTCGTCAGGCACCAGCGAGATCACGCGACCATCCACCTCGCGGCAGTTGATCATGACGCCGACGTTTTTGGCGAGTTCCGGCGGCAGCGCCACGGTCTTGTGGTACATGGCGGCAAACGCAGTCGCACGCGGGCGAAACCGGCGAACCTCTTCAAGAACGGAACCAACGTCGCGGTTTCCCCCAAGATTCATGACGAAGACCGCAAGCTCAGCGCTTCGGGCAGCACCATCGAGACCACGAATGATCTCCGTTGCGAAGGGAGAGGTGATGAGCTCGTCGGCGACCACGCCGATTAGCGGCAGCCACCCTTGACGCACGCCACGGGCTGCGAGATTGGTGACATAACCGAGTTCGTCTGCGATTTCTTTGATCTTCGCACGCGTCTCATCAGACATCCGCGCGGAGCCGCCATGGAGCGCGCCGGAGACGGTCTTGATTGAGACCCCCGCCCTTTCCGCGATATCCGACAGCGATGCCGCCACTTGGTTCCTCCCTTGGGTTATCGATTACCCAATTACTCCCACAGGCGCCCCGTTGTCAAGACGGATGATTTCGATCGGGTCCTTCTCCTAGGCAAGCGAAGCAGGCCTACTTCCACATCGACCGCATGCGGGCGCCAACGTCGATGCGTATTTGACGGGTGCTGCGCTCACTGGCGTTGGCCGAAACTTTCGGCCAGCTCGTCACCTCGAAGAACTGCAGCAGGGTGACGGGGATAAACCGCGTCCGCGAGGCATAGACATGGCGGTCTCCCTGCGTGTTCTGGCCATGCGTGAAGAACCGTTGCGGCGTCAGAAGCGTGAGGCTGTCGCGGGCCCTCGTCATTCCGACATAGAGGAGGCGACGCTCCTCCTCCAGCTCGGCCGTCGTGCCCGCTCCCAGATCCGACGGAATACAGCCGTCCACGACATTGAGCATGAAGACGGAACGCCACTCCTGCCCCTTGGCAGAATGGATCGTGGAGAGGATCAGATAATCCTCGTCAAGCAACGGAACGCCTGCCTGATCGCTTGTGGCATCGGGTGGGTCCAGCGTCAGCTCGGTCAGAAACCGCTCGCGGTTCGGATAGCCGCCGGCGATCTGCTCCAGTTGCAGAAGATCGGCCTTACGCGTGTCGGCATCTTCATGGATGCGGTCGAGATGCGGCTCGTACCAGTCGCGCACCGTCCCGATCTCGCTTGGCCAGACAGCCGAGGATTTCCGCAATCCGGACAGGAGATTGGTGAAATCCGCCCAGGCATCACCGGTTTTCGGTGGCGGCGGGATCTCGGCAAGCGATAGCAATGGCTCGGGCTCGGCCGCGATCGTGTCGAGGATCTTCCCGGCTGTTTGCGGACCGATACCGGGAAGCATCTGAAGCAGCCGAAAACCCGCGACGCGATCGCGTGGATTCTGCGCAAAGCGCAGGACCGCGAGCAAGTCCTTCACGTGGGCACTGTCGAGAAACTTCAGGCCGCCGAACTTCACGAAGGGAATATTGCGACGCGTGAGTTCGATTTCCAGCGCGCTGCTGTGATTGGAAGACCGGAAAAGCACCGCTTGCTGTTTGAGCGACGTGCCAACCTCACGGTTCGCCAGGACCTGTTCGACGATGTAGTTTGCCTGATCGACCTCATCCTTCACGGTCACGAGCAGCGGGCGTTGCTCGGATTCACGATCCGTCCAGAGGTTCTTGGTGAATCGCTCTCTGGCGAGATCGATGACGCCGTTGGCGGCGGCCAGGATCGGCTGTGTCGAGCGGTAGTTGCGATCAAGCGTGATGACGTCGGCTGGCGCCGGCGAAAAGGCCTTCGGAAAATCGAGGATGTTGCGAACCGTCGCGGCGCGGAAGGAATAGATGGACTGGGCATCATCGCCAACCACGGTGAGCCCGTGGCCACCGGGTTTCAACGACATCAGGATCGACGACTGCAAGCGATTGGTATCCTGGTATTCATCGACCAGTACGTGATCGAAGCGATTGCCGATGTCTTCGGCAAGCAAGGGATCGGAGACCATCTGCGCCCAGTAGAGCAGCAAGTCGTCGTAATCCAGGACATTCTGCGCCTGCTTTGCCTCGACATATCCGGCAAAAAGCTGCTTCAGCTGCTCCTCCCAGCCGAGCACCCAGGGATAGGCGGATTTCAGCACGTCGATGATGCTGCTCTCGGAATTGACGACGCGAGAGTAAATGGCAAGGCATGTGCCTTTCGTCGGAAAACGGCTGTCCGTCTTCGACAAGCCAAGTTCGTGGCGAACAAGGTTCATCAAATCGGCGCTGTCTTCCCGGTCATGAATGGTAAAGTCGACGTTGAGACCGATCTGCTCGGCATACATTCGCAGCAGGCGCGCACCGATCCCGTGAAACGTGCCCGCCCATGCCAGCGCATCGGTCATGACCGCCGCATTGTCACCCAGCACCTGCCGACAGATGCGCTGGACCCGCCGCGCCATTTCCGCCGCTGCCCGACGTGAGAAAGTCATGAGGAGGATACGGCGCGGATCAGCACCATTGACGACAAGGTGGGCGACACGGTGCGCAAGCGTATTGGTCTTTCCGGACCCTGCCCCGGCAATGATCAAGAGCGGCCCGGCTACCGCTCCATCATTCAAGCCCACCCCATGTTCAACCGCCTCGCGCTGGCGATCATTCAGCTTTTCCAGATATGTCGCGCCCATTACCCTCTGCCACTTTACGGTTCCGATCGCCGGCCTTCCGCTCGTTCTTGCAAACAAAATCAGCGGACAAACCCCCAGGAAATCGACTCACCGCCACGCTCAGAACAAAAATAGAACGTACCAGTTCGCAGGCGGGCTGAAAAGCCTGCCTCGCACACCGACTGAATCCAACGCGCTGGGTGGAGCTGATACGCCAGCGGGCATCAGCGGTTTCTGGCGATTTTGCGAGAACGCACACCGTCAGGCATAGTCATCGATTGCGTCGGAATAGTACCCCTCTCTCCAGGCTCGGAAACGAGCTACTCAGGGCGCGCAACTCTCTACCTCTCCGTCGCGCCGACGCAACGGAGTCAGAGTCTGCAGCTGAGTTTGACGAAAATTACTTCCGCTTAGCCGTCGTAGTGGCCTGAGAAGACCTGCTCCGCGGACTTGACGACCACCGCGAGGTTCACGCCTTTCGTGATGACTGTTCCGCCCGCCCTCAGGTCGGTAACCGCCTTGAGCGTGCCCGCCTTGGGGGCATCGAGCGGCTGGACGGTGCCGGCTCCCAGATCGGCGACCCAAAGACCATCTTCCCCTGCAATGCTGATGACTACGACTGCGGACATGCTCTTCCCCTTTTCAACGGTTAACGTTCAAAATCCTGCCTTCTTCAGGCCTTCACGGTAGAGATCCTTCTGCCACTGCTCCTTGCTCGGAACGGCGGCAAGCCATTTGTCGACATCAAAATTCGGGTTGGCCTCCCGAACCCTTCGCACGCAAACCCGCGCCATGTCCTGGCGGCCGAGCATGGCCCAGCTGGCGGCCGCCAGCCGGTCGGCCAGGCTCGGGTCGGCCATTCGGCCTATGTAGTCCAGTGCCGCCTCGAACTCGCTAAGCGCATAGTTCGCTCCCGCCGCGGTCCAGAGATAGGGGTCGGGGCTCAGCGGATTGAGTTCGATCGCCCGCTCGATCTTCTGCAAAGCCATGCTCGGGCGCGAGCAATGCACCAACGTATCCGCATGGTCGGCGATGACGTCGGCATAGTGCGGAGCAAGGTTCTCGGCCACCTCCATCGCCTCGGCGCTCTCATCGAACGCGCCCTGCAGCAGCTTGGCGACGCCGAATTCCCGGAAACCATCGGCGAAATCCGAGCGTTTCTCGATGGCCTTCTTCGCCAGGTTCTCCGCCTGGGTCAGCAGGTCGATATCGCCTCGAGCCGTCAGCAGCCATTCCTTTGAATAGGTGCGCCCCATCGAACTGAGTGCCGGTGCAAAATCCGGACTTGCGCTCAGAGCCGCACGCATCTCGCCGCGCGCGCGTCGAAGGTTGGGCAGCGTCAGCCTAGCCAGATGTTGCCGGCCAACGAGGTATCGATGGTAAGCGATCGGATGCAGCTGAAGGTCCGCGCGGACCTCCTCGTGGCGCGCGATTTCACTCGATACGCAAAGCGCGATCTGCCGGGAGATCGCCTTGCGATCACGCAAGAGCGAATGGTGCGTCAGGCGAAAGCGATCAGCCCAGAGGATCTGGCTGTCGTCAAAGAAGATCAGTTGGACAAACAGCGTAACTTCATCGCTCACGGCGTTGATCCGTGTCTCGAGCACATAGTTGACGTTGTGGCGTTCGAAGAAGGCCACCTGCGTTTCCTGATGATGGCTGATCTGGATCGCCGAATAGGGGGCAATGACCTGCAGGCTGTTGAACGCACAAAACCCGATCGTGATGTCTTCAATCAGGGAGGCGGCAAGCGAGGCCGCATCGGCGTGCGTGGATTGATTGGTCGGCGGCAGCAACACCAGCCGAGGCACGGTAATGCCAAGCTCTCCCGGCATCAGTGGCAAGCCGGACGCTCCGGAACCCTCGAAGGGAGCCGAAACGCGAGCGGCAACCTTTGGCTTTTGCTCGCTTGGTTTCAGTTGAAGCGTGTCGAGCCCTTTCGCGATCGCATTGCGGCGCTCCTCGAAAAAAGACTGCAGAGACGCCACGTGCTCGCCGGCGTCAAGCGACTGCACGAGCAGGTTCAGCGTATCCTGATCCCGCGGTCCCGATTTGAACAGGATGATAGCAGCATCCCTCAGCAGCCTGGATTGCTCCTTGGTCTGTGCCAATTGCGAGGCTGATCTCAGCGTGTCTTCCAGGAGGTCGCCATGATACTTTTCCCGCTCGGAGAGCCAATGCCTGAACTCACGGCTTTGCGTGCTGGCCGTTCCCAGAAATGTCTGGTCCATCAACTTTACAAGGCCTTTAAGCCGGACGAACGGATCCGGCTCGTCCCCGACGAGCAGCAGGTCGGAAGACAGCGCCGCGCGATTGATCGAGACCGCACTCCCTTCCAGAGACAGGACCTCGACCCCAAGCTCATTTTGAAGTGCCGTAATTCTCGAAAGCAGCTTTCGCAAGGTGGAATCCGAGATGCCGCGATCCCGCTCGCCCCACAAGAAGCGATCCAACGTCGCTCGATAGGCGGTTCCCTGCTCACTCGTCAGCAAATATGCAAGCAACAACAGGCCTTTTTCAGGGAATGCAACCACGTTGCCCTCCCTGTCCATGAGCTGCAGTTTCCCGAAGGTCTCCAGGACGAAAGCCATTCCTGCTGTCTAAGCCTCTCGCGCGCGTGTTGCGTGTCCGCCAGACGCCACATTGTCACGATGTCCCCCGAGATTCAACGGCTGCATTTCTTCAGGAGGTACGCATAGGTTGCGTCCATCGATCCAGAACCCGCGATTGGGGGTTGCTCTTAATGAGCAGTCGTACCCCGAGTTTTCAATGCTTTCGAGTTATCGGGCGGACGCAGCCAGGTAGCTTGTCAGCACATCCAGGAAGCGATCGATATCGGCTCTGGTCGTCCGATGGTTGACGATCGCGCAGCGGATCGCCAGTTCGCCTTTGATCGTCGTCCACGACGGCACGGCCGAACCTGCCTCGTGGAGATCGAGTACCATGTTCCAGGTGAATTCCGTGTCAGCCCCGCGGATCCCGAAACAGACGATGTTGAGGGCAACCGGCGCCTTCAGTTCGAACCTCGGATCGCTGCCGAGACGATCCGCGAGGTAGCGGGCGATCTCACAGGTGTTCGCAATGGAATTGCCGATCCGCTCGCTGCCAAGCGCTTCGATGGTCATCCAGGTCTTCAACGCACGGAACCCGCGCGACAGGTCCGGCCCGAGATCGCAGGGCCAGGTTTCACCGGCGGCAAGCCCCCTGTTGGCGCGCTGGAGATAGGCCGCCGGCTGCGCGAAGGCCCGCTTGTGGGCAACGCTGTCGCGCACCAGCAGGAACCCGGCATCATAGGGAACATGCCCCCATTTGTGGAAATCGAGCGCCACGGACGCTGATTGTTCGATCCCGGCAAAGAGCTCGCGCATGGATGGGGAGAGCATTCCAAGCGCTCCGATCGCTCCGTCGACGTGGAACCAGATACGTTCACGACGCGCGATCTCTGCGATTTCGCCGAGCGGATCGATCGCCCCCGTGTTGACAGTACCGGCGGTGCCGACGACCAGAAAGGGGAGAAACCCGTCTCTGCGATCATCTTCTATCTGCGTCGAAAGCGCGTCGGTTCGCATCCTGCCCTGGCTGTCGACGTCGATCGAGCGAAGGTTATCGGAGCCGATGCCGCACAACTGCATAGCCTGGGCAATACAGACGTGTGCCTCGCGGGATGTGTAGGCCACGAGCTGCTGAGGCGTATTGCGCAGGCCGGTTTCACGGCTGGACTGCCCCATCGCCTCGGTCTTGGCGATCGTGACGGCAAGGAAGTTCGCCATTGAGGAGCCGGTGACAAACAATCCGCTGGCGCCGGCAGGATATCCGAGCGCCTCACCCATCCAGCGGACAATCTGCTGCTCGACCTCGATGCCGACATGGTCGCGTCCGCCACAGTTGAGGTTCAGGCCGGCTGCGACAAGTTCGGCCAGCATGCCGACAGGCGTGCCCGCGCCGTGAACCCATCCCATGAACAAGGGATGCAGATTGCCGGTCGCGTAGGGAAAGACATGGGTGCGAACGTCATCCAGAACATCCCCGAGTTCGCGCGATGCCGCTGGCAGCGGACGCGCAAATCGATCCCGGATCCCGGCGTCCATGGGCCGCCACACGGGCTTCTGCCTGATGCTCGCGATATGGTCGATCGTGTCGTCGAGCAGCCGGTGCGCATTCTCACGAAACTGCGCCCAGTCATCGGGATCAAGGCCGGACGGTGGCTCGGTGGGATCGTCGTCCCTCATGCACGCCGCTCGGTTGCGCGGATCGCAGCCCACTTGGCAAACACGATGTCGAGGTTGGTCTCAATCGGCTTGAAGGCTTCCTCCAAGCTGTTGCCCAACGCCATACGTCCCGAGACGGTTGCGATATCCAGGGCGGACGCCGCAACACGCAGGACACTGCGCGAGCCCAGCTTCACCGCCTGGCCCAAGTGGCAAACCGGTCCCTCGACTGCCTCGCGCATTGCCAGATGGATGCTCTGTGCCTGTGCGAAAGACGCAAACGCGCCGGTCTCGTCCATGATCGTCATTGGCACGATCGCACGGGAGCCAAGGTGTTCGCCGTCATCTTCCGGGTGAAGAAAGGCCCCGTCGATATCACCCATCCGGGCGCGAACCAGATGGGCGAATTGCCGCTTGATGAGACCCTGCAGCCCTTCATCAACGGCAATGCCGTCGGCAAGATTTGCCAGTGCCGCAACCCATCTGAGACCAAGCCCCAGATTGAGCTCCGAACCGAACGCGAAGCTCATGCTCGCCCGAAGGGTTTCCGACCAGTCATAGAGCGCCGTGTATTCGGCAAGACCTGCCGGAAGGTCGACAATGGACCCCAACTCCTCGGCGATCGATCCAGGCACAAGAAGCGCGCCCGAAAATGGCGGCCCGGCGATAAACTTCGACCCGGTCACCGCGACCATGAAGCCATCCGCGATATCCTGGCGCACCGTCGCGTTCGAGCAGCGATATTGGCACGCATCAACGATCACCCGCACCCGTCCGGGCGCAAGGCCATGGACATGGCGAGCAGCCTGTCGTGTCACGCCGGTCAGGCCAGTCTTCGACGTATCGAGCACATGAACGAGCACATCCCGGCCGCGCTTGAGTTCCCGTTCGACCATGGCAATGAGATCCGCGTCGATCTCATCGGGCAGTCTGGCCTGGCCAATTTCGTTACGGATCGAAATCGCGCACACATCGATGCGATCTGCCGACACCCCTTCGAGCGGCGCGCCGGCGGCCACCGGACGGCCGAGCGCGGTCAGATCGGAATAATGGCGGCCGGCTGCGGCGAGCGGAACACCGCTCCCCGTCTCATCAGGCGCAATCAGGATGTTGGTCAAGGGGCGTGTCGACAGGCCCGCCATCATGCAGATGGCAAGAAGCTCCACATCAGTGCCGGATGCGGCAAGAATGATCTCCGCGTCACCACAGGCAAGTTTGTGATGGATACTGGCTCGCAGGTCGTCAAACCATCGATCGACGGCAACCGACGATGGTGCGTCCATCCCGAACAGCCGCTGCAACTCGTAACCGGCAGCGGCCAGACCCTTGGCAGACACGTTGCTTGCGGTCGTCGATGCGAACGAAATCTCGTCTTCCGCCAGCGTCGTGCGCGTTCCATAGCGGTTTCGGCCGGTGAACGGATCAGACAGGATTCGGCGGTCGCCGCCGGCGCTCAGCAGAAGCGACAGGGAATGAAAAAGCCCCTCGCTGCCAAGCGACCGATCATTCAGTGCCTGCTGTATCCGCTGCTCAACCGGAGGCATGGCGACTCCGTGTTGCGCGATTGCGAGAGCCTTCACTGGCGCCACGGCTGTTCATGCGTGACTGCCGCACCCGGCAGATGAGACATTGGAGATGCGCCCAAGACCGCGCGTTGTTTCAACGCATTCTCGAATGCGACGAAGAGCTTGTTCATCGCAGCTTTCTTGTACGGGAAGACTTTTTCCGAATCCATGGAATGGACGATCATCGCGACATCCGCCTCAAACAGGAACAGACGTCCGTCATCAAGCTCGGCGCAGTCGATGGCGAAGTAGTCCAGGCCGATATGTTGGTGAAGCGCATCGAATGCACGAGCATGGCGCACAGCAAAATCGGTGTCGAAATCTGCCATCCAGGCCGCCTCTTCAAGGCGCCGGTCATTGTGCTGCGCCATGCCGGCGCTCAGATAGTGAACCATCCAATGATCCGAAATCGCGAGATGGCTTGCATAGGGCTTACCGTCGATAACGGCGATGCGCTGCTTGCGGAACTTTCCATCGGCGTCGCTGTAGTCGATGAATGGCACGATATAGAATTCGGTCTCGGAGCGGGACATAAGGTATGTCGAAAGCTCCGCCGTCGTCGCAATCTTCTCCATCCCCTTGCCGGCGTGGGTACCGATCGGGCGCACGATCACCGGATAGGCTTCAATCCCCGCGATCGACCCGATGCTGGCCTCCTCGGCAGCGACACTCTGCAGCTCGTTGCGAGAAATGCGCGTCGTAGCCGCGGCAAGAACGGAGGGTTCGTCCTTGAACGCATCCGCCACCCCTTCGCGCGACAGATCGATGACGCTGCGGGGCGCATTATTGACGATAGGACCGGCCCAGTTGCTCAACAGCCGCTCGAGATTCTCCAGGACCGGCAGATTTTCGGGCGACTCGCCGACCGCGACGAAAGCAACGTCGTGCGCCGGAACATCGTCCAGGCTCGCGGTTTGCGCATCGACATAGTGGAGCCGGATGACCGTGTTGGACGTCTCCAGGAGAAATTCGATCGGCGTATTGGCCATGAAGTCGCCGGCCGTGAGAAGCACGAGCACCGTCAGTCCGGAGCCGTCGCCGTTCCTGATCCTGTAGGACCTGGATATATCAAGCGCCGCCTGCTGGGTTGTCGAGGCATCCTCTGCCTTGCCAAGCGTCTGCAGGATGGCTGAAAGATCCAGGAACGCCGCGGCATCCCGCGGATTGGCGGAGACGCGGGCCATCAGCTTGTCCCAGGTGGGAGAAATGTCGCGCCCCTCGTACAAGGTACGAACGATCGCAGCCTTGCCTATGAGGATGTCTTTGTCTTCCGATATCCGGATCTGAGCCACAGTGCCTGTCAAACGCCAAACTCCTTATGTCGCCGTTGCGCTGAGGCTGAAACGCCGCGCCAGACGGATGCACGATTTGGCCTATATTTCTGTGCCCAGTGGCTTGTGCGGACCTTGCTTTGACGGTCCCTGAGGCCCGCGCTTGCTGCTTAGATGATCGGAGGTTGAAGAGCCAATGTCACGCGCTCAGGAGTTGGCGCCGTGACGGCGCCTGTGAAGTTCGCGGACTTTCTCTGCGAGGTCAGGAACAGGACCATCCACCTTCGCATCGCGGATCACCTCCTCGATCGCAATCCTGCGAACGGGGGAGACATCGATGCCCATTTCCTGCAGCCAGTCGCCCAACTGATCTGACGAACTCGCATAGACGATGCGGCCAAGCCCCACCCAACCGTGCGCCGCCGCACACATCGGGCAATGCTCTCCCGAGGTATAGACGGTGGCCTTGGCCCGATCGCCGGGCGCCATGTTCTCGGCGGACCATCTCGCAAGCGTGAACTCCGGATGGCGTGTGCCATCGCCGGTGGAGTGGATACGGTTGCGGTCTTCCGCGAGAACGCTGCCGTCTTCTGCAACGAGCACCGACCCGAAAGGTTCGTCGCCGGCATCAACAGCCTGCGCCGCCAGTTCGACGCAACGGCCGAGATGCTTGAGATCCGTGTCGGTAATCATGGACATTCTCCTTGCTTCAGGGGATGGTGGAAAGGATCGTCTCGACAGTCCTGTGTATGACCGGCCTGCCGTTGTCGAAGCTGCGACGTCCGCGCTTCCAGCCGGCAATGACGGGCGCGATTTCACGCACCGCCGAGCGGGGACCGCGGCAATCCATCAATACGATCGTCGCCTCTGCGCCAACGCATATCCCTGATGGGACGCCCATCAGGTGGGCTGCCGACCGATCGACCATGGCAAACACGGCGTCGATGTCGTCTGCCCGGGAAAGCTGCGCGACGTTGGCATAGAGATTGGCCATACGGATCAAAGAGGCGTCACCAAACGGCGTGAATGGATTGAGGACATTGTTCGTCGCGATCGACGTGACCACACCGTATGCCGCCAGGACATGGGCGGGCGCAACACCGCGCGGCACAAGCCGGTCGGCACCGCGACCATTGAGGAAGAGGTCGGTCGAAGGCAGAACCGTCAGCGCGATACCAGCCTCGACAAGAGCGACCGCAACCTGTGACAAACGATCAGGAGACATGGCGGAAAGGTTGGTGACATGGCCGATCGACACCCTCCCCTGCCAGCCGCGCCTGACAGTTTCCTCGATCACGGCCGGCAGATTGGTGTTGGCCGGATCAAGGTCGAAATCGAGGTGAAAGTCGACCGCGACATCATGCTTCTCGGCAAGATCGAAAATCAATCCCACGTGCCGGCGCGGCTCCGGATCGATGTATGGGCACCCACCGATGAGATCTGCACCCTCTGCCAGTGCCTGGTCCAGCATGACGAGGCTCTCGGGCTCGTTGGTCAGTCCTTCCTGCGCAAAGGCGCAGATTTCGATGTCGATCGCGAAGGCAAAATCGCGCCTGATCCGCTTGATTGCCTCAAACGACCGGAAGCCGACCCGCGGATCGATCTCGACGAAAGACCGCATCCGTGTCGTGCCATGAACAATGGCCTTTTCCACCAGGCGCGCGGCGCGCTGATAGACGTCGGCCTCGTCAAAGGCGGGTTTCACTCTCGCCGTCTCGCGCACGGCTTCGGCGAGCGTACCCTCGCAAATGACGCAGCGATCGAGGATGCAGGCCTTATCGAGATGAATGTGGCTGTCCACGAAACCGCTGAATGCGAAGGCGCCCTGCGCATCAAACTCCTCAATCGCCTCGCATCTGAAGCGCGGCTCGACCGCCACGATCCGGCCGTCTTGTACGGCAATGTCGACCAGCGCACCCTCCTCCTCGGTGCGAACTTGGCGGATGACAAGATCATACGGCAGGGCTGACGTTCTCATAGGCCGATTGCGCCGCCGTCGCTGCGCGGGTCATGAGCACCGGCCAGGCGTCCTTCCGCCCCGATCTTGATGACCCCCGCCTGACCGCCCAGTTGGCTGAAGGCATCGATACCGCTCACCACATGGCCCATCGTGGATAGCGAACCGATGACATCGGCACCGACATTGCTCTCGATCTTGAGCGTGTGGCGGGTATCCGAAAACGTCTGGCCAAGCAGGAACCTCGGGCGAGAAAGCGCTGCGAGCGGATCTAGATGATGGTCGGCCAGCAGACTGATCAGCAATGCCAAGGTCTGCGGCTGTCCATCGGCACCCTGGGTTCCGTAAAGCAGGTGCGGACGACCCTCCTTCAGCGCCATGCCGGGGTTGAGAGTGTAGAACGGACGCTTGCCCGGCTCCAGCCTGTTCGGGCTCGAAGGATCCAGACTGAAGGCTGCTCCGCGGTTCTGCCACAGGATGCCGGTATCGCCGACTACGACACCGCTTCCCCAGTCGAAATAGGTGCTCTGGAGCAGAGACACCGCCCGCCCCTTGTCATCGACCGCCGCCAGGAACGCGGTGTCGCCATGCCTGTACGGCTGTGGCCAGGGCATGGCACGCGCCGGATCGATGGCATCCGCCTTGCTCCGGAGCCATTTGGGATCCAGCAGTGCCTCCGCTAACGAAGATGCCGCAAAATCCGGATCGGCGATACGATTGCGGTCGAGGAAGGCCTGTTTCACGCCCTCGATCAGCCGGTGATAATAGACGCCGCCCGAGAAATCGAACCCGGCCATGTCCAGATGTTCGAGTATGCCCATGATGCCAAGCGTCGTCAGCCCCTGCGTTGGCGGCGGCGGCGCAAACAGCGTCAGGTCGCGATAACGAAGCGAAACAGGGGTGTCTTCTCGTGTACGGGTCACGGCCAGATCTGTCGCAGTCAGCGGTGAGCCGATCTCGGCTAGACCGCCCGCAATACGGGCGCCAAGTTCCCCCTCGTAGAATTCACGCGTACCGTGGCGGGCAATGGCTGAAAGCGACCGCGCTAGGTCCGGTTGCCGCTGGATGCCGCTACCGGTGAAGATCGCGGCAAAGCCAGGCCATTCCCCCAGCTCGTCGCGGCGAAACTCATGCCAGAAGCGCTGCGAGGAGCTGACCGCAAAGCCATCGGTCGCAATCCGGATGGCGTCATCAAGTAGGCTGGAGAGGCGTTCCTTGCCCGCCCATGCGGATGTCGAATGGGCGAGCACCCGCTCCCAGCTCTCGACGAGACAAGCGCTGGTCAGCGTCGATCCGGGCCCGCGCGACGGTATGGCGGTGATACCATCAATATTGCGGGCCGACTGCCCGATACCGAGAAACGAGCGGACATTGCCATCGGCATCCGAAACCATCCAGACGGCATCGCCACCCAATCCACAGAAGTGCGGATAAAGCACCGAGAGTGCAGCGCCCGCGGCAACCAACGCTTCGATTGCGTTGCCGCCGCGCTTCAGCACAGCCGCGCCGACCTCGCTCGCCTGCCAGTGCGGCGTGGTGATCATCGCAGTTTGCGAGGTGGCGCCGGTATCCGCCGTCTGTCTGGTTCCTGGCGTCATCAGCGGATTACAACCCCGTTCCTGGCGACAAGCCGGCCGTCCTTGAAGACCTGACGGCCTTTCGGGATGGCGACAACGGCCTCCGGAACATGCTCAGCCGCGAGCGCGACGAAATCCGCCTTGGCGCCGATCTCGATGCCGTAACCCTCCAGCCGCAATGCCTTCGCACCCGAGGCCGTGACCACGTCGAACGCGGCGTTCAGCTCATCATCCGTATAGAAACCGGAGCGATAGCCGATCATCATCGCGCGGCCGAGCATGTCGCCGTCGCCATAAGGCCACCAGGAATCGCGAATGTTGTCGCTACCGCTGAAAACGGTGACACCCGCGGCTCTGAGCAGCGCGACCGGCGGAAAATTATGATTGCCGGGAGCGTTCGTCATGATCGAGACGCCGCTCCTGGCGATCCGGTCTGCAATCTTCCTTGCCGCCTCCGGGGGCAGATCGCCAAGCCCATAGGCATGGCTGACGGCAACGTGACCCTGCATGCCAAGCGCCACGGTGCGCGCGCAGATTTCCTCGATGGTGAAGGCGCCGAGCGTGCCCGCGTCGTGCAGGTGGATATCGACGTCGACGCCGCGCTTTTCAGCGATCCCGAAGACGACATCCAGGTGTCCGTTCACATCGCGGTCAAAACTGCCGGGATCAAGACCGCCGACAAGATCGGCGCCAAGCGCAACCGCCTCGTCCATCAATTCTGGCGTCCCAGGGCTCTTCAGTATCCCGCTTTGCGGGAACGCCACCAGCTGGATGTCGATCAGGCCCGCATATTCCTCACGGACCGCAAGGATGGTCTCCAACGACTTCAGGCCAACCGAGCCGTCCACCATCACGTGGCTGCGCATCTTCACGCTGCCCAGGCCGATGCACAGATCCAGCTGGTTGCGCGCCCGTACATCCATGGCCGCGGCCTGAGCCATGTTCTGCGCCTGGAAGGCAACGCGCTCATGGACGTCAAAACCGTTCGTGCAGGGTTTGTGCGGGATCCACTTGTCGCCATAAAAGCTGGTATCGAGATGGATATGCCCCTCGACAAAGCTCGGCACGAGCAGCGCGCCGGCCAGATCGACGACAGTGCCGCCCGGTCCACCCTGGCCAGCCGGCGTGATCGCGGAGATCCGTCCACCGACAACGCCGATATCATAGAGTGACCCATCGGCCAGCCGGGCATTGGTAAAAACTGTTTCGATCGTGCTCATTGGCATCTCCTCGTCTTTTGTCGTTATTGCCGCGCGTCGGCTTCCGTTTCGGGCAGGCCGGCGCGCCGTTTCAGTTCAGGTTTCTCAGTTCTGCGGCAGAGTGCCCTGCACGCCTTCCATCAGCCAGGTCATGCCCTTGATGTCATTATCGGCAAGAGTCTGCCCGGCGGCTACCTTCACCGTTCCCGACTGATCCTTGATCTCGCCGGTAAACGGCTTCAGCTTGCCACTGATGATCGCCGCTTCCGCAGCTTTCATTTCGGCTGCCACGGATTCCGGCAACTCAGGGCTGCTGGTCGTCATCTTGACGTAGCCGCCTTCGCCGAGGCCCAGCCAGTTGTTGGACGGCTGCCATGTGCCGGCCATTACCGCCTTGGCTGCGTTGATATGAGCCGCGCTCCAGTCGAGCTCGAAGGACACGAGCTGCTTCTTCTTGACGTAAGCCGAGAAGTCGCCGGTGCTGCCGATCGACCAGACGCCCTTTTCTTCGGCGGCAAGGCCCTGAACCGGTGTATTCGGGCTACCGGAGATCACGTCGGCGCCCTGCGCCACCAGCGCGGCAACCGCATCCTTTTCCTTGGCCGGATCCACCCAGGCATTGGCCCAGACGACTTTCAGGACTGCGTTCGGATTGACGCTGCGCGCACCCAGCAGGAATGCATTCAGGCTGTATATGACCTGCGGCACGGGGAACGCGCCGACCCAGCCCAGAACGTTGCTCTTCGTCATGCGACCGGCGGCAATGCCAGTGAGATAGGTACCCTCATAGTGGCGCGCTTCAAACACGCCGAGATTCTTGCCGGCATCGATGCCAGCGCAGCATTCGAAATGCGAGTTCGGCAGCGTCGGGGCGAGCTTCTTGAGCGACGCATACTGCGAGAAGGTGGTTCCGAAGATCAGCTTGTGGCCCTGCGAGGAAAGCTGGCGGAACAGACGCTCACAATCCTGAACTTGGGCGATGTTCTCGAGCACCGTGACCTTCACCTTGTCCGGATAGGCCTTCTCCAGCGCGCGCCAGGCGTTGGCCTGGAAATATTCCCAGCCGGTGTCGGAGATCGCCCCCATGTGAATGACGCCGACCTTCAGCACTTCGTCTGCGGCAAACAGCGGCTTGGCGCCGCCGGCCATGGCGAGCGACGCCACAGCACTGGTCTTCAGGAAATCGCGTCTGGAAAAATTGGTCATGTCAGTTCCTCTCTTTGGTTTCATTCTTGGTTGAAAAAGTCAGCCGTCGGCCGTGAAGGGTTTTCCAAGCGAAGCCGGAATGTTGAGGCGCATCAGGGCTGCGTTTCGCGAGATCAGGACGAGCACCACGATGGTCACGATGTAGGGGAGTGCCGACATGAGCTCCGACGGAAGGCCCACGCCTGCGCTTTGCGCGAAGAGCTGCGCAATGGTGGCGCCACCGAAGAGGTAAGCGCCGAGGAAGCAGCGAACCGGCCGCCACGTTGCAAACACCACCAGCGCAACCGCGATCCAGCCGCGCCCGGCAATCAGGCCCTCGGTCCAGAGCGAGGTATAGATGATCGAGATGTAGGCCCCGGCAATGCCTGCCGTCGCGCCGCCGAAAAGCGTGGCGACATAACGGATGCCGTTGACCGGGTAGCCGAGGGCGTGGGCTGATGTCGGCGCCTCGCCGACCGCGCGCAGGATGAGACCGGCGCGGCTGCGATGCAGGAAATACCAGACGCCGGCAAAGAGCGCCCACGACAGCCAGACCAGCGGATGCAGCTGGCCGAGGACTTTACCGATCAGGGGGATCTTTCCGGCCAGCGCCGATAGCTGCGATGGTTCGATGACGATCGCCATGCCGATATAGGATTTGCCGAGGTAGGAGCCGAGACTGGTGCCAAAAATGGTGAGTGCAAGACCGACCGCCACCTGATTGGCCCTGAAGCTGACGGCCAGCACGGCGAACATCAGCGCCAGCAACATCGCTCCCAGCATGGCCGCGACGATCGCCAGGAACAGGTTGCCGGTTGCCATCATCACCATGAAGGCAAGAACCGCGCCGATGACCATCATCCCTTCGACGCCCATATTGAGGACACCGGCGCGTTCAACGACAAGTTCGCCGAGCGCTGCGTAAACCAGCGGCGTGCCGGCAATCAGCGTCGCGACGAGGATCGGGAGAAACTGACTGATCATGCCGATGCTCCTTGCCCGGCGCGGGTACGCAGGCGAATGCGATATTGGACGAGGACATCCGTGGTCAGGATGAAGAACAGCAGCGTGCTTTGCAGCAGGCCGGTGATCGAGGACGGCATGCCGAGCGACATCTGCGCCAGGTCACCTGCGAGATAGAGCAATGCCATCAGCAGTCCCGAAAGCAGGATGCCGATCGGGTTCAGCCGCCCCAGGAAGGCGACGATGATGGCGGCATAGCCATATCCGGGCGAGGCATTCGGAAAGATCTGCCCCAGCGGACCGGCTATTTCTCCAACACCGGCTATGCCTGCAACCGCCCCACTGACCAGCAGCCCGAGCCAGACGGCACGATTGACGCTGAAGCCGGCATAACGCGCTGCGCCTTCCGACAATCCGGTGACCTTGAGCTGGAACCCGGCAAAGCTGCGGCTCATGAAGACCCAGCCGACGGCAACGGCGACCAGGGCGAAGAGAACGCTCGCATTGGCACGCGTCCCCTCGAGCAGGACGGGAAACAGGGCGTCCGGCGCGAGCGGCTCTGACTGCGGGAAATTGAAGCCCGCCGGATCGCGCCACGTGCCGAAGACCAGCCACGACAGCCAGAGGCCCGCCACGTAGTTCAACATCAGGCTGACGAGGATCTCGCTGGCGTTGAATTTGACCCTGAGAAACGCGGGGATGGCCGCCCAGACCATGCCGCCGATGGCGCCGGCCACGATCATCGCCGGAAGAATCCAGCCTCCGCCGGCAGGGCCGTAGTGGAGTGCGACATAACCGGAAAAGATCACGCCCACTGTCAGCTGGCCCTCGGCGCCGACATTCCAGATGCCGGCACGGAAGCCGATTGCCAGACCAATGCCGATCAGCACGAGAGGCGCTGCCTTGATCAGAAGTTCTCCCACGCCGTAGAGATCGACCAGAGGCGCCGTCAGAAAGGTGACAAGTGCCTCGAGCGGGTTGTGTCCCGCGGAGGCGAACAACATCATGGCGACAACCGCCGTCAGCAGGAGCGAGAGCACTGGCGATAGCCAGACCATCAGCTTGGAGGGTTTCAGGCGCGGCTCAATGCGCATGGGCTGTCTCCTGCTGGCCGGCATCCCCGGCCATTGCAATCCCTATGTCGTCGCGGTTGGCGGCCTCTCGCGGCACGGCCTGGCTCAATCGTCCACCCGCGATCACCGCGATCCGGTCGGCGATCTCGAAAAGCTCGTCGAGTTCTTCGGAAATAACGACGATCGCCGCCCCCTTGTCGCGCAAGTCGAGCAGAGCCTGGCGGATCACCATGGCGGCACCGACATCCACGCCCCATGTCGGCTGGGAAACGATGAGCACCGAAGGATCCTGCAGGATCTCGCGGCCGATGATGAACTTCTGCAGGTTACCGCCCGACAAGCTGCCGGCAGCCGCCCTCGGCCCACCGCAGCGCACGTCGAACGCCTTGATGCAGCGTTCGGCAAAGGCTGTGACGCGATCGAACCTGATCAGGCCGAGCTGAACCGCGCCGCGCCGATTGGCGGTCAGAAGAGCATTGTCGGAAAGCGCCATTGACGGCACCGAGCCCTGCTTGAGCCGGTCTTCCGGAACCGAGCAAAGCCCAAGTGATCGTCGCACAAAAGGATCGAGATCTCCGATCGGCTGGCCATCCAGCGTGATCGCTTCCCTGGCCGAGAGCTGGGTCTCGCCCGAAAGCGCGGCCAGCAGTTCGGCTTGACCATTGCCCGAGACGCCAGCGATACCAAGAATCTCACCACCACGAACCGCCAGGCTGATGTCCCGCAGCGTCGTACCGAAGGGGTCATCCGTGGACAAGTCGAGACCCGACACCGAAAGGCGGATACGACCGGCCTCGTCGACAGCCGAGCGTTCGCGATAGGCCGGCAGATCGCTTCCCGTCATCATACGCGCCATGGAGGCCGGGCTTTCGAGCCTCGGGTCACAGGTTCCAGTCACCCGTCCGCCGCGCAGGATGGTCGCCCTGTGGCAGAGCGCCTGGATCTCGTTCAGCTTGTGGCTGATGTAAAGAATACTGCAGCCGTCATCGGCAATCTGGCGCAACGTCACGAAAAGGGTTTCGACCGCCTGCGGGGTCAGCACCGAGGTCGGCTCGTCAAGGATCAGCAGCTGAGGGTTCTGCAACAAAGCGCGAATGATCTCCACCCGCTGACGCTCCCCCACCGACATTGTGTAGATGTGGCGGTCGGGATCGACCGGCAGACCATAGCGGGCTGCAACCAGACTGATGTCGCGCGAGAGCGCGTCCAGCCGTGGCTTGTTGGGCATCGCCAGCGCAATGTTTTCGGCAACCGTCAGCGTATCAAACAGTGCAAAATGCTGGAACACCATGCCGATACCGAGCCGCTGCGCATCCGCCGGCGAAGCAATCGTGACCTCGCGGCCGTTCCACAGCATCTCGCCCGCGTCAGGCCGCACCATCCCGTCGATGATCTTCATCAATGTGGATTTGCCGGCCCCGTTCTCTCCCACGACGGCGTGGATCTCGCCGGGCGCAACGGCAAGATCGATTCCGTCATTGGCGACAACCGCCGGGTAGACCTTGCGGATACCGCGAAGCTCCAAACGATATTCTGATGATGAGGCAGTCTGCGATGACATGGGCACAATCTTGGCTACATGATACTGGTAATCATGTATGCAATACGAATGCCACAATGTATCGCTGATTTCAATTCAAGCCGATACGCTCAGTTATCCAACTGAAAACATTGGTGAAAAAATGCAAAGCGCAGCTCTTGGCCGAATCCACAACGCGGAGACACGCCCGTTAGGGGTCACGTAGACGTCTACAAAAAATGCAGAAAACTGTATACTTGATGGAAAAAGCGGCAGATCAGCCGTGCGCCCTGTCGGCATAGCGCGACAGGATGGAGCCCAGATCCGGCTCAACAGGAGCCTCTTCATCAAACAGCGCCCGGCTCTCGACCGACGACAGATGTTCATCCATGAGCTGCTCGGCCACGACAACATCACCCGAACGCAAGGCCGCGATCAGGGCCGAATGCTCGCTGATGGCGCATTCGCTGGAGTGTGGGCGGCTATACATCGCAAGAATGAGCGAGCAGCGAGAGACGAGCTCAGACAGATAGCGCTCCAGAAGCGTGTTGCCGGAGAGCTCGGCGAGCTTAAGATGAAACTCGCCGGCAAGGCGCGTCGACAGGCGCACGTCGCCCTTGGCATGCGCCGCCTCTTCCTCCTTCACGTGCTCCTGCAAGCCCTTTTCGATGGATGGGTTCCAGCGCTTGATGATGCTCTTGATGACTTCACGCTCCAGAGCCCGGCGAACAGCGAAGGCATCATGCGCCTCCTCGAGGCTGGGCTGCGCGACCGTTGCCGTCCGCTTGTGATAGGTATCGACAAGGCCCTGCGCCTGAAGCTTCGCCAAGACGGCACGCACCAGCGTCCGGCTCATGGAAAAATGCCGGCCGATCTCATCCTCGGGCAGCTTCGTGCCGGCCTTCAACGCCTGCTCGATAATTGCCTGACGGAGGGTACGGTGGGCAATTTCCACACGGTCGGAATTGGAGGACATAGGGGTCTGAACCACGCTTTGAAGAGATCCGGCACACGATTAGCGTGGTTTCTCGTATACAACAAGGGTCCCAATCCTGGACCCCTTCATGGCCGGAGGGTGATGCCGGCATTAGCGAAATGACGGCTAATGGGGTATGCCTGCTACCGATGATGACCGACGACGAAACCCAATCCGACATTCCAACCGCCCGCATGCTCAGCTGGTCGAAAAACTCCGCCGTCTATCGCCTCGGGCGCCAGATGATGACGGAGAAGCAATTGTTCGACGCGATCAGGAAAAAGGCCACGCAGAAATTCGACGACATCAGTGCTGCACAGGCACAGGCAGTCGCCGAGTTTGCGGTGAAATTCGCTCGCGATCTCGGAGCGCTGAACGATGTCGCCTATGCCGAAATCAGCACGCGCGCCGGCGTGCGCGGCGGCAAGTCGCACAGGATCATCGCCCAGCGGCTGTCGTTGAAAGGCATTGATCGCGAGACGGCTGCGTCCGCTCTTCAGGCAACCGACGACCTGTTTGCAGCAATCGTCTTCGCACGCAAGCGAGCGTTCGGCCCCTATCGCCGGGTCGAGGCGGATGACAAGCGAAGGGCCAAGGAAATGGCCGCATTCGCACGCAACGGCTTTGGTTTCGAGCTTGGACGGAACGTCCTGCAGATGAGCGCTGACGAAGCAGATGCCATTTTGGAATCACGGCGCGACAGCATTTTCTGATCCGCTGCCACGGCAGCAAGCCGATGCCGGGTTGCCTCCTGCAACCCAAATCATTGTGAAGCTCCACCGGGTTCCCGCCACGCGAGTGTCACGGCGAAGTCACAACATCATCGACCTCACCCGTGCTTATCTGTTGCCAATGCACCTCTTCCGGTTTTGAGCGAGGCGCAGCATGACGCGGAGGCGTCTCGTTTTGATCGTACGTTGTCGGCCGATATGCGGGTCCGGGTGGCTAGTGTTCCGGCAACGGGAGCCTCATCGTATAGACAGCAGGTGTGCATGCTAATCGACGTTAGAAGAGTATCCCAGGCCGAGGCTCGGCAAGGTGCGAGTATCATAGTAAAAGCCTATGCCGAGCCGCCATGGGACGAAGACTGGTCGCTTCAAAAGGCCGCATCGCGCCTCGACGAACTGATGAACACGCCCGGCTGCATAGCGATAGCCGCGTTCAAGGAAGAAGAGATCATCGGCTTTGCCTTCGGCCTGCCGCACACCTCGGCCATTGGCCGCGGCCTGCAGATCGCCGAGGTCGCGATACTCCCTCAGCACCAGCGCCAAGGCATCGGCTCTAGGCTCTTGCTCAGCCTCGAGAAGGAGGCCAGCCATTTCGGCTATGTGCATTTGTGGCTTGTGTCCCGCCAGGCAGGCGGCGCCGCACACTATTACCAGGCCAACGGCTACCGGCAATCAAGTGCGCTATGCGTCTATTCCAAGCGATTGGGGTGACGTCCCGGGACGAAGACTACGCCACACGATTAGTGGCTGCTCACGCCTGCGTAGCCGATCGGGTCGCTCAGGCCCTCGTAGGGAACGTCACCGAGCTCACGCTTGACGGCGTGCAAGGCCAGATCGAGGCAATCCACGGCGCTCGCAAGATTGATGTCCTGGGCGGCATAGCGCGCAAAGGAGATCAGCCGCGCAAGCGCGGCAAGTTCATCCAGGTCCTCGTCGGAACGTTCGTTTAGGCCAGCTTCGGCCAACTTGCCTTCAAAGGATATGCCCATGTCATTTCTCCGCAGATCGGAGAGAAGCATAGGCCAATTGTGGCAAGCCGCCCGTGAAAACCGCGTGACACAACCACAGAGTGATTTTCACGAGCAAGACTGCCTTTAATGTCGTGAAAAGAAAGACATCTCGGCAATTTGCCACGACATTTCATGACGCAAGGCCCCCGGCGCTGCCGCGCGCACAGCCTCCAGAAGAGCTAGGGCATCAATCCGCTTCTGGTCAACCGCGTTCGAAACCAGCATCGAATGCATCTCCTTGCGCTCCGAAACCTCCGTCAACCCGCGACCGTCGACGACCGAACGCCACGTCCTCTCCTTGAAAAAGATCTGCGCCGCCGCCGTCTCGATCACCAACCGTGTGTCACGTGCTAGCGCCCCTTGCGCCTCCAACCGGTCGAGTGTCGCCCTGACATTCACCAGCGGCACGGTCAGCGGCTTCCAGCCGAACTCGGCCGGCGCGTGCAAAAGCGCGACATCGGCATCGTCGACGGTCGCCCCACACATGTACTCCTCGAATATTCGACCCACACCGATCATGCCGAAGGCACGGCATTCGGCTGCCCGCAACGCGCCCATGCTCGATGCACCATAGACCGGAACGTTCTGCGACAGAGCAAGCAGGATCTCCTTGTGCCAAACGGGCGCGGTATATTCAAAGCCGCCGTCGACGATACCGATAACGCTTGCGCCGTCTCGCAGTGCTGCGGCAACGTCGCCTTGTACGGCTGGCGGTCGAATGATGATGCCGTCTCCGGCAACGGAAGCGGCATCCGGAAGGCTTGGGCCTACGAAAATGACCTTCATGACGCGAGTGCCTTTGATATCGCCCGCTCGCCGAAACGGCGCGCGCGGCTCCCCTCCGGATTTTCAAGCGAAGGCATGAACACTTTGGTCACGCAGAACGGAAGCGCGGGATCACTGAGTTGCACCGCGATGACGAGGCCGACATTGCATTCCCTCAGGGTGGCGAGCGTCGCGCCCAGCAACTGAGAGACACCGGAAACGCTTGTCAGCACCCCCGGCGCCGTGACGACAGGAGGACGTGGAACCGCCTGAAGCGCACGACGCGTTGCTGCCGGCAGGGGCTTGCGGAAGGTTTCCGGGCTGACATCGTCACGTGCGCCGCTGATGTAGGTCAGCCGGGATTGGGCGGCTTCGGTGATCGCCCGAATGGCGGCTCGTGCGGGTGACGGATGGCAGCCACTGCCTCCCGTTGCCTCGACGAAGCGGGCATTCTCGTCACGGTGAGCGCCACAAGACGCCAGGATCGCTGTAAAGCACGGCACCGGAATGTCGCTCGTCATGTCGAAAAGCCTGAGATCAAGGCCAGCCGTCTCGATCTTTGCGACCAGTTCATCGATCACCGCGTCATTCAGGCCGCGTGGGTCAACACAACGCGCTCCGCGCGCCGCATCACTTTCTATCTGCCAAAGGACATGGGCATCGCGCTCTATGCGCTCGAGCACGCCATGAAGCACCGCTTCATCCATGGTGTTGCCCGAAGCCAGCCCATCCGAGGACATCCAGAAACGCGACGCTCGGGTTCGATCAAGAAGTATGGCGTCAAAGGGAACGAAAATGTCTGTCCCCGTGAGCAACTCCTTGCCGCAAACCCATGCGATTTCCTCGCCCGGATCGATATCGGCCTGGTTCAGGCCGATCAGGCAATCGAGTGTTTCGACGGTTTGGCCTGCTTCCCCAAGGCTGAGCGCGCTGCTGCGAACTGGGGTGACGGTGGGATCGCCGGCGACCGCCCGCTCCAGGGCTTCCATCACTGCCGAGGCCCTGGCGTCCTGGTCACTGATCCCCTTGCCCTGAGCGATCGCGATCGATCGCGCATTGGGTGTGTAGGCACACCAGACCGGGATGCCAAGGCAATCAAGGCCGGTGTGGCGTGCTACGCGGGTGATACCGAAATCAGCCAGGATTGGTCCTACGCGCGATAGCGTTTCCGATGGCGGGACGGATCGATCGGACCATGATGGCGTCAACGATGAACCTCGAGGTTCGGTCCCATGACGGAATTGCCGAGGTCGGAAGGCCTCGTCATCGAGGCTGGACGGCGATGTCGCCTCGCCCGCAGCGCAGCCGATTTCGCGGCATAGCCCTTACCCAAGAATTGCCTTCACCGGCTCGGCGGTCTCCCGATCGACCGCGGCAGCCCCCAGAGACCCCAGGCTTCTGGTGAGTGCGAGCAGCTTCTGGCGGACATTCGCATCCTCGATCGCGATGAAGGCCCTGCTTAGTGCCAGACCTTCCTTGGAGGCCAGGAACAGCGCGATCTCATCGGTTTCGGTCTTGATATCAGGCGACGGCGCTCCGTCGCCCTCGAAAAAGAAACCAACAGGTACGCCAAGGATCTCCGCTATACGCTGGAGTCTCCCTGCGCCAATGCGGTTGGTCCCCTTCTCGTATTTCTGAACCTGCTGAAAGGTGATCCCCAGCGATTCCGCCAGAACACCCTGGCTGATACCAAGGCTCTTGCGCCGGGTCCGGACACGCTCACCGACATAGGCGTCTATCGCATTCGCAGATTTCGCCTTCATGGCGCGCCTCCATCAATTATTATGGTACATCATGATGCATTTCTAAAAAAATGCAACCAAGAGTAAAATTCTTCCGAGGCGTCAGTCCTCGGTTTTTTGCGCTTTTGCCCGGCTCTTCGCGGGTGCCTTCTTCTTCAATTTGCTTCGATTGAGATCGATGGCAGCGCGAATGAGATTCGTCAAACCCGCTCCATCCACCTGATCACCCTCGAAGAAGTCGATCGCCCGTCTCGCATTGCCTTCCAGACCGGCGTTGAACAGCTTTTTTGGATCCGTGAGGCTGGCGCCATTGAGAAATGTAAGCTTGACTTTCTCCTTGTGAGCGTTGGCCACCGCGATCATTCCGTCGCAATACCAGACCGGGCTGCCCATCCACTTCCAGTCTTCGACAATCTCGCTGTCCGCTGCAAGGATGGTTTTACGGATGGCAGCGAACGTCTTGCCGCGCCAGTCCGGGATCTCCGCGATCATCTGATCGATACGTTCGGATGGGTTCATTTGGATCTCTGCGCCTCTCTCATGCGATCATGTTGCAAACCTTGAAGATCTTCTGCGTCCCGCGCTATAAAAATTCGACGATGCAGTTCCCGATTTATTTAGGTGCATATACCCGGAATGCAACCTTATCTGGTGTCACATCGATTTCACGGGTCACGTCCGCTCTTACGGTCTATAGTCCGATCGTCAATGCTCGAGGCGTCCGCGACGCCTTGAAGTTGGCCGGGGCAGTTGCAGGCGCGCATGATATCGCGACCTCCTTGCCGTCACGAGACGAGCATGCCGCCTGGCCAAAATCAAATCATCGATCGACCGGAGTTACGACTGTTATGGAATTGCCTTCTATACAAATCGATCATGCCGACCGCCTCTATGCCTGCAGGCAGAAGATTGAGGAGGCCGTTCACCGGATCATCTTTGGCGAGGAACTGGTTGAATTCTCCTCGGCGGAAATCGCCATGGCAGTCGCCGACATTGCTGATGACTACATTCTGTCCATGGCAAAGAAGAACACCGCGCGCCACTAGGCCGGTTTCCTCCTCATTTCATCCTAGCCATCCGCCATCGCCCAGCGACGGTCTGGGTTTTGCTGCGCGCTAATTTCCCTGCGCGCTGGTCATCTGACCTTTCGACCCGACATCACTCCTCGCGCGGAAATCACCTCGCAGCCTAACCGACGCAAAACACCTCGGACGAAGCGAACTCTTCATACGGTAAAGATTGGATTCAGCATTTCGTGTCAGACTGGCGCAGTTTCTGAATCCCGACGACTGCGTTTTTTGTCGTCGCCAGTTGTGCGTGTGAGTATCTATGCGTCTATCAGGTGTGCCAGCAATCTTCCTCACCTGCCTTGCTTTGTCGGGCTGCAGCTCCAGTCTCGATTCAGAAAGTGTCCTAGCGCGCGCGCCGTCTCGGGAAACGACAAGTTCAATCACCCTTCCGCCGGCGCCTGTTCCCGCAGCCAATGTTGGAGCGCCTGTCGCACAGGCTGCGCCGCCGCAAGAAGAACTGGCATGGGCCGGGCCGGTTCCGAACGCGCCGCAGTTCGCGCCGGTCATGCAGACGCCGGACGTTCCAATGCCGAACGAAAGACCGGTGGCAGCGGCCCCCATGCCTGCGAACCCGACACCCCGTGCCAGCAGAATGCAGATCTACAGCCACCGCTTTCGCGACGCCAAGCCCATCAACTTCGGTTCCGCCTCGCCACGGAATCTCGCCGTGCATGGTGTCGACGTCTCGCGCTGGCAGGGGGACATCGATTGGGTAAAGCTGCGGACGCAGGGGGCGAACTTCGCCTACATCAAGGCGACTGACGGCGGCGATCACCTAGACCCGATGTTCAAGACGAACTGGCGCAAGGCTAAGGAAGCCGGCCTGAAGCGTGGCGCCTATCACTTCTTCTACTGGTGCCGGACCGCCGGGGAGCAAGCCGACTGGTTTATCCGCAACGTTCCGAGGGATCCCGACGCGCTGCCGCCCGTCATCGACGTCGAATGGAACGGCGAGTCCAGCTGCAAGAACCGCCCTTCGCCTGAACGGGTGCTGGAAAAGATGCAGGTGTTCATGGATAAGCTGGAAAGGCACTACGGCCAGCGACCGATCATCTACACCGCACCGGACTTTTATCGCGACAACCTGCAGGGCGAGCTGCTCGACTATCCCTTCTGGCTACGCTCCGTCGCCGCCCATCCGTCCAAGATCTACCGCGGGCGGAAATGGCTCTTCTGGCAGTATTCGGGCTCGGGCCTGTCGCACGGCGTCGAGGGACGCATCGACCTCAACGTGTTCCACGGCAGCGGCGACGATTGGCACAACTGGGCGTCGGGACGATCCACCTGAGCCGGCGGGAAACGCTTCCTGCGCGATTTCCTGATCCAATCAGAGAGATCTCCCCGGCACCCAGAGCGCATGTGGGCAGAAGCGGTGACTGCCGCGCGCGGCCAAAATGTGATAGCTGAACGCTTGGGCAGCCGAATGGAGAAGCCGACCGATGGCAGCAGTCACCCGTGCTGACGAAACGATAGCCGCATTTGTCGAGCAGATCCTTGTTCAATCGCCGCTGAAGGCGGCAGGTTTTATCGTAACGATCTACGGCGACGTCGTCGAGCCGCGCGGCGGCGTGGCATGGATCGGAAACCTGATCGAGACCTGCGCCGAGGTCGGCATCAGCGAGACGCTGGTTCGAACAGCCGTCTCGCGGCTAGTCGCCTCCGGCCAGCTTTCCGGCGAGCGTGAAGGCCGCCGCAGCTATTATCGCCTATCCCCGTCTGCGGGTGACGAATTTGCAGCAGCCGCCCGCGTCTTGTTCGGCGAACAACAGGACAACAGCTGGCAGTTCGTGCATGTCACCGGGCCAGCGCCCGAGGACACGATGCTGGAGCTCGATCGCGCCGGATACGCACGGATCAGCGCACGCTTAGCAGTGGGACCAACACGTCCCCTGGCCATGCCCGCCACTCTCGTGTTCAAGGCGGACGCTGCGCGGGACGCTCCGGCATTGCAGGACTTTGCGGCCGAACACTGGGATCTTGACCGCCATGCCAGTGCCTATCGCGCTTTCATCGCTCAGTTCATGCCGATCGCGGATCATGCAGACGCTCAAGCGCTCGCACCGAAAACAGCGCTCACCGTGCGACTGCTACTGATCCACCGTTTCCGCAGCGTTTTGCTGCACGACCCTCGTCTGCCGGCGCTTGCACTGCCCGCCGACTGGCCGGGGAAAGCGGCGCGACAGCTCTTCGCCCGCCTCTACCAGCAGCTTTCGCCGCACGCAGATGAATATGTGACGCGAAGCTTCGTCACGGCGTCTGGACCATTCGCGCCGCTGACCCGAGCGACCGATCTTCGCCTCGCGATGCTTGCGCGCGAAGTGCTCTAAAGCCGCGTCCTACAGTTTGTGAACCGGTCGCTCGGCATTTGTGCTAACCTTGATTAGCACCACCAAATATCACAGAAATTATAAAAAATCGCATTGCCTTGTGACATATCCCATGCTAATACATGACCGATCGGTCGGTTAATCAATTGAGGTCGGGCCGGCTTTGCGCAGCAGGAGGAATTGGCGCATGTCAGAAGCATTTATCTGTGACGCCGTTCGCACTCCGATTGGTCGCTATGGCGGCGCACTTGCCACCGTACGCGCCGACGACCTGGCGGCCATTCCGCTCGTCGCCTTGATGCAACGCAATCCCACCACCGACTGGAGCAAGGTCGACGACCTGATCTATGGCTGCGCAAACCAGGCCGGCGAGGACAATCGAAACGTGGGGCGCATGGCCGTGCTGCTCTCCGGCATGCCAACCACCATTTCTGCCACCACGATCAATCGCCTCTGCGGCTCCGGCATGGACGCCGTCGGCATGGCGGCGCGTGCGATCCGCGCTGGCGACTGCGACATGGTGATTGCCGGCGGCGTCGAAAGCATGAGCCGCGCACCCTTCGTCATGCCGAAAGCGGACAGCGCCTTTTCCCGCACCAATGCGATCTATGACACGACCATCGGCTGGCGCTTTGTCAATCCGAAGCTGAAGTCCGCCTTTGGCGTCGACTCCATGCCGCAGACCGCCGACAACGTCGCCGCCGATTTCAATATCAGCCGCGCCGATCAGGACGCGTTTGCGGCCCGCAGCCAAGCCCGCTGGGCAGCCGCTCAGGAAGCCGGCGTTTTTGCCGAGGAGCTGGTCGACGTACGCGTCCCGCAGAAGAAAGGTGACCCGATCGTCGTTGATCGCGACGAGCATCCGCGCCCCGGCACCACGGCTGAGCAGTTGGCCAAGCTCAAGGGCGTCAACGGCCCGGATCTCAGCGTCACGGCCGGCAATGCATCTGGCGTCAACGATGGAGCAGCCGCCCTGGTGATCGCCAGCGAAGCGACGGCGAAGGCACAAGGTCTGACACCGAAGGCGCGCATCGTCGCCATGGCCGCAGCCGGCGTCGAACCTCGTATCATGGGCATCGGCCCGGCCCCGGCCGCAAGGCGGGTTTTGGAGCGCGCCGGACTTTCCATCGGCCAGATGGACGTCATCGAGCTCAACGAAGCCTTCGCGGCCCAGGCGCTCGCCGTTCTGCGCGATCTCGACCTGCCCGACGATGCACCCCAAGTCAATCCGAATGGCGGCGCGATCGCGATGGGTCATCCGCTCGGCATGAGCGGCGCCCGGCTGGTGACGACCGCCGCCTATCAGCTGCATCGCCAGCGCGGTCGCTACGCGCTTTGCACCATGTGCATAGGCGTCGGTCAGGGCATCGCAATCATTCTCGAGCGCGTCTGACGCGCGACGGCAAAGGAGACGAAACCATGTATGCACAGATGGTCAAAACCGACAGCGCCCGCGTCAAGACGCTCGACGAGATGGACCCGATCGAGCGCGCCTTTCAGGAGCGCGTCGATGCCGGCCAGAAGATCGAGCCGAAGGAATGGATGCCCGAAGGCTATCGCAAGACGCTGATGCGCCAGATCAGCCAGCACGCGCATTCCGAAATCGTCGGCCAGCTGCCGGAAGGAAACTGGATCACCCGCGCGCCGACCCTCGAGCGCAAGGCGATCCTGCTCGCCAAGGTTCAGGACGAGGCCGGACACGGGCTCTACCTCTATTGCGCCGCCGAAACGCTCGGCATCAGCCGTGACGAAATGTACGAGCAGCTTCACAGCGGCAAGGCGAAATACTCATCGATCTTCAACTATCCGACGCTGAGCTGGGCCGACATCGGCGCCGTCGGCTGGCTGGTGGATGGTGCCGCGATCATGAACCAGGTGCCGCTGCAGCGCTGTTCGTACGGGCCTTACGCCCGCGCCATGGTCCGCATCTGCAAGGAAGAGAGCTTCCATCAGCGTCAGGGCTTCGACATCCTGATGAAAATGGTGAAGGGCACGCCGGCGCAAAAGGCCATGGTGCAGGATGCGCTGAACCGCTGGTGGTGGCCGTCCCTGATGATGTTCGGCCCTTCGGACGACGCGTCGGTCCACTCGGCCCAGTCCATGGCCTGGAAGATCAAGCAGAACTCGAATGACGAGCTCCGGCAGAAGTTCGTCGACCAGACCGTGCCGCAGGCCGAATATCTCGGCCTCACCGTTCCGGATCCAGATCTCAAGTGGAACGAGGAAAAGGGTGGCTACGATTTCGGCGAGCCTGACTGGACCGAATTCTTCGCCGTGATCGCCGGCAACGGCCCGTGCAATGCCGAGCGTCTCAGCGCAAGGCAGAAGGCATGGAACGACGGCGCGTGGTTCCGCGACGGCCTCGTCGCGCATGCCGAAAAGGCACAATCGCGCCGCGCCGCAGCACGGATCGCCGCCGAGTAACAACTGACGCCGGGCTTGGCCCGAACAGCCGAAACACGATGCGTTCCCGGACAGCAAGCCCAGAGGAACGCAAGCCAGGGAGAAATGTCCATGTCCAGCGAATGGCCCCTTTGGGAAGTTTTCATCCGCGGCCAGCACGGCCTGAACCATCGCCACGTCGGCAGCCTGCATGCGCCCGACGCCGAAATGGCCGTCAACAATGCCCGCGATGTCTATACGCGCCGCAACGAAGGCGTCAGCATCTGGGTGGTGCGCTCCAGCGACATCACTGCCAGCGCGCCATCCGACAAGGGCCCGCTGTTCGACCCGTCGAATTCCAAGGTCTACCGCCACCCGACCTTCTTCGACGTGCCTGAGGAAGTGGGGCATATGTGATGAGCGCGACCGCTGCCTCGACCGTCGACCAGACGGCTCTGTTCGAATTCCTGAAGCGCATCGGCGACAATACGCTGATCCTCGGCCATCGCGTATCCGAATGGTGCGGGCATTCGCCGGCACTGGAAGAGGATATTGCGCTCTCCAACACCGCCCTTGATCTCATCGGCCAGACGCAACTCTGGCTCGGTCTTGCCGGCGAAGTCGAGGGCAATGGACGCACGGCCGACAACCTCGCCTATCTGCGCGACGCGACCGAATTCCGCAACGTCCTGCTCGTCGAACGTCCGAACGGCGACTTTGGCAAGACGCTGATGCGCCAGTTCCTGTTCGATGCATGGCATTTCCTGATGCTCAAGGCACTACTCGGCTCGACCGACAAGCGCATCGCCGACATCGCGGAGAAGGCATCCAAGGAAGTCGCATACCATCTCGATCGCAGCCGCGATCTGGTCATCCGTCTGGGTGACGGCACGGCCGAAAGCCATCGCCGCATGCAGGAGGCGCTGGACGACCTGTGGCCCTATACCGGTGAACTCTTCGCCGGCGACGCAGCCGACGCCGCACTCGCTGAAGGCGGGATCGCACCTCAGCCCCAGAGCCTGAAAGCCGACTGGGACGAACTGGTTGGCGAAACGCTCTCTGAGGCGACGCTGAAGAAGCCCGCCGACGGCTACATGCACAAGGGTGGCAAGCGCGGCGTCCATACCGAGCACATGGGCTTCATCCTTGCCGATCTGCAATTCCTCCAGCGCGCCTATCCCGGCGCGACCTGGTAACCAAGGGAGGCGGTTATGACGACCGCGACATTGCCGTCGACCGCCGATGTCTGGCGGTGGCTCGCCGAAGTGCCCGACCCGGAGATCCCCGTGATTTCGCTGGTCGATCTCGGCATTATCAGGAACGTCGGCTGGGACGGCGAGACGCTGATCGTAACCGTGACACCGACCTATTCCGGCTGTCCGGCGACCGCGATCATCAATCTCGATATCGAGAGCGCGCTCGCAGCCAAGGGCATTGAGAAAATGCGGCTCGAGCGGCAGCTCTCGCCGGCCTGGACGACCGACTGGATCAGCGCCGAGGGCCGCGAAAAGCTCAAGGCCTATGGCATTGCGCCACCAGTGGACGGCACCGCCGTCGACGGCCTGCTGCGCCAACGCGTCGACCGCCTCTCGGGGCGGTCCAACCTGACGATTGAATGTCCGCGCTGCGGATCGACGAATACCGAGAAGATCAGCCAGTTCGGCTCAACGCCCTGCAAGGCGAGCTATCGCTGCACCGACTGTCTGGAACCCTTCGATTATTTCAAGTGCATCTGACCCTTTGCCTAGTGAGGTTCGCAATATGGCACGTTTCCATTCCCTTCAGGTCACCGACGTCAGGCGCGAAACGCGCGATGCCGTGGTCGTCACGCTTGCCCCGCAAGACGAAGACCGCAACGCGTTCGATTTCACGCAGGGCCAGTACCTGACCTTCCGCCGCAAGTTCGATGGCGAGGAATTGCGCCGCTCCTATTCGATCTGCGCCGGGCGGGATGAAGGTGTGCTGCGCGTCGGGATCAAGCGCGTCGATGGCGGCTGCTTCTCGACCTGGGCCAACGAGGAACTGAAAATCGGCGACATGCTGGAAGCGATGCCGCCGATGGGCGCGTTCTTCACGGCGATCGAACCCGAGGTCTCGAAGACCTATCTCGGCTTTGCGGCCGGCAGTGGGATTACGCCGGTGCTGTCGATCATCAAGACGACCCTTGCCCGCGAACCGCATGCCCGCTTCACGCTGGTCTATGCCAACCGTCAGATCAGCTCGATCATGTTCCGCGACGAGCTGGACGACCTGAAGAACACCTATCTCGGTCGCCTGTCGATCTTGCACATACTGGAAAGCGAAGCGCAGGACATCGACCTGTTTACCGGTCGCATCGACGCCGAAAAATGCACAAGCCTGTTCCGGCACTGGATCGATCTGAAGTCGGTCGATACCGCCTTCATCTGCGGCCCGGAGCCGCTGATGCTGACGATCGCTGCAGCGCTTCGCGATCACGGCATGGCGGAAGAGCGGATCAAGTTCGAGCTTTTTGCCTCCTCGCAGCCCGGGCGCGCGCGCCGCAAGGCCGAGAGCGCTGTTGCTGCGGACAAGGCCGCCGCCTGTGAGGCGACCGTTACGCTCGATGGCGCAACCCGCATCTTCAAGATGCCGAAGCACGGCCAGAGCCTGCTCGAAGCCGCGCTCGAAAACAACATCGACGCGCCCTATGCCTGCAAGGCGGGCGTCTGCTCCACCTGTCGCGCCAAGGTTATCGAAGGCGAGACCGAGATGGAGGTCAACCATGCGCTGGAGGACTACGAGGTCCGCCAGGGCTACGTGCTCACCTGCCAGTGCTATCCGCTGAGCGACCGGGTTGTCGTTAGCTACGACCAGTAGCCGACAAGGACGGAGGGAGGAACAGCGATGACCGATACGATGCCGATCGAAGAATATCTCCTCAAGGGGGGCCTGCTGACGTCGCCCGCCAACGCCTCGCCGCGCTATCGCGGCGAGCTGCTGCGGCTGATGGCAAGCTTTGTAGACAGCGAGCTTGCGGGTGCCGCGGGCTTTGCCGATACGATCAACGATGCGCCCGGTATCAAGGAGCGCATCGCCTCCGCCCGCATCGTGCTCGAGAAGACCGATCACGCCGGCCGGGTTCTGGAGATCATGGGCACCTTCGGAGCCGATACCGACCGCTATGCCGTCCACCATCCCTGGGACGCACGAATCGCCCGCGAAGCCGATATCGGCGCGGTACGGCAAGGCGCCGACATGCGCCTGTCCGTGTTCCACTACCCGCTTCAAGGTTGGGTGGATGCCGTGGTCATGAATGTTCTCATGGGCATGGCCGGTGCCATCCAGCTGCGGGAGCTGACGCACGTCTCCTATCAGCCGCTGGCCGAGGTGTTTCGAGGCATCCTGCCGCGCGAGACCCACCATACCGAACTCGGCATCGAAGGCCTCAAGGCCATCGCGCAGACCGAAGCCGGCCCCCGCGCGGCACAGGATGCAATCGACTACTGGAAGCCGCGCGTCGCTGCGAGCTTCGGCCTCTCGGGGTCGACGCGCTATGACACGCTGGCGCGCTTCGGCCTTCGCCACACACCCAATGAAGCGCTGCTCTCCGAATGGCGGGCCGCGACCGACAAGCAGCTCGCTGCGTTGAACCTGAACTGATCAGGAAGGAAATGACGATGAACATTGTGGCAAACGGAGCGCGCCGGCTCGAAAGCTATGTCTACGGAAGCTGGCATCCCGGCAAGAAGGATGGCGTGACGCTTCTCGATGCCTCCACCGGCAGCCCGGTCGCCATGATTGATTCAAGCGGCATCGATTTTGCCGGCGCGCTTGCCTATGGCCGTGAAAAGGCCGGCCCGGCGCTGCGGCGGATGTCCTTCCACGAACGCGCCGCCATGTTGAAGGCGCTCGGCCAGGCGCTGATGGACAAGAAGGAAGAGTTCTACGCGCTCTCGTCTGCAACAGGCGCGACGAAGGCCGACAGCTGGGTCGATATCGATGGCGGCATCGGCACGCTCCTCTCCTATGCCTCGAAGGGCCGGCGCGAACTGCCGAACACCCGCGTCCTTGTTGACGGCGATGTCGAAACCCTGTCGCGTGACGGAACGTTTTCGGCGCGCCATATCCTCACGCCGCTGCAGGGCGTGGCCGTTCACATCAACGCATTTAACTTCCCGGTCTGGGGCATGCTCGAAAAGCTTGCGCCGACGCTGCTTGCCGGCATGCCGGCGATCGTCAAGCCGGCCAGCCAGACGGCTTATCTGACCGAACTCGTCGTGCGCCGCATGGTCGAAACCGGGCTCCTGCCGGAGGGCGCGGTGCAGCTTATCTGCGGGTCCGTCGGCGACCTGCTCGACCACGTCGACGGCCAGGACGTCGTCACCTTCACCGGGTCGGCCTGGACCGGCCGCAAGCTGAAGACGCATCCCGCCATCATCGCGAACTCCGTTCGTTTCACCATGGAGGCCGACAGCCTCAATGCCTCGGTGCTTGGCCTCGACGCGGCACCCGGGACCGAGGAATTCGACCTCTTCGTCAAGGAAGTGGCGCGTGAAATGACGACGAAGGCCGGGCAGAAGTGCACGGCGATCCGCCGTGTCATCGCGCCGCGCGCCTATTGCGACGCGCTCGTCTCTGCGCTCGGCCATCACCTCGGAAAGACCACCCTCGGCAATCCGGCCGATGAAGGGGTTCGCATGGGTCCGCTTGCAAGCCTCGACCAGCGCGAGGAAGTCCGTGCCCGTATCCGCGAACTCGCAGCCGATGCCAAGATCGTCGCCGGCGATCCCGACAATCCGCGTGTCGTCTCCGGCGATGCGCAGGCAGGGGCTTTCCTCAATCCTGTCCTGCTTTATTGCGACAAGCCGTGGGAAGCCAGGGCGATCCATGACGTCGAGGCCTTCGGTCCTGTCAGCACCGTCATGCCGTACGATAGTGCCGAAGAGGCGGTCGATCTTGCCCGTCGCGGCAAGGGTAGCCTTGTCTCCTCGGTCTTTACCAACGACCCGGCCTTTGCCGAAGAGGTGGTGCTCGGCATGGCGCCGTTCCACGGCCGCGTCCTGATCGGCAACCGCACCAGCGCCAAGACCTCCACCGGCCACGGCTCGCCCCTGCCCGGTCTCGTGCACGGCGGCCCGGGTCGTGCCGGCGGCGGCGAGGAACTTGGCGGCCTGCGCGGCGTCAAGCATTACATGCAGCGCACCGCGGTGCAGGGATCGCCGACCCTTCTGTCAGCCGTGACCGGTCGCTGGGTCGCGGACGCTGACGTGCGCCGGGACGGCGAGCATCCGTTCCGCAAGTCGCTGGCGGAGCTTCGGATCGGCGACCAACTCGTCACCGCTACGCGCACGGTCACACTCGATGACATCGAACACTTCGCCAACTTCACCGGCGACACCTTCTACGCCCACATGGACGAGGAAGCAGCCAAGGCCAATCCCTTCTTCGACGGGCGCGTTGCGCATGGCTATCTGATCGTTTCGTTTGCAGCGGGGCTGTTCGTCGATCCGGCACCGGGCCCGGTGCTTGCCAACTACGGCGTCGACAATCTGCGCTTCCTGACGCCGGTCAACCCGGGCGATACGCTTCAGGTGCATCTCACCTGCAAGGAAATCAACCCCCGTATCGGCGCCGAGCATGGCGAGGTCCGCTGGGATTGCCGTGTCACCAACCAGAACGCCGCGACCGTTGCCCAGTACGACGTCCTCACCATGGTCGCCAAAACCCGGAGCTAGGACGATGGCGCAGGTCTATTCCTATGACGGCATCGTGCCGGTCATCGACAAGGCAGCCTTCGTTCATCCGGCCGCCGTAGTCATCGGCGACGTGATCGTGGGTCCGGGCTGCTATGTCGGGCCGTGTGCAGTGCTCCGCGGCGACTTCGGCCGCATCGTCATGGAGCGCGGGTCGAACGTGCAGGAAACCTGCGTCGTCCACAGCTTCCCGAATGTCGAAGTGGTGATTGGCCAGGACGGCCATATCGGCCACGGCGCCGTGCTGCACGGTTGCCGTATCGGCCGCAACGCCATGGTCGGCATGAACGCGGTTATCATGGATGAGGCGGTCATCGGCGAGAACTCGATCGTAGCCGCCATGGCGTTCGTCAAGGCGGGTGCCGAGATCCCGCCCAATAGCCTCGCCGTTGGGTCGCCGGCCCGCGTCATTCGCGAACTCAGCGAAAAGGAAATCGCCTGGAAACGTCAGGGAACCGGCGTCTACCAGCGACTGGCGCTCGAAGCGAAAGACAAGCTGCAGGCAGTCGAACCGCTGACCGAGCAGGAAGCAGACCGCCGGCGCATCGTCGCACCGGAATATGATCCACTGATCCTTGAGCGGCTGAAGTTTGACGAATGAGGCCGTTCAGCGAACGGCCTTGACGCCCTCGAGGATCAAAGTCGTTGCAATATCCGCATATTCGTCGCGGCTGATCGGACCGCCGGGGCGGAACCACATGTAGACCCAGTTCATCATGCCGAAGAGCGACATGGTCACCGGCGTCAAGAGCGGCCGGTCCTTGTTGAGGTCTGGGTTGATGTCATTGATCGTGTTGGAGAACCGCTTGACGATCCGCCGTTCGATCGCCCTGAGCTCATCGAGCTGTTCAGGCGACAGGGCGCTCGTGCCGTTGAGCTGGACCTGGTGCTCGTTGTCGGCTCCACGGTAGTTTTCAAGAACCTGCCGCACCAGAAGGCGAAGTCTTTCTTCCGGCTTCAGATCGGGACGATCGGCCGCGGCGACGCCTGCCTCCAGCTCTTCGAGATGGTTACGGATGATATCGAAGATAAGGGCGTCCTTGCCCGGATAGTAGTGGTAGAGCAGTGCCTTAGACACATTGCTGCGCGAGGCGATGTGCGCCATCGACGCCTTTTCCATCCCCATTTCAGCGAAGACGGCAGCTGCGCTACTCAAGATGCTGCGTTGCTTTTCTTCAAAATCGATCGCGCGTGTTCTTGCCATACTGATCCTGCGTTCCTGTTCGTCCTCCGCGCCCCCCACTCCGAAAACCTCTTGCGAGGCTTCCGTGTCCGCTTCCCGCCGCGACGCCGCTGCGGGAAGCGACATCAGTCATTCCTTCGGTCGGTTGTCCACAACCCGCTTAGCCTTGCCTTCGGATCGGGCAATGCCGCCCGGGTCGCGAATCTCGATCTTCGTGGTAACACCAACGATGCTTTTGATGTAGTGGGCAAGAGCCTTGGCCGACGATGCACGGGCATTTTCGTCCGCGGCATCAGCGGTGCACTCGACATGCACAGTCATCGCATCCATCCGACCGCTGCGGCTGAGCTCGATCTGGAAGTGCGGTGCCAAGCCCTGACACTTGAGGATCTGCTCCTCGATCTGGGTCGGGAAGACGTTGACGCCACGCAAGATCATCATGTCGTCCGATCGGCCGGTAATCTTCTCGATGCGGCGCATCGAGCGCGCCGTGCCTGGCAGAAGCCTGGTCAGGTCGCGCGTGCGGTAGCGAATGATCGGCAGACCTTCCTTGGTCAATGTCGTGAAGACAAGCTCGCCCATTTCACCATCGGGCAGAACCTCGCCAGTAACAGGATCGATCACTTCAGGATAAAAATGATCCTCCCAGATGTGCAGGCCATCCTTGGTCTCGACACACTCGCTGGCAACCCCCGGCCCCATGACTTCCGAAAGGCCGTAGATATCGACCGCATGCATGTCGAAGGACTGCTCGATTTCCTGGCGCATCGCATTGGTCCAGGGTTCGGCGCCGAAGATGCCGACGGCGAGCGAGCTTTCACGCGGATCTATGCCCTGGCGGCGGAATTCATCGAGGATCGACAGCATGTAGGACGGCGTCACCATGATGACGCGCGGCTTGAAATCCTGCATCAGCGTGACCTGACGCTCGGTCATGCCGCCGGACATCGGAACGACCGTACAGCCGAGACGTTCGGCACCGTAGTGCGCTCCGAGCCCGCCCGTGAAAAGGCCGTAACCGTAGGCCACATGCACCATGTCGCCACGGCGGCCGCCGGCCGCACGGATCGAGCGGGCCACCATATCCGCCCAGGTATCGATATCCTTTTGGGTATAGCCCACAACCGTCGGCTTGCCCGTCGTACCCGACGAGCCGTGAATACGGGTCAGCTTCTCCCGCGGGACGGCAAACATCCCGAACGGATAGGTATCGCGCAGGTCCTTCTTCGTTGTGAACGGGAACTTCGCGAGATCGGAGAGTGATTTCAGATCGGAGGGATGGACGCCCGCTTCGTCAAAGCGCGCCCGGTAAAAGGCCGAGTTCTGATATGCGTGATTCAGCGACCACTTCATTCGGTCAAGCTGAAGTCCCGCGATCTCATCACGCGACGCGGTCTCGATGGCCTCGAGATCGCCGGGGCGGGGTGAAAGGTCTTCCATGTCTGTCTCCTCCGAGATAAGTTCCGGCGGCTTACGCCTGATCCGGCAGATGCGTGCCCTTGACGGTGCGCGAATGGCCACGGAATTCGGCCACATGCTCCCCGTTCTGATTGATGATGTTGATGTCGTAGATGGCGCCGCGCCCGCGTCGCGAAACCTCGCGTGCGGTGGCTGTCAGCCGGTCACCGGCAAAGGCCGGAGCAATGTAGGTGATCGAACAATGCTGGGCGACCGCGCGCTGATTGTAGCTGTTGCAGGCAAAGGCAAAGGCCGAGTCCGCAAGTGTGAAGATACAGCCGCCATGGCATGTGCCGTGACCGTTGGTCATTTCGGGTTTGATGAGCATAGACACCACGGCGACGCCTGGCGCAACGCGCTCGATCGCCATGCCGAGATGACGGGAGGCATTGTCCTCGCGCCACATGGAGTCGGCACAGGCGTCGGCAAGCTCCTGCGCCGTCAGACTTGCCTGCATCATTGTCCCCTGAACTCCGGCTTGCGTTTTTCCAGAAAGGCCGTGACGCCTTCGGCATAGTCGCCGCTGCGGCCGGCCTCACGTTGCAGGTCGCGCTCTAGGTCCAATTGCTGGTCCAACGAATTGGTGGCGGCCGCCTGCATGGCTTGCTTCGTCATGCCCAGGCCCTTCGTCGGACCCGCGGCGAGCTTTGCCGCCAGCGCTCCCGCCTCATCGAGCAATGTCGCGTCATCGACGGCTTTCCAGATCAGCCCCCAGTTCGCCGCCGTCTCGGCGTCGAGCGGCTCGGCGGTCAGCGCGAGCGCCTTGGCGCGAGCCTCACCAAGCAGGCGCGGAAGGCTCCAGGTTCCTCCGGAATCGGGTACCAGACCAATCTTTGCGAAAGCCTGGATGAACCGCGCAGACCGGGCCGCAAGCGTGATGTCGCAGGCAAAGGCAATGTTGGCGCCCGCCCCGGCTGCGACGCCGTTCACGGCGCAGACAACCGGCTTCTCAAGACTTCTGATCAGGCGCACGAGCGGATTGTAGAAGGTCTCGATCGTGTGTCCGAGATCGGGTGCGCCCCCTCCCTTGCGAGGGTCACGATCGCCAAGATCCTGCCCCGCCGAGAAACCACGACCGGCGCCTGTCAGCAGGACGGCGCGGACGGATCTGTCCTCATGGGCGCGCTCGAAACCGGCGCGCAATGCCAGGTGCATCTCTTCATTGAAGGCATTGAGTTTGTCGGGGCGGTTGAGAGTCAAACGCAATACGCCATCGGCAAGCGCCGACAGGACGGTGTCGGATTCGGGCATGATTCCTCCTGTTCCGCCATGATCCGTTCGGCGGTTCATGAAAAAATCCTTGCATAAACCGACCGGTCAGTCAATTATAAACGCAGAGCATGAGAGGAAGATATGATGGATGCTTTGTTTGACCGGCACCAACCGACACTTGCCGCAGCCCTGAAGGCGGCGCAGGATCGCGGCTATTGGTCGGCTTATCCGGAAGTTCCAAGCGGCAAGATCTACGGCGAAACCGCCAAGGACGACGGCCTGGCATCCTATCGCGCTCATCTGGGAAAGGCTTTTGCCTTGCCAGGGCACCCGGCAACAACGGCCGTTGGCGCCGAAGTATCGCCCTTCGGGGCCGCGCTTGACATCACCTATCCCGCAGCGGACGCCAAGACACTGATCGCGGCTTCGCAGGCGGCTGCGCCCGCATGGACGGCGGCAACGCCTGAGGTGCGTGTCGGCATCTGCCTTGAAATTCTTGCGCGCCTCAATCGCATCAGCTTTGAGATGGCGAACGCCGTCATGCACACGACCGGCCAGGCTTTTGCCATGGCGTTTCAGGCCGGTGGCCCGCACGCCCAGGATCGCGGCTTGGAAGCTGTCGCCTACGCCTGGGCGGAGATGACCCGCACACCGGCACAAGCGACCTGGACCAAGCCACAGGGCAAGGCAGATCCGATCGTTCTCGAAAAGCATTGGCGGATCGTGCCGCGCGGTGTGTCGCTGGTGATCGGCTGCCAGACATTCCCGACCTGGAACAGCTATCCCGGCCTGTTCGCCAGCCTTGCGACCGGCAATACCGTCATTGTCAAACCGCATCCGGGCGCGATCCTGCCGCTTGCGATCACCGTGTCCATCGCCCGAAAAGTTCTGGCGGAACAGGGCTTGCCCGCTGATGCCGTGCTTCTCGCCGCCGACGCGCCCGGCGCTGAAATCACGCGCGATCTCGTCAGCGACAGGGCCGTAGAAATCATCGACTACACCGGTTCGAACAGCTTCGGTGACTGGGTTCGAAAGCACGCTGGCGACGCCCAGGTCTACACCGAGGAAGCCGGCGTCAACTCGATCGTGATCGCCGCCACCGACGATTTTGCCGGCATGTGCGCCAACATCGCCTTCTCCCTGTCGCTTTACAGCGGGCAGATGTGCACCGCTCCGCAAAACATTTATGTCCCTCGCGGCGGCATCGAGACCAATGAGGGACACAAGAGCTTCGAAGCGGTCGCACAGGCCATCGCGGCCGCAGTGGACGCATTGCTTGCCGATCCCACGAGAGCTGCCGGCGTCTGCGGAGCCATTGCGAACCCTCTCACAGCCGATCGGGTCAAGGTCGCACGCCGCCTCGGCCGCATCGTCCGCGATTCAGCCGAAATCGAAGGCCTGCCTGAAGCCCGCACCGCGACCCCTCTGATACTGGCGGTGGACGGCGACCACACGGATGCGCACGAAGAGGAGCGGTTCGGCCCGATAACCTTCGTCGTGGCTGTTTCCGACGGCGCAGACGCTGTTGCCCGCGCAGCTGATCTCGCCCGCAGGAAGGGCGCAATCACGGCGGCATACTACGGCGCTGAGGAAGCGGGCATCCTTTCGGCCGCCGATTCATTTGCGGCAGCGGGCGTGAACCTGTCCGTCAATCTGACCGGCGGAATCTTCGTCAACCAGAGCGCGGCCTTCAGCGACTTTCATGTCACAGGCGCCAACCCTGCCGGCAATGCAAGCCTGACCGACACGGCCTTTGTCGCCAACCGTTTCCGCACCGTCATGTGGCGCCGGCCGAAATCGGCATAGAGCCTGCCTCTTTGACCTGAACAGCATTCGCGAAGCTAATAATGGGGTTTCAACCATGACCGTCACCATCACGCATAATGGCGAGATCGCCGTTGTTACCGTGGACAATCCCCCCGTGAATGCCCTCTCGCAGGACCTGCGCCAAAGCCTGTGGGACGCTGCCGAAACGCTGGACAACGACCCGTCGGTGCGTGCCGTGGTTCTCATCTGCGCCGGACGAACATTCATTGCCGGAGCCGACGTCAACGAGTTCGGCAAGCCACCGATGCCGCCGCACCTGCCGGATCTCGTCAAGCGCATCGAACGCGCCACCAAGCCCTGGATCGCGGCAATCCATGGCAGCGCATTGGGCGGCGGGTTCGAGATCGCGCTCGGCTGCCGTTTCCGCGTCGCGGTCGCCTCCGCGAGCGTCGGGTTGCCGGAGGTTCGCCTCGGCATCGTGCCGGGCGCCGGCGGAACCGTCCGCCTGCCCCGACTGGTCGGGCCGGCGCTGGCCGCTGACATGGTCACGACAGGCACGCCGGTCGCCGCACCAAAAGCACGGTCCCAAGGGCTGATCGATGCCATCGTCGATGGCGATCTCGAAAAAGGCGCGATCGACTTTGCTCTTGCTGCACTCGCTCACTCCTTGCCGCTTGCGCTTAGCGACCGCGCGGTACCGGCTGTCGATACCGCCTTCTGGGACAAGACTGCCAAATCCGTCGCCACACGTGCGAAACGCGAAGAGGCGCCCTTGCGCGCGCTTGCCTGCGTGAAGAGTGCAGCGGAAGCAGATTTTGAAACAGCCCTTGCGTTCGAGAGAGAAACCTTCCTCCAACTGCGGGGTTCGGATCAGGCGGCGGCGTTGCGACACGTGTTCTTCGCCGAGCGCGCAGCACCGCGCCCGCCTGAACTCTCCGGCGCCTCGCCGCGCCCGATCCGGTCGGCGGCCGTCATCGGTGGTGGCACGATGGGCGCCGGCATCGCAGCATCGCTAAGGGATGCCGGCCTGCCCGTGACCCTGGTGGAGCGCGATCAGGCAGCCGTCGAGCGCGGACTTGCCAACCTGCAGGCAATTTTCGATGGCGCCGTGAAGCGCGGCCGGATAGACCCCGAAACCGCCGTGGCACGGATGGCCGGTATCGCAGGCACGACGGACTATGTAAGACTTGCCGATACCGATCTGGTCATCGAGGCCGTCTTCGAGGATCTGGATGTCAAGCGGGCCGTGTTTGCCCAGCTGGCGGCGATCTGTCGGCCCGATGCGGTCCTTGCCACCAACACGTCCTATCTCGATCCAGATCATATCGCCGCCTTCATGACTGGGCGCGAGCGCTTTATCGGGCTGCATTTCTTCAGCCCGGCAAACATCATGAAGCTGTTGGAAATCGTGCCAGCAGCCTCAACGGCTCCCGACGTGCTGGCAACCGGTTTCGCCCTTGCCCGCATGCTCGGCAAGATCCCGGTGCGCGCCGGCATCTGCGATGGCTTCATCGGCAACAGGATCCTGAAGGTGACGCGCGCGCAGGCCGAGCGCCTGCTTTTGTCGGGCGCAACGCCACAGGCCGTGGATGCCGCCATGCGCGCTTTCGGCCTACCGATGGGTCCCTTCGAGGCACAGGACCTCGGCGGCCTCGACATTGCAGCCTTCCAGCGGAAGGCCGCGCGGGCCCGTGGGGAAACCCCGTTTGCGCCCATCGCGGATCGGCTGTGCGAAGAAGGGCGCTTCGGCCAGAAAAGCGGCGGCGGCTGGTACGATTACGCCAAGGGCGACCGCACCCCACTGCCGTCCGCGACTGTTACACGCCTCATCGCCGCGGCAGCGGATGGAACGCTTCAACGCGACTGGGACGAAGCGGGCATTGTCGATTGCATCGTCCTGCCAATGGTCAACGAGGCAGCGAAGATCCTTGAGGATCGCACCGCATTGCGGGCATCCGACATCGACTTGGTGAAAATCCATGGCTATGGCTTCCCGCGCTGGCGCGGCGGGCCGATGCATTATGCGCAAGCGCGCGGTCTGTGCGAGGTCGTCGCTACTCTGGACAGGCTGGCCGAAGACGGCCTGGCAGAGCATCCTTGCGACCTCTTGCGGCAAAGCGCAACCAGCGGCACCTTCGAGGTGCCTCGCTAATACCTCTTACATCTGGCAGCGACGACTGCGGGACGGCCACGGCCGGTCCGCATCGTCGAAAGACGTACTTGAGATTGTGCAGGCACCAGCGATAATCGAATAAGCGAAACGAGCGGCTACCGAGCCGTTGATCCTTGCGCGCGTAACGGTGTTTTGAGGGCTTGCCCTCGCAGAGTGGTCCCTGATGAGTTCCTTGATCGAAGATCCGACGAGCCCGGCGCCCCTTAAGTCTCCTCTTCGCCCATTGTTGATCGCCGAAGCCGCAAACCCGGAATGGGCCAGTGTCCCACTGGTCGGATGGAACTTCGCGCATGCGATCCTCAAGAAGACCAATGGGCTGATAGCCACCCACATCAGAAACCGCGACGCCATCCTGCGGGCGGGGCTGGTGGAAGGACAGGATTTCGTTGCGATCGACAACGAAAAGGTCGCACGCGCCGCGTTCTTGATGGGCGAATACCTGCGCGGTGGTTCCAACAAGGGGTGGACGGTCGTCACGGCCATATCCGCATTCTCCTATTACAGCTTCGAGAAGGAAGTCTGGCGGCAGCTCGGCCATCGCCTTGCCGCGGGAGAATTCGACCTCGTCCACCGCATCACGCCCCTTAGTCCGACCATTCCGAGCGGCATCACGGGACGGCTGAAGAAACACGGCGTCCCCTTCGTGCTCGGCCCCCTCAACGGCGGCGTGCCGTGGCCGGCCGGCTTCGGAGATGTTCGAAACCGCGAGCGGGAATGGCTGTCGGCGATCCGACGGCTCCACCGGCTGATGCCGGGCTACCGGGCAACAAGGACGAATGCCTCTGCGATCATCGCAGGCTCGCGGTATACGCTGAGTGAATTGCCGGGAAGCTGCGCACAGCGCAGTTTCTTCATTCCGGAAAACGCTGCCGACCCGACACGCTTCCCCTTCCGCAAGCGCGAACTGACAGGCGACACGCTTCGCATTGCCTTTGTCGGACGGCTGGTTCCCTACAAGGGGCCGGACATGCTGCTTGACGCGGTCGCCGCCTACAAGGGAGAGCGCCGGCTGGAGATCGTCATCGTTGGCGACGGCCCCCTGCGCCAGGAGCTGGAAGACAAGGTGCGCCGTTACGGGCTGGAGGACCAGGTGCGTTTCCTCGGTTGGATACCGAACGAGACACTGGCCGCCGCCTTGCGCGATTGCCATGTCATGGCACTCCCCAGCATCCGCGAATTCGGCGGTGGCGTCGTCCTGGAAGCCATGTCGCTCGGGCTTGTGCCTGTTGTCGCCAACTACGGGGGACCGCCCGAACTGATCGATGCGGGCAGCGGCATTGCCATCGACTTTTCCGATCGCGAAAGCCTCATTGCCGGTCTGCGTGAGACGCTGGAACGGATTGCAGCAAACCCATCCCTGATCGCGGAGCTCAGTGCCGGAGCCAGCCGACGGGTACGCGAACTCTTTACCTGGCAGGCCAAGGCCGATCAGGCGCTTGCCATCTATCGATGGGTACTGGGTCAGGGATCCAAGCCGAATCCGCTTGAAGCCGATAAGCCGATCGCCGGCAGCCCCGTTTTAGGCGCCGGCTCTCAATACGCGCATCTGGGGCTTTGAAACGATCGGCTCGGCAGTCTCTTGACGGGTACTGCCGAGCCCCATGCGCATCAACGCAACGCCCATGGCTGCAAACGTCCAGTAGATGTAGGGAACGAAGGTGACGCTGCTCGTCGTGGCAATTGTGAACATGATGGACAAAAGCACGCCGAGAATGCCGACGTAATTGACATGCTTCGGCGCTTTCCGCATCGCAAGGATCGCAAGCTGAGCGGCGTTCAGGATAAAGAACGCAGCAAAGAAGATCAGCGTCACCACCCCGAACTCGAGCGTGATCTGCAAGTAGGAGTTCACGATGTCGATAAGGCCCTGCCCCTGCATCATCTTCTGTAGCTCGGGCGCCTTGAGAAAGGTCGGCGAACCGAACCAGGGATGTTGCCGAATGACCAGCAATGCAGCGTCAAAGAGGTCGGACCGATAGGTTTCGCTCGCCTTGTCAGCCCTGCCCACAAAGGGAAGAAGATTGATGAAGCGGTAGATGAAAGACGCCGAAATAAGCGCCAATCCGGCGCCCACGGGAACGGCGGCCGCAACGAACTTCGAGGCTGCCTTGAGATTTGTCGATAGTATCACCGCCACACAGATAGCCAGACCAAGCCACGGCCCGCGAGAGACACTCGCAAACAGGCCCGCGAGCAGCACGGCCGTCGCGGCGTAGTGCCAAAGGCCGAAACGTTCCTTGGTCTTGAGCGCGAAAAGGCATCCCGCGCCAACCATGCACATGAAGCCGAACGAAATCGATATCATCGATGTCGCGCTGGCACGCAGCATGCCGTCGCGGAAAAGATAGCCCGAACCGGTGGCACTGTCCCACCGGGCCGCGACCCCTGGATAGACCGGCCAGCCTTTCAGGAACTCAAACGTACCGATTGCAGCGATCGGTAGTGCAGCAACGGCAAAGGCCAGGAGTGTGCGGTTGACGTCCGAGGCGGTTCGCAGGGCGCGGCTAAAGACAAAATACGGTACGACCACACCAAGGAACTGCGCCATGCACGCCCTCAAGACGGAGTTCAGATCTCCCAACCGCGACGCAAGCGCACAGATCATGAGAACGTAGCCGCCGGCAAAGATATCCGCCAGGCTGACCTTTCGGTTGCCTTTGTCGCGCCAGAGGGAGACCCCGATGGGCAGGAGAATGAAGACGGCAAGCAGCCTGGGTGGATCAAGCGCCGTGATACTGGCGAAAAGGCCGGGAATTCCGAAGTTGACCGACACGCAGGGCGCCGCAAACATCAACACAATATAGAGATACAACGGCTCGCGCGCTTTCTTGAAGCCGTACGCACAGACCAGGAGAAGCAATCCCGAAAACACCAGGAAGCTGTTGGACAGAAAGGAAATACAGGTGGTCGCGAGCCAGCAGTTACGCCAGACCAGAAATTCATCCTCGCCAATCACGGGAACGGCAATCCGCCTCACGATGAACACTGTCGGGCCGCTGGCGATGAGAACGTAGATAAGGGCCTTGATATAGTCGGGCATCACGCGGCCCACCCTTGGGCTTGGTAATCAGATTCCATCGTTCTACTCATCACCAATACTCTTGCCCCACCCGTTACATGACACCAAGCGTTCTGCCGCGTGGCGTCGGAGCGTTTGTACAGAAGCCCGATCCCGCTTTACTCGCGCGAAACGGGAGCAATGATATCGGCCGCAGTAACCGACGTGCTAGACTAGGCACGAACTTGGCCGCCAGGCAGTTGCCTAAAAGACGTAGATCGCACCTCCATCCGTGCGGGAGTCAGCAATTTGGCGTTCTTGTTCGCTGATGCGAAACCATCCTAGATAGCTGCAACTACCATGACGCGTAGAGTGCGTCTTCATGTGCGCCCGCGAGCGCTTCTCGACGGGTGCGGCCAATAGAAGGAATTTTCCGTGAACCGTCGCGAACTCCTGCAGCTGATCTCCGCTTCCGCGCTTCTCCCTCTCATCGGCGGACCACGGCAGGCGAGTGCCACCGCCGCAAAATCGACAGCCAAGCTGGGGCTTAATCTGACCGGTATCTCCTACGCTTCGACAGAGCAGGCCTTTTCCAACCTAGCTGCAAATGCATCCCGATGGCGCCTGCAGAAGGATAGCGACAAGCAGTGGACCTGGGACAATCCGCTGCCGCCGCTCACCGACGACCTCTATCCGAAGGTGGTTCCGCCGAAGTCCATGCTGGAGAGCTTTCTTATTTTCACGCCATATCGTACCAACCTGCCGGTCGCCCTTTCGGTCTACCATGACGGAAAGGGCAAACTGGGCTATCTCAGCGGTGCGGAGCTCGAAGCCCGGATGCCCGGCTACGACAACGTCAGAAACCTTCGCAACGACGCGCCATTCAGTTGCATCCTGCTTGAGACCGATCCGAACGACCCTGTTCGAAACATTCGCGTCTACGAGCGCGGAGAGCAGCCGAAAGGAACATTTCGCGATGCGTTCCTGAAGCGCATGAGTGGCATGTCGACGCTGCGCTTCATGGATTGGATGAACACCAACAACTCGGAAGTCGAGAAATGGGATGATCGCGCCAAGGTGGGCCAGTTCAGCCAGCCGCGCGGCGTTGCGCTCGAGCATATGGTGGAACTTTGCAATATCACCAAGGCAGATCCCTGGTTCAATATTCCTCACAAGGCCGACGATGATTACGTGCGCCGTTTTGCGCAGCAGGTAAAGGACACCCTCGATCCCAAGCTCAATGTCAACGTCGAGTATTCGAACGAAGTCTGGAACCCGCTCTTTGATCAAGCAAGGTATGCCGACGAACAAGGCGCGCGACTGGGGCTTCCGGAAGGTGGTCGATCCCTGCTCTACTATGCAAAGCGTACCAGCGAGATCCTGGCCATATGGGAAGATGTATTCGGGGCCGACAAGGACCGCGTCATCGGTATCTACGCCTCAATGGCTGCCGGCAACTGGGTAAGTGAGACGATCCTTTCCGGTGAAGGCGTAAAGGAACATGCCGACGTTCTGGCGGTCGCGCCCTATTTCGGCGGCAGCATCGGCTCTCGTGACCGCGCTGCCGAGGCCGCCAACCTGACGCTCGACAAGCTCTTCGCTGAACTCGAGCGAGAGATCGGAGACGAAAATCGCAAGGCGATGCAAACACAAGCCGGCATCGCCGCTAAAAACGGTCTCAAGCTCTTCGCCTACGAGGGTGGTCAGCATCTCGTCGACACCAGGGGGATCGACGACAACAACGCCCTGACGAACTTGTTCATGGCCGCAAACCGCGATGAGCGAATGGGTCCGCTTTACGTCAAGTATCTGCAGAACTGGGCCGCCGTCGGTGGAGATACCTTTGGTCTCTTCTCATCCATGAGCACACCCTCCCAGTGGGGAAGCTGGGGCCTTCTAGAAAAGGAAGGCGCTCCCAATCCCAAGTGGACGGCGGTACAGCAAGTCATGCAACGCTGGACCAGCGGCTGAGCGAGCGCGATATCTGCTTTTCCTTGGATACAGAAAGACTAAGGAGCGGCCAACCGCTCGCTCCTTAGTCTTGTCGCGTGCGATCGGTTCGCACCCAGGCAACCGCGTTGCCGGCCAACAACGTCTTCGGATAGAGCTTGAACTTCGACGCGGCATAGAGCGGCACCTGTGCCAGGCTGCGGGCAGGCAAAACGGCTCTTCCGTGGGCGAGCCAGCTGGCAGCGACCGCGACGGACAACAGAGCGACATTTGCCGCGGCAAGCAGCAGCGGCAGCAGGCCGATCCCAAGAAAGGCGATGATTGCTGCAAACGGCACGATCGCCAGCGTCACGAAAACGAGAAGCGTAAGCGGCGGTATGGTGACGTCGAGCAGGAGTGCGGCATAATTGCCCCTCGTCCAGCTTGAGGGAGAGAGCAGCCGGCCGATTGCATAGCGCATGATGCTTAGATGCCCGCCTTCCCATCTCTGGCGCTGCGTATCGGCCCCCTCCTTGGAATAGGGAAACAGGCTCGTCACCAACGCGTCAGGGCAAAACAACGGCCCATGCCCCGCGCGCGCAAGATCCAGGCCGAACTTCATGTCCTCCACCTGATGCCCGCTGGCAAGGCTTGCGTCTTCCAGCAGCGACCACGGGAGCGCCATCCCCGTCCCCGTCATCAGGCACGGCAGCCCTAGGCGCGCGAGGCCAAGTGGCCGGACCTGGTTCTTGACCAGGAAGGCAAACTCCGCGACGGCCAGGTTCAGCCCCGCATCTGTGGGGGCGATCTGGAGATTGCGGGCTTGTACCGGTCGGTTGCTCGAGAACGCAGCCGCAGCCAGACTGTCGAGCGCATCCGCCGCAAGCCGGCAATCGGCATCGACGAAAACAACGACGCGTGGAGGCGACTGCCGCAGGTGCTGGATGCCTGCATCCAGCGCGTAGCCCTTCCCGCGACGCTCCTTGTCCGCTCGCTCGACAACCTCCGCCCCCTCGGCCCGCGCCACTTGCGCGGTATCGTCGTCGCAGTTGTCGGCGACGACCACCAGCCTGTCTCCGTCGCGCATCTGCGCGCGGATGTTTCTCAGCGTATCGGCAATGCCGGCGCTCTCATTGTGGGCCGGGACCAAGATCGCCACCGGCGGCCGGATTGTCATTTCGACGCGTTGTCGTCTCTTTGCCGGCCAGCTTCCGGCAACGCATTCGAGGAAAAAAAATGCAATCGGAATGGAGAGAACTGCGAGCAGCAGCGTCGCGACAGATAGTATTGCCGTGTCAATCACAGTATTGCCCCTCGAATAACGCAAAATTCGGAACAGTACTTTGTTTATACCATGAAAAACCGAGCAACGGCCAACAGGCGACGTAACTCTTTATGATGATCTCGGAGATATCCATTTTCGCTTGAATATCCCGATTCCAAGCGCCGCTTACCTCGAAATGGTAAGCGCGGGGTTAATTGCGTCGGCCTGTTATTCGTATAGTCTGAAATCGCCAATAAAAACATATGCTTGCTGAAATTGCTTTCAGCGGAGCTGGTTGTGTGTGCGCTTTCAACCGCGGGGAAATACACTATGAGTGCAGTGGAAATACCTACGGCAAGATCTGCATACGTCGCCGGCCACAACCGGCATTATTTCCTCGGGGCGCCCTTCGACCCCATCCCGCAGGATGTAGCCGTCGACCTCGTCGCAGCGCCGGAAGACCGGAGCAAGTTTCGCTATGTCGTGACGCCGAATGTCGATCATGTCGTTCGGCTGAGCAGCAACCGAATGCTGGCGCAGTACTATGACGACGCCTGGATATCCCTTTGCGACAGCCGGCCGATTGCAGCGCTGGCCCATGCGGTATCGCTCGACCTGCCCCTGGTCACGGGATCGGACCTGACTGCACGCATCTTCAAGACGGTGGTCAAGGACGGCGATGTGGTCACGCTGATAGCAGCCGACCCATCGATTGTTCACGACATGGAGCTCGCCTACCCCAAGGTCCACTTTCGCAGCCACGTTCCGCCCAAGGGCGTCATGAACGATCCCACCGCCCTTCAGGCCTGCGTCGACTTTGTCGCCGCGGAGCCGGCGCGTTTTGTGTTTATCGCGATAGGATCGCCGCAATCGGAGAAGATTGCGCATGCGCTCGCCCAGCGCACGGATGCCTCCGGCGTGGGTTTCTGTGTCGGCGCCTCACTTGAATTTCTTGTCGGCACCAGAAAACGGGCGCCGTTATGGATGCGCCAGACCGGCCTAGAATGGGCCCACCGCCTCGCATCAGATCCCAAGCGGTTGTGGCGTCGGTATGTCTTTGCGGTAGCACCGCTTACGCAGTTGTTCGTCAAGGAACTCTTCAGCCGCCAGCAGCGCCGCGCCTGACCAGTACCGGCGCGTGTTACACCACGACCGCCGTTGCGATATGGCCGACGGCAAACCGGATGCGGCCCGACAATCGCTCGCCGGCGCGATAGGGCAGGACATCCTGCTCGAATGTCGCGGCAAATGTCCCGCTATCGACGTCAAGCTCAATTCCGATTGCATCGAAGCCGATCAGCTGCCGGCTGACAGGATACTGGCACTTGTAAGCGCTTTCCTTGGCACAGAAGATTGCTTTCAGGTACAGCCCGCGCTCCACGTCTGGCTTGGCCGCGAGCCAGCGGCGCTCGGATGCAGTACAGATCTCAACTTCCAGATCAAGCTCCAGTGGCGTCGCCTCCTCGAGGTCGATGCCGATCGAGAGAACGCCATCAGACGTCGCGGCAACCGCGGCTGCGCAATGTGTCCTTGAATGGGTGATGCTTCCAACCAACCCTGCCGGCCATATCGGGGCACGATCTGACCCCATGGGAACCGCAAGTGCCTGCTGTCCAATCCGCGACATCGCAACACGGGCACAGAAGCGACCAAAGGCGAACTCTCGCTGGCGGCCAGCGACGGCACCGCGCACGGCAACCGCCTCCTCAGGCAGCAAAGGCGGGCATTCGCCATCGAGAAGCGTCTCCGCCGTCGCCACGGAACCGTCAAAAAGACCTTCGAACAGCTTCATCACCGCCCGCTAGCTACGCTGAAATTCCCGGCGCCGATCCCCCATCGCGTTTCTCCGCATGGCGGCGCGATCGGCGACCTTGGCCAGGTGCTTCTCGCTCGCTCCGCGATCGGCGATGAAGTCCGCGAGTTGCCCGACGGTCGGGAAACGGAAGAGATCGGTGATAGACAGATCGGGCGCGACGACCGCCTTCAGATCGCGATGGACCTGCACGGCCAGAAGCGAGTGGCCGCCGAGGGCAAAGAAATTGTCGGCAAGACCCACCCTCTCGACGCCCAGCACGCGTTTGAAGGCCTCGGCAATCGAGCGCTGCAGGCCGTCGGCAGGAGCTACAAACTCTGCCGCAACGACGCGGTCTCCACCGGCGCCCGGCGCCGGCAATCGGCCACGATCGACCTTGGCGTTCGGCGTCAGCGGAAACGCATCCATTCGTACGATATGGCTTGGCACCATGTAGTCCGGCAGCGTCTTTGACAGATGCTCGGTCAGCTTCGTTTCATCTAGAACAGCGCTTGTGCGGACATAAGCGACGATCCTGGTATCGCCCGGCTGATCCTCCCGTGCCAGAACGACCGTTTCCTCCACGCCGGGGAACGCATTCGCCCTCGCCTCGATCTCGCCGAGCTCGATGCGGTAACCGCGCACCTTGACCTGGTGGTCGGCGCGACCGAGAAACAGCAATTCGCGTGCCGGCGTCATGCGCACCATGTCGCCGGTGCGATACATCCGCCCTTCATGGAATGGGTTCGCAAGGAACCGTTCATCGGTCAGTTCCGGCCTGTTCAGGTAGCCGCGCGTCACGCCGTCCCCGCCGATGTACAGTTCGCCATCGGCGCCGCACGGAACAGGTTCGAAGTGCTCATCGAGGACATAGAGCTGCGTGTTGGCGATCGGTTCGCCCAGCGGCACGATCCCGGCGGTCGGTTGTGCGACGCGGGTTGCCGACCAGATCGTCGTTTCCGTCGGGCCATACATGTTTGTCACGGGCGCGCTGGCGACGCGCCGCATATCGTCCAGCAGCGATCCATGCAAAGCCTCTCCGCCGATGAAGATCTGCTCTAGATCGACGAACGCGGCGCGGTCTTCCTCCGAGATCAGGAACATGCGGGCCATCGACGGCGTGCACTGGAAGTGCGTGACCCCATGGCGGCTGACTTCGCCCGCAAATCCGAGCTCGGTGGCAGGTTTGTTGGCGGTGACCGTACGGGCTTCACGTACCAATTGCGCCAGCGGTTCCAGGCGATCGAGGATGACCTTGTCGCTGACGCCGAAGTCGATCAGGCAGGCGATTTCGTCTACGCCGATGCCCGCGACCTCGCTGAGCCGAGCGTGGGCATCCTCGAGCGTTCCGAACAGACCACTATCTTCGAAATACCGCAGGAATGCGAATTCGAGGATGGCATCAAGCTCGTCCGGTGAAAGCGACTGCAGATCGATATCGGACGGAGCCGACAGGCCCTGCGGCTTCTTGAACGCCGGGAAAGCCCAGGCATATTGCTTGATCAGTGCTGCGGCGCTCTTCAGATATTCCTTCATCGGACCGCGCGCGAGATTGCGTACCTCGTCGCGGTCTTCGCCGAGCAAGGTGTGCAACATCAGGGTGACCTTGTAGTCGTCGGGGTTGCGCCCCGTTTCGACAAGAGTCTGCCGATAGATCGCAATCTTTTCCGCAAGCTCTTCGATCGATTGCCCAAGAAGGTGTGTCAGCACATTGGCCCCCGTGCGCGCCGCTTCCCTGTAGCTTTCAGGATTGCCCGCCGTCGTCAGCCAGATCGGCAGCTCCTTTTGAACAGGCCGCGGCTGCGTGACGACACTGGCTGTTCCCGAACCGAAGCTGTACTCGACGCTTTCGCCGCGCCAGAGCTTACGGACCGTTTCGATCTCGGTGACGAGGCTCGCCTTGTTGCGCGGCGGCGCATTCTCCGGCCGCAGCACGAAGTCTTCCGGCATCCAACCGGAGGCAAAGGCGACCGCCACGCGTCCATTGCTGATGTTGTCGACCACCGCCCATTCCTCGGCGACGCGCAGAGGGTGATGCAACGGCAGAACGCAACTGCCGGCGCGGATCGACACATTCTTTGTGACAGCCGCTACGGCAGCACCCGTGACAGCCGGGTTCGGATAGGGTCCCCCAAAGGCATGGAAATGACGCTCCGGCGTCCAGACCGCCTGAAAATCGTTCTGATCGGCGAACTTTGCCCCTTCCAGCAGAAGGTTATACTTTCCGGCATGGGTTCCGTTGTCGTTGCCCCAGTAGAACAGGCCGAAATCCAGCACCTTGCCCGTCGGGCGCCGCGACGGCGTCTTGTTCTTGGCGACCGCGCTTGCGTGGATCACGACCTTGAAACCGCGCGACAGGGTCCAGAAAAGCTCGAGAACCGAAATATCGAAAGAAAGGCTGGTCACGGCAAGCCAGACATTCTGGCGGTCGGCGCGCCGGCCAATGCGTTCATCCATGCCGGCGAAGAAATTGACGACGTTGCGATGCTCGACCATCACGCCTTTGGGATTACCGGTCGAACCCGAGGTGTAGATGACATAGGCGAGATTTTCGGGACGAGCGGCGCTTTCAATGCTCTCGACCGACGGATCGCCAGCAGCGATATCGTCCACGAAGACGACGCGCACATCGCCAAGGCCCGAGGTTACCATGCCGCGTTTGGCAATGACCAATCTGACCTTGCTGTCCTTTGCCATGAAGGCCAGCCGCTCGGCCGGAAAGTCCGGGTCGAGCGGGACATAAGCGCCGCCGGCCTTGTGGACGGCGAGTGCGGCGACGACGAGTTCGAGCGAACGGGGCAGATGCAAGCCGACCAGAGCATCCGGCCCAACGCCCTCGCGGGACAGAACCTGCGCAATCCGGTTGGCCCAACCGTTCATTTGCGCGTAAGTCAGCGACTGATCTCGATATGCCAACGCCTCGGCATCCGGTGTCAGCCCCACTTGTCTTTCGATCAACTGGTGTACGCAAAGATGACGCTCATAGTCGAGCGCAGTCTCGTTCCAGTCAAACAGCACCCGCTTGCGCTCGCCGGCGGACATCAAGGGCAATTCGCCCAATGTTCCCGATTTTTCCGCGAACGCCGCGCCAAAGGCCGCAAGCCTTTCACAGAGTTGCTTGATGAAGTCACTGGTGACCCGGTTTTCGTCGTAAGCCACCTGTACCCGCTCGCCGAGCACAAACGTAACGGCGCATCCCTCGATCACACTTGCGCGGGCATCCTCGCCCACGGCAATTCCAAAGGTCAGGCGCGGCTCGGACACTTCAGGCGAGCGGTCGACCAGGTCGCCAAGGTAAGCGCCCCGCTTCACCAGCTGCCCAAGCGCTTGCTGTGTCTCTTCGGCAAAGACCGCGGTCTGCATTTCGCGTTTTGCCGCTACCGTCAGCGGTACGGCCTCGGCGAAATAGCCGGGAAAGCGCCGATTGGGCGCGCGGACCTCTTCGTCGGCATAGGCGATGCTCAAAGCGTCCCGCTTCGAAAGCCTGCCGATGAATGCAGCAATCATGGCGACTTTGTCACTGTCTGACGCTGCTGGCAGCGGCAGTTCGATGCTGTTGACGCGGGCCGGGCGCGATGACAGATACCCGCCGATATCAGGAAGGTCGACGTCCACGACGTTGGCCAACGCACGGCGATGCCAGGCCTCATGACGAGCAGCCTCGGCCACCATCGCATCCAGTGCATGAGCCGCGTCGTCGTCGAACTCTGGCAACCGCTCACCCGGGCGTACGACAGTGGAAAGATCGAAGTCACGATGTTCAAGATCGACGCGCACGGCTCCATCCGGCGCAGCCGCGACCAAACTGCCCATAGCCGCCGACAGGACTGTTCCCGGCTCTGCAAAGACGGGCTCGTCGTGCTTGGCGATATCTGCAACATGGAACAGTTGACGGCCCACTCTGAGCTTCGGCTTGACCAGCGCATTCGCCCGGTCGCTGCCAAAATTCAACGCACGCACCAGACAGGAAATCTCCTCGACCGGTCGCCGGAAGGAAATGGTTCCCGCCGCTGCGGGTCGCTGATCACGGCTGAAATAGCGTCGGCTCAAAAACTCCTGGGGCACGGGGACCAGAGAACCGCGCTCGACGTCCGAAAGCATGGTGGCAAATGCGCTCATCCCGGCTTCGAAGCACTTCGCGTTCAGCGTCAGTGCCGTCTCCTCCTCTGCCACGTCGAAGAGCGCCTCAGCATAGATCGCGCCTTCGTCGATACCCGAGGTGATTTCATGCCAAGTGATACCGTATTGCCTTTCTCCAGCCATCAGCGCCCAGGAGGGGGTATTCAATCCGGCATAGGTGGGCAGCGGTCCGTCATGGAAATTGACGGCGCCGCGCTTGGCGCCACGCCAGACTGCGTCCGGTACCAGCCTCAGGTTGACGATGCTGAAGAGCCAGTCATAGTCGAGACCCGCGAGGTGGGATGCATAGGATGCGTCATGGGCGAAAACTGGGACGTCCCTTTCGGCAGCCCATCTCCGCACGGGCTCGCTGGCAGTCACGACGGCAAGGAGTTCATGTCCTCCGTCCCTCAACATCTCCGCGCATTGCGCAAGAAGAAATCCATCTCCAACTAAAACGCACTTGAAATTGGCCATGATCCCTCACTTCCGCTGCACACACATCTACAAAATGCGCCAAAAATGAACGCCGCGGCTTTCGGCCGGCGGCAATACTATCATTGTTATACTTCAATCCTGCACGCAATAAATCAACAAGGCAATTTAGTCTTAATTTGCATAGAATATCTAAGGGCATACCCTAAAGGCGTAATTGAGCTTGTCTGCCCGCGCGAGCACAATGGGATATGGTGATTGCGCCAACACTCAAGTCTTGGTAAGCAACACCAAAGCATTTCGATGTATATCGTTTAAATAGAGTTCGGGATGTTAGATAAATCTGAAGAAGTCGGCAGCAACGATATCGCAATTGTTGGCATGGCACTTAGAGTGCCCGGCGCTCGCAACATTGGCGAATTCTGGTCTAACATTCGCAACGGCGTTGAATCTGTTCGAGATATTTCCGATGAGGAACTGAAATCATCGGGAGAACCAGCCGCGAAGCTACACCATCCAAATTACGTCAGGCGAACTGCTGACCTTCCCGACATGGAGATGTTCGATGCCGAATTCTTTGGGATGAGCCCCAAAGAAGCTGCCATCATGGACCCGCAGCACCGCCACTTTCTCGAGTGTGCATGGGAAGCGATGGAAGATGCCGGGATTACGCCTGATAGCAGCGACGGCCCGGTCGGGGTCTTTGCCGGCAGCGGGATGGGCAGCTACTTCTACTTCAATGTCTGCAGCAACAAGCAGCTGGTCGATCAGGTCGGCATGTTCCTGCTGCGCCATACCGGCAACGACAAGGATTTCCTCGCTACGCGCACATCGTTTGCGCTCAACCTTCATGGCCCCAGTGTCAACATCCAGACGGCCTGCTCGACCTCTCTGGTCGCGGTGCACTACGCATGCCAGAGCCTGCTCAGCGGCGAATGCGACATGGCCCTTGCCGGCGGCGTGACCATCGAATTTCCCCATCGTCGCGGCTACATCTTCCAGCCTGGCGAAATACTGTCGCCGGATGGCCACTGCAGGCCGTTCGACCATCGCGCCGCCGGCACTGTTTTCGGTAGCGGCGTTGGCGTCGTAGCGCTGCGCCGTGCATCCGATGCAATCCGCGACGGCGATATTATTCATGCGATCATCAAGGGAACTGCGGTCAACAACGATGGCGCAAGCAAGGCCAGCTATCTGGCGCCGAGCGTAACCGGCCAGGCGGAAGCGATCATCGAAGCACAGGGGCTGGCAGGCGTATCGGCCGACTCGATCGGCTATGTAGAATGCCACGGCACCGGGACGCCGCTCGGCGACCCGATTGAAATAAGGGCGCTGACGGAGGCCTTCAGGCAAACCAGCGCCCGCAACGGCTATTGCCGCATCGGTTCGGTCAAGTCGAACATCGGGCATCTCGATACTGCAGCCGGCGTCGTCGGCTTGATCAAGGCATCATTGGCGCTGAAACACGGAGAAATCCCGCCGACCGTAGGCTTCGAGGAACCCAATGAGGCGCTCGATATCGGCAACACGCCATTTTTGGTTGCTGACCGCCTGGTACGATGGCCATCAGAAGGCGGCCCGCGCAGGGCAGCGGTGAACTCCCTTGGCGTCGGTGGCACCAATGCCCACGCAATCCTGCAGGAGGCACCACCCGAAACACGCCGCGCCAACAACAATACCAGCGAGGAGCCCCTGCTTCTTCTGCTTTCCTCGCGCCAGAAGAAGGGTTTGGCGCGGGCTGCGCAGAAACTATCCCACGCAATTGGCGAGAATCCGCACCTGTCGCTTTCGGATACCGCCTATACGTTGCTCAACGGACGAACGCACTTCGAGCACAGGCTTGTGCTTGCCGTGTCGGGCAGGGATGACGCACTGGCGGCCCTCTCAAAGATCGACTCCACCCGAGCCTTCGTGCACACGCCAGTCGCTGACCGGCCGGAGGCCACATTCGTCTTTCCAGGCGGCGGAATCCAGCATCCCGGCATGGGCGCCAATCTTTACAGGACCGACGCCCAGTTTCGTGCGTCGGTCGACGAGGGATTATCCTATTTGCCGAGGGATGCGGCCGACGAAATCCGCTCGATCTGGTTTGCCTCACCTCAAGATTTTGCGGCGGCCAGCGCCCGCTTCCTGCGTCCATCGGTGCAACTGCCCGCCATCCTCATTCTCGAAGTCGCAATGGCGCGTTTGTGGATGCGCTGGGGTATCCGGCCTACCGCGCTCATCGGCCATTCTATGGGCGAAAACGCGGCAGCCTGCATTTCCGGCGTAATGAGCTTCCAGGACGCCGTCGCGCTCGTCCGCCTACGTGGCGAACTCTTCGACACGGTCGAGCCGGGCGGCATGCTGAGCGTCTCGATTGCGCCTCAGGCTCTCAAGGAGATCTTGCCGCCGGAGCTTGATATCGCATCCATCAATGCGCCGGAGCTGTGTGTCGTCTCCGGACGCAACAATGATCTCGACGCTTTCGAGAAGGCGCTTGGCGCACGCGGGATCGATGCCAAGCGCGTTCCGATCGACATCGCCGCCCATTCGAGAATGCTTGATGCGATCCTTCCGCGGTTCCGCAGTTTCCTGCAGACAATCACGCTGCGCACTCCGTTGATCCCCATCATATCCAATCGGAGCGGCAACTGGCTGACGGCAGCGGAGGCCACCGATCCCGACTACTGGGTCAACCATCTGCGTTCAACCGTCCTGTTCTCGGAGGGAGCCTCTGTTCTGGCCCAGACGCCCAGACGCATCTACATCGATGTCGGTCCCGGCAAGACGCTCTCCTCGCTTTTGAAGCAGCAAGGCGGCATCGAGCCGAACCGGGTGATCAACAGTCTGCCCCACGTCGAAGACACGTTTGATGACAATCTTCATGTTCTGGCCGCGATCGGTCGTGCGTGGGCAACCGGCCTTCCGGTCAGCATCGATCGGCTGTGGGAAGGAAAAAACCCGCGGCGTGTCACGATCCCGACCTACGCGTTCCAGCAGCAGAGATACTTCCTCGATCGCGTCGAGACCAGTTCAGCACCTGTGGTGGACGACGTACCCGCCAAGCAGGTCAACATCGAGGACTGGGGATACAAGCCCAGCTGGAAGCAATCGCTTGCCGACTACACGCTCGGCGCCGAACAGCGCAGCCGGACCTGGCTGGTCTTCGTCGATGAAGCCGGCGTAAGCCAGGGCCTTGTCGCGCGGCTGCGCGCGGCCGGTCATCGTGTCGTCACCGTGTCCAATGGCGACACCTTCCTGCGACGGAGCGAAGACGACTACATCCTGTGCCCGGAGCTCGGAAAACCCGGCTATGCGGCGCTGCTTCAGTCTCTCACAACGGACGGCGCCCTTCCCTCTGACATCTTGCACATGTGGCTTGTCACGAGCAAAGAGACCTTCCGTCCAGGGTCGAACTTCTTCCACCGAAACCAGGAATGCGGTTTCTACAGCGTTCTCCATCTCGCCCAGGCCATCGGCGACAGCGGTGACGTGTCGAAGCTCAATTTGATCGTGGCGACGAACGGCATGCAGCGGGTGTTCGACGAGGCCGTGCCCTATCCCGAAAAAAGCACCGTGCTTGGTCCATCCCTGGTCTTGCCAAAAGAAATGGCAGGATCAATCGTCCGGCTGGTCGACGTGGTTCTCCCTACCGTTTCGCCGAAGGCAAAACCACTGGCATCGCTGTTTTCGTCGGGTACGAAAGCAATGGCTCCAGACACGAGTTTCGACGAGCTCCACCAGCAGCTGTGGGAAGATATCCTCGCCGCGCCCTCCTCCGAGACTGTTGCCTACCGCAACGGGCGTAGGTGGACCCGCACCTACGAAAGGCTGCCCCTGAACGACCTATCGGGCGATCAGGCGATGCTGAAACAGGGTGGCGTCTACATGTTCACCGGTGGTCTTGGTGAACTTGCACTTGATACGGCACAGCAACTGGCTAAGCGCTATGGCGCCAAACTCGTTCTCATCGGCCGCACAGAACTGCCAGCACGCGACGAGTGGATTGCCTATGAAAGGCTCCATGGGCATGACGCCGTTCGCCGGGCGATCTCGGCAATACGCAAGCTTGAAGAGCTCGGCACCGCCGTGCTCTATCTTGTCGCGGATGTCAGCAACCCACAGGCGATAAGGGATGCCGTATCCAGCGCACGTGCGCAGTTTGGTAGTATTGACGGCGTGTTCCACACGGCAGGTGTCGTCGATGACGACCTCATGCAGCTAAAGACCGAAGACAGCATCGAGCGGGTTCTCGCGCCAAAAACTTTGGGAACCGCGGTGCTGAACGAGGCATTGGCCGATGTACCGCTCGACTTCCTCATCCTGTTTTCATCGACCAGCACGGACACCGCGCCCGCAGGTCAGGCGGATTATGTGGCGGCCAACGCCTACCTGAACGCCTTCGCGGAGAGCTGCGCTTCCAGGAAGGACCGGAAGACCATCGCTGTTCACTGGGGCGTATGGGCAGATGTCGGCCTGGCTGCACGGGCAACGGCCACAAAACGACGCAGCGACGTCGAGGCTTTGTCAGGTTCCGCCAGTGGCCCGTTGTTCCAACGATGGGTCGAGGACGAAGACGGTACTCCGTGGCTCGAAACCACGCTCAACGACGACCACTGGATGCTGAACGAACACCGACTGGTTTCCGGCCAGCCAGTCATGCCCGGTACCGGTTTTGTGGAGATGATGCTGCAGGCGGCGCGCGAATATGGCTTCGAGCAGCCGCTGGCGCTTGATGACGTCCAATTCGTGCGGCCATTGACGGTCTCGGTAGGGAAACCCCGCATCGTCCGCGCACGGCTTGAACCAGCCGGTTGGGGCTATCGCGTTATCCTACAGTCGGCCGTGTCAACCGGAGAACGCGTCTCCTCCTTTGAAGAACATGCCGAAGGGAGCTTCGGATCGCGAGATCCTGCGAGCATCGGGCGGCTGGATATTCCGTCTATCGAGGCGCGGTGCCCGCAGCGGCGCCAGGCGGAAGCGGAACAGACTCTACGCACGGCGCAGGAAGACCATATCCGATTTGGCCCCCGCTGGAGCGTGCTCAAGTCCATCGCAATCGGCGACGCAGAGGCGATCGCCGAACTCGAATTGAACGCGGAAGGGAAGCAGGACCTCGAAGACGGCTTCACTGCTCACCCGGCGCTCCTCGATATCGCAACCGGTTTTGCGATCGGACTTGCGGACGCATACGGATCTCAATCCGTGCTCTGGGCACCGGTCGAATACGGATCGCTGACGGTTTACGGGCCGCTGCCGAGCCGGATCGTCAGTTGGGCAAGGCTGGTCGACAGTTCGGAGTTCGGCGAAGGTTACGCGGCCTTCGACATAAGGATCACAGATGCCGACGGCACCGTCGTGCTGGACATCAGCCGGTTTGTCATGAAACAGCTGAACGACGATCTCAGCCTCAACCAGATGCCGGCAGTCTCCGAGCCATCATCAGTGGAGGCCCACACCACCGAGCCGTCCTCGCCTGCACAGATCCGCTTCGCCAGGCAGGTTCAAAACGGGATTCGCCCGCAAGAGGGATTCGACGCTCTGCTTCGCGCACTTGCGACTGGCCAAACACAACCCATCATCAGCTCGATGGATCTGGAGGCACTGCGCAAGTTTGCGGCTGAAGCAGCCGTCGAGGAGCCGCCGAGAACTGACGACGGATTTGAGCGACCCGATCTCGACACCGAATTTGTCGAGCCACGCAATCCGGTCGAGACCGCGATTGCCGATTACTGGAAGACGTTGCTTGGCGTCTCCAAAGTCGGCATTCACGACAATTTCTTCGACCTAGGCGGCCACTCTCTTATTGCCGTGCGACTGTTCCGCATGATCAAGAAAGACTTTGCCGTCGATTTCCCGATCTCCGCACTATTCGAAGCGCCAACCATTTCCAAATGCGCAGCACTCATTCAGGATCAGGTCAGTCCATCTGACCAGGTGACAGCAGAGGGTGGCCAGGGCGATACACCTTTCAAGGCGACGCACCTGGTATTGATGTCGGACGGAAAATCTCGAAGCAGCCGTCCCGTCTTCATCTGCGCCGGCATGTTCGGAAACGTCCTCAATCTTCGGCATCTGGCATTGGCTTTAGGTCAGGATCGTCCGGTCTATGGCTTGCAGGCCCGCGGCCTCTACGGTGACCAGCAACCTCACGAAACGTTCGAAGAGATGGCACGCGACTACATAGCCGAAATACGCACTGTCCAGCCGGAGGGCCCTTATCTTCTGGCCGGATATTCCGGCGGCGGCATCGCCGCCTACGAAATTGCTCGCCAACTCCAGGCTGATGGTCAGGAAGTTGCCAAGCTTGTGATGATCGACACGCCGTTGCCGACCCAGCCTAGGCTGTCGTTCCAGGACCGACTGATGATGAAATTTCAGGACCTGCAGCGCCACAAGAGCGCCTACCTGAGAAAATGGATAGGTGACCACGTGGAGGTGGGCAGGAAAAAGCGACGCGGGAATGAAGTCATTCATGAACAGGGGCAGGCCGATCACTTCAACAACGAGAGGATCGAAGTTGCCTTCCGTGGAGCTTTGCGTCGTTACCAGTTGCATCCGTACGCAGGACAAGTCACCTTGCTCAGGCCCAAGCCTGCAGCCTTTTATCATCTGAGCGGAGGACGCCACCTGCTTGAAAATCGTGACATCATCCTGCCCGACAACGGCTGGTCACCGCTCCTCGCGGACCTGACGATCGTCGAGGTGCCTGGTGACCACAACAACATGGTGCTGCAACCGAACGCGAGCGTGCTCTCGGCCTGGATGCGCAAGGCGCTGAACTGCGATAGCGGGCCACAATCAAAAAGCGTGGGCGAGGCAACACCCGCTCGTGCGAGTGTTCCGTCGCGGTGGCGCCGGCAGGCCGTGTCGGCATGACCTGTCATCATGCCCGCCGGCTTGCTGAGTTCACCAGGGGCCAGGCCGGAGCTCCGGACCGGAATACACCAAGCGAAACGAACCCGAATGCGGGTTCGCGCACGTCCTACTTTTTAAAGCACGGATCACGTCAATGACGCTGGCCATAACAGCCCGACTGGCACGGGCCCTTGAGCAGGCGATACCTATCTATCGCGTAAGGCGCCAGCCAGAGTCGTCTGACGCTGAGGACGCCGCGGCACCGCCACCGACCACGAATGGGGTCGGTATTCGCAAACTGGTGCTGACCGCTGCCAGTTGGTCGATGGGGGGATATGCCGCCGGTCAGGTACTCCGCATTGCCGGCAATCTGCTTCTGACGCGTGTGCTCGCACCTGATCTGTTTGGTCTCGCCGCCGTTGCCACCATGGTATCAGTGCTTGTCGCGCTCCTGTCAGACATAGGTCTTCACCAGGCCGTTATTCGCAGTCCCAAAGGCGAGCTTCAGCGATTTCTCGACACCGCTTGGACCATCCAGATCGTAAGGGGCTTCCTGATTTGGTTCGTCAGCATCCTGATCGGTTTCGGCATCGGCTATATAGCATCGCGAGGCTGGGTCGCGGCGCATTCAGTATATGCAAACCCGCAATTGCCCCTGATCATCATTGGCTCGGGGCTGGGTTTCGCCATATCGGGCTTCCAGTCGACCAACTACATCTCGCATCAGCGCAATCTCGGCCTCAGCCGACTGACGAAGATCGAATTGATCTGCCAGGCAGTCGGCATCGTGACTGCGGTGGTGCTCGCATGGCTTACCCAATCCGTTTGGGCCGTCGTCATTTCCAGCCTGGTCTCCTCGCTCCTCGGAGCTATTCTTAGCCACACCTGGATTCCCGGCCCTCGGAACAGTTTCCGGATGAATCGCGAAGATGCACGAGAAATCTTCCTGTTTGGCCGCTGGATCATGTTCTCGTCCTTCTTCACCGTGTTTTCGGCCAATGGCGACCGCATCCTACTCGGCAACTGGGCAAGCTCGACGACATTCGGTCTCTATGGCCTTGCCCTCAATCTCGTGGGAATGATCGAGGGTATCGGTGGACGCCTATACGGGGCAGTCGGCACGCCTACCCTGAGCAAGATCGCACGAGAAAGGCCCGAGCGGCTGCGCAGCGCCTATCTTCGACTGCGAGCGCCTTTCGACATCTTCTACATCGGCTGCGCCGGACTGCTCTTTGGCTGCGGACAGACGATCATCGATATCCTTTACGATCATCGATATGCGGCGGCTGGATCGATGCTGCAGATCCTGTCGTTCAGCCTGCTCATGGCGCGGTTTGGGATCATGACGTCGGTCTACATCGCAGTCGGCGAGCCACGCAACGTCGGCATCCTCAACTGTGTCAAGGCTGGGCTGCTGTTCACGGTGGTGCCGCTCTGCTACTGGCTTTTCGATTTCCAGGGGGCCCTGTGGGCAATCGCCCTCTATACGCTGCCGACCGTGCCACTCATCCTGTTCTTCAACATGCGCCACAAGCTGAACAACTTGATGTTCGAAATCGGTGTCCTCCTTGTATGGCCAGTCGGCTATGCGGCGGGATTGATGATCTCCAAGGTCGCCGGCCACCTCTTTGCCGCTGTCATGTGAATGATTTGTCGAGCAGGCGCATGATGCCGCATTGAGATCTGCCCGAAATTTCCGTAGAACCGCATTCATCGGAAATGGGCGGGAACCCGGTGAAGGCTAGAAACGCGACGATCGTTCAGTGGCTGGTGCGCATGACCTGCGTCATCGCGCTGCTATTCGTTGGTTTTGCGCACAAGGCGCCGGGCTTTAGTGCGCCGGCCTTTGCCGCCGCCGAATTTGCGGAATATGTCCTGCCGGACGGAACGCTTCCCATCCTGTGCATCGCCGAAAAGGCGGTCGATACTCAGACACACCACAAGATGCATGCGCCGGGCTGCGAGGCTTGCCGCATCGGCGCGTCGGTGCTGCTTCCCACGCCTGCCGACATCGGCAATGAGCGACTTCGGCTGGAAGGGGTTGTCCAAGCTCCCTATGCGGCGGCCGCTTTCGAAAGACGGCTTTTTGCGCCGAGCAAGGGCCCCCGAGCACCTCCACACGATTCCGCATCTGCGTGAACCGGCATTCCGACCGCGGTCGTCGTGCCTTTTGTCGATAGCTGCCGCGGTTTCGTCGGCGGCTCGCTACGGATCAGATCCATGAACTGTTTTCCACGAGGCCGAGACGCCTCTCAACGCGCCGTCGCGTCGCGCCTGCGCTCGTCCCATTTCATAAAAATTGCCTTTCAGGGAACACCACTATGAAAAAGCTCGCAACTCTTCTCGCAGGCATCCTCTTTGCGGGCCTGCTTGCCACCTTCGCCAATGCGCACGGCTTCAAGATCGGCGACATCGAAATCGGCCACCCCCACGCCCGCGCCATGGTGCCCGGCGCCAAGGTTGGCGGCGGATATCTGAAGCTGACCAACACAGGGACCACTGACGACAAGTTGCTCAGCATCACGACAGAGCGGGCACAGTCGGCTGAGGTCCACCAGATGAGCGTGAACAACGGTGTCATGACGATGCGCCCGGTGGCAGGCGGCCTCGTCATTCCTGCCGGCCAGACCGTCGAGCTGAAGCCGGGCGGCTACCACATCATGTTCATGGATGTGGCCCAGCCCTTCAAGGAAGGCGAAATGGTCAAGGCGACGCTGACCTTCGAAAAGGCCGGTTCTGTCGATGTCGAGTTCGCAGTCGGCAGTGCCGGCGGTGCCAACTCAGGCGCTACCAGCGCACATTCCGACATGGGCACCATGGATATGTCCAAGCCGCAGTAAATTCCATCGCCCCCGTTCAATTCGAAAAGACAGAGAGAAGTATTCACATGTCGAAATCTCATTGGTTTCTCGCCACCTCGTTTGCAGCGGCCCTCCTCATGTCAGGACAGGCCACGGCGCATGCCCAACTTTCCGCCAGCGTCCCGACCGATGGAGCGACAGTTGCGACCTCCCCAACCGAGATCGATCTTCACTTTTCCGAAGAGCTCAATCTCAAGTTTTCCGGGATAAAGATCATCGGTGCAGACAAGGCGGAAGCAAAGACCGGCAATGCCAAGCTGACGGACAGCGGCAAGAAGCTGGTCGTTCCCGTTTCCGCCGCGCTTCCCGCAGGAACATACACCGTCGAGTGGCATGTTCTGTCGACGGATGGCCATAAGACAAGCGGCAGCTACAGCTTCAACGTCAAGCCGTGAAACCCGACGTCGCCCTGATCCTCTGCCGTTTTCTCTTCGACGGCGCCGCCCTGTTCCTGTGGGGCGCGTCGGCCTATCTGTCGGCCCTTGTGCCGGCGGAACTGGCGCGGTGGACGGATCGGCGGCTTGGCACCCCGATCAGGGTTGCGGTCGTCCTCTTGGCAGCAACCACCGCTGTGCTCATTCCCGTGCGCACGGCAACGATCGGCGAGGGCTGGCCGGATGCGCTGTCACCCGAACTGCTGCAATCCACCCTGCTGGAGACCAGCATTGGCCAGGCGTGGATTATCCAGGCTACGCTCACTGCGCTGCTTCTAATCGTCATGTTCGCTTCTCCGGCACGATACCGCCTTGGCGGTCGCGCTCTGTGCGCCGGCCTCCTGCTTGCCGGACTGACGATCAGCGGCCATGCGGCCATGAACGGCGGCTGGTTGCGAACCGTCCATCGCCTGAACGATGCCGTCCATCTGCTCGCGGCCGGGGCCTGGATCGGCGCGCTGGCGCCGGTACTTGTCATCTTGCATGGTCTCAATGACGAGCAACGTCAGCGCGATGCCCGCGTCGCATTGATGCGGTTCTCGACAGCAGGCCATGTCGCCGTGGCGCTGGTCCTGCTGTCGGGCGTCGCCAATACATTCCTGATCGTCGGCGGATTTCCGCTAGACTGGTCGTTGGACTACCAGCGCCTGCTCTGCATCAAGCTGGTCTTGGTCGCCTTGATGATCGCCCTTGCCTTGGCCAACCGATATGTCTTCGTCCCACGGCTCGGGCGTGGCCGATCGCTGACGGCACTCGCTTGGGCAACGCGAGCCGAAATCTTCCTTAGCTTTTGCGTCGTCGCGCTGGTCGCCTGGTTCGGCACGCTACAGCCCACCTGAAGCAGGCAATGACGCCCTGCCGCATATACGTCAAATGACGGTGGCACTCTCTTTTTTACTTTATCGAAGCATGCCGCCGTGGCATTTTTCCCGGCAACATTCTGCAAATAGATAAGGGGCACACATGTTTTCAAAACCTATTAAATTCAATGCCGCGCTGGCGGCTCTCGTCCTTGCTCCCTCGCTGGCCTTTGCCCATACCGGCGTTGGTGGCACGACCGGCTTCTTCCATGGTTTCAGCCATCCGCTGTCTGGCCTCGATCACGTCCTGGCGATGATCATGGTTGGCATCATTGCCTGCCAGCTTGGCGGCCGCGCCCTTTGGCTCGTGCCTGCCACCTTCGTCCTGGTGATGGCCGCCGGCGGCGCACTCGGCATGGCCGGCGTCGGCCTTCCCTTCGTTGAAGCCGGCATTGCCCTTTCCGTGATCGTCCTTGGCGCCGTGATTGCGCTCGGCATCCGGGCCCCGGTTGCCATCGCAGCCGGGATAGTCGGATTGTTTGCGGTTTTCCATGGCCACGCGCATGGCGCGGAGATGCCTGCAGCAGCAGGCGGCATCGCCTATGCCATCGGCTTCATGTTGGCGACTGCGGTCCTCCACATCGCCGGCATTGCGCTTGGCTTCATCGTTGCGCGGATTGGCGATCGCCATGGCATGATCGCGGTTCGCACGGCCAGCGGACTTGCCGCCGTTGCAGGCGTTGGCCTGCTCAGCGGCGTTATCTGACTGATTGTAGGGACGACCACAGTCCCTGTGCGGCCTGGCGCTATACTAGGCCGCTGCGGGCTTCCATGGCGCGCCTCAGCGACTGTTCCACAATCGATGGCATGACCGGCTTGGTCACGACACCGAGCGCCCCATTCAATCGATGGATGACCGCTTCGGGATTGCCGGTCATGAAGACGACGGTGACGCCGTAGTCTTCAATGAGGCTTCGGCCAATATCTGGGCCGGTCGGTCCGTCCGCCAGATTGACATCGACGAAAGCGATGTCAGCGACGGGCGCCAGCTGTAACGCCTGCTCCCTGCCGGCGGCAAGTCCGGCCACTTCCAGCCCCAACGCCTCTACTGTTGCCTCGAGATCAAGTGCAATCAGTGGTTCGTCTTCAACGATCAGCACCCGATGCGTGGTTTCGATCATGTTGGTTGGATTACGCGTGACACTGTTATCCATGAGACGTCCCTTGTTTCCATCGACTTGAGAATGTCCGTATCAGACAAGGTATTGTCAGCGAGAAACGACCCGCACATCGAATTGTTCCAGCATGAGGCGAAATAATTCGCCGTTAAGACACTGTTAATATTAACATTTTGTTAATTCTGCGCGCTCCGCCGACCCTCTCGCAGTTCCGCCCAGAATTGCCCGGTGACAGTTTCGACGTCGCCGAAGTGGCGAGTTGACAACGTCAGGCGAAGTCCCGAGAGTGGCCGCATCCAGCGCCAGCATCCCGGGGGGAACCTATGTCTGTACGCTCGCTTTTCGCCATTTCTGCACTTGTTCTTTCAACCTTGACGGCGGGATATTCGGTCTTTGCTGCGGACGCCAAACGCGAGATCCAGACCGTCAAGGATGCCGACTATTTCGGCTTCGATCTGCGTACGGAGCAAAACGTCACGCTGGACCAGTGCAAGACCTCCTGCATCGGCGACAAGAGCTGCAAGGCCTTTACCTATAATCCGAAGGTGCAGTGGTGCTTTCTGAAATCTGACTTCAAGACAATGAACGCCTTCCCCGGCGCCATTGCCGGCAAGATCGTCGAGACGGCCGGCCAGCAGGAGCCGGATCTGGGTGCTGCCCCCCGCATCACCTTCCTCTCCGGCGACGTGCTGCAACAGGCACGCGACGACAAGGCAAACCTTGATGTCGCCGACGACCAGCAGGGGCAATCGGCCGATAGCCTGATTGCCAACGCGCGGATCGACCTGACCTCCGGCAATGTCATCGATGCCTTGAAATCCTTCCGCAGTGCGCTCGCCCTGACCCCTGACAACGCCGACCTTTGGCTGGAAACCGCCCGAGCCGGCGACAGCTTCGTCAAGACCGACGACAACAATGGCAGCGACATCTACGGCCAGGCCGTATTGGATGCCGTCAACGGCTACGACCTGACGCGGACGACCACCAGCCGGGCGGATGCGCTTGCCGTTCTTGCCGCGGCTCTCGAGAAGAACACGAATTATCGCGCTGCCCTCAATGCGTACAAGGCAAGCCTGGCGCTCGTCAGTTCCAAGGACGTGCAGGCGGCATTTCTGCAGCTGAAGGCAACGCAGGGGTTCCGGATTACCGAACACACTGTCGACGCCGATAGCGCAACGCCCCGTGCCTGCGTTACCTTCTCTGAATCATTGATCAAGACGACCGACTATACGCCTTTCGTGACGCTGAACGGAGCTGCACCGAAGGCCCTCGAAACAAAGGACAAGCAGATCTGCGTCGAGGGCCTGACGCACGGCGAGAACTACAAGATTGCCTTCCGCACGGGCCTCCCCTCCTCCGTCGACGAAGTGCTGGAAGCGCCGGTCAGCCTTGATATCTATGTCAAGGATAGGACCGCCAGCGTACGCTTCACCGGCGACAGCTTCGTGCTGCCGTCGACCGCCCGCCGCGGGATCCCGCTCGTTTCCGTCAACATGCCGTCGGCCAATCTGAAGCTCTACCGCATCGGCGATCGTGGGATCGCGCCACTTTTGACCAGCTCGCAGTTTCTGACGCAGATCGACGGCTATAGCGCCCAGCGTATCCAGGACGAGAGTGGTGAATTGGTCTGGCAGGGCGCGATCGATATCGCCAATGACCTCAACAAGGACGTCGTCACCAGTTTCCCGGTGGACGAGGCGCTGCCCGAGCGCAAGCCCGGGGTCTATGTGCTGACCGCGACAGCCCCCAATGCGCCCGATCAGGACTGGAATTCCCAGGCAACCCAATGGTTCGTGGTCTCCGACATCGGCGTTACAACCTATGCTGGAACGGATGGGCTGAATGTCTTTGCCCGTTCGCTTGCCACCGCCAAGCCGATGGCGGGCGTTTTCTTGCAGCTGCTTGCAAAAAACAATGAGGTGCTGGGGACTGCAACGACCGACGACAATGGCCGCGCCATCTTCACCGCCGGCCTCATTCGCGGCACGGCGGCGCTGACGCCGGCCGTGATCACCGCGAAAAACGGCACCTCGGATTATGTCTTCCTCGACATGACGCGCGCGGGCTTCGACCTTTCCGATCGCGGTGTCACAGGTCGCGCATCGCCTGGCGCAATCGACGTCCTGACCTGGACGGAGCGCGGCATCTACCGCGTCGGCGAAACCGTTCATGCCTCAGCCCTTGCCAGGGATACGGACGGCAAGGCGATCGAAAACCTGCCGCTGACCTTCATCTTCCTGCGCCCCGACGGTGTCGAAGATCGCAGGATCGTCAGCCAGACCAGCAACATTGGCGGATATACCATCGATTTTGCCGTCCAGGACAATGCCATGCGCGGCACCTGGACGATGAACGTGCATACCGACCCGAAGGGGTCGCCGATTGCAACGAAAAGCTTCCTGGTCGACGACTTCGTGCCCGATCGGACCGATATGGAGATCAAGACCGAGGCCAAGGTAATTGGCCCCGATACCCCGGCGACGATCAACATTTCCGGCAAGTATCTCTATGGTGCACCGGCCGCCGGTCTTACGCTTGAAGGCGATGTCGTGATCAAGCCGACGCGTCAGGCAGACGCCTTCCCCGGCTATTTCTTCGGCCTTGCGGATGAAGAGGCAAGTGAAGATACGCGCCAGTCGATCGAGGGGCTGCCGGATCTGGATGAAAATGGCGAGGGTGTTACCGAGCTGACCGTTGGCGACCTTCCGGCAACAACCCAGCTTCTCAACGCGACCGTCTATATCCGCATGCAGGAGGCAGGCGGTCGGGCCATCGAACGCTCGCTTGTCCTGCCGGTCAAGAACCAGGGACCGATGATCGGCATCAAGCCGGAATTTACTGAGCTCGGCGAAAACTCGCTCGCAAACTTCACGGTTATCGGCGTCAGCGCCAACGGCCAGAAGCAGGACATGAAGGGCCTCCGCTGGAGGCTCTACAAGCTCAACCGTGACTACCAGTGGTATCGCGACGGCACCGCATGGAAGTATGAGCCGGTCTATACAGCCGAGCAGGTCGGCAACGGCAATGTCGACGCTAGCATGGACGGCGCCAAGATCTCGTCTGCGGTACAATGGGGGCGCTACCGCCTTGAGGTGGAAAGCACCGATACCGACGGCCCGACGTCCAGCGTCGAATTCGATGCCGGCTGGTTCGTGCAGGCGGCGTCGACCGAAACGCCGGATGGCCTGGAAATCGCACTCGACAAGGACAGCTACAAGGTCGGCGATACCGCCAAGCTGAAGGTTACGTCCCGCTACGCCGGCGAGCTGATGATCGCCGCCGGAACCGAGACGCTCGTCGCCGTGCATAACGCATCGATCGGCGACAAGGGCGGTGAGGTGGATATTCCCGTCACCGCCGACTGGGGTGCCGGTGCCTATGTCACCGCGACCTTATTCCGGCCCGGCGACGCACAAGACAGCCATATGCCGATGCGCGCCATTGGCGTGAAATGGCTGAAGGTCGATCCGGCCGATCGCGCCCTGCAGGTGAAGATCGATGCGCCTGAAAAGATGCTTCCGCGCGGATCGCTTCCCATCAGCCTTGCGGTTGCCGGTGCGGGCGCCAACGAGGATGCCTATGTCACTGTCGCCGCAGTCGATGTCGGCATTCTCAATCTCACGCGCTACGACCCGCCAAACCCCGAGGATTGGTATTTCGGCCAGCGACAGCTCGGCCTCGAAATCCGTGATCTCTATGGCCGGCTGATCGATGGCTCCCTCGGCGCGACCGGAAAACTCAGAACCGGCGGCGACGGCGGGGCGATCGCGTTGCAGGCGAGCCCGCCGACCCAGAAACTGGTCGCCTTCTTCTCCGGTCCGATCAAGCTCGACGCCGAAGGCAAGGCGAAGGTCAGCTTCGACATTCCCCAATTCAACGGTACCGCGCGCCTCATGGCAGTGGCGTGGTCGAAATCGGGCGTCGGTCATGCAACCCGCGATGTGATCATCCGCGATCCCGTTGTCGTGACAGCCAGCCTGCCGCGCTTCCTGGCGCCCGGCGACAAGTCGCAGCTGCGACTTGATATCGCCAACACCGACGCGCCTGCCGGCGACTACAAGCTCGCGGTAACCGGCAATGATGCCGTTGGCGTCGACAACGGTGCGCAGACGATCCGGCTGGACGCTGGCGCCAAATCGGCGCTGACGCTTGCCGTCACCGGCCTACAGCCGGGCAACGGCAGCGTTTCAATCAACCTCTCGGACGCATCGGGGCTTTCTCTGGATCAGTCGGTCGACGTTCCCGTTCGGCCTGCGGTTCTGCCTGTCACGGAGCGGCGCGTGCTTGCGCTAAAGCCAGGCGCGAAGCTGACGGTGGACAAGGCGCTGCTGGCAGACAGCGTGCTGCCGGGCGCGTCGGTGAGCGTCAGCGTCACCCGCTCGGCTGCCTTCGACATCCCTGCGCTTCTGATGTCGCTGGATCGCTATCCCTTCGGTTGCGCGGAGCAGACGACCAGCCGGGCGCTGCCCCTGCTCTATCTCAGCGAACTCGCAGAACAAGCCGGGCTGGAGGACGATGCGGATGTCAAGAAACGCGTTCAGGATGCCATCTACCGCGTTCTCTCCTATCAGGCTTCGGCCGGCAGCTTCGGTCTCTGGGGACCCGATAGCGGAGATCTCTGGCTCGATTCCTACGTCACCGACTTCCTGACGCGTGCTCGTGAACAGAAGTACGACGTGCCGGACCGGGCACTCGCCCAGGCGCTCGAAAATCTGCAGAATGCCTTGAGCTACGACGTCAACGTCAAGGACCAGGGCGATCAGATCGCCTACGCGCTCTATGTGCTCGCCCGCAACAAGAAGGCCGCAATCAGCGATCTTCGCTACTACGCGGATACGATGATCAACGACTTCCCGACGCCGCTTGCCAAGGCTCACATAGCCGCAGCACTTGCGCTTTACGGCGACGCGACGCGGTCGAAGAACATCTTCGTCGACGCGTTGCAGATGTCCCAGCAATCGATGGTGTCGAGGGTCAACCTCTCGCGCACCGACTATGGCTCGGTTCTGCGCGACGGCGCCGCGATCCTGGCGCTCGCCGCCGAAAGCCGGCCCGTGCCGCCGGTGGTGCCGGAGCTTGCCAAGGCTGTCGCAAAGGAATGGGAGCGCAGCAAGTATACGAGCACGCAGGAGCAGGCATGGATGCTTCTTGCCGCCCGCGCGATCCAGGGTGGCGACGACTCCCTGAAACTCGACGTCAACGGTGCGCTGCACAGCGGCGCCTACATGGCGCGCATGACCGGTGACGCATTGATGGGTCATCCCCTGACGCTGACCAACCAGACGGGAGATGCGGTGTCTGCCGTCGTCACGACGGTTGCGGCGCCTGCTGTTCCGCTGCCAGCGGGCGGCGACGGTTTTGCCATCGATCGCACCTACTACACTCTCGATGGCGAGCAGGCGAACGTCACCGAAGCCAAGCAGAACGAGCGCTATGTCGTCGTTTTGCATGTGACCGAAACCAACCAGTGGCCATCACGGATCGTCATTACCGATCTGCTGCCGGCCGGCTTCCAGATCGACAATCCGAGCCTGGTCGACAGTGCCCAACTGACGAATTTCGACTGGATCGGCGAGGTTTCGGCCGCGCACACCGAATTCCGCAACGACCGGTTCGTAGCGGCATTCAACCGCAGCGCGGACGACAATCGCGAAATCAACGTCGCCTATGTCGTGCGTGCGGTTACTCCAGGCGTCTACGATCATCCAGCGGCCAATGTCGAGGACATGTACCGGCCGCAACTCTCGGCCCGCACGGCAACCGGCAAGATGGAGGTCGTGGCGGCACAGCCATGAGACGGAAGCGAACAGTCGCGATCGCAGCTGCGGCGGGCATCCTGCTTGCCGGCGCCGCCGTGCTCGCTCTCCTCGCACTGGACAAGGCGTTTCCGCCTCGGCTCGACACGGCCAGCGTCTCGGCCGAAGTGCTCGATGCGGACGGTGAGCTTCTGCGCGCCTTCGCAACCGGGGAAGGCCGATGGCGGTTGAAGACGACCGTCGATGATGTCGATCCGCAATTCTTGAAGATGCTGGTTGCCTATGAGGACCGGCGTTTTTACGAGCACGGCGGAGTCGACCCCTGGGCCGTCGGCCGCGCCGCGGCCCAGCTTGTCACCAACGGTCGTATCGTCTCGGGTGCCTCCACCTTGTCGATGCAGGTGGCGAGGTTGATCGAGCCGCGGCAGGGCCGCTCGCTTTCGGCAAAACTGTTGCAGGTGGCGCGTGCGATACAGATCGAGCGGCGGCTGTCCAAGCAAGAGATCCTCAACCTCTACCTTACTCATGCGCCCTATGGCGGCAACCTCGAGGGTGTCCGCGCCGCAAGCCTTGCCTATTTCGGCAAGGAGCCAAAACGCCTGACGGTGGCGCAGGCGGCCCTGCTGGTTGCCCTTCCGCAATTGCCGGAGAAACGCCGACCCGATCGCAACCTTGCGGCCGCTGAAACAGCGCGCAAGCGCGTGCTTGAGCGTCCCGCGGTCGCCGAGGCTGTCGGAGATGGCGAAGCGCAACGCGCCGAAGCAGTCCTCGTGCCGGCAAAGCGGATGCAACTACCATCGCTCGCGGCCCACGTCGCGGAAGCAGCGCTGCGCAAGCAGCCAGGCGTCTCGACACACCAGACGACATTGAAGAAACGCGTGCAGGAGGGTCTTGAAAGCGTGGCCCGCGCCGCATCCCTCAAGCTCGGGCCGAAGCTCTCCTTGGCAATGGTGATGGCGGATGCCCAGACGGGCGAGATCGTGGGCGAGGTCGGCTCCGCCGACTATTTCGACGCAAGCCGTTCCGGCTGGATCGACATGACGCGTGTCAATCGCTCGCCCGGGTCGACACTCAAGCCGTTCATCTATGGCCTTGCCTTCGAAGAAGGTCTGGTCAGCCAGGAGACGATCATCGAAGACCGGCCGGCCGATTTCTTCGGATATCGGCCGCGGAATTTCGACATGACCTACCAAGGTGACGTAACGGTCCGCGACGCGCTCCAGCTCTCGCTCAACGTTCCGGCCGTCAAGTTGCTGGACGCCGTCAATCCCGCCAAGCTCCTTGTGCGTTTCCGCAGAGCCGAAGTGCGCCCCGTTCTGCCGCCCAACGAAACGCCGGGACTTGCGATCGGGCTTGGTGGTGTCGGCATTACTCTCAAGGATCTCGTTCAGCTCTACACCGCGCTTGCCAATCGAGGCCAACCCGTCCGGATCGGAGACGGCGTGCTCAGCCAACCCGGCAAGATCGACGGCGAGGCGCTGCTGGAGCCGGTAGCGGTCTGGAACGTCACGGATATCCTGTCAGGCGTCATTCCTCCAGCCGGCGCCCCGCAACGCGGCATCGCCTATAAGACCGGCACCAGCTACGGCTATCGCGACGCATGGTCTGTCGGTTATGGCGGGCGTTATGTGCTGGGCGTGTGGGTGGGCCGACCTGACAACGGCGCGGTACCTGGGCTGACCGGCTACGGCACTGCCGCACCGATCCTGTTCGAGGGGTTCGCGAAATCCGGTCTCGCGACGACGCCCCTGCCCCGCCCCCCTTCCGGCGCAGTGCGGATCGCGCAGGCGCAGCTGCCGATCAGCCAGCGCCGCTTCGCGATCAATCCGAGCGGCCTTCTGGCAACCTCAGGCCGTGAACCGGCTCCGCAGATCGTCTACCCGCCGGAGGGCGCGCATGTCGATCTCGGCGCCAAGGGCGGAGCGCTTTCACCACTGATGCTGAAGCTGCAAGGCGGGCGGGCACCGTTCCGCTGGCTTGCGAACGGCAAGCCCCTGCCGGACATCTCACGCCGCAGGACCAACCAGTGGATGCCGGATGGCGGGGGATATTCCAAGCTCACAGTGATTGACGCCATGGGCCGGGCCGCAAGCGTCGGCGTGTTCATCGACTGACGAAACGCCCCCACTGAACAAACGCGGCGACTTCGAATTTTCCGCTTGACCTTCCAGTTGCTGGAAGGTTCATAAGCCTATCCACTGCCCCAGTGGGCGAAGGAGACTCTTATGGACAGCAAGCACTCGCACCATCCCGATCATTGCCATGGAAGTCATCGGCATGACGAACCAGATGCGCCTGTGGTCCGCGATCCGGTCTGCGGGATGACCGTCGATCCAAACGCCGGAAAGCCGTCGCTGGTCTATGGCGGACAGACCTATCATTTTTGCTCCGCGGGCTGCCGCAGCAAATTCGAGGCCTCGCCCGAGGATTATCGGACAGCCAAGGATCCCGTCTGCGGCATGAGCGTTGACCGCGCGACCGCCGCGCACTTCCTGAAGCACGATGGCGAGAAGTTCTATTTCTGCTCTGCCGGTTGCAAGACGAAGTTCGAGGCCGACCCGGAGGCCTACCGCGACGGCACCAGGCCGGCGGCCAAGCCTGTGCCAAAGGGCACGCTATACACCTGCCCGATGCATCCCGAGGTCATCAGTGACCATCCCGCCGATTGCCCGAAATGTGGAATGGCGCTGGAACCGATGGGCATCCCACCGGCTGACGAAGGCCCCAATCCCGAACTTGTCGATTTCACACGACGCCTGTGGATCAGCGCGACGTTGTCGGTGCCGCTGCTCGTGCTCAGCATGGGCCCAATGGTCGGCCTGCCGTTGCGTGATTGGATTGGTGAACCGCTATCGACCTGGCTCGAATTGCTGCTGGCAACACCCGTCGTCCTCTGGGCGGCCCTCCCCTTTTTCCGCCGCGCATGGGCCTCGGTCATCAACCGCAGCCCCAACATGTGGACCCTGATCGGGCTCGGTGTCGCAACCGCCTACATCTACAGTGTCGTGGCGACCCTGATGCCTGGCATCTTCCCGCATACTTTCAGTGGTCATGGCGGCGCTGTTCCCGTCTATTTCGAAGCCGCAGCCGTCATCGTCGCCCTCGTCTTCGTCGGCCAGGTGCTTGAATTGAAGGCCCGCGAACGCACGGGCTCGGCCATTCGCGCCTTGCTCGATCTCGCGCCGAAGACGGCACGTCGTCTGGCAGCGGATGGTGCGGAAACCGATATCGCAGTCGACGACGTCGTGGTGGGCGACCGCCTGCGTGTTCGCCCAGGCGAACGGATTCCCGTGGATGGAACGGTCAGCGAGGGTCAGTCGACAGTCGATGAATCCATGATCTCAGGCGAGCCAATGCCGGTGGAAAAGGAAACGGGTGCGCCGCTCACCGGTGGCACCATCAACGGCAACGGCACGCTGGTCATGACAGCTGAAAAGGTCGGCGCGGACACCACCCTGTCGCGGATCGTCGACATGGTGGCCAAGGCTCAGCGCTCGCGCGCACCGATCCAGGGAGCGGTTGACCGTGTCTCCGCCGTCTTCGTCCCGGCCGTGGTAGCCGCGGCCATTGTCGCGTTCCTCGTGTGGGCTTTCGTCGGCCCCGAACCCCGCATGGCACATGCGCTGCTCGCCGCGGTGGCGGTGCTGATCATCGCCTGCCCCTGTGCATTGGGCCTTGCAACACCGATGTCGATCATGATCGCGACCGGCCGCGGCGCACAGGAAGGGGTCTTGATCAAGGATGCCGAAGCGCTCGAGCGTTTCGCCAAGGTCGATACGCTGATCGTCGACAAGACCGGCACCCTCACCGAAGGTAAGCCGAAATTGACTGATATCGTGCCGTTCGGCAGCATCGAGGCCAACGAGCTTCTGCGCCTGGCTGCCAGCCTCGAGCGCGGCTCGGAGCATCCGCTGGCGGAAGCGATCGTTGCCGGCGCACAGGAGGCTGGTGTCTCCCTGCTCGATGTCAGCGACTTCCGATCCATCACGGGCAAGGGTGTGGAAGGCAAGGCAGGCGGTGCGGCCGTGGCCCTCGGCAATGCCGCCATGATGGCGGCGCTCAAGATTGATGTGGAGCCGCTCGCCGGCCAGATCCAACCGCTCCGGGACGCCGGCAAGACGGTGATGTTCGTTGTCGTCGACCGGAACCTCGCAGGCTTCGTCGCGGTCGCCGATCGCATCAAGCCCACGACCGCGGCGGCGATCAAGGCGTTGCACGACACCGGCCTGAAGATCATCATGGCGACCGGCGACAACGAGAGAACCGCACGGGCCGTGGCAGCGAGCCTCGGGATCAACGAGGTTCGCGCCGACGTTCTTCCTGAGGGCAAGAAAGCGCTGATCGATGAGTTGCATGCCAGGGGTGCAGTCGTCGCCATGGCCGGTGACGGCGTCAACGATGCGCCGGCGCTCGCAGCGGCCGATGTCGGCATCGCCATGGGCACGGGAGCGGATGTCGCAATGGAAAGCGCCGGCATCACGCTGGTAAAAGGCGACCTCAACGGCATCGTCCGCGCCCGGCGGCTGGCTGAAGCGACGATGCGCAACATCCGCCAGAACCTGGGCTTCGCCTTCGGTTACAATGCTCTTGGGGTTCCGCTTGCCGCAGGGGTGCTCTATCCGGTTTTCGGCCTCCTGCTCTCGCCGATGATCGCTGCTGCGGCCATGAGCCTCTCATCCGTCTCCGTCATCAGCAACGCGTTGCGGCTGCGGTTCGCCAAACTTTAGGAGGGTGCCATGAATATCGGTCAAGCATCGGAGCGCTCCGGCCTGCCGGCCAAGACGATCCGCTACTACGAGGATATCGGGCTCATCAACCCTGATCGGAGCGACAATGGCTATCGCGACTATGCGGTAGCCGACGTCCACAAGCTGCGCTTCCTGCAGAAGTCCCGCGGGCTCGGCTTCTCGGTCGAGGAATGCCGGCAGCTGCTGGCGTTATATGAAGACAAGAGCCGGGCCAGTGCCGACGTGAAGGAGTTGACCCAGACCAAGCTTACGGAGATCGACCGCAAGATCCGAGAACTGACCGAACTACGCCGGACGTTGGAACACCTCGTGCACGCCTGCCACGGCAACGACCGCCCAGATTGTCCCATTCTCGAAGAGCTGTCCGAGGAACGGGCGATCTAGGACTGCGCCAGGATAGCGTACCGTTCAAGTTGGACCGAATGGCGCCAGGGCTCTGTCCGGCGCGCCATCATGATCTCGTCAACCTCTTCACCCTCGTGAAGAAAACCGCCTGGAATCCGACCGATCTCGACGAAGCCTTCACGCCGATAGAAGCGGTACGCCGCGGGGTTTTCCGCGCTGACTGCAAGCTCCAGCTGTCTGGTCCCGTTGTCGCCGGCATACTTCATGACCGCTGCCAGAAGTCTTCTGGCGAGATCGGTTCCGCGCAGGTTGCTGCGCACATAGACCATGATGATCGTTGCTCGATGCATCGTCTTGCTGGGCTTCTGCCGCATCAACCCCATGATGCCGACTGGCTCATCATCCTGGAAAGCGCCAAAGACCGGCATTTCGACTAATCGGCTGCCCCATTCATTAAGGGAAAGGCTCTCCCAGTCCGCAAGAGTGCTCGCATATGCGGCGGGTTCGCAGCGTAGCGCTTCCATTCGTATTTGCTTGAACGCCAAAGCATCCTCGGGCGTCAAGAGCCGGATTGTTCCGCCAGACATAGTTGTGTTCCTGCAGTTGTACGGGCTTCGCCATGAAAACCATGACATGCAGGCTAAGCGGACGACATTTCAGAGCCAAGTCGCTATTTGCACATTTTTTTAATTATGCCGGGAATAAAACCTTCGACAGCCGCGTATACTCAATCATGGAACGGAAGGAACGCCCATTCGATGTCATTGGCCAGCTCGCAGCGCTTCGGCGTTATGCGCGTTCGCTCGTGCGCAATTCGGATGACGCCGAAGATCTGGTCCACGATGCCTTGGTCCGGGCATTGGAGAAAAAGCAGAGCTTCCATCGTGGTGGTAACTTGCGTACCTGGCTGCTCTCAATTCTGCATAACGCTCACATCGACCGCGTCCGGCAGGGCAGGTCGCTGACACGTCGGCACGATGAGGCCGCCGCGGCAGCCGACCAGTCCCTGCCGGCCGGCCAGGAACATGCGGTTCGGCTGCAGCAGGTTCGCAACGCGTTCTTCCATCTTCCGGAAGAGCAGCGCGAAGCGCTCCATCTCGTCGCCATCGAAGACCTTTCCTACCAGGAAGCCGCAACGGCGCTCGGGATACCGATCGGGACGCTGATGTCGCGCATTTCGCGCGCTCGCGCCCAGCTGAGGGAATTCGAAGAGAAGACGCCGCTTATTTCGCATTTGAGATTGATCGAAGGGGGCGACAATGAAGACAGTTGATCCGATCATCGACGCCGATCTCGACGCCTATGTCGATGGCGAGCTTGACGTCGCACGACGCATCCAGGTGGAAACCTTCCTGTCCGAACATCCGAAGACCGCTGCCAAGGTCATGGCGGACCTCAGCATGAGGGGCGAATTGCGTCTGGCGCTTGCAAACGAGACCGCGTTCGGCCGGGCCGAAACGCGTGATGCGGCCCGCCGCCTGGAACGCGGCCTTGCCTATGGCAGGATCTTCCACACGATGCAGCGCATCGCTGCTGTCGGCGTTCTCGTCGCGGCCGGCTGGGTCGCACACAACTCCTTCGGTGCGTTTACCGCAACCGAAGTGTCAGCATCGGTTCCCGCCCCTGCTTATGTCGAGGACGCCGTGCGCGCCTATCAAACGGCGATGCTGAGGCAATCCATGCCATCGCAATCGGTTGCGAGCTACAAGCCGGAGGATATCCGCGCGGCAACGGCGATCGTCATGCCGCAGCTTCCGGCGGACTGGAAGATTTCCGACGTTCAGATCTTCCCGTCGGAGTTCGGCCCGAGCGTCGAGATGGCGCTGCGGACCGACGACGGCAAGCAGCTTTCGTTGTTCGCGGTTCGCCCGGGTTCGTTCTCCGTGGCATCCGTCAGCCATATCGCGCTTGATAACGCGGAGGCAGCCTACTGGCAGATAGGCGACGTCGCTTACGCACTCGTCACCGGCGATCGCACCATCACTCTGGATCGAGCAGCTGATCAGCTTGCTCGTACCCTCTACTAGTTCAATCGAGGAGATCTGTATGAATCCGATCAATCCGCGCTACGGTTTTGGCTCCGCCGCCGGTTCGCAGGCACTGTTCGACGAAGGTCTGCGCCAGCACATGCTGCGCGTCTATAACTACATGGGGGTCGGCCTTGTCATCACCGGCATCATCGCATTCATCGTCGGCAGCACGCCGGCACTTTACGTGCCGATCTTCCAGTCGCCGCTGAAGTGGGTCGTGATGCTCGCGCCGCTGGCCTTCGTCTTCTTCTTCTCGTTCAAGATCCAGACGATGTCGGCCGGCGCAGCCCAGATGACCTTCTGGGCCTTCTGTGCCGTCATGGGCCTGTCGCTCGCGTCCGTCTTCCTGGTCTTCACCGGCACCAGCATCGCGCGCACCTTCTTCATCGCCGCGACCATGTTCGGCACGACCAGCCTCTATGGCTATGTGACCAAGCGTGACCTCTCCCGTTTCGGTTCCTTCCTGATGATGGGCCTTATCGGCGTGGTCATCGCGAGCCTCGTGAATATCTTTCTGGGCTCAAGCGCACTGCAGTTCGCGATCTCGGTGATCGGCATTCTCGTCTTCGTCGGCCTCACCGCCTACGACACGCAGAATATCAAGGAACAGTATTCGGAGAACTACGACCAGGAATCGAACCAGAAGCTTGCCGTCTTCGGCGCGCTCTCGCTCTACCTGAACTTCGTCAACATCTTCCAGCTGCTGCTCAACTTCACGGGTGAGCGGGAATAGGCCTAAGCGCTTCTGGGGGCAATGGAAGCGCTAGAACGCCCGGTCCGCACGCTGTGACAGGATGCGCGGATCGGGTGTTCACTACACGGAAGCGGCTGAGCCTTGGCTCGGCCGCTTTCTTTTTGTTCAGAGGATACCCCAGGCCCGATAGCGGCCACGGCCGGTAATCTCGCGGATACCGATCTCATTCAGGAGATTGAGCGCGCCGCGGCTGGTGATCCGGAGCTCGCGCGCCACCATGGCGGAGGACACCATCGGTCGCGACAGCACAAAACTCGCAAGGTCCGGAAGACTGCTATTCGAGCGCCGATCCTTGAAGCGCATTTCCATCTGCGTCTGCGCCAGGGAAAGCCGGTCCATCTCCTTCAAGCCCAGGACAGCACTTTCGGTCATGCCATCAAGAAAGGCCTGTAGTCGCGTCAGCCTGTCACGCGCACGGCGACGCTCGTGGCGAACAGTCTTCAGGCCGGCGTAGAAGGAGAAGAGATGCGACGTCACCTTCCCGCGCGACCGGAGGTAACTCGCAACAAGCAAACCGCCGAGCCAGTGTTGCCGCCGCAGCGGCTCGATCTTTTCCCATGCCTCGAAAAGAACCGCTGCGCCTATTGTCGGCGGCAACTGATCCGCGATCGCGAGCACGCCTCTCCATTCGCGCAACCGCGCCGACTCGTCCCATTCCTCGTCATCGAAGAGCCCGAGCGGATCATCGCTACGCTTTTCCTTGGAAGACGTCACGGCGACTTCGGCGGGTGCATTGGCCAGATGGCTGTCCAACAGCCGCTGCGAACGTTCCAGCACCGCATCGATCTCCGCTAGCTCCGCCGAGAGGGCATCGTCAACGCCGTCGTCATCATCGCCCGCGGGCTCGGCACCCTTTTGCTCCGGAGCGCGCTCCTCCCCTCCCCCGCTCCCGGCCAGCACAGCGAGACCTGCGGCACTCAACGACCAGCCAGGCTCGCCCGTCCATATCCTCCGCCGGGCACGCAAGACCCCATGCGCGATCGTCAGCTCATGGCTTGGCGTGCGCGTGTCCATATGCGCGTCGTGAAGCACAAGATCCTCGACATGGACAAGCTCGCCAGCAACCCACATTGCGCCCACGGCATCGAAGAAATGTCGGCGCTCGGCAAAGCCCTCTCCGACTGAGGAGCGCAAAGCCCTCTCGTCCAGCCGCGCGAGAGCATCCTCCGCCCGAACGAGATCGGGTAGCAGTAACTGGAGCAAATCCGGTGGCAGGAGGGATTCCTGTTTTCTGCAAATCATGATTCACTCCATTTATGACGAAGCGCCGCCTGCCCATGGCCGAGCATGCCGA